>NZ_JAMYLO010000005.1:0-267342 GCF_040318075.1 Mesorhizobium sp. M1328 | reverse complement strand
TACGGGCTGTCATTGGCAATACGGATAGCTTCCTCTTCATCATCGAAGGCAATGACCGAAAGCACCGGTCCGAATATCTCATCCCTGGCAATTGGGTCGTCATAGGCAACATCGTCGAAGATGGTCGGCTGTATGAAGCTGCCTCGGCCGTTGACCGTGACGCGATCGCCGCCGGCAACCAGGCGCGCGGTCTTCTTGCCGGCCTCGACGAAGCGCATGACGTTGGCGGCATGGCGGGCATCGACCATGGCGCCCATTTTCGACGCCGGGTCGAGCGGATCGCCAGGCTGGGTGGCGGCCGCGCGCTCAGCCAGTTTCTCTACGAAGGCATCCTTGATGGAGCGTTGCACAAGCAGGCGCGAATTGGCCGAACAGACCTCGCCCTGGTTGAAGAAGATGCCGAACGCCGCCATGTCGGCTGCCGCATCGAGATCGCCGCAATCGGCGAAGACAAGGTTCGGGCTCTTGCCACCTGTTTCGAGCCAGACCTGCTTCATGTTCGACTGACCCGAATATTGCAGGAACATCTTGCCGACCGAGGTCGATCCGGTGAAGGCAAGGCAATCCACATCCATGTGGCGGCCGAGCGCCTGGCCGGCCGTCTCGCCAAGGCCAGGCACGACATTGAGCACACCCGCGGGCAGGCCTGCCTCCACGGCAAGTTCCGCCAGCCGGAGGGCCGAGAAAGGCGACTGCTCGGCGGGCTTCAGCACTACCGAATTGCCCGCCGCCAGCGCGGGCGCGCATTTCCAGGTCGCCATGTCGAGCGGGAAATTCCACGGCACCACGGCGCCGACCACGCCGAGCGGCTCGCGCCGCACCAATACCAGATCGCTGCCGCCGGTCGGCGCCACTTCGTCATAGATCTTGTCGATGGCCTCGCCATACCACTGGAAGATCGCCGCAGAACCCGGGACATCGACAGTCGCCGCATCGGTGACCAGCTTGCCCATGTCGAGCGACTCGAGCAGCGCAAGCTCCTGCAGGTTTTCGCGCAGCAGCCGCGCCAGCCGCAGCAGCACCTCCTTGCGGTGCGCCGGGCTGGTGCGCGACCATACGCCGGCCTCGAAACTGCGGCGCGCCGCGGCAACGGCCAGATCGATGTCTTCCTCACCGCACGACGCCACCTCGGCCAGCGTTTCGCCGGTGGCCGGATTGATGCTGGCGAAGGTACGGCCCGAACGCGCGGCAACCGTCTTGCCGTCGATGAACGCCTTGTCGCGAAAACGGATCGCCGATGCTTTGCCGATCCAGTCCTTGTGACTGAGTTCGCTCATGCGGATGCCTCCCCCTGTATCCGGCTACTCGCGTACTGGCTACTCGTTGCCCGGCACGCCGTAGCTCGGCGCGTCGGACGGATTGATCGCGCGAGTGACATAGGCATCGAGCTGCGGCTTGTAGCGATCCCACAAGGCCGCCAGCTCCTCGATCGGGCAGGCCTCGGTCCAGTCGCATCGCAGGTCCGCGACGGGCCATGCGACCTCGCGCACCAGCTTCATTCCGGCGGAATGGACCGGTCCGGCCTCGCCCCCCGCCTTGAGCGCGGCGCGCATGGTCGCGATCAGGCGGTCGCCGAGATGCCCGTCAGAAGCCAGGAAGGCATCGACCATGGCTTGCGCCACGCCGTCATGGGCCAGCATGTTGCCGCCGCAGGCGACATTGTCCGCACGCGCTTCCGCCCAGATGCCAAGCGCCCTGGGTCCGGAATGGATCGCGGTGGTCCCGGCGGCATCGACGGCCAGCACCTGCCGGTAGTCGCTATAGGCGCCGGTGCGCTTCAGGATGGCGACCGCCTCGGCGGCCGAGGCACCGCGCGCCAGCAGTTCGAGCCCCCTCGTGCCGAGCGTCGGATCGGTGACGTTCTGGCTGGCAATGGCGCCGACGCCTGCCTGCGCATAGGCACAACGCGCGGCCACCGCAGGCGACGAGGATGACACCGCGACCCCGAACATGCCGGTGTGGCTGCAGCGCGCGACAATGGAAAATGTCATGACTTTCAATCCGGGATCACGGCGGTGCCGTCGATCTCGACCAGCCAGTCCGGCCGCGCCAGGGCCTGCACGACGAGGCCGGTCGAAACCGGATGAACACCTTTGATGTACTCGCCCATGGTCCGGTAGATCGCCTCGCGATGGCGCACGTCGGTGATGTAGACCACCACCTTGACCAGGTGCTCCATGGTGCCGCCGCACTCTTCGATGAGCTGCCTGATGTTCTGCATCACCTTGTGCGTCTGCTCGGCCGGATCGTGGCTGTCGATATTCTTGGCGGTGTCGAGATCCTGCGGACACTGGCCACGCAGATAGACCGTCCGGCCACCCCGCGTGACGACCGCCTGACAGAGATCATTGTCGAGCTTCTGCTCGGGATAGGTGTCCTTGGTGTTGAACTTGCGGATTCTTGTATGCGCCATCCTGGTCTCCATCAGATCGGGCTCGTGGCTGTTGTGAGCGTCGGTCAGGCATCCACCGTCTCGCGCCGCGCGGCAGCGTGATAGGCCAGATATTTGCGCTGTGTCGAAATACGGTCCGCGACATGCTTGGCATCATGCCAGACACCCCAGATGAAACTCGACCCTCTTCGCGACTGCCAGGGAAGCCCGAGAAAATAGAGTCCAGGCTCGACCGAGACGCCGCGCTGATGCCTTGGCCGGCCCTTCTCGTCAAAAGCATCGACCTTCAACCAGCTGTAGTCGACGGAAAATCCTGTCGCCCAGATGATCGCCGCTATCCCAGCTTCGGCCAGATCGAGCTCACGAAGCGGATTGGTCAAGCAATCGGGATCCGGGTCGATCCGACGGGCCGTGGGCTCCTCCGGCAGGTCGAGACCGTTGCGGGCAACATAGGCGTCGGCCTCGTCCAGCAGCGACATCAGGTTGGCGTCACCGCGGGCAATGTTCTTCGCCAGATCGGACGCGAAGGTCAGCACGCCGTCCTGATATGTTTTTGTCATGCCGACCAGGGTAAGCCCCTGCGCGGCCAGCCGACGAAAATCAATCGTCTCGCCGCCACGCGCGCCGCTCACCGCGATCGTGACATGTTCCGTGCCAGGCCCCGGGGTTTCGAGGTCCCATTTGCCGAGAACGCCAAGCCACCAGCAGAAATCGCGCCCGCGATAGGCGCGCGGCGGGCGGTCGTGCGGGCCGACCGAGAGGTAGACGCGCCGCGCCGAGCGCTGAAGCTCATCGGCGATCTGCACACCCGACGATCCCGCCCCGACCACCAGCACCGCGCCCTTTGGCAACTGTCCGGGGTTTCGGTACGCGCTGGAATGAATCTGCAGAATGCCGACATCGCCGGGGACAAGGGCGGGGATGACGGGGACCTGGAAAGGTCCGGTCGCCGCGACGATGCTGTTGGCTTCGATCACGCCGTCCGACGTCTCGACGCGGAACCCGGGTCGAGCGACATTTCTTTGCGCTAGCTTGACCTCGACGCCGCAGCGGATCGGCGCATTGATCTGCCTTGCATAGGCGGCGAAATAGTCCGCAACCTCCTCCTTGGAGGGAAAGCCGTCGGGACCCGTCACGGAAAATTCCATGCCCGGGAAACGGTCATGCCAGGCCGGGCCATTGGCGACGAGCGAGTCCCACCGCTGCGAACGCCAGCGCTCGGCGATCCGGCCACGCTCGAGAACGAGATGCGGCACCGCGCATTTGCTCAGATGCTCAGACATAGCCACCCCCGCCTGGCCACCGCCGACGACAAGCGTGTCTATTTTTTCCACCGACATTTCTGCGTCCTTTCCCCCCAAGAGTTTCTGCGGATGCGAGGAGGTCAGATCGCTGGTGTACTGGAGGGACTGATTAGCGAAAATTACGATTTCACGTGGCAGTGGTTAGCTTGTCCCTAAACGCCCGGGAGGCTGGCAAATGAGAGACTACGACAGCATCGCCCTGGCTGCTTTTTCGCCGATCATCATCGACGGCGCATTGGTGTTGCCGCCAATCAGCGTCGGCATGGTCGAGGCGTCCGCCACGCGCAGATTGTCGAAGCCGCGCACCTTGAGGCCAGCGGGATCGACCACCGCCATGGTATCGGTGCCCATCTTCGCCGTGCCGATCGGGTGATAGACGGTCAGCGCTTCGGCACGCAGATAGGCGAGGATTTCGTCGTCGGTGACGACATCGGGTCCCGGCAGGATTTCCGGTCCGCGAATATCGGCAAAGACCGGCGAGGCCAGGATCGAGCGCGCCAGCTTGATGCCCTCGGCCAGAGTCAAAGCATCCTGCCCGTCGCTGAAGAAGCGGTGATCGATCAGCACATTTCGGCGGGTGCCGTCGCGCTCGAGCGTGATTTCGCCGACGCTTCCGGGTCTGAGCACGCAGGTGTGCACGGCATAGCCATGGCCATATTCGACAAGCCGGCCGCGATGACTGCGGTAGCCCGGAACAAAGTGGAATTGGACATCGGGAATATCGCCGGCATATCTGGTTTTGGCGAAGCCGCCGGCCTCGACATAGTTGGTCGTCAGCATGCCCTTGCGCCGGACGAAATACTGGAAGGGTGCGGCCAGCATTGCCGGCAGATTGGCGAGCGACAGGCCGAGCGTCCTGGTGCTGTTCGATCGCATCGTGATCATGCCGTCGACATGGTCGCGCAAATTCTTTCCGACGCCGGGCACGTTCATCACCGGCTCCACCCCCGCCGCCTTCAGCTCCTCGGCCGGGCCGATGCCGGAAGCAAGCAGGATGCGCGGCGATCCGATCGCGCCCGCGCTCAGCACCACTTCGGCGCGACATGTCAGCCGCTGGGCTGCCCCATCCTTGATCACATTGACGCCGGTGACGCGCCCGCTTTCGACTGCCAGATCAAGCACTTCGACGCCTGACAGGACCTGGAGGTTCGGGCGGCCAAGAACCGGCCGGACGAAGGCGGTATAGGCCGAGAACCGTTCCCCCTTGTTCTGGGTGACATTGTAGATGCCGAGGCCGAGTTGACCATCGGCGTTGAAGTCGCGGTTTTCGGGCAGGCCCACGTCCCGGCCCGCCTCTACCCACAGGCTGGATACGGCGTTGGGATCACGCGGATTGTCGACCAACAGTTCGCCGTCGAAGCCGTGATAGTCCGGGTTCTGCGACAGGAGGTTCCGCTCCAGTCTCTTGAACACCGGCAGCACATCGGCATAAGACCACCCCGCGCAGCCAAGCGCTGCCCACTCATCGTAGTCCTGCGCGGCGCCGCGAATATAGACCATCGAATTGATCGAGCTCGATCCGCCGAGAAGCTTGCCGCGGTTGACCGGTATGCGGCGGTTGTTGAGCAGCGGCTGCGGCACGCCCTTGTAGCCGTAGTCGAAAGTCGGATTGCCGTAGAGCGAGAGGATGCCGGCCGGCACGCGCACCCTTGTGCGGTCGTCGCTGCCGCCGGCCTCGATCAGGCAGACGCGGTTGGCGGGGTTGGCGCTCAGCCGGTTGGCCAGGACACAACCGGCCGAGCCCGCGCCAATGACGATATAGTCGAATTCCGCGGTCGCTATGCTCATGCCTTCTAATGCTCGTCGTCTTCGTCGTTCTTCAAGAGCTCGAGGATTTCCCGCTTCATGGCGATGAAGTTCGGCTCCATGACCAGATCCATGCTGCGCGGACGCGGGAGGCCGACGCGGATTTCCTTCTTGATCTGGCCGGGCCGGCCGGACATGACGAGCACCCGGTCCGCCAGCAGGATCGCCTCGTCAATGTCATGGGTGACGAATAGGACCGTTTTCTTGGAATGGTCCCAGATCCTCAGCAAAAGCTTCTGCATTGAGTGGCGGGTCTGGCTGTCGAGCGCTCCGAAGGGTTCGTCCATCAGCAGCACCTGCGGATCGTTGGCGAGCGCGCGGGCAATCGCCACGCGCTGCTTCATGCCGCCCGACAGTTGCGAGGGATAATGGTTGGCGAATTTCGCCAGGCCGACCTCTTGGAGAAAATGCTCGACGATGGCCCTGCGCTCGGCCGCCGGCATGCTCTTCCGCTTCGGACCGTATTCGACGTTCTGCGCCACGGTGAGCCAAGGGAACAGCGTATAGGCCTGAAACACCATGCCGCGATCCGGGCCCGGCTCGGTGACCGGCTTGCCGCCGACGGCGATCGTGCCGCCGGTGCGCTCCTCGAGTCCGGCGATGAGATAGAGCAGGCTCGACTTGCCGCAGCCGGATGGGCCGACGATCACACAGAACTCATTGGGCGCGACATGGAACGAGATGCCGTCCAGCGCCAGCACGGCGTTGTCGCCCGTGCCGTAGCGCAGCGCCACATTGTCAACGCCGATGTCGGCGCTCTTTGGTTTCGTCGCGAGTGTCAGGGCGTCCATTTCAGCAAATCCTCAATTGGCCCAGGGAGCGACGAGGCGGCGGATGCCCCGGAACAATTGGTCGGTGCAAAGACCAAGGATGCCGATCATGGCGATGGCCATGAAGATGACGTCGACCTGGAAGCCGCGCATCGCCTTGAGCGAGATGTAGCCAAGTCCGCTGCGGGCGGCGACGAGTTCGGCGACGACGAGATAGGTCCAAGCCCAGCCCATAGTGACGCGCAGCACGTCGAGCACGTTGGGAAGCGTGGCCGGAAAGACAATGTGGAAGACGGTGTCGCTGCGTTTCGTGCCAAGCGTATAGGCTGCGTTGACGAGGTCGCGCTGAACGCCGCGGGCGCTGTCGGCGATCATCACCAACTGCTGGAAGAAGATGCCGAAGATGATGACGGCCACGCGCTGCTCGATGCCAATCCCGATCCACAGGATGAAAAGCGGCACGAAGGAGGTTACCGGCAGATAGCGGATGAAATTGACGAGCGGGTCGAGCGCGGCCTGGACGATGCGATAGGTGCCCATCGTCAATCCGAGCGGCACCGCCACGATGCTCGAAATGACGAAACCGATCAGCACCACCTGGACGCTGGCGAGCACGTGCTCCCACAATGAGCCGTCAAGCGCCATCCTGATGGTGGTGGACAAGACGGATTCCGGGCGCGGCAGGAACATTTCCTTGACCGCTCCGGAATAGGTCAAAGCGAACCAGCCGCCGATGACCGCGGCCCAGACCAGGACGCTGAGCGTGATGGCGAGAGGGCGCGACACGGCCTGAAAAGGCGTGGCGACAGCTTTCCAGGCGGATCGACCGGGCTGATTTTTATCCACGCTCGTGGTCACGATATGGCTGATGGGAGACGTTGCATTCGGTGCCAGTGTCACAGGGAAACCCTTTGGGCTGGAGAGACCGCAGGCGCGAGGCCCTACCTGCGGGTCCAGCGACCTCACTTTACAAGGCGAGATCACTTCGTGAGGCGAGATCACTTCGCAAGGCCAGATCACTTTGCCAGGAAGGACGGATCGACGAGGTCATCGTATTTGATGTCCATCTTGAGCTTGCCGAAGCCGCCCCACACATCGCCGCCGAGCTTGATCAGCTTGCCGGCTTCACCGCTCTCGCCGCCGGCGAAAAATTGGGCATTGCGGTCCTTGCCGTAGAAGTTCACGCCCGCGGCGGACGAGGCGAAGTCCTTCGGATCCTTCAGCCAGCCGCCAACGCCCTTGGCCATCACCTCATAAGCCTTCGCAGGATCTTCCTTGATCAACTCGTTGGCCTTGTAGAGGCCCTTCACCAGCGCCTCGACGTCCCCGGGGTTCTTGGTGATGTAGTCGCAGTTCAGCGCCACCACATCGACGATCAAGCCTGGTGTCTTCGAGGAGTCGATCAGCACCTGCCCCTTGTTTTCCTTCTTGGCCAGCGTCAGATGCGGCTCCCAGGTGACGGCAACGGGAATGCGATCGGCCATGAAGGCGGCTGCGGCATCATCCGCCGTCATGTTGGTGATCTTCACGTCGGCCTGACTGAGACCGGCCTGCTTGAGCAGGATGTTGAACCAGAACTGCGACACCGAGCCTTCGTTCAGCCCGACCTCCATGCCCTTGAGATCGGCGACGCTCTTGACGCTGCTCGGCGCCAGGACGCCGTCGCCACCATGGCTGTCATCCAATGCATATACCGATTTGAAGCAGACGTCCTTCGAACGGTACTTCATGATTTCGTCGATGGTCGAAGCGCTGCCGTCGAGCTCGCCGGCGGCGACGGCGGCCATGTACAGCGATGCTTCCTCGATGATTTCGAGCGAAACATCGAGGCCCCCTTCTTTGAAGTAACCCATGTCACGCGCAAGGAAGAGCGGGCCGTATCCGACCCAAGTCGTCATGCCCAGCTTCAAGCTGCCGGCTTCGGCGTGGAGGCTCACCGAAAGGGCGCTGAGGGCAATGCCGGCCGCAAGCGCGGCACGGCGAAACTTCGAGATTATTGTCGTCATCACGTTCCCCTGTCTTTTTCTGAGGTCAGGCGCTGTCCGCACCAAAACAACCCGCTTCGGGCGCATCGCCGAAGGCTGCCGCCTGACGTTCTTTTTGTTCTCTTTCAGCCGGCGCATGGAGCAAAGCACGCTGTGTGCGATGCACAAATAATGATTTTCGATAATTCTGCTTAGGCTGGGCCTAACCAAGCCGGCGCTGCCGCGTCTGCGCCACCCACAGACTTTGGCGTGAGACGGGTTGACGATCCCGATGACCTCATCGTCGCTTCCGGAGAGGTCAACGACGGTCGCCTCCTGGAATTGGCGAAGCTGGCTGGTGCGAAACAATTGGCGCCTGTGTTCATGGTCGGGTGCAGGCAATGTAGAGCGAGGCGTGATAGCGATCAAAGCGACGGCGTGTGCAGAGTTTGCGTTCGATCTTCCTCATAGGCAGTACCCTTTAGCATGGCTCGTCAGCATAGTGTTCCGGCAAAGGCGCCAACATCTGTGCTAGGCCGACGAATTGGGACTGGAGAAGGTCGCCGATTTGCGCTGGCGAGCTCTCGCCATCGTGGAGGCGCAGGTCACGTCGCGAACAGCTGGCAAGTTCTGTTGCCGTGCCAACCGTGTGAACGAACTGTGGTCGACATCTCCCGTGAAGCGAATACTGCCGACGAGTTCATACCGAGGTGAAGCCAGCTTCTCTCGCGTCGGCCCCGAGGATGTCTGCTTTCAGGCCGCCGCGAAGCTGACCTGAACGTCCGATATAAAGCGCGAAGCGGTCGTTCACGCAGGACTAACCTACGTCGTCTTCGGTTAGCCTATATGGCATGGGCAGCACTTCGATCAGGCCTCGAGACCATCCCAATCGCACGTCATTACCGCCTTTTGCCGCATGCATCGACTTAAGGTCTTTCCATCGTCGAAGGAGAGGCGCTATGTGTGGCCGTGCAAAACAAAACTGCGAGGAGCAAGAACTGAAGCAAGGAGCAGAACCTCTACCCTGGCCTTGGATCGTGTTCATATAAACGCTGGCATAGTGAAGCTCGGTTTGGCCCACTTCTAAGCGAAGTTGACCATAACTAATTGATATTATACAGTTTTGGTGGGCCCGGAGGATGTTTGGAAAACGAGCGTAATCAACAAGTTAGAATCCGGTGGGACCACGCTGCATTCAAATCCGTTCTAATATTTTTCAATGTTTTTGTCCCACCAAACGCGCCTCGCTCAAAGTTACTGGCGCGACAACGGACGTCGATATCGAGCGATTTCCCTTCGGCCAGATTACGTGCTCGAGCGCCTTTCTAAATGGATCAGATCATCCTGAAGGGTGGAGTTCCCGCGGAGTGGCCAAAGCGGCAGGGGTTAGAGCTGCGGTCGCGCTCAGAGGATAGGCTCGACGCGCTCCTATTGACGATAGCGCTCCAGCGATTCAAACCCTCACATTGAACAAAGTTTTCGGGGTTGATCGTTTCGGCCGGCTTTGCAGTGGTTCCAGAGCAACGGAGCTTCCGCCGCGTTACTCGGCCGGTTCAACCGACTACTGACTTTCGGCGAGTCAAAGCCGGCGATTTCAACTCGTAGAAGTGAGCGGACCGTCTCGCCAGCTCGCGAAATTCCGTTGGTGTCAAACCTGTAAAACGGCGGAACTCATGAACGGCCTGCGATTGATCAAAGTAGGCCTCATCGACAAGCTGCGTAAATTTCTCGTTCGGATCTTGCAATATCGCTTTGATAGTTCGTCTCAACCGCGCAAGTTGGCGAAAGCGGACCGGCGAATTTGCCGTCGCTCTCCTGAAACGGCTCTCAAGCTGTCTCTCGCTCAGCCCCACAAGATCGCAGATTTTGGAGATCGACGATGTTCCCGTCTCGAGAAGTCGGAAGGCGGCATCGATGCGCCGCTCTGGTCGGGGATTGAGACGTTGCTGCAGAAAATGGTTCAGCAGGCGGACCCGCGTGCTGTCAAGCGCCGTGGTTACGATTTGCTCCGTCAGACCCGTTGCCTCTTGTCCCCAGATCACCTCGAGAGGAACAAATCTGTCTGCAAGTTCGGAAACAGGTACTCCCAGGAGATGTTCTGCCATGCCCGCACGTATGCGGACAGCAAAAAAGTGAAATCCCGGCGCGGCCTCCGGGTGAATGGGCTGGCTGCGGCAGCACAAAACATGGGCCTGCGGCGGCTGCTTCCCGTTGAGCAGAAAGCCTGGTGCGACGTGAAAGAATATCTCAGCTCCGCCTGGGCTTGGCCAGAACGGCATGAATTCGATGTTTTCGCCAGGATTGGTCTCACTTGACCAGTAGCGATCAACCACGTGACCTATCGATTCGATCGGGCGATAGGATATACTCAGCATCCAAGCCTCTTTATCCACGACTTATTTGTTACGTCAGTTCTGCAGTCGCCCATCGCATACACAGACTATGTTGGCTCAGTGTACAGGCGCACGATGCCGGTTATGTTATCATCGGCCATGCCGCGATCAATCCCATGCTGGAAAACCTCGCGGGCCGCAGTAGTCAGAGGCATATGCTTTGAAGAGCCCGCGCCCGCCATAGCGATTACATATCCAAGGTCTTTGTCCACGAGTTCTACTGGAAACAACGGTGCGAACGTGCCCGCGCGCATGGAGGTTGCCATCGTTTTCGCCGCTGGGCTGCTGGCGGGCGTCGTGCCAATAATCTCGACGGCTCGATCGACATCGGCGCCCAGCCGTTGCAGCAGGCCAATGATTTCGGCCATTGCGCCAACTTGGATAGCGAGAAGAGCGTTGATGGAGAGCTTCACCATGGCGCCTGCCCCGACCGGCCCAGCGTGATGTACTGCCGTCCCCATGGCTTTGAGCAGCGGTTCTGTTCGCGCAAGGACGTCCTTCTCGCCGCCGACGAGATAGATCAGCTGGGCCGCCTCCGCCTGGGGGCGCCCGCCTGCCACCGGTGCCTCAAGGAAGGCGACGCCCCGAGCCGATACGGCTTTGGCGAGCTCGCGGATCCAAACCGGCGTCAGTGTCGAGCTCTCGATCGCCACCGCGCCCGCCTTGAGCATACCAAATGCTCCCGTGTCCTCGTCGAGCCATATTTTCCGTGATGCGATATCGTCTCGAACCATGGCGATCACGAAATCTGCTTCTGCCGCGGCCTCTCGCGGCGTGCCGGCGAGACGTGCTCCTGTGGAGATGAGCGAATCCGCCGCCCCCTTTGACCGGTTCCACACCGTCAAGCGGTGCCCTGCCTTGAGCAGATTCGCGGCCATGCGCGACCCCATCGCTCCAAGTCCTAGAACTGCCACTTCAGCCATCGGAAATCCTTTCCGTCCGTCGTAAGTTGTATGAAGAGCCAATCCAGTTGTGTGGTCGACAGCTAAATGGCGAACACGCTTAGATCGCGTGACTGTCCCCTGGCGCAGCTACGTATTCGGCAAAAACCACCAACGCGGCTGCCGCAGGCGGCTCTCTAAGTAGGTCATTGAACACGGATAGCGCATTGCGCACATAGGGAGAGGCCATATGAGACTCCCAAGCCGCATGATCGCGGTATTGTTCCACGACATAAAAATGCGTGGTGTCGGATGTGCTCTGAGCGGCCTGATACGACACCGCGCCCGACTCAGCGGATGTCTGCCGCGTGAGATCGATGAGGATGTCACGGACGTGATCGACGGTCTCGGCCCGAGCGAGAAGGTTGACGATGAACATCATTGGCAGACCCTTGTTGATGCTGGAATGCTAGCTCGGCGAAGCTGCGTCGCATTGTAGAAATGCGAAATGGCAGCGAAAACATGCCGATCAGTTCGACTTTCTTTCAGAATGAAACATTTTTGGTCAGTCGAGCCGGTCCGGAGCTTCATGACTGCTTGACAAGAAGCTGGGCCGGCAAGGCTCAGAACCGCGAGTGGATGTCCATGATGTTTCTCGAGCGAGCCTATTCGATCTCATAGCTATGAACTACGGGATCACACTCGTCACCAGCTCTTCTGTTCGCTCAGATCTACTGATTGATTAGGGCCACGAGGTCCCGATCACTTTGCGTCGGAATTCGCGGGCTCAATCCTGATGATGGCCGCCCTAGCGGCGTCTGTAATGATGGCGCAGACAGCAGCGACGGGCCTCGCCCCGGCGAGCATCCGAAACATCGCGCAACTGGTAAGTGCGAATATGAAATCCACGGCATCGCGTCGGTCGGCAGGCGGCACCTGTTCGCCTGCTATTCGTGCAACCAGCTCTTCAATTGACTGTCTCCGACGTTCGTTGCGTTCGAGAAGTGCTTGGGCAAATTCCTGATCGATCGCCATTGCGTCATGGAGCCGGGCCACGGCTGGATCGCTGCCCCAGAAGTCACAGAAGACCGCGATCAACGAGTCGAGACCTTTCCAGGGGTCCGCCTCTGCCATCACGTCGTTGAGTCGCACGAGTCGTCCTCGTCGTGCGATGTCGTCAAAAACGGCCTCGAGCAATCCGCGCCGCGATCCGAACTGGTTATAGACCGTAAGACGCGTCACATCGGCAGCCTTTGCGACCGCCTCCAGCGAGAAAGCCGTGATGCTATCCGCTTCGCGAAGGAAACGGGCAGCGGCCTGAATCACCCGTTCCTTTTTTTCGGTGGCCGCCTCAGCCCGCGCCACGCTGACATAGGAACGTCTCGACACATCTTCACCTCTTGAATTTCATTAAACATGCTGTATATCTAATTGCGTGACGTTCACAGGATTAATGTCATGCAACTGGCGCTGATTATAGCCATATCGGTCCATATTCTTGCCGCCACGTTCTGGGCCGGCTCCACATTCGCGTTGGCGCGGATGGCGGGCCATGGCAGCGAACAGCTCTTCGTTCCGCAACTGCTTGCGGCCGTATTCGCAATCGGCGCCGGCGCCTACCTTTGGCACGTGCTGCACGAAGGTTCCTTCGGAACCATGGAGCAAATTGCTGGCGGCCGGCGCCGTGGCGGCAATTCTTGCCCTCGGGATCCAGGCGGCGGTTATCGGTGGCGGCTGCGGCTATTGCGCAGACCCGGGAGCGGCGACAACACAAGCGCGCTATCACGCGTCGCCGTCGCCCAGCGAGGCGCGGCCATTCTGCTCGCGATCGCGGCTGTGACCATGGCCGCGGGCCGCTACGCCTGAAGATCGAATGTGCAAGAGCTGAGACCCACCCAAGGAAGCCCGTCATGTCTTCGTCGCCGACCTCAACGTGTGAAACCTATGACATCGTCGTGTTGGGCGCTGGCTATGCGGGACTGATGGCCGCTCTTCGTCTGGGACGACGCCGGCTTGGCCTCCGCGTCGCGTTGATCAACGCCGAGGAGCAGTTCGTAGAGCGTGTGCGGCTGCAGGAATCGATGGTCGCTGCGGTCAAGCCGCGCATCGCGTCCATCTCCACTTATGTGGCGAGAACTCCCGTCGAGTTCATTCGCGCGCGCGTGCTCTCGCTCGACCCGGTTCGGAACAGGATCAACATAGAGGCCAAAGGATCAGTGCGCGAAGTCGGCTTTACCCAACTTATCTATGCGCTGGGGTCGCATGTCGACACCGACAACGCGCCTGGCGCGTCGCAGCACAGCTTTCGGCTGGACCCCGGCGACGGTCCACGCTCTGCCGCAGCACTGCGAGCTGCCCTGCACCAGCTTGCCGGAGGGCCTGCCCGCGTGCTCGCCGTCGGCGGTGGGCCGCTTTCGATCGAGGCGGCTGGCGAGGTCAAATCGACATGGCCTGACATGGACGTGACGCTCGTGAGCGGAACGCGTGCCGGAGATTTCACGAGCGAGAAGGTCCAAGCCGTACTCAGGCGCGACCTGGCGAGACTGGGCGTCGCACTTGTCGATGATGAGCGCGTCAGCGAGATCAAAGCGAGCGAGGTGGTCACAGCGAACGGACGCCGCTTCCGGCACGACATCTGCATTTGGGCGGCGGGCATGCGCGCGCCCTTGATCGCCAGACAAGGCGGACTCGAAGTCGATGCTCAGGATCGCGTGGTGGTCGGCACGGACCTGCGGTCTGTTTCCCATCCCTCCATCCTGGCGGTTGGCGATAGCGCCCATCCTAACGGGTCAACCGGGGCTCCATTTCGACCATCCGCCCTGACGGCCGCAGTATCCGGCGTCTACGCCGCGGAGCAGGCCGTGGCCCGTGTCACCGGCAGGCCCATTCGGCCGTTCAGTTTCTCCACCTTCGCCCAGGCGATTGCGGTCGGCCGGTTCGCCGCATTGTTTCCTCTTGACGCCAACGACAACCCAATCCTGTTCGTGATGGGCGGACGCTCAGCGCGGTGGTTACGCGACATTCTCGTCTGGCTGGTGCTGCATTTCATCACCTTCGAGCGGCTCCTGCCGGGCGTTCAGACATGGCCCGGGCACAAGCGTGCGACAGCTCCCTTAGCGGGCGAGGCGGGCAGTGTCGGATCGGCTGCTCAGCCCGGATATCAACGACGCCGATCTTAGCTGACGTAGCAAGCGGGGCGGAATTTTTCGGCGGCCCGTTGCAGCAAAAGAGTTGCAGCAAAAGAGATGAGCGGCCCCACGGAGAAATCCATCCGGTTCAAATTTGATCTCACGGCATTCATGGGAACATCCATGTCACGCAACAAAAGCAAATGGGCCTACTGGATCAGCACGGCGCTTCTCTCCCTCATGTATCTTGGAAGCGCGTTCTTTTATCTCACTCATTTTGCTAAGGTACAGGCCCTGTTCGGCACACTCGGTTATCCCGCCTATCTCGTCCCGCTCCTCATTGTCGTCAAGCCCCTAGGTGTTCTGGCCATCTTTTCGCGATTTAAGATCGCGCTCTCCAACCTGGCCTACGCGGGAGTTTTCTATCACCTGCTGCTTGCCCTCTCCGCCCACCTCAATGCCGGCGATTTTGGCTTCGGGCCAGCCCTAGTCGGCCTCACTGCGCTCGCCGTATCCTATTTCACGCAGAACGCCGCGCGAGCCAGAAGGGCACCTCCAATCCCTCGACAAAATGTCGCTTGATTTCACTATACATGATGTATATCCACATTGTGGCAAGGCGCTAGGGTAGCGCGCGCTGTTCCCGAAGAGAGAGAAAGTAATGGCCAAAATGATGATTGTGAACCTGCCTGTCCGTGACCTGTCAGCGTCGACAGCGTTCTACGTGGCGCTAGGCGGCACCGTGAACCCGCAGTTTTCGGGCGAGAAAGCCACCTCGCTCATGTTCTCCGACGCGATCGGAGTGATGCTGCTCACCCACGACCACTATAGCGAATTCACCAAACGCCCAATTGGCGACGCACGGCGCGACAGCCAGGCCATGATCGTCCTCACTGTCGATGACCGCGACGCTGTCGATGCAACGCTGACCAGCGCCGTTGCGGCGGGCGGCCGCGCCGATCCCAACCCGGCACAAGATCTTGGCTTCATGTACAACCGCCACATTGAAGATCCAGACGGTTATGTTTGGGAAATCGTGTGGATGAACCCGGCGGCGATGGCTTGAGTCAGTCGATCCAAGGCGAGGTGCAAATTCGATCGCAATCCCAAAACCCCGCCCATTAGCCACATAACGAGCACGATCCCTACCCCCCAATTTAACAGTAGAGATCGCCTTCAGAACCTTGGCACAACGCTTGCTCCAGCTAGAGAAAGTAGAAGCAGCATTGCAAGTGTTGGCCTCCACTGACAGCCGCTACGACCGCGCTTTCACGCTCAGCTGCCGCACGATGTTGGCGGTCTTGCGGATATCGGTTTCGCTGAGAGCGACGCCCATGGTCGAGGCGATCACCAGGAGCCGGGCGTTCAGCTCGCGGTAGCGCGCGTCGCCTTTGCGCGTAAGCTGCACAAGCTTGGAGCCCCGGTGTTTCGGATTGTCGATGAAATTCGACCAGCCTCTCGGCCGCAAGCTCATCCGCCAGCCGCTGCATCCGCTGGCGGCTGGTAGGCCGCATCTCGGCGATCTGCGGCACGGTCAGCGGACCAAGCAGCGCGAGGCTTCGCATGAAGGCGAACGCACCGCCCCTCCAGCTGGTGATAAGCCCCGTCTTCTGGCCGACAGCCCCTATCCTGAAGAAGCACTGGGCCACTTCGTCTAGACAGTGATCTGTCGGGTCCCAAGCCAATTTCCGCTTGCCGCGCTCCACGTTATTGCAGGACGTTCAAATTTGAGCTTCCGCACTCATGCTTTGTCGAGAGTATCTCCTGTAGTCACTTAAACCTTCTGCGCCGCAAGGTTCAGCCATTCTGAATGGCCGTCGGCAACGATGATGAAGAAATAGGAGAACGCGATGACTCGCAGTCACGTTGAACGTCTTGATGAATTCAGGGAAATCCTGGTCGCGACTCGACGCGAAGGAGTCCGTAACGTGCACCATACTCGCGACGCAATGCGGGCAAGTGGCTTTCAGATCGGGGACAGCGACGGCTCCAGCTACGGAGCCGAGCTGAAGGCGCTCCAAGAGGAAATTGAGGCAGTCGATCGAGCCATCGAAGACGAGAAGCGGCTGGCCTTGGCCCTCGAGAGCGCCGCTCAATCCCGACGACCGACCAAACCGAGAATCGTGAAGGGAACATAGATTTAGATACGGCCCTTGTCGCCCGTCGATCGCCTGCGGCACCCGGCCGATCCGGATAGCGCCGGCCGGCCGGTGCATCGATAGGCGCGTGACGCTCACGGACGAACGCGTATGATCGTCTTCCCCGAGCGTCGCTCGGTCGGGTTGAAGGCGGAAACGGCATCGTCGAGGGTCGAGATGTTGCCGATGTTCGTCCGCAGTCGCCCGTCCCGCACCCGCTGGACGATCTCACTCAGTTGAGCACGATCGGACTCGACAACGAAGTCGACTGCCAGGCCATTGGCGGGCTGCGCCTCGGCCGGCCCGACGACTGTCACCAGTGTTCCTCCGGTTCGAATCAGGCCAGCGGATCGCTTCTGGATGTCGCCGCCGATGACGTCGAACACCAGATCGACGCCGCCGATGTCTTCCAGTGCGTCGTTCTCGAGGTCAACGAACTCGTTCGCGCCGAAGTCGAGCGCCTTCTGACGGTCGGCAGAGCGTCCAGTGCCAATGACGTAGGCGCCGGCCTCTCGTGCGAGTTGTGTCACCATCGATCCGACTGCGCCGGCCGCACCGTGTGCAAGGACGCTCCATCCGGCCCGAAGGCGGCCGTGGTCGAACAGACCCTGCCACGCAGTCAGGCCCGAGATCGGCAAACTGGCGCCTACCGTAAAGTCGACGTCGCCCGGCAGAGGCGCGAGGTTACGTGCCTCGACGGCCACATACTCCGCCAGGGTGCCGTCGCGATACCAATCGGCGAGGCCGAACACCAGCTGGCCCACGGACAGTCCCGTCGTGCCGTAGCCGAGGGCGGTTATCACTCCGGCTAGCTCGTGCCCGGGGATCGATGGCGTTCGGTCACGGTCAACGCGATCAGTCCAGGTCGAGGGCCATGTCAGCTCAGTCGGGACGAATCCCGACGCATGAACCTGAACCACGACGTCGTTTATAGCCGCCTGTGGCTCGGGGCGTTCCACTAGCTTCATCCCGGCCGTTCCCGCGGCCTGATCCGTTACTACGATTGCCTTCATCGGAATTGTCTCCTCCGTGATTTGCCACGTGGCGATGGCCGGTAGATATGTCCGGCTCTGGTCATGAAACAGGACCAAGATTGGCGGGAATGATGGTACCGTTGCGCCATGGGCACTATGTCCATTCCATGTCGACCGCGCCGCGAGGACGCCGCTGGCGACGCAGATCTACAGGGCGGTTCGGGACGCCATCGCGACGGGGCGGCTAGACCCGGGAACAAAGCTTCCTTCCCGGACCCAACATTGCAAGACAGGAAATCATTTGACCCTAAGGCCGCAATCGCCATTACCCGTCATATTATTTCTAAATTATTTGCCTGTGGGGGGCTAGACCCAGGCCGGCTTCGAGCCATAGTTCCGGCTCGGCAGAAGTCACAGCGCATTCTCCCGAGGTCGCGGCGACCATCCCATTCGTACGCCGTTACCGCCTTTTGCCGCACTCCGCCAACGGCCTTTCCAGCCTTGCAACGCCTGGACTATATGTGGCTGCCAGAACCTGACTGACGAACACGAGGACAACGGAGCATAAGGGCAGGCATAATCTCCCCTCCCCCTCTTATGGATCAAGTATCGTAAACTGAGCGCGGGAACATAGCGTATCTGAATTGGCCCACTTCAAAGCGGAGATGGCCATAACTAATTGATATTGAACAGTTTTGGTGGACCCGGAGGATGTTTGGAAAAGAAGCTAAATCAAGCAGTTAGAATCCGGTGGGACCACGCTGCATTCAAATCCGTTCCAATATTTTTCAATGTTTTTGTCCCACCAAACGCGCCTCGCTCAAAGGCGTCTAGGATGGCGGAACGAGAAGCGCCTGCAGTGTGCTACGTGACGCTATTGATAGCGCTAGAAACGGACATTTTACGTCGAGCGTGCAGAGGTCCTGAGTGGGGCCGGAGAACGAAGTCGCCTAACGGTGGATGAGCTGACGTCACGTCGCTGCCTTCAAACGCAGTTCCGGTCTAGTTTGGTGATGTTCGCAATGCCGCCTCGATGGCATCGCCGAGCCGTTCCACGATCGCGTCGATGGCCGGTACGTCGCAAATGAACGGCGGAGCCAGAAGCACGTGGTCGCCATTGATCCCATCGATCGTGCCGCCCATTGGATAGACTAGGAGGCCGCGCGCCATAGCTTCCTTCTTGATCCCCGCGTGCAGCTTCCGTTTGGGGTCGAAGGGCACCTTGGTCGAGCGATCCTCCACCAGTTCCACGCCCATGAACAGGCCGCGCCCGCGAATGTCACCGACATTGGGATGGTTGTCGAAACGCTCGCCAAGCCGACGCGACAGATGCACGCCCATGGCTCTGACATTGTCGAGAAGCTTGTCGCGGGTGATGACGTCCTGAACGGCAAGTGCTGCCGCGCAGGCCATCGGGTGACAGACATAGGTGTGACCGTGCTGGAAGAGACCCGAGCCGCTTGAAAACGCGTCGAATATTTTCTGGCTGAGCAGAACCGCGCCGATTGGCTGGTAGCCGCCGCCCAGCCCTTTGGCGATCGTCATCAGATCGGGGGCAATGCCTTCCTGCTCGCAGGCATGAAGCGTTCCGGTGCGGCCCATGCCGCACATCACCTCATCGAGGATCAGAAGAACACCGTGGCGGTCGCAGATGTCGCGGACCCGACGGAAGTAGTCGGCCACCGGCGGCACCGCGCCCGCCGTCGCGCCGACCACAGTCTCGGCAACGAAGGCCATCACCGTTTCGGGGCCGAGCTCGAGGATCTTGTCCTCCAGCGCCTGCGCGGCGCGGCTGGCATAGTCTTCGTCCGTCTCGCCGGCTTCCTGGAAGCGATAGGCGAAGCATGGATCGATGTGGTGTGTGTCGATGAGCAGTGGCCGGAACTGCGCGCGCCGCCATTCGTTGCCGCCAGTCGCCAGGGCGCCGAGCGTGTTGCCGTGATAGCTTTGCCTGCGCGCGATGATATTGCGTCGCTGCGGCGCACCGGTCTCGACGAAATATTGTCGCGCCATCTTGAGCGCTGCCTCGACCGCTTCCGAGCCGCCGGAGACGAAATAGGCGCGGCTGATGCCGGCCGGAGCGTTGGTGACAAGCCGGTCAGCCAGGGCCTCCGCCGCCTCGCTGGTGAAGAAGCTGGTATGCGCATATGCCAGCGTGTCGGCTTGCCGGTGCATGGCGGCGAGGATGTCAGGATGGCCGTGACCGAGGCACGAAACGGCGGCTCCGCCAGAGGCGTCGATATAGGCGCGGCCATCGGTATCGAACAGTTCAATGCCCTTGCCGCCGCTGGCGACGGGGAGCGTGGCGTGTATCTGGCGGTGCAGAATATGAGTCATGCTTTTCTCCAGCCACGCGGTGGCAATATGTGGATGTCGAGCTGCGACAGCTGGTCTTCGGTGCGGCGAATGGCGGCGAGCGATTTTTCCCCACCCTTGCCGGCGATCAGTGCGGCGAGAATCTCGCCGATGATGAAGGCTGGCGACATGGTGTGGAAGAAGGACGGGCTGTCTGTCGAAACCAGAACCGACAGCCCGGCCAGAGTTGCAAGCGGTGACACGACGCTGTCGGTGACTGCGATCAGCGGAACGCCGTTGGCCGCGGCACGGCGGGCAAGATCGACCGTGAGCCTGGTGTAGGGGGCGACGCCGACGACGAACAGAACATCCTTGGCGGTGGCCAGGCGGATGGCGTCGGTGCCGGCTCCTGCTGCGGCGTCCAGCATCACTGCCTTTTCACCGAGGAAGGACATGACATAGGCGAAGTGGGCGGCAACCGGGTGGCTCGACCGCAGTCCAAGGCAGAATATCCGGCGCGCCGCGTGAAGCTGTCCAGCCGCGGCAGCCAGCGAATCGAGCACGTCTGGGTCGCCGAGACCAGCAACCTGCGCTGACAGCGACGCGATCATCTCGGCGGCCAATGCCCGGTCGCCGACTTGTTTTTGTCGGGAAAGCTGCGTGCCGGCCTTGCCGGCAAAGCCGAGTTCCCCCTGCCGCATGGCGTTGGCATAGAGCGAGCGCAGCGGCTCGTAGCCGTCAAAGCCCAGCCGTTTTGCCAGACGTGTCATCGTCCAGGGTTGCAGACCGGCGCGGCGCGCCTGTTCGCGCATCGACAGCAGCGCGATGTCTTCGGGATTGTCGAGAAGATAGCGGGCCGCGCCCTGAAGCTGCGTAGGCAACGTGTCGAAGACCTCGACAATGGCATCGGTGAGCGGCGCACGGATCATGGCGCAAGCATAGACGCGATCGCAAGACTATGCAACATACGTAGCATCAATTTTGCATATGCAACAAACGGAGCAGGCGGTGAGCGATACGTCAAATCAACCGGGGGCGCCCGTGCAGGCAGACCCCGTCACCATCGCCGTCGCCCCGAATGGCGGCAGACGCACCAAGGCGGATCATCCCGCCCTGCCGATCACCTCCGACGAGTTGGCGAGGGTTGCCGCGGCCTCGCTCGATGCCGGGGCGGCCATGATCCATGTCCATGTCCGCGACCGCGACGGACGCCACCTCTTGGACGCGGAGGCCTATCGGGCCTCGATCGCGGCGATCAGGGCTCGCATTGGCGAAAGGCTCGTCATCCAGATCACCAGCGAGGCCGTGGGCGTCTACGCGCCCGAGCAGCAGATGCGGGTGGTGCGCGAGGTGCGTCCCGAAGCCGTCTCGCTGGCATTGCGCGAATTCGTGCCTGACGAAACGCATGAGGCGGGTTTCTCATCGTTCCTCGAATGGCTGCGCGCAGAGAGGATCGTGCCGCAGATCATCCTCTATTCTGCCGGCGAGGCGTCATATCTGCAGGCGCTCGCGAGGCGAGGCATGATTCCTTTCCAGAACCTGCCGGTGCTCTATGTGCTCGGTCGCTACACGGTCGGGCAAACGTCCCGGCCCGCCGATCTGCTGCCGTTCCTCGCGGCCGACATTGCGGCATTCAGGCATTGGATGGTCTGTGCCTTCGGCCGGCAGGAGACAGCGTGCGTGACGTCAGGCGCGCTGCTTGGCGGGCATGCGCGTGTTGGATTCGAGAACAATCTGTTCCTGCCGGATGGAGCGCTGGCCTCAGGCAATCACGATCTGGTAGCGGCCACGAAACAGGCAATCGAGGCCTGCGGGCTGGCGATCGCCGACGCAGACACATTGCGTGTCCATTGGGCGGGCATCTAGACCATCGGATTCCCTAGACGGTTTTTCACCTGGGTCCGATGCAAATATTTGATGCATACGGTTTGACAATGCATTTTGCATTTGCGAGACGATTGTGACGGTGTTACGGTTCTCAACGCAAATTCCAACAAAAAGGGGAACCCGGACATGAAGTTCGCATTTGCAAGTCTCACCGCCGCCGCCGTTGCGGCAACGCTTATCCTTGGCCAGCCAGCCCGTGCCGACGACCTGATCGTTGCGACAGACACCGCCTTCGTCCCGTTCGAATTCAAGGAGGGCGACAAATATGTCGGCTTCGACATCGATCTGTGGGACGCCGTCGCCAAGGATATCGGCGTCACCTACACGCTCCAGCCGATGGACTTCAACGGCATCATCCCTGCGCTCCAGACCAAGCAGGTCGACGTCGGACTTGCCGGCATCACCATCAAGGACGAGCGCAAGAAGGTCATCGACTTTTCGGATGGCTACTACGACAGCGGCTTCCTGCTGATGGTGCCGATCGATAGCCAGATCAAAGGTCCGGAGGATCTCGTCGGCAAGACGCTGGCCGTCAAGACCGGCACGTCGGCGACCGACTACGCCAAGGAGAATTTCAAGGGAACGGAACTCCGCTTGTTCCCGAACAGCGACAACGCCTATCTCGAAGTCGCGACCGGCCGCGCCGACGCCGCCATGCATGACACCCCAAACGTCCTTTACTACATCAAGACCAACGGTCAGGGAAAAGTGAAAACCGTCGGTCCGCAGATGATGGCCCAGCAATACGGCATTGCCTTTCCGAAGGGCAGTGAACTTGTCGCCAAGGTCAACGCTTCGCTGGTCAAGCTGAAGGGCGACGGCACCTATACCAGCATCTACAAGAAGTGGTTCGGCGCCGAGCCGCCGAAGAGCTGATCCCCAGGGTTTCCCAGCGCGCCGGCATTCCGGCGCGCCTTCCTCGAAGGAAAAGCTTCTCATGGATTTTGATTGGTCCGTCATCTGGCAAGCCCTGCCGGAACTTTTGAAAGGGGCTCGCCTCACCGTGCTGATCGCGCTGGCCGGGCTCGCCGGTGGGCTGGTGATCGGCTTCGCCGCCGGCCTGGCGCGCGCCTACGGCAATGTCGTCTTCAACGCCATGGCCTTCGTCTATGTCGAGATCATACGAGGCACCCCCATCATTGTGCAGGTGATGTTCATCTATTTCGCCTTGCCGATGCTCGCCGATATCCGGATCAATCCTCTGGCAGCCGCCATCATCGCGATCATCGTCAATGCCGGCGCTTACATCGCTGAAATCGTGCGCGGCACATTTCTGTCCATTCACCGGGGATTGCGGGAAGCCGGTCTGGCGCTTGGACTGCCGTTCTGGAAGGTGCTTGTCTACATCATCGGCCCGCTCGCCTTCCGTCGCATGATCCCGGCGCTCGGCAACCAGTTCATCGTCAGCCTGAAGGATACGTCGCTCTTCATCGTCATCGGCGTCGGCGAACTCACGCGGCAAGGCCAGGAAATCATGGCAGCCAACTTCCGCGCCGTCGAAATCTGGTCCGCCGTGGCGTTGCTCTATCTGATCATGACCGGCGCGCTGACGCTGATCCTGAGAGTGACCGAAAAGAGGATGCGCATCCTGTGAGCATCGTGGAGTTCAGGAAAGTCACAAAGCGCTTCGGTCAGGTAACGATCCTTGACGAAGTCGACCTGTCGATAGAGCCCGGCGAGAAGGTCGTTCTTATCGGCCCTTCCGGATCCGGCAAGTCGACGCTGCTTCGCTGCATCAATGCGCTGGAGGAGATCAATGGCGGCGATCTCATCGTCGACGGCATCAGCGTCAAGGGCAGCGGCCGCTTGGTCCGGCTGATCCGCCAGGAAGCCGGCATGGTCTTCCAGCAGTTCAACCTCTTTCCGCAGATGACGGCGCTTCAGAACGTTGCCTTTGGCCCGCACCGCGTGCGCGGCGAGTCGCGCCACGAGGCGCGCAAGCAGGCCATGGCGATGCTGGCCAAGGTCGGGCTCTCCGACCGCGCCCACCACTATCCGAGCGAGCTTTCCGGTGGCCAGCAACAACGCGTCGCCATCGCTCGCGCGCTGGCCGTCAAGCCGAAGCTGATGCTGTTCGACGAGCCGACGTCGGCGCTTGACCCCGAACTCAGGCATGAAGTACTGCGTGTCATGCAGGCGCTGGCCGAGGAAGGCATGACCATGATCGTGGTCACCCACGAGATGGCCTTCGCCCGCAAGGTCGGAACCAGGCTGATTTTCATGGAAGGCGGCAAGATCGCCGTCGACGGCGAGCCGCAGCAGTTGCTCGAAAACCCGCAAAACTCGCGCTTGAAAGAGTTTCTGCAGCATGTCGCCTGACGCCGGCCGCCGGCTTTCCTTTATCGCTGTCGCAGGTTCGCCCTATGATGTCGGAGCGGCTCTCGGTCGCTTCGGTCGCGCCGCCCTGCATGGCCATTTGCGCCATTCTGCTGCATGGCGCGAACTGACCGTACGCCGCGCCGATCCGCGCATCGGCCTGATGGCAACGATCGTTCGCGAGCGGTTTCCACGCTGCTGGGCCGAGTTGGAAGGTCTTGCCGTCGGCCTGGAACTGCCTTTCGACGATGTCTTCCTGTGGAACTGTCGCGGCGACATCTGGGCGATGGCGCCGGATGGCTGCACGACCGTGCAATTGCCCGGCTCCCCGCATGTTGTCGGGCACAATGAGGATGGCGACCCGGACTTTGCCGGCCACTGTGCCCTGGCCCATGTGGCTTGCGAAGGCGGCAGCACGTTCACGGCTTTCGTTTATCCCGGCTCGCTGCCTGGGCACACATTTGCCGCGACGTCGGCCGGACTGGTTCAGACCGTCAACAACCTCAGGCCGCTGGCTGGCGGCTCCGGCACGCCGCGCATGGTCCTGACCCGGGCGATACTCGACGCGCCAAGCCTGGACGCGGCGGCGGCGCTGCTCAAATCGGCGCCGCGCGCCGGCGCATTTCACCTGACCTTGGCCCAGGCCGGGGACGAGCGGCTTCTCAGCGTTGAATTCACCGCTCAGGCGCTTTCCGTCGACCGGGTCGAAGCGGCGCGCGTCCATTCCAACCATCTCATCCATGCCGACACCGGACGCATATCGCAGGTCGTCACCGGATCATCCGGCGCGCGCCAGCGGCGAGGCGAGATGCTGCTTGGTCAAGCGTCGGAGCCGGATCCGCAAAGGCGCGCCGTTGGCATATTGTGGGACGCGGTCGACCCGGAATTGCCGATCTACCGCACTGACCCGGACGACGGCGACATCGAGAACACGCTGGCCAGCGCGGTGTTCCGCATCGGGGCTGACAAGGTCGAGTGGTCTGTCTACGATAGACCGCATGAAGCAGCTCGCTTCGAAATGCGGGATGGGCTGGTACCTGTCGCGACGTGAACAGGAGCGGTGCGATGCCAGAGGAACCCGTTGCCGAGCCGCCGCGCACCATCGAGGATCTGAGGGCGCTCGCGCTCTCGGTCGGCCGTGACCAGGCGGGCTTTTCACTCGGCTCGAAGGCGCACGACGTCTTCGCCAAGCTGGTGGAAGCACCGGAGCAGTCGGCGGTCCGTTCGATTTCGGAACTTGCAAATCAGTTCGGCATCAATCCGTCGACCCTGACCAGGCTGGCGAAGCGTCTCGGCTTCGAAGGCTTCAGCGATTTCCAGGCCGTCTTCCGCAAGGCCATCGCCAATGACCAGCAGTATTTCTACAGTCGCCAGGCCGGACGACTTCTAGCGACGCGGTCCGTCGGTAATGCGGAGATCGAGGTCTTCGAGCGGCTGGCGCGGGAAACGGCGGCAAATGTCGACGGCTTCCTCGGCCAGTTGGATGGCGTTTCGCTGCAGGGGGCGACCAGGCTGCTGGCCAGCGCTCGCCGCGTGCGCGTTCACGGCGTGCGTCAATTCCATTCCCTGGCCAGTTTTCTCACCTATTGCCTCGGCATGGTGCGCTCCGACGTGGCACTGCTGGACGCGCCACGGCTCGGCGTCGCCGAAGCACTGTCGCAGCTTGATCGGGGCGACATTGTCATCGTCGCAAGTTGTGCGCCCTATACGCGCAGCGTTGCAGAGGTTGCTCGAATCGCGGCGGCGAATGGCCAGGCCGTGATCGCGATCACGGATTCCCGATCCTCGCCGCTCGTTCCTCCTGCCGAGCATGCCTTTTTCATCCCTCACGCCAGCAGCTTCTATTCGAACAGCATGGGCGCTTATGTCGTTTTTTGCGAAGCGCTGCTCAACCTTGTCGCCCGGGAACTCGGCGACAAGGCGCTGAACTCGCTAGCCGGGCGTGAACGTCTGATCGCCGAGATGAACATCGAGGTCGGCTGATCCACGGCTTGCGACGGTCCGTTCTTGGCGCGAGCGCGACCTTCAAAGGCTGGTCAGCCGCTTTCGGGCGGAGGCAAAGTTCGCCTCAACGGCCGACATGAGGCGCAAAGCCGACGTTCAGCGAGCTAATCTTCTATTTCCGATTGGGCACCACTGCGAAAGTGAGCGATGCCCGCCTTGAAAGGGGTCGAACCAAGGACCGATCATCGGTTAGGTTCACGTTGGATAACGGTGATTTATGGCGGTTATTGCGGCTTTCCTGTCAGCATAGGGTGTCCGCGGCTCGTATCGAAATCTCCCGGATGTGCTGACGGAAAACCTGTCGGAACTCCCTGAAGTTATCGAACCCGAGAGCAGTGGCCACTCTGACCACGGTTGAGGGCGACACTCCGCATCGGTCCGCAAGCGATTGCGCGGTGCCGAATGCTACAATTTCCGGATGGGCGAGAGCCGTGCGTGCGACGCGCTCCTGTTGCTCTGGGAGGCTAAGCCTGGTTGCTACAATCATATCCTTTAGCTCGGCGATGGTCGTCGGGTTTCGAATGGTTTTTTCCGTGCTCATGATCGTGCTTCCGGTGCATGTTCGGCTATGACTTATTGGGAAGGGCCGTCGGAGGTTGACATCTAACCCCTGAACTTTGCCTGGATGGAACCACAGGCCTGCGCCATGTACTCTCTCGGAGGCGTCCGCACCATCGTTGAAGCTGATATCCTGCGGCCGGTACCTGTAGTTGCAGCAGCTCGTTGATCAAGTCCTTCGCGTGCACCATCCTCCGGTAAATCAGTAGTATGCGGCGGCTCGATCCGAAGCTCGGGGGGCCGCTAGATCGGACAGGAGGAGGATTTTGCTTCTCCGAACGGTCAGCCAAGAACCTCTGCCAATTTCACGGGGAATCCGTTCTTTGCAGACTGGGTTGCAGCTTCCGCCATGGCGAGTGCTGCTACACCATCATCAAGGTTGACCGGCAGAGCCGAGCCTGTCTTCACAGCGTTGACAAATGCTGCCCATTCCGCCGCATAGGCGGGCATGTAGCGTTCGAGGAAGAAATAGGTGGGCTTTGCGCCGGTGACACCGGAAGTCGTGGACTTGACCAAGGTGTTTTCCAACATGTTCTGCGCCTGTAGCAGCCCTTCGGAGCCGAGAAGCTCCAGCCGCTGGTCATAACCATAGACGGCTCGGCGGCTGTTCTTGATCACGGCGATCCGGCCATCCGCATAGGCAAGGGTCACGACGGCGGTATCGACGTCGCCTGCCGCGCCAATTTCCGAATCGACAATCGATGTACCCACCGCCGAGACGGAGACCGGCGCTGTCCCCATAATGAAATTAGCCATGTCGAAATCATGAATCATCATGTCGCGGAAAAGACCACCCGAAACCTTGATATAGGCGATCGGCGGCGGCGCGGGGTCGAAAGAGGTGATCGAGAGCAGTTCCGTCTTGCCGATTTCACCACGGTCGGCTGCTGCCTTGAGAGCCGCAAAGTTGGGATCGAAACGGCGGTTGAAGCCGATCATCACCGGCTTGCCGGTAGCGGCGGCCACCTTCTGACAAGCCTGTGCCCTTGCAAGGCTGAGGTCGACAGGCTTTTCACAAAGCACGGCCTTGCCCGCTGCCGTCGCCCGCTCGATCAAGTCGGAATGGGTATCAGTGGAGGTGGCAATCAGCACGGCATTGATGGCGGGATCATTGAGGATCGCATCGGTCGAGCGGGCTTCGGCGCCATACTGGGCGGCGATCTTCTCAGCGGCGGCCTGTTTGATGTCGGAGACAGCCACAAGGCGGCTGCCGGGATTGGTGGAAATGGCGGTGGCATGGACGCCAGCAATACGGCCTGCGCCCAAAAGGCCGACGTTCAGGATGGTGGATGACACGGATGATCCTCTCAGGAAAACAACCTCAGATAGTGAAAGCGGTGCGGAAGGCTTCGAGTGCAGCTTCCGGATCACCGGAGGCAAAGGCTTCCATACCGACCGGCCCCGCGTAGTCCATGGATTTCAGGGCTTTTGCGACGCCATGCCAGTTCACTTCGCCCGTGCCCGGCTCGCAACGGCCGGGATTATCAGCCACCTGAACTTCCCCGATCCAGGGCAGGCAGGCCTCACACCAGCGGATAAGATCACCTTCACCGATCTGGGTATGGTAGAGATCGAGGTTAATTCGCAGTTGCGGGCGGTTGACGGCTGCAACGAGCGCAAGCACGTCTGCCGTCGAGCCGAAGGGGCAGCCGGGATGATCGATTGGGTTGAGGTTTTCTAACGTGAAGACCTGACCCTCGGCTTCTGCCAGATCGCAGATGCGGTTGAGTGTATCGCGAGCCCGCTGTTCCTTGCCCGGCGCGAAGGCACCGATCTTCGGAATCGGAATGCCCATGTCGCCAAGCCCTGTGCCATGCAGATTGAGGCGGTGGACACCGAGTCGCTTGCCGACCTTCGCCGTTTCCGTGGCAGACGCCAGAAGCATCTCACAACCTTCTGCATCGGTGAGCCGACCTTCGAGATAGCCATTCATGATAGTGAAGGTGGCACCGGTTTTTTCAAGCGCATCAAGATTCCAGGCGGGCCAGTTCCAAAGGCCGACGCCGAAGCCCATTTCTTTCAGGCGGCTTGCCCGCCATTCGATTGGTTTTTCGCGCCAGAGCATTTCGGCGCAAGCGGCAAGTTGGAAGCTCATCTTAGATTTCCTGAAGTTTGAAATCGGCCGGTGCAACCGGCATGACACCCTTGAGAAGGGCCACGGATTTTTCGAGGCCCTCAAGTGAGTTGAGAAGCACGTCCTCATGCTCGATTGAAAGCCAGCCGTCGTAGCCAGCCATCTTCAAGCGATAGCAAAACTGTCGCCACCACTCCTCACTGTGGCCGAAGCCGAGTGTGATGTATGACCAGGAGCGGGCTGGAATGTCTGTCAGGTTGCCGTTTTCGAGGAGGCTGGTCACTGCCTGTTTGGGCGCGTTCAGGAATGTGTCCTTGGCATGGACGTGATAGACGGCCTCCCCCAATGCCTCGGCTGCTATCAGCGGATCGGCTCCCATCCAGAAGAGGTGCGAGGGATCCAGGTTCGCGCCAACGACAGGGCCGACTTCTTGACGGAGTTTCAGGAGCGACGGCACGTTAAAGACGCACTGGTTGCCATGCAGTTCGAGCGCAATCTTTTCCACACCGCATTCATTTGCCAGCGCCACGATCTCGGTCCAGAACGGGAAGAGTTTTTCTTCCCACTGGTATTTGAGGATCGCCTGCGTTTCCGGCGGCCAGGAAGAGACGACCCAGTTTGGCATGGTATCGGACGGATTGCCCGCAGGCAGGCCAGACATGGTGCAGACCGTCTTGATGCCCATCTCGCCTGCGACCCGGATGGTGTTCTTCAGACCTTCGCCCTGAGCCGGATCGGTCGGGTGAAGCGGATTGCCATTGGCATTGAGGCTGATCACATCAAGCCCACGATCTGAAAAGCCCTTGAGGAAGTCCTTCTGCGCGACCGTGTTACCCAGCATGGATTTGATATCGAAATGCGGTGCGGTCGACCAGCCGCAGGTGTTGACCTCAATACCGGAGACGCCCATGCGTGCAGCGTTGTCGAGAAGGTCGTCGAGCGGCATGCCGCCGAGGCTGTCAGATACAAAACCCAGTTTCATGCGTAGAACTCCGGCTTGGAAATCATGGTGACGAGCTGCTTCTGCCCGGAAGCGAGTGCCGTTACGCCTGCCTCGGCGGCAACTGCTGCGGCATAGCCATCCCAGCAGCTTGATGCGATCTCGGGAAACACGTCTGTGTCGACGAAGCGTAGGAAGGCGCGGTTCTGGCGGCGATAGGCATCGAAATAGCGGGTCCGCCAATCGGCATCGTAGCCGGTGTGGACGCCAAGCGAGCGTTCGAGATGGGTATAAGCGACATGGCTCATGGAAATGCTCGCCTGCTCGCCCACGAGTTCGGCACGAACGTCGTAGCCGTACGCAGCGTTGTTGTTGATCTCGATGTTGACGAGCTGGCCATCGACGGTTTCGAGGACCATGAACACGGGCGCGACGCGTCGATCAGAGCGCTTCGGCTGGAAGGCAGAGATCCAGGCATATTCGGTGCCAAGTACATGGCGCACGACGTCGAACTCATGCGGGGCGGAATTGGTGATTGCCATGGCACCGGTGAAGTCGGAGGCTGGCGTTTCCACATTGCGGTGGAAGTTGTGCATCATCAGGGCTCGGCCAAGCGTGCCATTTTCAATTGCCTCTTTCATCTCGACATAGGACTGGTCGTAGCGCCGCATGAAGCCGAGCTGGACGAACTTTTGACCAACTTCCTGTTCGGCCTGCATGATCGAGAGGCATTCGGCCGAGGACTGCGATAGGGGCTTTTCGCAGAGCACCTTCTTGCCCGCGTTGATGCAGGCGAGTGACAGCGGCGCATGAGTGAAGTCCGGGCTCGCGACGATCACCGCATCCACGTCGGCACGGGCAATCACGGCTTCCGGATTACTTGCAACGTCTGCCGCACCATGGGCATCGGCCACCTTGCGAGCGCGGACTTTATCCATGTCGCAGACCACCTGAAGGGTCGCGCCCGGCATTTCCTCCACGACGATCCTGGCGTGGTCAGCGCCCATCAGCCCTGCACCAATGACTGCTACACGCACCATTGGACAAACTCCTTGCGTTCGGTTGGCCAAAGCCCAACCGCTTTCCATTCAACAAATTCCGCTACCTGGCGGCTATGCCCATATTCACTCAGTGAGCGGGGGGTGGCGGAAGACCGTCATGGGTCTCCATATAGCCTTCAATAGAGGCTTCGAGACTCGCCATGGATTCACCACCGGCCATCAGATCAGCGATCTGCTCGCGTGTCTTTTCCCCCTTGCGGAAGTCAGCTGCAATTGCACCACGAATGAGCACTGCGAAGTGATCGCCCACTGCCATGGCATGCATCACCTGATGGGTGATGAAAATGACCGCCAGGCCACGACGCTTAGCTTCATTGACGATACGCAGTACGTGAGCAGCCTGCTTGACGCCGAGGGCTGCCGTCGGCTCGTCAAGAATGAGAACACGAGCTCCGAAATAGACAGCACGGGCAATCGCGAGCGACTGGCGTTCCCCTCCGGAAAGGCCACCGACCAAACGATTACCGTCGGTGATGCGTGTGATCCCCATTTTCTGAATCTCTGCAACTGCCACTCGGGCGGCGGTTTTGCGGTCGAAATATTTGAACGGTCCCCAACCCTTTGTCGGCTCCGAACCCATGAAAAAGTTACGTCCTATGGACATCAATGGATATGTCCCACCGAATTGGTGAACCGTAGCTATCCCGCGTTCCTGAGCCTCACGGGGACTGGAGAACAGTGCGGGCTGACCATCCATCAGAATTTCGCCACGCGTCGGCTGATAGACACCAGACAGCGTTTTGATGAGCGTCGACTTACCCGCGCCGTTGTCGCCAAGCAGGCAGAGCACTTCACCTTCACCGACCTTGAGGTTGATATCGTTCAGAACATCAATATGGCCGAACGATTTGTCGACGTTTCGAAACTCGAGAACGGGTTTCTTATCGGACATTGCCGCTCTCCCTATTTCTTCTTGAACGTCGACCAGCTGGTGGCCAAATGACGAAACGTGTCATTGAGCAGGACAGCGATCAAAAGCATGACACCGATAATTAGGAAAGACAGGTTTCTGTCGATCTCTGTGAAACCAATAGCTTGGGTAACAATGGAAAGGGTGAGCACCCCGAAGACAATGCCCATTACAGTACCAAAACCACCCGTGAGGAGAACGCCACCTACGACCACGGCGATAATGGTGTTGAAGATTAGGCCAAAATTGGCCTGAGACGTTGCGGAGCTGAATGTCATCACCTGAAGGACGCCAGCAAAGGTCGCCGACATGGAACACAGCATGAAGAGTGCAATCTTCATCCTGGTTACAGGAATACCTGCGTTTCTCGCGCTTTCTTGGTCTCCACCAAGAGCAAAGACCCAGCTTCCCTTGGGAGAGTAATGCAGAAAGAAGACGAATGCTGCGACAAGCCCACCCCACCAGAAGACGGAAGAATTGAAGCCATACACCTTCCCGCCGAAGAGCGATTTAGCCCAATCTGGCGCATGATAGAAGGAATTGGTGTTGTTGATGAAGAAGATCGACAGGTAGAGCGTGAGGCCTGCCACTGCAAAGAGCGTCGCCAACGTCACGATGAACGACGGCACGCGCGTGTGGGTTACGATGTATCCATTGATGAAGCCGATCAGTGCACCGATGGCAAGCGCTGCAGCTACACCGACAAGCACAGGCATCTGATAGTGCTCGCAGACAATAGCAACTGTCATCGTGGAGGCGGGAAGTACCGCACCGGTTGAAATATCGAGTTCACCGGCAATCATCAGGAACCCGACCGGAATTGCAATCATTCCTATGAGTGACGCGAAGTTCACCCACGTAGTTACACCAGCCACGGACAAAAAGTTGCGGCTATATCCGAACATCGCAAAAAGGATGAATACAGCCACGAAACCCATGAAAGCACCAGCGGCAGGGGTGCGAAAAAAGGCCTTGATGGATGAAACGGCCGATTCACTCTCGATGGCGGGTGTTTCAACGGTGTTGGTGCTTAGGTTTGTGGCGGTCATGGAAGCAAAATCCTCAGTTGCCGCAGACGAAGTTGCATAGAGGGAGCATGGATGAGACCCGGCCAGGTTAGCGGCCAGGTCTCAGCCTCGGGCCAGCCTCAACGTGCGCCGAGTTTGACGCCTTCGATTGCCGAAGCAACATTGGTTTTGTCGACAATCGCGGGACCAGTCAGAACCGGCTTCGTCGCAATCGCAGTGCCGAACTTCAGGTTTGCAAACAGCATGGAGGTTGCGAGGAACCCCTGCAGATAAGGCTGCTGGTCGATTGCGAAGGTCTGGGTGCCCTTTGAAATGCGATCCAGAACCGAGGCCGACATATCAAAGGTGCCAAGCTCAATCTTGCCGGTCTTGCTCTGCTGATCGATGGAGCTAGCGGCAGCATCTGCAGCCCATGCAGCGAGCGTGATGACGGCGTCAATGGACGGATCCGCGATCAGCTCGGATTTGATTGCTTCAGAGGTACCATTCATGTCCTGGTCAAGGTTAGCAGGAACACGGAGGATGAAGGTGTCTGCGCCAGCCTTCTTCGCACCGTCTTGAACGCCCTTGCAGCGGGTCTCGAGATTTACGGCACCTGGGTTCTGGATGTGGCAGAGGATTTTCTTTGCACCATGAGAAGCGAGATACTTGCCACCCTCAACACCTGCCAGATATTCGTCCGACCCGAAATAGTTTAGCGAGCCGTAATTATCCATCTCACTGTGGCCAGCGTTGAAGGAGATGATCACCACGCCCTTGTCCCGCGCAGCCTTAAGGGCAGGGGTTTCGGATTCTGGCAGCCAGTTTGGGATAGCAATACCTTTAGCGCCCTGGGCTACAGCCTGTTCGATTAGCGAAGCGAGGTCCGGGCCGAAGTTGTCATAGTTTTGGGTCTGCATGAAATTGACGGTGCCGCCATTAGCCTTGACCATCAGCGAAGCATCATCGACGCCCTTCTTGACCATGTTCCAGAAGCCATCTTGGGCCGAACCCACGATGACGGCGATATCCGTGTCACCCGCATGAGCGCTGGATGCCAGCATGAATGCCATGGCTGCGGTAGCGATTTTCTTGGTGAACGACATGTCGAATTCCTCCTCAGGTTAAAGCCGCATGGCTGCGGCTCGACATACTTTTTTGCCTTTTTTGGCCGTGTGGCCGATCCCGGTAGGCACGCGCAGGTCCGCGATCTCAACACAACGACGTTGAGCCTCCTCGTCCAAATTGTGCGCTGGGCCTCCCCCAAGGCGCTGACGGCTCCTAGATCGCTGAGCACTGTCAACGCGTAATGAATGCTACGTTGACATCGTTCAGGTCAATCTGGATTACTATCGCTTCAGAACTTCGTCTCAAATCATTTCGAAAATTTGTATGGATGATATTTTTTGAGATGCCGAAGCCAGAGTAATGGAATTTTTTAACATGAAGAGACCAACCATTCCAGACTTGGCAAAAGCTGCAGGTGTATCCGTGTCAACGGTCAATCGAGTACTGTCCGAGCCCGAATCGGTCCGGAGCAATACGCGCACACGCGTTTTGGCAGCCGCTGAGGAAATCGGCTTCTACGGACTTGGCACCATCAAGCAGGCGGCGAAGGCACAAGAGGTGATCCACCGTGTCGGGGTTTTGCTGCAGCGACGGGAGAGACGCTTCTATCGCCTACTCGGCGATTCAATTGCGCAAGCTGCGGAAGCTTATCCTGCCTGCAATATCGATCTAATGGTCGAGTATATGGAAGACCTCACGCCGGAGAAAGTCGCGGCACATATTCAGTCGCTCGGCGGGCGGTGCGAAGCACTTGCGATTGTAGCGCCGCAGCATCCTGCCGTTGCTGACGCGATTGACGCAGTTCTTGAAAGCGGCGTGCCGGTCGTTTCACTTATCGGCCCCCTCACGGCCAAGGGAGGCATCAGCTTTGTGGGGCTCGATAATTGGAAAGTAGGACGCACCGCTGCCTGGGCGTTTGACCGCATGGTGAGACAGCCGGGGAAAATAGGCATTCTTGTGGGCAGCCACCGATTGCGAAACCAGGAAATGAACGAAAGCGGGTTTCGTTCTTACTTCCGTGAACATAATTCGGGATTCACGCTGCTCGAACCGTTGCCAACTTACGAGTCAGCCGTGGTTGCCCGTGAACATGTCGAAAAGCTGCTGACAGACCATCCGGATATGTGCGGACTATTCATCTCAGGGGGTGGTGTTACAGGTGCGATAGCCGCACTCAGGGCTACTCCAAAACGGGAAGACTTCGTTACCGTCGGCTATGAACTCTTTGAAGATACGCGGGCTGCTTTGATAGACGGTACGATTTCGCTGATCCTGTCACACCCCATAGAGCGTTTTGCATCAGAGACTATTGCAACTCTGGTGAAAGCGAAGAACGCAGGTCCTGATAACGGGGTATTTAGGATCACGTTTCCATTCGATATGTACAGCCCGGAGAGTGTTTGATGACGACTTGGCTCTTAAGCTGGCCATCCAAATGGCAGGCTGGGGTGCGCCTACCTCTTCACGTCCGCTTTGGGGCCGAGGAACGAACATGACGTAATCGCGGGAGCGGTGGCCACCAAAGCTGTGGCGGCGATGTTCGGAGCTCTAGCCGGCTGGCTGTCCCCCGATAGGATGAAGAACGGGCTCACGATGGACACCGGGCCCAGGCATCGAACGGAGGACAGCCATGGAGCAGTATATCGGTCTCGACGTATCCATGAAAGAGACGGCAATTTCGATCCGGCAGGACGGCAAAAGGATGTGGCGGGGCAAGTGCGCGTCCGACCCTCAACTACTCGCGGCGCTGATCCGCAAGCGCGCACCCGATGTGCGGCGGGTCGTATTCGAGACGGGACCGCTGTCGGTGTGGTTCTACCATGCGCTGACGGCAGAGGGGCTGCCGGTGATCTGCATCGACGCGCGGCATGCCAAGGCAGCGCTCGACATGGCCGCGAACAAGACCGATGCGAACGATGCCGATGGCCTGGCACATCTGGCCGAGGTCGGCTTCTACCGAGAGGTTCGGGTCAAAGGTTTCGACAGCATGCTGATCCGCACGCTGATCACCGCGCGGCGCCAGCTTCTCAAGATGCGTTTGCAGATATCCAACCAAATCCGCGGATTGATGAAGACGTTCGGCCTTGTCGTGCCCAAGGGCGCCGGCAGCGTGTTCGAGCGCAACGTTCACGATCTTCTGCAGGGCGAAGCAAAGCTGGCGCGCATCGTCGTGCCAATGCTTAGGGCATGGAGTGATATTCGATACCAGATAGCAGAGCTGAGCAAGCAACTGGCCGCGATGGCTCGTGAAGACCAGCACTGCCGTCTGCTCATGTCGGTGCCCGGTGTCGGCACCGTCACAGCCACCGCCTTTGCCGCGGCCGTGGAGGATCCGGCGAACTTCAGGAACTCGCGCGCCGTGGGCGCATGGGTAGGCCTGACCCCGAGACGCTACCAGTCCGGCGAGGTGGATAATGACGGACATATCTCGCGCCGTGGCGACAATCAGTTGCGCGGACTGCTATACGAGGCGGCCGCGGTCATCCTGAACCGGTCGACGGATACCAGCACCCTGCGAACCTGGGCGTTGGAGCTCAAAGAACGGCTCGGCTTCAAGCGAGCGGCCGTGGCCCTGGCGCGCAAGCTGGCAGTGATCATGCATACGATGCTCCGGACGGGCGAGCTGTTCGATCCGCGCGGAGGAACGCCCGCCGCCGCCTGATCCTGCAGACGCTCGACTACGACGATTTCTTCAGGCCATTCAACCAATAGCGTTCTTACAGGACGCACCGAGCCGTCCCTGCCGGGACGTGGCTGAGATCATTCCGCGAAGCGGGAAGCAACTGCTTCGTTAAGCAGATTGCGCAACGAACATAGGAAGATCTCACCTGCGAAACTCATCCTGCGGCGATCTTTGCATCGACCGCGTAGACGACCCTGTACCCGGCATACGAACGAACGAGCATGGACAGAAAGGACGACTGCCTTGCACTCACCCCCTTGACGGCCGAGCGATTAGACGACGAGCATGGACAGAAAGGACGACTGCCTTGCACTCACCCCCTTGACGGCCGAGCGATTAGACGACCCGCTGCGCGGGAGGGCGCCCGCGGTTGAGGTAGAGATCAAGAACCGGTCGTTGCGCCTGCGTTGAGCGGGGTTCGGCAGCGGCAGAGCATCACAGGCTTCTTCAACAAGGAGCCTGACCATGCCTCATCCAGTTCTCGAAGCTTCGATCAGCCCGTTGCGCCAGCGGCTGATCGACGACATGAACATGCGGCGTTTCTCCCGGGAGACGCAACGCAACTATCTTCGCGACATCGGACGCCTGGCGACATTCCTTGGGCGATCACCAGACACAGCAACCACCGACGACTTGCGCCGGTTCCAGATCAGGCAACAGGACGACGGCGTTCCCGTGCCGACCATGAACAGCATCGTGTCGGCGCTGCGCTTCTTCTTCACGCATACGGTTGATCGTCCCGATCTGGCGCGCAAGCTCGTTCGTCTGGCGCATCCGCGCAAGCTGCCCATGGTCCTGAGCCGCGACGAGGTTGCCCGGCTGCTCAACGCCACCACCTGCCTCAAGCAGCAGGCCGCGCTCTCGGTCGCCTATGGCGCGGGCCTGCGCGTCGCCGAGGTCTCGATGCTGAAGGTTGCCGACGTCGACAGCGAGCGCATGCTGCTGCGCGTCGAGCGCGGCAAAGGCGGGCGAGGACCTGCTCGCGCTGCTGCGCCAGTGGTGGAAGGTCGGGCGGCAGCAGGGCGTGATGCACCGCGATGGCTGGCTGTTTCCGGGGCAGCATCCGATGAAGCCGATCAGCACGCGGCAGCTCTATCGCGTGGTCGTCGAGGCGGCCCAGGCCGCCGACATCGCCAAGCCGGTCGGGCCACACACGCTGCGCCATAGCTTCGCCACCCACCTGCTGGAAGACGGCACCGACATCCGGATCATCCAGGTCCTGCTCGGGCACGCCAAGCTGAACAACACCGCCTTCTATACCAAGGTCGCGACCCGCACGGTGCGAACGGTGACGAGCCCGCTCGACAAGCTCGGCCTGTTCAAGCCGGGAGAGATCTCGCCCGACGGCTGAGCCGTGCGCACCTCTGTCGAGGTCGCCGACATCTTCCGTGCCGCCGGGCCCGCCTATCGGGCCGTCTATGCGGGTCATCTGAGCCTGCAGCAACTCAAGGTCAATGTCGGCGATCGAGCAATGTCGCACCGCGGCCCTCGGCGGGCATGTCGAAGCCTGCGAGGACCGCGGCGAGTGGCGCATCGCCTACAATTCCTGCCGCAACCGGCATTGTCCCAAGTGCCAGGGCGCGGCCGCGCGGACATGGCTCGCCAAGCGAGAGGCCGACCTGCTGCCGGTCGGATACTTCCACGTCGTATTCACGCTCCCCGCCGAGGTCGCCGACATCGCCTTCCAGAACAAGGCGGCGGTCTACGACCTGCTGTTCAAGGCGGGCGCCAATCGCGTGCAGATGGATTGGTTCAACGAGTTGCAGCGCCGGACGCTCTCGCCCGAAAATGCGTTGCGGTTGAGCTTTGCCTTTGCCGACGTTGACATATCGCGATCGCTTGAACGGCTGCATGTGCCAGCGCTCGTCCTGCATGCCAACGGCGACCGGGTCGCGCCTTTCTCGGAAGGTTTGGAGCTCGCCAGATCGATAACCGGTGCCCGCTTCGTCGAACTGGAAAGCGCCAATCACATCCTGCTTGCCGAGGAACCCGCGTTCCGCAACTTCATTATCGAGGCGTCGGCATTTGCCAACGAGGCGCTTCAGGCGCAAACGGTCGTTGCGGTCGACCCGAGGACCCGGCGACAGGCAACGATCCTGTGCGCCGATTTCCAATACGCCGAACCGGTGATGGAGAGCCTGCCTGCCGACGTCGCGCTGGAGCGGGTCGATCCTTTCCTCACGCAGGCCACCGCACTCGTGGGCGACAACGGAGGAACGGTTCTGGCGATTTCTGAGAACGAGCTGGTCGCGTCGTTCGGCGCGCCCGAGCCGCTCGAAGGACATGCAGCGCTTGCCTGCCGGACCGCACTCGCGTTGCGCGAGCTCGCGCTGCGCCACGGCGATTGGATGACCGGAGTTCGTGCTGCCCTGGACACAGGCATCGTCATCGTCGGCCCGGCACGTGACCGGGCTTTGGAGGTGCGCGGCGGGCCGGTGTCCGTGGCCCATACGCTGTGCCAGGCGTTGGGGCGCGATCTCGTGGTGGCAACCGCCAGGACCCGGGCATCGGCTGGCGGCTTCGTCAGCATGGAAGCGCTGGCAGCGCCACTTCTGTCGGAATACCCGAAGAACCAGCGGCTCTTTGAAGTGAGCGAGATCAGGCGGGGCCGCTCGCGCTGGCAGTTGCGCGCCGAAACGCAGCTGTCGCCTTTCGTCGGCCGCGAGATGCAGCTGCAGATTCTGAACAAGGCCTGGCATGACGTATTCGACGGCGAAGGTCAGACGGTTTTCGTGGTCGGCGATCCCGGTCACGGCAAGTCGCGTGTCACGCATGAATTCGTTGGCGCCATCCCTCACGATGACGCTGAGAATCTGGAGGTCGGCGCGCTCGAAACGGACCTGCGCAGCGGCTTCGTAGTTATTCGGAAATTGCCGCAGGCTCTGTTCGGCGTGGGCGACACCGAAGCCCCGGCAATCGCTATCGACAAGGTGCTGGCCGCGCAAAGCGCGCAGGGCTTCGATGAGCGGCTCCTCGATCCGATCATGGCAGTCATGGAGCTGCCCGTTCAGGATCCGAACTGGGCTATCATTTCTGGCCAGGAGCGATCCCGGCGCATGCAGGAAGCAGCGGTTGGGCTTCTGCTCTTCCTTGGCCGCAGGAAGCCCGTCGTTCTCCTGGTCGAGGACCTTCATTGGATAGACGCCGAGAGTGAGGGGGTCCTGGTGCGGCTGGCGCAGGCACTGCCCACTGTCCGCTGCCTGCTTATCCTGACCTGTCGGCCCGAATACGATCGCGGTGCCTTCGCCGCTGCAGGACCTTCCGAAATCCGCCTGCCGGCCTTCAATGCGGCCGAAGCAGCAGCATTTCTTGACTACCTGGTTGGCAGGGACCCTGAGCTCGAGCGGCTCCGCGGCGCGGTCTCGGATGCGTGCAAGGGCAATGCATTGTTCCTGGAAGAGACCGTCCACGCCCTCGCCGAGACCGGCAAGCTGGAAGGGGAGCCGGGCCGCTACCGGCCTTCTGGCGAGGTCGACGAGATCGTCGTTTCGGCGAGTATCCAGACGATCGTCGACGCTCGCTTCGAACGTCTCGACAAGGACGCGAAGCGGGTGGCCGAGGTCGCCTCGATCTTCGGCGGAGAGATTCCGGTGCCCTTGCTACGAACGATGGCGGCGCTGTCGAGCCTGCGCTTCGATGCCGCCCTCCAGAATTTGAAGAAGGCCGATCTCCTGGTGGAGCTTCAGGTTTTTCCCGAGGCTTTCGTCCGCTTCAAGCACGTCCTCATCCGAACTGCTGTGTCAGGACGTATCGTATCGTCGGCGCTCATCGAGCTCCACAGGACTGCGCTTGCCGAACTGAAGGCCCATTACGCGGACCGGCTTGAGGAGCACAGCGAACGCCTGGCCAGACACGCGCAACAGGCTCACCTTTGGGACGAAGCCGTCGGCTATCTTCTGATCTCGGCTCGCAAGGCGATCAGGCGGTCGGCGCACGTCAGTGCACTTGAGCAGCTGGACCTTGGGCTCAGGCTGCTGAGGAGCAACGATGTCGCCGACGCCGATGAGCAAGAGATCGAGTTCCAGCTCGCGAGGGGCGTGGCCCTCATGGCGGCTCGTGGTTGGGGTGCGACCGAAGTGCTCGCCGCATTCGAGCGTGCCGAGGAACTTTGCGGCAAGATCGGCGACCAGGCGCGTCTGTTCACGGCGCTGCGCGGGAGAGCCCAATACTACATGCTTAGCGGTAAGCCGGCAGCCGCGCAGGAACTGGCCTGCCGATGGGCTGGCATGGTTAAGGACGACAGCGACCCCGGTCTCGCGATCGAAACCGAGCACATGTTCTGGACCAACAATTTCTTCCTTGGGGAGACGGCGGCGGCCCATGGCCATGCGGAACGCGCCATCGGCCTCTACGACCCCGACCGCGATCACTATCTGACGTACAAATACTCCGGTCATGACCCGGGCGTCTGCTGCCGCTGCTTCGCGGGATTGTCAGCCTGGCTGGCCGGCGAGCCGGATAAGGCAAGGCTACGGTGCGAAGACGCAATCGGACTCGCCGGACGTTTCGAGCATCCGCTGAGCATGGCACTTGCGTATTGGGGGACCAGCTACCTCCATATGTTCGCGGGTGAGCCTGCGGCCGCGCTTCGGGCGGCGGAAAGCGAGCTGCAGATAGCAGAGAAGTCCCAGTTGCCGCTCCTTATCGGCCAAGCCGCGTTCCAGGTTGGATGGGGGCAATTCCGGCTTGGGGAACAGGAGGCTGGCCTGCGCGGCATGGAGGAAGCTATATCTGCCATTCGCCGGACCGGCGCTGAAATGGGGCTGCCCTATCTGATAGGCCTTTACGCCGAAGCGCTTGGCGACAGCGGCAGGCTGGACAGCGCTCGCAAGTCGGTTGAAGCTGCCCTCGAGCTCGGCCGCTACAACGGAACCTATTTCCAGCTCGCCGAAGTACTTAGGATCGAAGCCTGTATCCGCGAAAGGAGCGGTGGCGGACCTGACGAGATCGAGAAGATGCTCCACGAGGCTGCGAACGTCGCTACCTTGCAGCGTTCCGCGATTGGCCAACTGCGTATCGCTGTGGAACTCGCTCGCTGTCTTCGAAGCCGTGGAGATGTCGAGAAAGCGCGTGAACTTATCGCGCCTCACGGCAAGCTGGTCGGCAAGCTCCACGATAGCCCGGATGCGCACGCGGCGCGTGAGTTGTTCTAGCGTGGCTACGTGACGCGTGCCCAGCAACCATGCCGCCCGCCACTGCGGCTGAATAAGCGTTCTCTAGCCCGAACTCTCCAAGGCCGTGAACCCTGCACGTTTGGTGCACAGGTTTTGAGGCTGACTATTTCGATAGGTTAGCGGCCACGGAATCTTGCGAACTTGAGCGGATCGTTCGCTTGGCGAACGCACCTGATTTCCAACTTGTATGTCCGTAATTGGCGCAACCACGATTGTTGGTGTCGGCTAACGGGAAGCGGCAGGGCCGATCTTAACGTCCGACATGCAGCGCAAAGCGGTCATCACGCGGCGGCCGACCCAGGCCGGCTTCGAGCCATAGTTCCGGCTCGGCAGAAGTCACAGCGCATTCTCCCGAGGTCGCGGCGACCATCCCATTCGTACGCCGTTACCGCCTTTTGCCGCACACACCGCCAACGGCCTTTCCAGCTTGAAACGCCTGGACTATATGTGGCTGCAAGAACCTGACTGACGAACACGAGGACAACGGAGCATAAGGGCAGGCATAATCTCCCCTCCCCTCTTATGGATCAAGTATCGTAAACTGAGCGCGGGAACATAGCGTATCTGAATTGGCCCACTTCAAAGCGAAGATGGCCATAACTAATTGATATTGAACAGTTTTGGTGGGCCCGGAGGGTCAACGTTTCCTGTTGGAAATCAATACGTTAGCGGATGGTTCGCCAACCCATTTCCTTCGTATCTTCTCAAATGGTCTGGCGAACCGGAGGACAATAAGGAGGAATGAACCTGTCTATCAGCTTCTCAATCACAGCGCACACAGATGTCCTTGCGGCGCGCCCAAGTTTCGCGGGCATGATGGCCCACTCACAGATACCGGCGCCACCGGTGGCGGCAAATTTTCTACTCCTGCCACGTTACTCCTCGCGGCCCAGCCAATATCGGGAAAGGCAAGCGAACGACCGCTCATATTCGTAAACCGGCACGGTCAGATGCGAATATTCACATACAATCTTTCCCTCGCCGACCCACCGGGTATCGGCGAAAGGCAGCTCAACAGTCCCGTACCCGACCTCTGGCCCCGAGTCCTTGTAGAGCTTGCGGACGTACTTGGCGCACGCTTCATTCGGGGTTTCTAGTCCAATGTTCACGGTCACCTCGGCGCTACGCATTTCTTCCTTAAGGTAGTGGGAAACGCCGTTCTCTCGCGCTACACAAGGGGGCGCCGCATACGTCATCCAAACGGAGAGCGCGAGAAGCACCGCGATGGCCGACTTGATTGGGAATAATAGAAGGCCAGACCACCATGGAGGTCGAGCACCGCTGACGTCGCCCTCAGAGGTCTTGCACTCGCCTGACGCCAGGAAAGTAACCCAGTACTTCTCAATGAAGGCGATCTTGAAGTAGCCGCTGTGTGGCATCTCATGAACGCGGTCTCTGACCTGTGTCGATCCGAAGCCGTACGTTCCGGAAGCCCCATATCCCCAGCTGAAAGCTTCGGCAGCGACTGGCCAAATGTCACGAGTACCGCACTCGTTGACGATCGCCTCCCTTGCGGGAGAATGATTGATCTGACTGGAGATGCGCCCCCAATCGAACCCTCGCGGCACGATGGAGCCACATAAGATTAGTCGGTCAAGCCTTATGTCATTGTAACGGAGCAGAATGCGCGTAAGTGCATACGACCCATAGCTGTGCGCAATGAGGTAAAGAGGACGACCGTTCGAGGTCGCGGCCACGTCACGGATTTCCTTGTGCAAGCGATCAATTGGCCCAGATCGGCAAAAACCAAACGGGCACCAGAATCGGAAGACGTCGAAGTAGCCATACTTGACCGGCACGACCTCGACACCTGCCTGCTTCTCGAGCAGTGCCTTGACCGGCCCCTGCCAGTAAGCCCGTGTCCTGATGCCGTGGATCAAGAGCACGATCGGGCGTTTTGTTCGACTATCACGCATTGTTCCCCCCAAAGAACCAGCTAGGACCAGCCGCGCTGCCATTCGCTGCCTATCAACCACGGCTCGGGCAAAGACCCGGGCATTTTCGGTATTTGCGAACTCTTTGCTTTCGCGGACTGTCGATATGGCAAGTTGATTTTTCTTTCACAGACTAGCACTGATGTCTTGGAGGCAGTGCGAAAAATACCAATGCCATAAGTAGTTGACGTGGAGATGGTCGATGTTGACCGTTTTTTGTCACCGATTCAGAAACAGGCTTTGAGATTAGCCGGTACGAAACTGGCGGCGTTCGAGAAATCGTTGGCAAATCTCGCGACTTTCCGCGTCGATTTTTTCTCCGCAAACCGCCATCGATTGGATTTCGCGGCAAAACCCGTCAGATCGTTATCACGTGACAGCGCTCCACTCGCAATAACGTGTGCATCAGGGTCTTGCGTCTGGCGACCCCCGGAAGCCGACGGGAGAGCCTATTGATCCCTAAAGTCTATGCCAACGCGCGTCACCGCCGATTCGATGGCGCACAATGACGCGATCAAAAACGCCCATCGCAGTTGCGGCGAAGTGGAAACAGAGCTCGGTGGCGACGAGTTGACGTTATTGCTTTAGGGCGTAACGTTCCTCCTCCGGCAGCGAGTGCCAACGAAGAAAAAACGAGAGGTCGAAGGGGCAGACCTGTCGCCGGCAAAAGGAGCTGATCGTGGCGAATCATGTGCTCGTTCTCATCGGCACCCGCAAAGGTGCTTTCATCCTGGAAAGTGATTCCACGCGCAAATCGTGGGGCCTCAAAGGTCCGTTCTGCGCGACATGGCCAATGAACCATGTTGTCGGCAACCCGGCGACTGGCACGATCTATGGCGGCGGCGGTAATGAATGGTTCGGCCCGGCCGTCTGGAAATCGACCGATCTCGGCGAGAGCTGGACCCATTCGAGCAAGGGGCTCGCCTATGAGGGGGGCGCCGAGCCGATCAAGGCGGTGTGGAGCGTCGCGCCGAAGAACGGCAGTCTTTATGCCGGCGTGCAGCCTGCTGGCCTGTTCCGTTCCGACGATAGCGGTGAAACCTGGCAGCATGTTGAAGGGCTGCAAAAACACCCGTCACGCCCACAGTGGAGCCCCGGCGGCGCCGGCCTGATCCTTCATTCGCTTGTGCTTCACCCGTACGACGAGAATCAGATGTGGATCGGCATCTCGGCGGCCGGCGTGTTCCATACGTCGGACCGCGGCGGGACATGGGAGCCCCGCAACAAAGGAACCCGTGCCGATTTCCTACCGGAGGGTGAGAATTATCCAGAGTTCGGCCAGTGCGTGCACAACCTCGTTATGGCTGCAGGGAGGCCTGACCGGCTCTACCAGCAGAACCATTGCGGCATGTATCGCTCGGACGACGGCGGCAAGAGCTGGCAGAGCATAGAGAAAGGTCTGCCGTCGAGCTTCGGCTTCCCAGTGGCGGCCCACTCGAGCGACCCCGACATGGCCTTCATGATCCCACTCAATGGCGACACGGCGGGCCGCTATGTACCCGATGCGAAAGCCGCAGTGTGGCGCACGCGCGACGCGGGCAAGACCTGGCAGGACCTACGCGAAGGCCTGCCGCAGAAAAACGCTTATTTCGGCGTGCTGAGGCAAGCGATGGCGACGGACCGGCTGGAGCCGGCCGGCGTCTATTTCGGCACATCGAGCGGCACGATATTTGCCAGCACTGACGAGGGCGATAGCTTTGCACCTATCGCCGAGCATCTGCCCGTCATCACCTCGGTCGAGACAATGGTGATCGAGAGGTAAGGATGCCGAACGACACGCGTCACCCGCGACCCGCTCAAGCCGTTGCAATCACCGTGAGACTACCCGGAGTGCTGGTCGACCTGTTCCCTGGCTCGACACGCTCGGTGGAGATGTCGGTATCAACGGTGCACGAGATGATGGACGAGTTCGACCGGCGGTGGCCGGGCATGCGCGACCGGCTCTGCGACTCGACGCCGGCGATCAGGAAGCACATCAACGTCTTCATCGACGGTGAGCGCGCCAGGCTTGATACGCCCGTCGAACCAAGGACGAAGGTGTTCGTCATCATGGCGATCAGCGGAGGGTAAGCTTCGGGACGGCTACTTTTCGCCGCTTGCGCCTCGCCCCGGACATTGCCTTTCTGCAGGAGAACAGCAACCTCGGCGCCAGCCTTTCGCGCCAGTCCGTTCAACCCAGGCTCGCCGCGGACCGCTCCGCGGGCCTCTGCCGCCGGAAAACAGCGACGCGGGAGCTATGATGCGATGGCCTCTGGCTGCTCTGCGATCGACGAACGGGTCCGAGCCGGCATCGCGCATCGCCGAAAAGGCGATCTGCCCGAGACTCCAAGCGCCGCCGGATGAAAGTCCGTGGCAGGTGAGCCCAAGCTTATCGTTCAAGACGGACAGGTTGAGTCCTCGTCGACAAATCCGTCATTGTCATCGTCTCCGTTGTCCCCATTCTCCTCGTCTATGCGTCCGTCGACATCATTATCAATTTTGTCGCCGCAAAATCCGGTGAGCGTCGTGACATGAACATACGGTGTAAACCAGGCACGCGCCACGCCGTCTTTGTCGAGCAAAGCTATAGGATGGTCATTTGCGCCAACCCATTTGTCGGCCTCGCCGACGTCGTCCATCAACTTAATTAGTTCGTCCGACGTCATATTTTTTTCTAGCTTTATAGGCTTTGTAATTGGTGGGACCCTGTGGATATGGCCATTGAGTTCAACCGGCTCTGTGTTGTGGAGCTCGCCGAAATCCGGACCCGAGAAATCGAATCCAGCCTTGAAGGCTAGATAGAGCTTAGCGTGTCCCTCGGCAGCCTCATGTCCGTGCTTCGCCTCTGGTATCTCAGTAAGGATGCCAATTGACTCAAGCGCCTTGTTCGGATTCACCCAGACCTCGACAAATCCCTTCGTCGTCTTTGCTGCGCGCGCAACCCGTGCGCCTTGTGGAGTAATCGAGTCGAACTGAACTGCGATCTGATGCGAACCATCTGAGAGGGTAACCACAGGCGATTTTGTGATTTCAAGTAGTCCCGAAAATAAGATTACTTCCGGTTTTCCTTCGGGCTTTTTCCCAAACACCACCGATGTTACGCCGATTGCTTGCCCGAAAATGGCCCCCCCTCGAACTGCCACCGGCGATGAAAATGGGGCAAAAACATCCTGTCCAGAAGATTCTCCGACTGAGAAACTGGTCATAGCCAGAAAAACGCCAAATAAACATACGCGGGTTTTCATGTGACAATCACCCCTTGATTTTGAGATATGCTAAAAGTGCATAGCTTCCTCTACCGCCGTTCGGCTTGATGAGTGTCTAATCACGCGGGACCGTCGCAAAGTTACTTGCTTCAGCTCATCCGGGGATTTCTACCTTCTCGAACTTTATTACAGCCATACCTTGCACCTGCATTTACAACATAGAAATGCCTATACAATCACGAGACCCTCTCGATAGACTCCATACGAACGCATTGGGCAACTTGGCCTCTTGTCGTTTCGTAGAGCAATTGTAGAGAGGCCCATTTCGACTCTCGTCACAACCAGGTGCGAAAGGCCCACGATATGATCGAACGGGCTGCGCTGCATGCAGAGGTCTTGCTTGAAACTCGGGCTTGGGTGGATGGCTGGTCTCGAAGTGATTCCAACGGTTGTTCGAAGGATCTCATGTGGACGCCGACCAACGTCGCCAGCCCCGCAGCTATCCCGTTAATATCCACCGGCAATTTCAGCAGTCAGTTCCAATAGATCAGCGATAGAATTTCCTTTTCCACTAAAAATGACTATTCTGGGAAGTCGCAATGTAGCCCAACGGAACATCTCTAGATCTGGGGCATGGGGTCGGCGAGAGCGCGGCTGAAGTCGTCATGCCTCTCGGAATGCACTTCGATCTGAGCAGGAACGGCCTGCCGAAGGTCAGCGTGGGGGAAAGAATGGCCACTACAATCGTGCGAGCTTCAATACACCCGGCTATAGGCATCGCCCGGCTAGGCAGCAGCCCAGATGAGTATCTGCTCGCCCCGCAAGTTCCGCACCCGCCGCCAAGGCCTGTCGACAGCTCCCACGACAGGAATGGCCATCTCAAACGTGAGGCTGTGGAGTTCCGTATCTATGGATACGACAAGAACGATCATGTCGTTGCCGAACTGACCGCTGATAATGCCGAAATCGTCTGGACTGTCCACGTTGCGAACGCGAAGGCCGCGTGGTTCAAATTTAGACACGCGATGGATCTGGATACGCTCAAGAGTACCATCGTCGAACGCCGAAATCCCAAGATCCTCGATCCTTCCGAACGCCGTAAGCTGGTGATCGATCCTGGCAGCCGGTGGATATCTGGCCGCAGTCAGGGCGGAACGGAAATACACCGGTTTGATACGGGCTCTTTCAAAGAACAGCCGGTAAACCTTGGAGAGCTCCGAACAACAGCGGAGGGGCGTCTGCTATTTCTTGGTGGTCGCGGCGTTTCCAGTTCACCCAGCGGTGCCCCACCCTATGTCGACTCGGACTCCGATGCTTTCGGCAATGCTGAAGACTGGCATGACGACATAGCTGACGGGCCCATCGACGCAATAGTGCGCATCGACGACATCGACATCCCAACAGAGGGAGCATGGATCGCCTCCGCCCCCCCGAATTATGCCCCCGATATCAAATCCTGGCGAACGCTCTATGACTTGCTGATCGATCTCTACATAGATGCAGGGTGGCTTCCCCGAAATCCCGCTATCTCGTTCACGGAGGACGTCTACCCGATGCTCGCCCGAATGAGCGGACTGCAGTGGGTCAACAAGGCCTTCGCAGCAGTTTTTGGGCACAATGCACCTTTCGATTTCCTTGACAAGGACAGGATCGACCAGATCAATCAGCTCCATGGCGGCACCCCGGTCGATGTGTACAAACCGCTACGGATGGCGATCTTCAAGATCTTTCGTGAACAGACTGCTCATGCTTCCGATCCAGCTGCTTGGCCATGGCTCTACGGCGACTCCTATGGTACATCGCCCGAAGACGATCCATACCGAAACCTTGCTCTAGGCGGCGAGCGTTTGCGTTCAATGAAGTCCTGGAGCGAAGGCAATTTCATCGCCGATTGGGGCAAGCGCCCCTCGCCGCCCTCCACAATCGACCGCTATGAGCTCGACGATCAGCCGGATACGCTCGACCGTGCAATGCTGGATTTCTGTGCCGCCGACGCATTTCATCCGGGAATCGAGCTGACATGGCCAATGCGCCATCTGTCGATCTATTCGAAGTCATTCCGTATCGCGCGCGCAACCCAGGGGGAATTCGACTACGGCTCGCATCTCGACGTGGACACTGCGTTGGGTTCGACCGGACCTTTACACGGCCAATTCCCAGGCTCCTTGACCAGATGGATGCTGCTCCCGTGGCAGATAGATACGGGCGGCTGCTTGGCAGGGTATGAGGACAGCCTAGCATTCGACGCACCAAGCTTCTGGCCCTCACGCGTTCCCAACCATGTGCTCGCCCATGAAAACTACCTAAAAGTTACGAACCTGTCCCTCCCGAAGGAGGAACGTCTAAACGCGTTTAACCAGAGGAGGAGCTGGTTTGCGCCACTCAATAGCCCTGGCCAGGACTGGGGAGAACATCTGATCCAAGAGTTCGGCAATATGGGGGTGGTCGAGGCTTACCCCGGCGTCGGAGGAGACGATCATATTCCGCCGGTCATCTACGTGGAAACTCATCCCGGCACCAAAGACAAGATTGTCATTGCTGATGCTGGTGGTGTCGCTCCCGCTTCTGCGCCGGCCAGCGCCTCGGCAGCGGATTTACGGGCACAAGGGGCGGGTTTCGCTGACGAGGCCGATCGAATCGCAGTGCGCAAAATGAGGTTTGGCCAATGAGCTTTGCCGTCCGCCGCGCAAGTAGTGCGGACATTATCGGCAACGGGCCTGCTGCTTTGGTGGCAGCCATCGCGCTGGCCCGACGCGAATGGAAGATTAAACTCATAACTCCGCCCAGACGCCGTCCGTACCAGCCCCGCATCGATGTTCTGGGGGCTTCCGCACTTCCTGTTCTGCTCAGGCTGGGCCTTTCCATCGACGAAATCCACGCCGTTGCCAGACCATGTCCTGGCAGTTGTTCTCGGTGGGACACCTGTGACGCACACTGCCATGACTATCTGACTGGACCATACGGCTCGGCATGGGCGGTGGATCGCCCCGGCCTTGAAACTCTGCTTCAATACCACGTCGCCAAGGCGGGCATCGCATTGGCTTCGGACAAAGATCCGACAGTCTCGTCGGATAATGACGCGGCGCTCACTCCGGAACAACACGACGGCAAGTGGAGGATCCTGGCGACGGGAGCCGTTAACAGCCGTTCTGGTCTGAAGTCCGAGTCAGAATACGACGACAGGCTTATCGCGCTCGTTATGTATGGAAGGGTAGACGCGGGCGGTGAGCCGCTCGACGCCCGCCTGCTTATTGAAGCTGCCGCGGACGGATGGGCATATGGGATCGTCGGCCCTGGCAATCGTGCTTGTCTCGGAGTGATTACTGACGCGGAGGCCTTAATTGGGTCAACTCCGCACTCCCTGGCCTCGAGAGTGCTGGATGCGACCACCGGTATTGCGCGCCTGGCCAGTAAGCTGAACGAGCCGGTCTCGTTTCATACATTTCCCGTACGTTGTCGTTGGCTGCCTCTCAACGTCGCTCACAACACCCTCAGATTGGGCGATGCCCAAGCGAGCTTTGACCCGTTGGCAGGGCGCGGACTTTGGTCTGCTATCCGCATGGCAGAAGAAATGGCTATGATGCTCGACGCACGTCCGAACCGACTCGCACTGCTTGAACACAGGGCGCGAGTTTCATATCAACATTACCTCACAGAACGTGTCAGCCTGTATCGCGCAGGCCGCCAACGGTTCGGGACAGGGTTTTGGGCTCGGCGGTATGGGTTGGACACAAAACACGATTCTGCACACACAAATGAAGCACGATCAAAGGCCAATGGCGCCCTCTTCCAAAGTGTGTAGCAGCCTTTTCGCCTCTAGCTGAAAATCAAGGCTAGAATCCAGTTTCACTAACGTCCCCTGCAGAAATGCCAGGCTCACCAAGATGTTAGCAAACCAAGACTCCACCCGAACACCGCTCCGGGCACAAGTCACAAAAACGGCCATTATAAACTTTCCAACATCGACGTCTCCTGCTCGACGCCCATGAAATTGTTCGACGAGATCGCCAATGGCAGTAAAGAACTCAAATTCTTTGTACCTTTTTGCCCGCGACGTCGCCATATCCACTATCAAAGCTGCACACAAATTACTGTTGCCACTGACGATTGCACCAAAGAATTTTCGAAATTTTACCTTGACTCGATCTGTGATCCTCTCGACGTATCCATAATCCAATATAACAACGTCTCCCTTCGCGTTCAGATAAACGTTCCCCGCGTGCAGATCGCAGTGAATTAATCCGTCGATAAATACCATTTTGAAGTAAGCTTTCAACAATATGTCCGCCGCCCTCGTGCCTCTTTGAGTTCCGTTCAGTTCCTCGGATATTACCGCCAGTTCTTCGATCCTCTCGTACACCAACGCAACAGGATTGCTGTGCTGAGCATAGCATCTTGGTATGACGACGCCGTCTACGCGTCGAAATGCTTCCGCAAATTGCAAGGCATTCGCGCGCTCGCTATCGAAATCGAACTGGCCGCGAAAGACCGGCGTCAGTGCATTTATCCAATCCAAAGCCGGAATGTTCCAAACAGACATGATCCGGTTCGCTAAAGTCGATATCGATCGAAACGTCCTCGCGGATTTGAGATGCTTTTCCTCTCGATGCAGATCTTTAACCTTGATAACGACTGGCGCGCCGCTCAAAAGAGTCGCGCGAAAAACCGACCCAACGGACCCTGAAGCCAAGGCGCGTTGATCAATTTTTGCGAACCAAGTCTCATCGACTTCGCCTCGGAACCAACAGTTCGGACTCACGTCAGCTTGTAACTTCAGGAGCCCTTCGCAGAAATACCGATCAGAAAACTGTGCCCTACCGCTAATAAGTTGCGCTATCTTAATCACAGCGGGACTATCGGCAGCACATTGGCGAGCTAGCGTTGTGATGACATACCGTCCGACCGCCGTTCCGCCGAATCTAGGCGATATCCTGACAACCAACGCATACAACGATATTGTAGCAAGCAGCCGAATCATTCGGTCACTCAAATGAGTTTGAAATCAGCCGAAGTACTCAGATTTGCATAGTAAACATCCCACTCGTATTCCACAACATTACCAATTGGATTTAACGGATTGCCCTGGTGCAGCTTCCTGGCGGTCTCCAGATCATCTGCATTAATAAGCGTCAAGCCGCCGCTGCTATCTTTCCAAGACCCACAGGCCAGAAGGTGATCATCTTCCTCGAGTTTTTTCAGCCAATTTATCAGATCCGGTATCAATTCATCGAATTGCTCTTGGGTTCCAGTTAGTGTCCATAAAAATACGTAGGCCGCTTTCATCTACCCCGCCTCCTCGGTAACCTCATCCTTGATGGGACATATTCCGCGCAGTGCACGACTTTTCATATAGGCGTATTCATCGACAACGATGCGAAAGAGGTCCTCTTTTGACAAGAAGCCGTTGGAAGCCATAAACGATCTCAGGCGCCCTTCATCTGAAAGCCCATGTTTCTGACAGTACCACGACATTGCTTCTTCAGTTTTGACTGCGGTGGCGGCTCTCTTCAGCGCAGTTGATTTTCGAATTGCTCTATTTACGAAGGTATCGAACAGACCGTCGAGCTTCACTTGCTCAAAGATCATTGCAGCCGACTGATCGCCGACAAGTGCCCAAGCCTGAATCGCCAATGCAGTATCCAGCATCAGCCCACTGAATGTACTTTCCGACAGGCACTGCCTCCGAAGCCACAGGCTTTCCAACCGGGGATTGGTCACACCCTTCGCTTGAAAGTATCGACGTCGTACTTCCTCGACGCGACCTTCGACCTGTTGCTGATAGCCATTTTTCGCGGCGTATTGTGCACCAAATTTCCTTAAACGAGCGTCTTTGAGTGCCATTGAAAAAGTGCCATTCTGCAATTTTATCTCGTCAAGTATCTGGTCATTGGAGATTGGAACCATTGCACCGCTCGATCGGTCATAGTATAGAGCGCCCGCCTCCGCCAGCATTTCTTCTAGGTATACGGTCCTGTTTGTAACGTACTTTGCCACGTATCTTTGACTATGATCTACTTCCCTTAGGTACTTGATAGCATGGATCGCATCCCGCCTCTTCTGATCGACCTTGACCTTCTTCAGAGCTGCAAACAGGTCTGCGGCTCGCTCAGCCTCGAACGCGCTAGACAGTATATTCTCGTACTTTCGATCAGAAAAATGGATCGACTTGGCAGCGGACACAATTCGCTTGGCTTCTCTCTCGGATATTAATCCCTCTGATTTGGCTCTTGCTACGGTGGAGCGGATATTTACCAATGCATCAGTGACCGGCATGAATTGAAGATCTGAGGGGCCATGCAATATTGCAACCTCGTCGTCATCGGTAAGCCGTCCACTGCGAAATTCGTCGTATATGGCACCAATGCCGACCATTCCGAACGCCGCCAATTCTGCGGCCCTAAGCGCGCCCATACTGGCTGCCCCGACCATGTGGATTCCCGCCTCCATCGCCCAGAGGATTTCCTTGTGCCAAACAGACGGTACGCAGCCGAAATATCCGTCAATCAGACAGATGGTTCTGGGGTTCTGCGCACAGGCCCGGAGGATATCACCTTGCGAAGCTGGGGGCAGGCAAATCGCGTTCGGCAGGTAGGTGCGTATCTCTTCGACGGATATCGTCGGACCGCTGAAGACGATGGTTGTCATGACTCCACCCACCGCGCCCGCTCCACACGCCTCGGATTTACAGCCATCAAATGACGTGAACTCCCTTCGAACTCATGGGTCGGGCCTTCCAGCCCGGGCACGATAACCCGAACCACCGGGATATCGAATTCGGCCTGCCGCAGGTCTACCACCACAGGCAAACCGAAACCCAGTTGCCTCAAGGTTCGAGAAACACTGACCAATTCAGCTCGCCGTCCTGAGTGACACTTGTGATACAATTTGCGGCAGTCCAGTGTTCCGCTTTCCCTATTATCCTTCAGCGCATTTGTTGCTATCGGCGGGCGATAGCAATTTCGAGGACGATCTTCCCGTGCTCCAGCTATATGGGTTAGGCGGCTTTGCGCCGCCTCCAGGATAGCGCGGCGAAGCGCAATCTCTCTTCGCGAGTGGCAGCCGAAACCCTCGGCGGGAGGTACGTAATGTATACCCGGATGCGGTGCAGCAATCTCACATCGCACAACCGGGATCGGAATCTCGCTGGAAATGTCCCAAAGGCGAATCTGACCGACTCGCACGATTTGATCTACAAGCCTTCTGGCTGTACCATCAACAACTGTCCGGACGTCAATTTCACGATGCGTCGGCCGCATGACGCAGCGCTCTCTATTTAAGGAAATCGCATCGCGCTCGATCACTTCGTAGAGTCCATGTAATATTGCCTGTTCCTTCGTATTCCCTGCGCCGAGTCCGTTTGTTGTAACTGGAAATATACTCTTTCCGACGCAGCTTGATTGACACGCGTCACTTGTGACGGTCTCGTAGGGCACCCAAACCTCTCGGCCGGTTGTTAACTCGGATCCGGCGCACCAGAGGATCTTTGCATTAGGCGCAACATCCCCGTCAGACATCCTGGGCAGGGCGTCCAGCGGGACTACGTTCGCTGTCGCAGCCATTTCTTGGAAGGTCGCATGCCGAAGTGGCAGGCGAATGTGCTCTGCGTGCCAAGATTCAACGGCCTCCATTAGCCCGGAAACTTCGGCAGCAGCCAGACTGATTCCCTTGCCCTGCGACACGTCGGAAGAACGGGAGTTGGGTCTAAAGACCATAACAGTCGGGATACCCAGTATGTCTAACCCCGTGGTATTCCCCACCCTTGTGATACCAAAGCGATCATAAAATGCTCGGATTCTACCTGCTGTTTCCTCGCTCCCACTCTTAAACACGTTTCTTACCTACACCCTGAACAGTGAAATACCGGGCTCCACTCGTTTTATCTGACCAGGAGGCGCCTCGTAATTATCTCCGAATATCGTTTTCGTGACACATACAACGCGATAATGTAGCGGACCGGACGGTGGATTTGGATCGACCCACTCATTTTCAAAAATGGCGCCGCTCACATTGGCCCAACCGCCTTCCCCAAAATCCGGATTCGGCGACCGGTACACATGGTAATGGTGGAACATATCAGTCGTTGGCAAATCCACGGGCATGGCAGCCCACTCGAGGCGAACGGCGGGCAGGTCGCGTGGTCCATCCCCTGGTATGTATTCGTACTTCATGATATCCGGACGATGCAAAAAGAAGTAGGCCGGGCCAGTAAGGTATGTCGTTGCATCTCCTATCTTCAGGAGGGGCGGACCGAGCGGTTGTGACGCATCGACGTAATTGATTTCACGCTGCGAATGCAGTCGCACGCCGTAAGGTGGCCAATCCACTATGCGTCCGGCCTGACAGGGAACATCTCTGGAGACCAAAGAGATCACTTCTCCTGTCGCTTTGATCTTTGCTTTTATAATCATGCTGTTGTTCAGCTGCATCTTGGCTGGGAACTGGAATTGAGGGACCGCCTTATCTAGCGGCTGCAGCCAATCATATGGCTGCATCCTCTCATCCATCTGGATCGAGACAGCTACATTGTCGTCCTCACCGTCCAATACCAGTCCAGTTATTTCGACCTGTGCTTCCCAGACCCCAAGCTCTGAGTTAAAGCCAGGGGCGAAGGATGCGCAACGGCTGCAAGCGCGGGCGATGATGGTGCCTGCGGTGGGGCCGAGTCCTTCTTTCATAACCTCATAGCTGAACTCCAACTCAGTTGCGCTCGCGGAATCACGTGGATGCGCCGGTTGCGTGTCGCCCTGCGACAGCGTCGGCGTATGAGGAATCGTATCGACTCCCAAGGCGATCACCAGCTCGGTAAAGCGGGCCGGCCCGATGCCGGGAGCTTCCCATACAGCCGACAGGCTCGTGAAAGCACCGCCAAAATCGGCTTTTCGAGCGAGCAATCCTCGTGCCAGATCTCTCCCGGTATCGTCCTCTCCGAGTAATTCTACCTCACTCCACAATAATTCTGGATCGCTATGGGAATTTAGGCGCTCTATTACGCGTGACGTCACCTTCTCAGGTATCATATCTGGCGTTAGGTACTTAACATATCTCGTTGATGGAATGTCAAAGTCGCAGTTTTCACATCTTATATCTGTAGATCTAACTCTGTTGGCGCATATTTGGCAACGGATGACTATCTCCGAGCCGCAGTTATTGCAATATTTTGTGTATTCCTCATTTGAATGGCTGCAGACCGGACAAGAGAAAGTATGTTCAGCACTTTGCGGCATCGCCTAGATCTCCTGCGGTGAGGTGCGTTATACGTTATAGATGACAGGGATGTTGGGCCTGTCGATGCAGACAGACAAAAGGATCACGGCTGTCTAGCGACGCAATCACCACTCGATTTCGTAGGGTTGGACGCGAACACAATTCCGCACGAATGGACGAGCGCGAGCAATCTGCTCACCACCTATCGCCTGATTTTCAGGTCTCTTTCGATCAGGCGTGTCACATGCGGCTGCAGGACTTTCGGCGCCATATCGTGACTGTCGCGTGGCCATCCGCGAAGCACAGCAGGCGACTCAGATCCTGTCAGCGCTCGGGATCAAATGCCGATAGGTCCACTTGGGATATTTTTTTGGCTTCAGGCCCGTATTGCGAATTGACCCAACGCGTCTGCAAGCGATTTTGGAGGGGCGATCGGCGACAAGCCATCCTGACCTTTGCGCATGCAGCCAATCTCCTGAAACCCTCGTGCAACAGGGATTCTTCGATCAGTCACCAATTTCGAGTACTCGAAATCCAGACCTATCCTATGCTGACGCAGATACGACAAATGCATGGCGATTTCTATTTCATCCAGCGCATAGATTTCCTCAAAGTACTGACAGCTGACGTTGATCGTCACCAATCTTAGCCCGCTATGTATTTCATCGATTACCGACGGCGCGTGCTGGGCAAGGAACATTTCCCGACAGCGGCCTTGCCAGGCAACATGACGCGCGAAATAGACGTTTCCGACGACATTGGTCTCCTCGAACGAGACCACATGTCGATAGACAAAAGGCTTCCCTGCGGGCGAGACATGCCCGGTTCGGCCAATCTGCTCATTCATGCCTGAATCCTCCGGATCGAGCTTAGAGCGATCGTTTTCCCGCTTGCCTGGTCGGGAAGGTCCACGAGCAGAAGGTCGACGCCATCAACTTGGAAGGGTTCCCCTCGGCGGAGTTCCTCTGTCGGACGAATTATGGCTTGGCGTCCCACCTTCCGACACGCTTCGATCGCTGCAAACCGGTATTGTTCCCCGCTTGCGTCACTAGTCTCCAGATCGCAGCCCATGTGGTTGTCCGCCGACAGGGCGAGTGTCATCCCTTCCCGGTGTGCGAGAGTGATAAATCCCTCGCCATTCCTCAGCATTGGCCGCCCGTCTGAACGGCGTTCTATGCTGTCTGTGATCCCAAGGATGGCGAAGGCAGAAACGCGCCGAGTTTCGCGTGTGTTCAGATCGTCGTTGATTATTGCGACCTTGATGCTGTCGTCATCGAACGCTTCCCTGGCCGAACGCTCCACGAAAGGCGCCCTTAACCAGAACTCACTCCTGAGCGCGCTGGCAATATCCACTTTGCCAATCGACCGGAAAGCCGCGCGGGTCCAGCGTTGGACACAGCGGCCTTCGCTATCCTCAACTTCGATGTCGAAAATATAGTTGCCGGATCGCACCTCGCGTTCGACAGCACGAACGAGAGCCGGCGGACCGCCGTCCATCAGGTCAACACGTTCAACCGAGACCGGCAACACGCGTTTGTGCGGGATCGTCACCTGCAACGCGTGCAGGCAGGCGTCCGCGGCACCCGGATCTCCAAGTATCAGTCGTCTTGATTCGTAGGCGCCAAACCACCCACTCCCCGCCTCGGGCAAAAGAGTTGCCACCACGTGGCGTGAACTCAGCGTCAGGAACCGGTCAATCCGTCGGAATCGGCCTTCATTAAAGAACAGCTGGCCGTATAGCGATTTCGCATCAAACCCCTGCCCGTCCAGGTGCGGGCGAGTGCTCGCTGCTAAACTGTCGGGTCGCCTGGGTAGATGCCTGAAAACGGCTCGCGCCGCCGGCGCGCTGAAGTCGTCTGCGCCCGCAGACAGGGTTACCTCGATACGACCCTCATGGCGTAATGCCGCCAGGCGAAGCGGCGTCTGCCTCATGTCCAGCTGCACTGCGCGCTCAAAAGAAGCATCCTCTATCGAGGTGATGACATCGCCATCGCACAGACACGACGCGGCTTGCGCCATTGCTTCCAGAGCCATGACGCCTGGCAGTATCGCCTGACCCGCTATGACATGATCGTCTATATAGCGGTCGCGGCCCCTCGAAATATCTGTCTCCAGGACGATTTCCTTGTTCGGATAATGAAGGAGCGGACGATCCACGTAACGCAAGGAAGGCAGATCGGCTGGACCCAGATCGAGGTCACGCGGCTGCCCGAAGCGGCTCGTCACGGCGACCGTACCTTCAGCTCCTGTCTGGATAAGTCGATCGAATTTGGCGAGTGCATCGTCGACAGAAATGGGATCGACCCCCTGGGCCATAAGGCGTTCGATAGTCCCGAGCCGCTCGCCCATGCCGATCCCGCCCCAGATCGACCATTCCAGCGCCAATGCAGAGCGACCCGCCGCCGCCTGTGCCCATGTCATGGCAGCATCCGAGAGTGCCTCGTTCGCAAGCGCGTAGTGCGCTTCGCCCTCAAGTCCGATGCGACCTATCAGGGAGCCGAAAGTGAGAACCGTTCGCAGCGATGGGCCACACAATGAGATCGCATTTGTGAACGCATCCAGCTTGGTCGCAAGGCAGCGACGCGCAGTGAACGCGTCGACTTTCGCGATCTGCATCGGTTCGTTAACCGCGGCGGCGTGGACAAGCACCGTCGGTTTCCCGATTGCACGGATTGCAGGGGCAAGTCGGGATTCCAGCTGCGAAGCGTCGCACGCGTCGGCACAGACATATGCACAGCGAACCTCCAGCTTCGCAGCCCGTTCCAGCGTCTCGGAAACTTCTTTACTCTCTGCAGACGACCGTCCCACGAGTATCAGCGCCGCGCCCTTTCTGCCCAGCTCCAGAGCGCATTCCGCTGTAATGCCGCGGCCTCCACCGATGACCACCACGACATCGCCGGCACCAACGGCTGAACCTGAAGCATCGCCTGATAGGGAGACTGGAACGAACACCGGCGACTTCAGCGACCCTTCCCTGTCAGACCGGAGTTCGGTGTATCGTCCCGATCGCGCCTGAAGTGCATTGTCAAATGCCTTGTGGTTGTCGCCTTCGGCCACGCCCAGAACACGAACCGTCTGGAATGCATTTTCGAGTGCCAGTGATCGCGCGAAGGCCGATATGGGTGCTGCGCTATGAACGATGCCCAGATTCCGGACGCCACGACGGGCAGCCTCGGCAGCGAGGGCAATCAATGACTCCGCAGTCGCCCGGGAGAATGGGCGATGCAGCCGCAGGAGCCAGCCATCGCGTGTATCGGGCAGCGCAGACAGATCCTGCTCCTCCGAAACCGCAATAGTTGACCAGATCACGGGTTCGGAGACCAGAGTGGACGGCGTCACATCAACCCAGCGCATCGAATATGTGTCCACCCACGGGCGGACCCCTGCAACACGATCAGGATCACCTTTTGCCTGACTGAACTCGCGCAGTTCGTCTAGCGCGCTGGCCAGGATGCGCGGCGTCGCATTTGCGAACTCGGTAGGCGCCTTCGGAGATCGGGCACCGACAGCTCTGGCCGCAGCAATCACGATCCGTGACACGGACAATGAGTTCAGATGCAGACTGTCCAGAAACCTGTCGTCGGGGCCGATTGATTCCTGGGGAAGGCCTGTCTGGGCTGAAATTAATGACAGAATGGCCCCAAGACTGTCGGCAATTCCCGTCTCGGCAATCACCGTCGATGGCGCGTCATCCGCGACTTGGTTGTTCGCTTTCGAATCTACCGGCGGAATTGAACTCAGGGATGGAACTTGCGTCCTGCCGGTGTCCCTTGAGCCGCATGGACTGGTCAGAAACGATGGGATAGAGGTTTCAAAGCGCCGTATGGCACGCTGGGCAAAGAGCGGCGTCGCGTCAATCTGATGCCCCCTGGCGTGAAGCTCGCCAAGGGTCCGAAGCAGTGGCGCGACCGACGCCCCGAAGGCGTCAATGGGCAAGGCCGGCACACCTGACAGTTCGGCCAGTGCGGCAAGGCCGTGACCCGGGCCTACTTCTACAAAAATGTCCGCATGTTGTTGCGCGTTTACCAGCGCCGCCTCAAAGCGCACTCTGTCGACAAGCTGGCTTGCCAAAAGCGTGCGCAGGTCAACTGTTTCATCAATCGGAACGCCCGTAACGGTTGAAAGAACGAGCTTTTGACAGGTGCCAAGAGCAACACTCTCAAGTGCCTTTCGAAACGGATCGACGGCCGGCGCCATGTCCGCGCTATGGAACGCATGCGATGTCGCAAGCCGCGTATGATCGACAGACGCGTGGTCAAGAAGCGAAACAAGGCGCTCAATCGATCGCGATGGGCCGGACAGCACGGTTTCTGCGCGACCGTTCTCGCACGCCACCGTCACATCACCGACCGACGCAGCGATTACCTCGGCGTCTGGCGAAGACAGTGCGACGCGCAGCATGCAGCCGCCAGGCACAGCATGGCGGGCCATGATCGCGCCGCGCTTCGCGGAAAGCGCAATCGCATCATTTCTGGTAAGCGCGCCGCCCCACGAAAGCGCGGAAATCTCGCCGAGACTGTGGCCAATTGCCGTCCCGGCGTTAATGCCAAGGCTGTCGAGAACTGAAAGTCCCGCCATGCTGGCGGCAACTATTGTGGGCTGCGCGACCTCGGTCGCAGTGCTCTTGTGCTGCTGATCCTTTGGCAGCAGGCGGCGGAACTTATCGGCAGCGCCAAAGCAGCGCGCCCAGAGTCCTCCATCCGTGTGCGAAGGCGCACCCTGCCCGGGAAAGATGTAGCCTATCCGAGGACGGACGCCGCCAACCCCCACGAACACACCCACTTCCCGCAAGAACACTGATCTCCCGTTCTCGAGCACGGATCTGGCATGAGATAGCCGACCAACAAGCTCTCCGGCATCTGAGGCCACAATGCCAACATTGATGCTCCCGCCGGACTGTCGCCGACAGACGGCTGCCGCAGCGTCGGAAAGTTCGGAGGTCGAGATCGACGATGCTCTCGCCAGCAGGACGTCCAGATCGCGCGCAACTTCGTCCTGCTTATCGCCCGAAAATAGGAACAGCTCCGTGTCAAAGGCGCTGGGGGCGCGCAGCGATACCGATGTCCTCCTGGGCTTGCCGACCTGCTCGATGACGATGTGCGCATTTATACCGCCGAACCCGAAACTCGAGATGCCGGCGAGACTCCCGTCAATCCGTTTTGGAATGAGGGAGGGCTGAACTCTGTTTTCTGTTTCCGCAAAGGCCGGATGCGGATCGCGGCACCCGACATGAGGCGGCAGGACACCCTGACGCAAAGCCTCGATCGCCTTTGCGAGGCCCGCAAAGCCGGCCGCGGCCTTAGTGTGGCCTATGTTTGCCTTGATTGATCCAATCAGGAGCGGATTCGTTGTCGCGCCACGCAACGAAGCCAGAGCTTGTATTTCGGTTGGGTCGCCTACAGCAGTCCCGGTGCCGTGGGCTTCTACGAAGGCCAGATCCGCCGGATCCGCGTCGGCGCCTTCGTAGGCCCTCCTGTATGCAAGAAGTTGACCTGTGCTGGATGGCCTGGTCAAACCCCCTGCTCCATCGGTTGACATTCCCCAGCCGCGGAGCACGGCCAGCCGGTCGAGACCGGCGCGGCCTGCGTCACCGTCCCGCACAATTACGGCGAACGCTCCTCCCTCTCCCGGCCAGAAGCCTCTCGAGTTGACATCGAAGACCCGCATATCGCCTTGGGCAAGCGCACCGTTTCGAGAGAATCCAACTAGCTCGAATGGATCAATGCTGAGATCAACACCGCCAACAACCACCGCATCGGCCTGATGAGACGCCAGCAGATTGGCTGCGTCAGCCACCGCAACCAGTGAAGATGCACATGCTCCGTCGACAGTGTATGCGCCGCCGCGCAAATCAAAATGGTTGGCAATTCTGCCTGCTATGGTGTTCGCCAGTCCACCGGCCAGGCTGTCCTCGTTTGGCGCCGGGAATCTTCCACGGATCTCCCGACCAAAAGCCTGCCGAAGCCTCGCTCCAACAGTCGACTCGAGGCCCTCGGCCTCGACGGCATTTGCCAGCATGGTATCAAGGAAGGGCAGCCGGTGCCTGAGCATCGCGGCCCGGCTGAATTCGCCCGTCAGCGTGTTTGCAACGATCACGGCCGTCCGGCTGCGGTCCAGTCTGTCGAGGCCCGCTTTGCTGATCGCATCAGCGGCAAGTTCAAGCGCGAGCCAATGGGCCAGGTCGGTCGCTTCAAAGGTTGTCAGCGGAACGCGAAACCGGGCGCGGTCAAATTCCCAGCCTGTAAGAAGCCCTGCCTTCACCGCCACAATTGAGTCCGCTTCGCCGAGAATGCATTCCGCGTACTGATCGAGGTCCAGCCGCTGTTTCGGGATGGCTCGAAAAGATCGGCGCCCCTCCATGGCATTTTGCCACAACTCGGCTGGGCTTGCCGCATCGGGAAACCGGCATGACAGAGAGCAGATGGCTATCCTGGTTTGCGGGTTCATCACTCACCTGGAGAGAGGGCAGCGGACCCTCGGGTTTGCCCAGGCGACCGCGCCTTGCGCGCAACATTGGCAACTGCAAGCAACGCTCCGCGCCCTGCTGTCACTGCGGTGAGAGCATAGAACAGCCCAAAAACCGTGTGGACTTCCATGAGGACAGCGTAAGCAAGTGCGACCGCAGCAGCGAAGGCAACCTGGCCGCTCGTTCTGGCAGGCGTCGTCGCCGGATCGGTGATCATGTAAAAGGTGAACAATATGAAGGCAAAGCCGGTCATTGGCACAAGACCGGATGTGATCGGTGTTCCGTTTATGGCGGCACGAATGATCGCCTGCGCAGCGAAAGCCCCAACCCAGGTGAGGATCAGCGGAATCCTGCCTGTCGCTTTCCTATTGAGGTAGCTTCCGGTTCCAACGATAACAAGCGGCAGAAGCCAGTCCACGGAACCCCACGTGTTCTCGGAGAACTGGTAGGGAGGCGCAATTCCTACCGTGGGGAATAGCAGCAGCGTTACCGTGATGCCGAAATTTGAGGGGTTGAGAAAATGTCTCAGGACGGGTCTGCCGTCTCTGCCTTGCCCCAAAGTGACCCGAAATACATACTTTGAAGCCATCGCAACGCTGGCGGCGAAAGCAACGGCGGCCAGATTGTCCGCGGCATACAAGAGCATACCAACTGCAAGTCCGCTGATGTGGGCTGGCAGCAGAAACCTGACCAGATTTAGAAACTCGCCTGCATAGCGCGGTTTGCGGCCGGCAGCGCGCGCTTCCAGTGTCTCGCCGATCAGATCTACTGAATAGGTAGTCCCAACTGAGACAAAGGGCGTTATCCACGACTGCTCGAACCCGAGAAACGCGTGGCCGACAACGTTCAGGACAGTGATGGCGAACGCGAAGCGGGATAGACCGCCCAGACGCTTCTCTGAATACCAGCGTTCCGCAACAGCTTCAAAGCGGTCAACGCGGCGGCCAGTAAGTGACGTTGTTTCGATTGACATCAACCACCACCCCTGTTCCGGGAGTTAAGCTGTGAAGCAACTGCCAGCGTATCGCCCAGGATCAGACGATGCCGCCCGGGCGTCAGCCTCATCGTCATTGTCTGCTGGCCATCGGCGTTGCGCCATTTGAACTGCACATCGAATTGTGCATCGGGGGCCACCTTGCCGAGGCCGAGGTGGATTTCAGGTGCACGCTTTCCGGCATGACCGGATCCACCGTCCACAATCGAGGTGACAATACGGCCACCTGGAAGGACGACGCGCGCTTCCGCGCCAATCGCCGGTCTTGTGGCCCCTGGCAATTCTGGCAATCCTGGCACCCTTAGGTCGACCACGATCGATTGTCCGGCATCCTTCGAAAGGTTTCTCAGGAAAACAGACGGGCTCCATTGCCGCGCAATAGCGACGGAGAGCCGACCGTCGCCGTAGACGTCGCCGGTCGCTATTCCGCGCGATACAGTTTCAGAGTCCAGCCCGAGAGACATCCATACGTCCGAATACTTCCCGTCGACCGTTGGCAGGAAGAGACGATCATGATCTCCTCCGGACAGTTCATCCCCATCGGAAAAACGAGGCCATGCGGCGGGAAACTGCAGAAGCTCGTCATTGCCCATGGCAAGTTCCTGAAGCTCGGGCCATCGGTTGGTTGCCCCCTTGACGAAGCCAATTGCCTGAAGGATAGCCGGACGTCCCGAATTCAGCAGATCCGCAAACTTGATGTCCCACCCCCAGCCACTGGTCCAGGTCCCGTATTCTGAGCTCCGGTCGATGTAAGGCGCGACATCTCTGGACCATGCGGTGTCGTCGCCATCGTTTACGAACAGGAGGTTGCTCTCAAGAAGCGCGTATGGGGATGAAATGTTGCTCACGGCAAGCGCCGGCCGGCCGTCGCCGACCAGATCTCCAAAATCAGCGCCCATCCCTTTGAATGAATCCTGACCGAGCACTTTGGAGCGTGGAACGCCAAGAGTTCTTGTTCCTTTGGCCAGCTTGAAATGCGGTGTGCCACGAGTTGACCGGTTGAGAAGAAGCCGGTCACTGCCGAAATCGTTGGCTACATAGATCTCCGGCAGGCCGCGATATTTCTGCATGTCGCCTGAAAGCGATGAGTCATCCAGATCGCGTGCGGCAAGTGCCAATGTCCAGCCGTCCGCCATCTCGTCGGTGAAGGCGGCGCTTGCGTCGTGGTAGATAACGGACGTCTTGGTCGCATCCCACCAGAGAAACAGCCGGTTTCTGCCACCGTTTTCCGCACGTGACATTGAGTGCTGCATTGCAACCGGCTTGTCCGACCGGGCATCGAGCACCCGATCGCCGTCGCGAAAGTAATTCCCGAAAACAAGGTCTGGATGACCGTCGCCATCAACGTCGGCGAGGACTGCGGAATTGGTGTTCCATATCTCCGGAGCATCAGTAATCTCGACGGGCGTGAACCCTGAGGCGTCGAAATCCGGACGTTCATTGCGGAGGAAGATCAACGGCGTTCTGCCCCAGTAGTAGACTATCAGGTCCATCCGGCCGTCCTCGTTGGCATCCGCCGGAAGACAGCCCATCGGGGCGATTGTCCGGCGATCGAAGCCTCTATCCGGAGGCTCAAGGGCAAATGGCGCGAAGCGATCGCCAGTTTGCGGAGCCGGCATCAACGTAACACTGTCGTTGCGAGGATCGACAAGGCATATGTCATCCGGCAATCCTGTTCCCTGCACATCTGCAAGCGCGATGCCGGCACCTACTGACGAGATCCAGGCTTCGATGCGCCTGAGCGAAGGATTGACATCGCGAATTGTGCGGTAAGGTCGTCCCGTGTCTGCTGGCTCGAGATAGGTCGGCGACAATCTCAGCGGTGCCGCCAGATCAGCAGACGCTTCTGCCGTCAGGTGACTTGGAGACGCTACCAGATAGAGCGCCACGGCCATCGACACAGTCGCGATCTTTGCTGCGTGTCGTAGTAGAAGGCTTTTCATTCGGCGGCCTCCAGTCGACTGACGGTCAGCGACGAAGATGTCCGGCTTCGCCAGACCTCATAGTCAGGAATATCGCGATCGCCACGGGAGAGATCCTCTCGGGATACCCGAACCCGCTCGGACAGCTCGAGCGCCGACATTTCGCAGACTGTCATCGCGGCGAGGTTGGCCGCCGGAGGTGGTACCCCGGCGCGCGCGCGCGCTTCGCAGGCGAATGCGATCCCTTGCGCGAAATGGCACCTGTTGAGCTCTGCCGCAGCAAGGGCGATCCTGAAATCAGATCGGCCACCGCAGCCGGCATAGGCCATGGCGAGACCTAGACCTGCCCAAAGATCGCGCTGTCGGGTTAAGGGAAATCGCTGGATTGTACGAACGGCATCTTCAACGGAGCCGCCGCAGGTGAACCATAGCGCGCGTCCCACCCCCTGGTCATACGCGCGCGCTGCATAGCCACTGCCGACTCTGCGCCAGAGCGACAGGACGCGACGTGGCTTGAAGTACGTGTCGTGAAAACCCATCCCGTCGAATGCAAGCCAGCGAAGGAGCGGATCGAGTGCTTTCAGTATGGGACCTCGTCGCCAGGGCAACCTTGCCATCGCCCATCCACATCCAACGTGGGCCAGATAGGTGTAATCGGGGTCAAACTCGGCCAGCAATTCGGGGAGAACTGGACGCCGCAGGGAGAGAGCATCGTGGACCGCTACCCCCATCGCACTGCCTTCAACAGCGAATCCGCGAAAGAAGGGGTCAACGTCCATGCTGGCCTGCCGCACCTCGGCTGGATCCCTGGCAAGGAGACCCTTGTTGTAACCTTCGATGAAGGCCTTACCGATCGTCTCCAGCTGAGCGGTTCGTTCCTGCGACGACGAAGCGAAACCCCGTCGTTCGAAGCCTGCTTCAAGAGGAGACAGAAGAAATGGCCGCCACAGCATCTTTGGGGGCGACAGGACCGGCGGATCAAATGGATCGAACGGAAGGGGGATCACGTCATCCCCTCGTGATCGATTTCAATTGCACGGCGATTCTCTTGTATGCGGCCTCCAAGCTAGGGACGTTGAACTTCTTTTCAAAAAGCCCGGTTGAGCTCAGTTGCTTGATCTCTCCTCGCCAGGTAGTCGGTTGACTTCCGGGGTCTCCCCAGAAACGGAGCACGAACACCTTGTCCGGCACGCTTGAGTAGGCCTTTTCTCCCACAACCAGGCTCCTTCGATTAAACGGAGTATTTCGCGCAGTGGTGTTTGCGCTCTCATCAATCTGTTGTAGCAAAATCGAAAAACGGTGGCGTGCGTCTCAAGGAATTCTCACGAATGCCTCACGACTGATGGTTCTCGAGCGCCCCCTGCGGGCCCGTGCCTGGATGCTACCCGGAATTCGGGGCTGCATCGCCGACGAACGCCGCTCACTGCAGCAGGATCTTCATCAGCTGGTCCCGGAGTCTTCCCCCTGACGCAATCTGCCGGGGATCAGTCGCAGCCCACGAAAACGGTCTGCCGGACCGACTTTGGCAAGCGCGTTCCTCATGCGCTCGTATTCCATGATGCCAAGCATTGCGAAGGGCATCGGCAGGAGGTTCATGGCAAAATGCCAGGTCACCCTGAATCCTACCGCGAAATCCCTGCTGCCGATAACACCCGCTGCCCCGAAGAGCGTGCTCATGCCTATGGGTTTTCCGACAAAGAAGGCGCTGGTCGTGAGCATGATGTGCTCGTAGAGGTGGAAGGTCTCGATGTATAAGGCCCAGCGAACCCATTTGGACGGCAGGCAGACGTAGAGGCACACAAGGCCTGTCAGAAAGATACTGTTGCCGATCAGATGCAGCACTTCCATCCCCAGCATTGTACGGCGACCGGCATCGCCGGCAGGTGCCACAACGAGCCCTATCTGCTGAACGAGGTCCATGGCCCATGGAGACATCCAGGGAGTGTCCCGGCCACAAATATTCGACCAGTCGCCAAGAACCCAGACACCAAACTGGAACGCATGCTCTGCAAAATGGCCAACCTGGAAAATCAGACCAAGAGCGGCGACCGCACCAAATACAATCTTGAAATTCCACGCTTCGGTAGTTTGAGACACATCTGAAGTGGCCATCTCGAGTTCCCCGGATCGCATTAGCCTGTTCGTCCAAGGTCGACAGCTACATCGTAGCGCTAGTACCAAAATTACCAGACCCTCACGAAATACTGCGAGGCCAAAACGTATCCCTTGATGTCGAAATTGCCGGCGCAGTCATTGCGACGGACAAAACGACCAGCGCCCTGCTTGGGCAGCAGTCCATTGATTGAATCGGACAGAATTTCCGATCAGGGGGCGTTCTGATGCAGGATGCCCGCTGAACTCAAGCCAGCTTCAACGATACGAGCGCCATCGAACGGTCTTTGTGAGCGTATCCTTGCGGCGGCTGACCGGGTGACATCACGGTGGTCTCGTCAATGAAGACACCACGGCAGGGATGTGAGACCGTTCGGCCAATAGCGCAGGGATGCGGACCTGAACAATGCCAGCATTCGTTCCCCATCGCCCAGAGGGGAATGCGAATTCAGTGCAGTCCTCGCCTTTCAAGGCACAACGCTTGCCGGATAGACTCTATGTCATCGTTGTTATCGCATTGCCGGACAAGCTGAAAGAGCCGAGCGGTATCAGGCATGGGCCCAACCCCGATGTCCAGTCGAAGGGCTCTCTGCCACCGGTCAAAGAACCTGGCTGCCTCGGCTCGCTGCTCATCCAGGCACAACAGGCCAAGCATGTTCCGAACAAAGAACTCGCGGTATGGATCAAATGACAGGACCCTGCGGCACACTGCGATGGCATCGGCGTAATGGCTTTCCCTGATATATTGGGTCAGCGCATTGTGCGCGAGTGTGACGAAACACGTATGAACTCGCTCGCGCTCTTCGACAAACAGGGCGTCTTCTTCGCCGTCGAGAAATGGCCCCTGGTACAGGTCGATTGCTGCCCTGATAGCCGCGAGCGTTGCCACCTCTTGAGAATCTGATCCGACAACCAACTTTCTTGCCAGATCGGTAACGGCGCTTGAGTCCACGTGAAGCCAGGGTTCCTGGTCCAGCACCACGTCGTCACCAATCGATCGAAGATTTCTACCACCGTTGCTGCTCGGCTCCTGACCAAGGATCTTTCGCAGGCGCCATAGCGCCGAGTTCAGGGCGGCCCGCGACCTCTCAGTGTTCATCTCCGGCCAGAAGAGATCAGCGATCCGTTCCCGCCGGTGAAGCCTGCCAGGGAATGCAAACAGGAATGCAGCCATCCTCTGCCCCGAGGGCCCAAGGTCGGAGTGAACACGCCGACCATCCACCGAGATAGCGAATGATCCCAATAGGTTGACCTGCAACACAACCCACCCCCAAGCCCCACGGACTTGCCCGCACCGACCGCTGCTTCACTTGGTCCGGCTCAATATTACTTGCCCGTCTGGCAATAATGCAGAGGTCACTCACCATAAAATCACGGATCGATCAAATCTCCCAGAAAATTTATCATACGAGGGGACGATCAGACTGGCCGCCTGACATATCACGCTGCAGTTGGAACAGCCGTGACACGCAAGTCTGAATATCCATAGCTCGCGATCTGCTGGGCGCGATCTTCGAACGCAGTAGGGTCTAATGGCGTACGCGCACGAAACCCGTCAAGCATTCGGTTATACATGCAGAACGCCGAGGCGATCAACTTTGCGCCCGGAAATTCCTTTACGAGAAGGGTGTCAGCAAGCAATCTCAGCGGCGTAGCCAAGTCTGGCGAAATCATCATCGTAGCCAGAATGCCCGGACAGTCCGGCAAGTCGTCGACTATGGGGGTTTCGGTTGCGCGAAGCGCTCTTTCAACCTGTCTCGCATGCTGCCGGCTGTCCATCGACTCCTCCTAGCCCTAGTGCCCGATCTCGAACTGGATTGCATGCACTAGAGGTCTGTTCATTCGATCAGAAGAAATTGCAAATCGATCGAATTTGACTTGTCCCCCTCTGCAAGCTCGGAGCGCCCGCGCTGTCGTTGTCCCAGTTGAGAGGCCGGGCGAGAGCAGGCAAAGCAGGGACGTGACGGCGCAGGGGCTATGGGTACCGATGGCAGACGGCTGTTTACTGCTGCAGGCAATCCCTATGCGGCCAGTACCTGCAATTCAGAGACCGCGTCGCACAAATTCAGGCAGATTGACATTCGCGCGCAGACGATGGCGAAACGATGCGTCGTCGATCTCGGTAAGGGGTGGCAGTTCAAGTCGCTTGATGAGCGTCGGATCAATTTCCGGCGCTTTTTCCATGGCTGCGCGAAGCGTCGTGAGCTGTGGCTCGAATTCAAGATCGAGGCCCCAGTGGTCAAGATCGAGCGTCTCTGTGAACAGCGCCTTTTCATCCGAGCGCGCGACAAGGAATGCAGTCTGGCGAACATATTCGCGGGCGAGTTCCGGAAGATGCTGTAGACCGTAGGTCAGCTTCGCGATTGCCGAGGCAAGCGTCAGACCGCCGAGCGTCTGGCCGCTGTCCTCGGCCAGATCGAGGGCGTATCGCCAGCCGCCGATGCGCACCGTCTCCTGCTGATCCGGCACGAACTCAAGGAGGCCCTGGCGGCCGATCCGCGGACGTCCGTCGATGACAATCACCAGGATCTGATTTTCATGAGCGTTGACAAGCTGCGAATACGGATGTTCGACGGTATCGGCCAGCACTAAAAGATCTGCGCGTTTGCCTGTCTCGATCGAGCCCAGATACCCGTCCCAGCCGAGCATTTTGGCTGGCGTGGTAGTGATCATTCGCACGAGGTCTTCGTCGGAAAACAGCCTGGCGTGTTCGTCACTGACAATCCGCGCCACTTTCAACTCACCGAGCAGATTCTTGCTGCCACTTGGTCCCCAATCCGAGCCGAGTGCGATCGGGATGCCAAGCTTTTTGGCCGTAGCAACGTCGGCAGTCTGGCCGTAAAGCAGGAAGTTGCTCAGCGGCGACCAGACCATGCCAGCCGCCGCGGTGAGGCGTTGCAAGTGCTCGGGGCGAAGCGCCACGCAGTGGATCGGAATGAGATTCCCGTTGATCGCCCATCCTTTGGCGCCGCAATCAAGGTCCAGGAAACGCTGAAGGGCATCGTCATCTGTGCCTTCGCTGAGGTGATAGAAAAACGGCCGGGGCTGTTGCAGCTTCGGCAATAAAGCAGTTTCAATCTCGTCAGCGCGATAGTCGAGCGTTTGTCCTTCCGCCTTCGGCCATGCGGCGTCCAACGGCGCTTCGACATTGCGCACAAGGCCTTTGTAGAATTCTCCATTACCCGAGAGACCTTGCGCCGTAGTCACGCCGCCAAAGAGCGAGCGGCACTCGACATAACGCACAATCGCGCGCTGGTAATCCAGATCGGTGTTCTTGCCCAGAACCGTTGCCGGCCAGCTCACCTCCGGCAGATAACGGGCGAAATCGTTGCGCCAGATGTTCCGGTTTGAATATCGCTGAGGGACTTCCCAGAGGGGCAGCATATTGTAGCCGAGGTGATTGTGCAGTTCGATGAGTCCCGGGTAGATTGTCCCTTTCGTGTCGACTGGCGTTACGGCTGCGAATTCTGCCGGGATTCCGGTCTTGTCATCAACGACTGCAGCAATCGTGTTGCCCCTTATGCAAACGTAGCCGGCGCTATGGATTGTCGATCCGGCGTCAAGCGTAACCACCCGTCCCGCCAATACAGTCAGCACTGGTCCTGCCGCATCCAAGGCAAGTGCTGCTTCGGGTGTTGCGCCGTCTTGTCTTCTGAATGTTCCCACGAGACCCCCCTTGGATTGATTTCTCAAGATCCTATCACAGACGATGCTTAATACTGCCAAGAATGCATAATCGAACGGAAGTCTTCAGCCCTCGCGCGATACCGGCAAGGCCGGACTCGAGCACCTCGGACACGCCTCGGGGCCAGATGAACGGACACCCTATCGGACCAGCCCCTCGCAAGCGCAATGCGCAGTCGTCTCTGCCTCGCCTTTTCGCACGACGGAATGTCCCATTTCCAGGACGACAGGCCTGGACGACTTTTCAAGGTCGACAGCTCTCGCGTTCATAGCTCCTGAATCAAGCAACTCGGAGTCAATGATGGAAATCGCCTTCCTTCTGGATATGGACGGGGTTCTTGTACGCGGGGTGTACGCGGGGGAGCTCCTGTCGAGGGTTCTGTCGACTTTGTCAGGACCCTAGTGGAAGATATACGGGCCTTCCAGATCTTCACGAATAATTCCAGGTACACCCCTGAGGATCACGCGCACCGTGCAGCCAAGCATTTATCGTGTCCGGGAAGGGCATGGAGGTCGCGAACGCCTGACCGGGCGCGTGCCGAAGTCGAAAGGTGTAAATAGTTTTGGTGATCGCTGCCGAACCAACGGGTGAACCCTCCTCGATTTCCGGAGCCCGGAAATTCGAAGAGCTTGCGGAGCCGTTGCGTCGCGAGCGAAAGTCTCGGCACGTTATCGCTTGAGTCGCAAAAATGTGTGGGCTAATAGGTGCAGCCGCGAGATCGTGCTGTCGCAGACGTGATGCGATCGGGCACCAGGACGACGGTTTTGAAGGTCTTCACATCTCACCTTCATCTTTCGTCAATTAGGTGCGGAACAGCCGCCAGCCCACCGCCTGCGGACCTTGGATCGCTGCTTGCCATGAAAGAACTGTTCCGGCATCATCGGGTCGGCGATGCGCATCAGATCGCTGAGCGCCGAGCGGATTTGCGGCCAGGGAAACTCGCGGCATTCTTCGCAGGCCTCGCCCTCACGCAATAAAGCATCGAGCTTGCCCGCGACACCGGCGAGCGTCGTGGCGGGGGTGGTGGAGAACGCCTCCAGCAGATCCTCCGCCCGCTCGCCAGCCTCGCGCTCGGCCCTGAGCGCGGCGGTGTAGCCGCCCTCTTCGGCAGCCGCGTCCCAGCGGGCCTGATGTGCCGCGAAATCTGCTTGAGCCTTCTCCCGGAGAGCCGCAATATCCGGCCCTTTGCCGAGCACTTCGTTGAGCGTCTCGATCGAGTGGACCGTCACGTCCTCACCGTTGGGCAGGCGGACGGTCACACGAGGAAAGCCCACGCTCTCGACAAGCTTTGTTTCCAGGCGCTGCTGCCGGCGGCAATGCCGCTCGGCCGACCCGCGGGTCATCTCCCATTCGCGCCAAAGCGCCATCGCAGGGTCGGAGAGCATGCTGGTTGCTGCTACATTCCCGGGAAGCGCATTCTTCTCAAGTATCAAAGCGGTGGACGTGATCATTCCTCCCGTAAGCACTTGTCGGCGAGTGACGAAAGGCAGAGTCATGGTATTGTCGGAATCAGCCATGATCCGAGCTCCTGGCTTGGTTGTGGTCAGGCTGCTGAGGGTGGTTGCACACCAACAGCAGCCGCTTTCAAGCAAAAATCGTATCAGAGATACGATAATGAAAATGTCGCGATGGATCAACAAGAATCGTATCACGGTTACGAAATGAACGCGGTTCAATGCAAGATGGCACGCGTCGCATTGGGCTGGGGAACTCGAGAACTAGCCATAAACGCAAACGTATCTCCTGATACCATCGCCCGGTTAGAAAGAGGCGAGCAGTTAAAGAATTCAACCCTCGCCGAAATTCGTGCAGTCTTCGAAGCGGCCGGGATCGAATTCATCCCGGAGAACGGAGGCGGTGCTGGTGTTCGCCTGGCGCGTCGATCTGACGGTACAAAGGGCAAGCTGTGACCGTGGATTGACCGGCTACCTGTCGCATGAGGTGCAAGGAGAACGGAAGTCGCACATAGGTGTCCGGCCTGTGGAGCGGATGCGCGATGCCGGGGTGGGCCGTGAGTGCCTGACAGATGCAGGAACAGAATTCATCGTACAGAGCGGCAGCGGACCTGAAATGAGTTTCGGACGGACCGACCCTCACATGCCGATCCCCATGGCGCGCTTTCTGCCGAAGCTCCAGTCGATGCCGCCGCTGTTTTGAACGAGGCCGGTGATGTGCTGGCCAATGCGCTTGTCGAGCATCGGCTGCCAGGGAACGAGCTGAAAGCCGATGCCATCGTCCAGCATGGCGAAGCGGCCGCTGGCAAGACGGACCGATCCAAGGAGCGTGCCGCTGACATGGTTGCCGGGCTGGACGGGCGCGAAGGTGAGGCCGCGCGCAGCGGCCATTTCCTTGCCGACGCGCGCCACCTCCTGGCGCTCCAGCGTGGCTGCAAGGTCGCGCGAGAAGGTGATGGTCCCGGTAGTCGCATCGCGTGCGGCATGACCCATCCCGACGAGCTGGGCAGCCCGTCTGTCGAGCGCGTTGTCCACGTCGAGACCAAAGCCTGACCTCACCAGCGGCACAGGGTTCTTGGCGGTAAGCTCCCGGTCGAGCCAGGTAGCACCGTCGCTGCCGATCTGCGCGTCAAGATCGAGCGTCGAGAGCACGCGGACGGAGAAGTCCTTTCCGCGGTCGCGGGCATCATAGGCGATGCCGCGCTCGGACAGGTCTTTTGGAACGCGCCAGTGGTCTTCGTCGATGCGCTCGACATGGCCGGCCCGGCGCAGCGCTTCGAGACGGCGGATATGGAAGCGGACGAAGGCATCCGGGTCCTTGCCCTGCTCCAAAAATGTCTCGCGGATCGCCTCCAGGTGTGTTCTCGGGCGATAGATGCCATCGTCGCCCGCTACGACGCCGATGTTGCGGTCGGCCGCACGCGGCTCCTCCTTCGGCAGGATCGGATCGAGCGCCACGATATGGCCGCGCTGGACGTCGTCGAGCTTTGCCGCATTAGCAGTCTCGACATAGTGGGTGCGCCCGTCGACGCCATCCATGACCAGCGACAGCCGGTCACTCATCTCGTCGCCGGCAAGGCCCTTGGCGAGCACACGGCCGACGACCGGCTCGGTGATGGTCTGCCGGTGCATGACATATTGGGCGGGGCCTCTCTCATGCGTGAGGCCGTGCTCCTCCAGTGCCCGGTGCATGGTCTTGATGATGTCGTTGCGCTCGCCAAGCGCCCGCAGCGTGCTTTCGGCTTTGTCGGAAACGACCCAACGGCCGGGCTCGATCTCGCTCGCCAGGCCGAAGTGCTCCAGTGTCTTCGCCCGATCGATCAGCAGGTAGCGGTTGCTGGAAATGGTGTAGCTGTCGCTGGCATTGGGACGCAGGTCGACAAGATCGTGCTCCTGCTGTTCGGCGATCAGCATGCGGTCGAGCCGGGTCAGCCGTTCGGCCCCGACCTCGTTGGCCAGCTTGCGGGCGACCTCAATCTCGCTTTGCAGCCCGAGTTCCCGTTCCACCAGCTCGCTTGCCCGGTGGCGGATGCCATGGGCGATGTAGTCGCCGGCGATGTTCAGGATCTTGCCGTCGTCGGTGACGCCGCGCACCAGGATGTGGGTATGCGGATGACCGGTATTGTGATGGTCGACAGCGATCCAGTCGAGGCGCGTGCTGAGGTCGGTCTCCATCTGTCGCATGAGATCGCGGGTGAAGGAGCGCAGGTCTTCCATCTCGGCGGCATCCTCCGGCGCGACGATGAAGCGGAACTGGTGCCGGTCGCCGCGGCCGCGCTCGACGAAGGCCTTGCCATCGGCCTCGTCGTCGACGGCCGAGTATACCCTGCCCTTCTCGCCGCCCCTGGTCACGCCGTCGCGCTGGAGATAACGCAGATGCGCATCGACGGCCTTGCTCGTCGTCATGAACTTTCGGCCGCGCCCGCTCGTCCCCTTGCCTCGCCCTGGCAGCTTGACGACGCGCGCCTTCACCACGACGCGACGGGAACGAAAGCGCACGCCATTGCCGTCCTGGCGCCAGCCGCCGGCGTCCTTTGGCAACCCTGCCGCCACCTTGCTGCCGCGGCCGCGGGCATTGAAGCGGCCACTCTCCTTCCCGCGACCGCTGCTTGCGCCCAAGCGATTGGGATTGCCGCCTTGCTTGCGGATGGCAATCTCGACCTGGCGCACGAAGGGCAGCGTGCGCGCATTGACCGGCGCGCCGCCATCCCGCGTCCGGCCGGTGCGAACCTGGAACCTGTCGCCGTCACGATCTGCCATGACGACAGCATCGGCAGTCGGATTTCGCGCTTCAAGATGGCTGGATTGCCAAGTGTGCTATGGCGCACAAAGACTTGCTGCGGCGTAAAACGGCGGATCGCACATCGCTGCGACACCACAGTCTTGCGTTTCAGATCAATAGCATAGCCGATAATTGTAAGCCCCGCACCTCACGTCATTCCGCTTGGCGCTCGCATACGCCGGAAAAAACAATGTGCAGACAGATACTTACGAGTGAAGCGAGGGCGAGCGCCAGCTCGCTTTATCTTGCCGTCTTAATCGGTTGCGCTTTTCTAGACTTGAATCCCATCGTCGTTCCTTTTCCAAACTACGATAATACACTATTCTATGCTCGATGCCACGATTCCGCAGTCTGGCGTTGAGTTCGGATGTGCCGTGCAGTCTTCCGCGCTCTGCGACGGGGTGTTTTGGCTGCACGAATGCAGCGCTCGAACCGTCGTGGCGCATTTTTCCATCGGTCTGACGGAGCATCGTCACAGGCAATCGAGCGCGGTCCGGCCGTCTGTCGATCGGCGCGGCCGCAGGCAAGAAAATTTGCGTTCCGTCGTTCCTGGTCTGCATCGGTCCTCATCCGCCGGAGCGGATCTCTTGGTTCAGATGGCGTCCGTCAGCGTGCCGGCGCCATGCGCTTCAACTCTCGGTCTTCTGCTCACCGATGCGCTCCGAGCAGCTTGCGGGCGTTGTCATGGGCACGCCGGCCGGCATCCGCCTGGCTTCCCGCCGGATCGCCGACATAGAACGTGCCGTCGCTCCACATCGCGTGCATGATCACTGCCAGCTTGCGCGCCACAGCCACGCAGGCCTTGCGGTGGCAGGAGCGTTTGGCGACGCCTGGCCCCATCTCTTGATCTTGTCGCAGCCCTTGAAGCGCGTCATCAACCCCGACGCCGCCTCGTAAAGCGAGCGTCGTACATCAGCATCGCCGGCTTTCGATATGCGACCCTGAACGTTGATCGAGGTGCCCGACTGCCAGCGCCGCGAGGTCAGCCCGAAGTAGGCCGCGACGTCGCGTGAGCGGCGGAAGCGCGACGGATCATCGATGGCCGTCATGAACGAAAGTGCCGTGACGGGGCCAACGCCGGGGATCGCCATGAAGCGTCGGCATAGCTCGCTGCGTGCCACTATTTTGACGACGAGATCGTGCAGCCGGCAGTACTGTTTCCACAGCGCTGCGCGCGCCGACAGCATGGCGTCCATCAGTTCAGCGGACAGCGGATCGTCCGCCACGGCCGCGCGGACCGCTTGCTCAAAGGACCCTCGCCCGACCTTGCTGAGCCGGATGCCGAACGACTTCAGCGAGTGTCGGATGGCGTTCTCCAAGTCGAGGAACTTGGCCTTCAGATTGCGCCGGTGCGTCAGCAGAAGCTTCGTCCGGTAACAGCTTTCCGACTTGATATGAGCTTGTCGGAACCAGCCGGTGCGCATGATATGGGCGATGCCGGGCACATCGGCCTTATAGGTCTTGTTGCGCTGCGCCGACGTCGCGGTGCGCACATGCACCAGGCAGATCGTCGGCAGACCGAGTTTTCTCAAGCTCCGGATGCAGCGACGGCGACAGCGATCCCGCATCGGGATCGCCACAGCCGCCGCCTCGAGATGCACCGCCATGATCGTCGACGACGCAAACTGCCGTCTCGTCCATCGCTACATCGAGTCCTTGATGATCTGAAGGCTGCAGGCGTCGCGGATACTGGCAAAAGATTGTCTACGCTGAAAGCCGCATCGACGAGTTGACAAGATCGTCCATGCCACCGCCTGAAGGCCGCCGGAACTTCCCTCCCCGCTTGCGAAGTCCAACGGCATCTAAGAGACCAGCCTCTATCGTGGCTGGCGACTACTAACAAGCTGAACAAAATCCATGAGAGTCATCAGCCACGACCGCTGGCTGTCCCGATAGGTCTCATGGAGTTTCGCAGGCAGCACCAGCTGGAGGCGCTCGGCCTTCATCTGGTCGGTCTGGTTCTCGGATATGGCCGGCTCAAGTGTCAGCAGATGCTTGGACGGAATCCGTGCCGCCTCCGGAAGCACCTGACGCCAGCGGTCTTTCAGCGTCGATTTGGAGGCCAGCATCGTCAGCAGGTCTGGAGAAAAGCCGGGATCACTGTACTCGGCATGACCGGGAAACAAAAAATCCGGCCTGTTGCGGTTTTCGCTCTTCGCACCGCGCGAAAACCGGATCGACCGCGCCTGGAACAGCGCTTCCAGATGATGCTCCGGCGACTGCCCGGCCCGTGACTTCCGACGGTTCTGCACGCTCAGGGAAAATGCAAGAAAGCCGTCCACGTCAGCGACCTCATCGTCGCCTACAAATCCGTTGCGCAGCCGCTCTGCAACAATGTGGCGCTCCAGTCGCCGGAACAGAAGCTCTTCCCGCTCCAGCCACGCCATAAGAACCGCGTCCGGATCGTCCAGTGCCGAGACACCGGCGAGAGAAGTCCGTGCAAGCTGCGAGAATTCCCGCGTACCAGGGAACTTCATGCCAAATCTTTCAATGAGCATGTCAAGTTCGCCGGCCTCCGGCTCTTCGAAATCGATGCCAAGCTCGTCAAGGATATACCGCGCCGCAAAGTCGACGGTTGCGGCCTGGTCCTCGGTAATTTCGCGGCCGGTGAACTGGAGTTCGGGCTGGTCCTCCAGACCGAAAAGCCACAGCAGCTGGTTCTGGACGGTGCTGTCGGCGCGCGTGACAATCGTCATCGCCGAACCGTCGCGAAGCAGGGCGACAAACAGCGTATCGCCATCCTTCATCAGGTCGGTCACGTCGTTTGCGTAGTAATAGAGGTGGTATTCGGTCCGCGTCGCGTGCTTTCTGCGTGCATCGTACCAGCTCAGCATGCCGTCGGCTGCCACACCTTCCTGTTCCTCCCCGAGCCATATGAACCGCGTCGGGATCTTTTTTCGGTCGGCATCGCCCATCAGTGCACGGAGGGTGCGGGAACTGTTGAACTCATGCTGGTTTGAACCGTCCGGTGTGGTTTCGACCATGCTCAGCCGCTTGACGGCCACACCTTCGAAGTAATCAGAGAGCAGGCCGCGCCTGATCATTCCCGCCCTCTCACGGTGAGCTGTAGCTCACCGGACTCAAGCCAGGCGGCGCACCGGGCGATTACATCGTCCAGGGCAAGGGCAGTTCGTCCACGGATGGCGCACTCCCAGACGACCCCGCAGCGCCATCCAAGCCCGGCCAGGGCGCGTTCGGCTGCGTCATCCCGCTCCCGGTTGCGGGCGATTTTTTCGCGCCAGAATTCAGGCCGTGTTCCTGGCAGCCGGAAGAGATGGCAGTCGTGCCCATGCCAGAAACAGCCGTGCGCGAACAGGACCGCGCGGCGGCGCGGAAACACCATGTCGGGCCGGCCAGGCAGGCGCCGGTCATGGAGCCGGTAGCGGAATCCGCCCGCATGAAGGGCTAACCGCAGGATCATTTCGGGCCTGGTATTGACGCCCCTGATGCCGGCCATCATCCGGCTGCGCACCTCGGGCGAAACAATGTCAGCCATTGGCCGCGAGGGCCCTGTCTTCATCGGGCCGTGTGACCCTGCGGACAAGCGGAGACGGTCCGGCGGTGGGCGTGCGCCCCAGCGCAACCTCCAGATAGGGCCGGATGGCCTGCGCGACAAACTCGACCACAGGCACCACCACGGCGTTGCCGAACTGCCTGTAGGCCTGTGTGTCAGAAACGTTGATGCGGAAAGGACGGTCGGGACGCTCGAAGCCCATGAGCCTTGCGCATTCCAGAGGTGTCAGCCGCCGCGGCCGTCGGCCGGGCTGGTCAATCAGGACTTCGGATCCGTCCTTGTAATAGCGCGCCGACAGGGTCCGGGAGACGTCGTCGGGACCAAACAGGCTGAAACCGAAGCCATTGCCTGCGGCACGATGCTTTTCCCTGTAACCCTGCAGATATTCCCACAGGCGTGGCGTCAGGGTGTATTTCGGGTCGACCTCGTCATGATCCTGGAGGATGGTCCGCAGCTTCGGCCCCGAGCCTGGTTTCGGCAGCACCAGCGCCTCAAAATCGAAATCGGTCGGGTCCCTGAAACCGACGATGAATATCCGCTCCCGTTTCTGGGGCACCCATGGCTCGGAGCTGATGACACGGTGCTGGACGTGGTACCCCAGCTCGTTGCGCAGCACGTTGGTGATGGTAGCGAAGGTGCGCCCCTGGTCGTGGCTTTCAAGATTCTTCACGTTCTCCAGGACAAACGCGGCTGGCCTGTGATGTGCAATGATCTGCGCGGTGTCGAAAAACAGGGTGCCCTGCGTGTCGCACAGGAAACCGTGCGGCCTGCCCAGGGCATTTTTCTTGGATACGCCGGCGATCGAGAACGGCTGACACGGAAAGCCCGCCAGAAGCACCTCATGTTCGGGCACCTTCTCCGGGTTCTTCGAATACTCCCGCACGTCGCCACCGATCGGGTGATTGTCCGGAAAATTCAGCGCGTAGGTCTTCTGGCAGCCAGGATCCCATTCAGACGTAAACACGCAGCGTCCGCCGATGGTTTCGAAACCCATCCTGAGGCCGCCGATGCCGGCGAAGAGATCAATGAACCGGAATCCGACTGGTGACTGTTCGACCGGCGCAAGCCGCTTGCGGGCAGCTTCCCTGAGCGTGCGCATGGCGAGCCTGCTTGGCTCGCTCCTGCCCTCCTCGTAGCGGTAGACGGTGCGCAGGGCCACCTCGAGAAGGCTGGCCGCCTCTTCCAGCGTCAGACCTGCCTGGTCCCGGATTCTAGTGAATTCTGTACGTCTGGCGCGCATCGGATGCTCCGAATCATTGCTGTGTCATTTTTTGACAGCCTGACACTGGATGTCCTAACGGGCAATGAATTTTGTTCTCTTTTTGTTCATTAGCGTGCCTGCATCCACATGTTTAGTACTGTGGGCTTCCGATCCCCGCTTTGCCCGTCAGAGTCCTGCCTTAGGCAGGACTGGTTCCGCCGCGCCAGCGGCCCCAGGAGAAAGGGCGCACAAGGCGGAGGCAATGAAATGTCCGCAAGACAGACAGGTCCATTTCATTGCCAGAGCCAGTTCGTGACCTCGAGACCGGTTAACGGGGCGCCGAAGGAGCGTCAGCATGGCGACGCCGCAGGCGGGACGCGGGGCCGCCGCCCCCTGCGAGAGGTGCCATATGAAGCGGCTGGTCTACCTCGTGGCGGGCTGAAGGCACCCGTTGAGCCGGAGCCTGGCGTTGCAACTGGACCAGACACGAGGTCCCCTGCGGAGCGCTCCGGCGGCCCCGAACGGTCCGGACAGCGTAGTGTCTGCCCCGGCAGGCCCTTGGCTTGCAGATGCTGTGGAATTTCTTGCGCTGGCAGGTGAACGGCAAGTCCGGGAAAAGTAGACCGCACGCTTCCCATGACCTTCTTCTTGCTATAAATCGGGTTTGGGAAATATTGGGGGGATTTTGACATGATGCTGCCGACACGCGGCAGGCGGTTCCGTGCTTGACTCGGTCGGCACCGTAGCGGTTTCGCCGCTGTTCAGGCTCGCGCTTTCGAAAGGCCCCGAGAGCTCCATCCTTTTGCACCTCAGGCGCGGAGCGGCTGTCAATGGCCGTGACGCGTCAGGGCGAACGCCGTTGATGATCGCGGCCGCGCTTGGACGTGAAGACATCTGTGCCCTTCTGTTGGACGAAGGGGCGGAAGCATCGCTCAGGGATCCTGGCGGCCTGACTGCTGCCGAGCTTGCCACAAGGGCAGGATACCGGGAAGTCGGGCATTATCTTGCGCAGGTGGCTCTGGCGGATACTGTGCTTGACCAGCGGGCCATTGACGACTTCCGCGCCCCCGAGCCAGAAACCGGCGCCCCGGGATGGGAGCCCGAGCAGGATTTCCAGCCGCCAGAAAGAAAACAGGCCCCCGACGAGAGCGTTCTGGCTCTCCAGGCAGCCATTTCATCGCATCGGGCAAGGGTCGATGACGACGACTGGTCGTCTGCCGAAATCTCCCTGCCCGATACATCCTCCGCCGGCCGGACCCTAGTCCTGCCTGAGCAGGCGGTCATGATTCTGGCCGATGCGATTGCCAGCGGATGGATCTCGGGCCGTAGCCTGCGGCAGGCCTGGCCGGAGGCTACGGTCGATCAGCGGCTCCTGTTCAGACTGATTGTCCAGCAGGCCGGCGTCAGGATTGTTCCGGGGAAACTCGCAGCCACGTTCCTGAGCCGGGGCGCGGTTTTTGCTGACCGGCATGACAGGGAGCTTGCCAAGGCAGCAATCAGCCAGCTTGAGGACGAGCTGAACAGTCTTGCTGCTGCCGAACGATACATTGCCGACATCCGTTCGTATTCTGCCTTCAGCCCCGAACGCGAACAGCAGATATTCATGAAACTGGAACAGTCACGCAAGGAAGTGACTGACGCAGTGAAACGCTGCCTCCATCTGCTCGGTAGCATCGAGACTGCCACCACACCTGATGAAAGCGGCGATGAGCCGGAAGACCCGGACAGTGTAACACCCGTGCCCGGTGCAGACGTTCCCCGGGATGACACAGAACTGGCTGCCGCAGATGCTGGTGCAGGGACCCTGCCCTATGAAGCCCTTTTCAGGGCGGTGGAACAAGCCGGCATCTACCGGCACGATCCGGTCGTTGTAGCGCTGTCGGACGCGCTCGAAAAATACTGCGCGGCACGCAACCGCGCGATGGAAGGCGGTCTGAAACTCGTGCCGTGGATCGCGCGAAAGTACAGCAGGAGGGGGCTGCCGCTGGACGATCTTGTCCAGGAAGGGAATCTCGGCCTGATGCGCGCTGTCGAAAAATTCGATCCGCTCAAGGGAGCGCGATTTGGAACATATGCGTCCCTCTGGATTCGCCAGCGGATGCTCCGGGCCGTCGACGACCAGTCGCGCGTGATCCGCCTGCCGGTGCACCTCGGCGAGCGGCTGAAGAAAATCATGCGACTGCGTGAACGTTCACGCGCCGAGTTCAACCGGGACGCTACCGTCGCTGAAGTGGTACAGAAGATAGAAGGTACGCCAGACATCGCAAAACGCCTTCTCAACATCCCAGCGACCGTAAGGCGGAAGATTTCTGACAGACTCGCTGATGAAACCGTTTGCCCGCCGGATCGCCGCCACGATGCGGCGTGCCTTCGCAGGCTGATCGGAAGTATCCTCGCGCAACTCTCGCCCCGCAGTGAGCGGGTAATCCGGCTGCGTTTCGGGCTGGCGAATGTCGATGACCATACGCTTGAGGAGGTCGGAGATCTGTTTGGGGTCACCCGTGAGCGGATCCGCCAGATCGAGGCCAAGGCTATCAAGATCCTGAGACATCCCAATCGCTCAAGTGCGCTGCAGCCATTCCTTTGACAGCAACTGTTCCGCCACGTTCAAGAAACGCTCCACCACGTGCCAGCGCCATGGTCGAGGCGCTGCGCGGGCTGGGCTATTCGCCGGCCACCGCCATTGCGGACCTTGTCGACAACAGCATTGCCGCCCATGCCTCCACTGTCGACATCCGGTTCGTCTGGAACGGGCCGGACAGCAGCATCTCGATAACCGACAATGGCGCAGGCATGGACGAGCAGACGCTGGATTCAGCGATGCGCCTTGGCGAAAGAAGCCCCCTCGAGCAGAGGGAGACAGGCGATCTTGGCCGGTTCGGCCTCGGCCTGAAGACGGCGTCATTTTCGCAGGCGCGGCGCCTGACTGTAGCATCAAGACGCGATGGCGCGACCTGTTCGCTGCGCTGGGACCTCGATGTTCTGCGTGACGACCCGACGGGGAGCTGGTCACTTCTCGAAGGACCCTCGCCGGATTCTGAATCCCTGCTGATGCCTCTGGACGAGATGTCCAGTGGAACGCTGGTTCTATGGGAAAACATGGACCGCATCGTTTCGGCCCGCTCCGGGGACCAAGATTTTCTGGCCGTGATAGACCGTATCGAACGGCACCTTTCGATGGTCTTTCATCGTTACCTTGAGACCCGCCGGCTGGTGATCCGGATCAATGGCACAGCCATCCGCCCTTGGGACCCATTTCTGCGCAGCCGGCCGGACACCTGGCGGTCGGGCTCGGAATCGTTCCGGGTCAACGGTCATGGCATTGCAGTGGAAGGTTTTGTCCTTCCCCACAAGGACCGGCTGACACCAAAGGAATACGACGAGGCGGCCGGACCGGACGGGTGGACGTCCCAGCAAGGCTTTTATGTATACCGCAACGAGCGCCTTCTCGTTGCCGGGCACTGGCTCGGTCTTGGACAAGGCAGATCCTGGACCAAGGAAGAGCCGTTCAGGCTTGCGCGCATTCGCCTCGACATTCCCAACAGTGCTGACGAGGACTGGAAGATCGATATCAGAAAGTCGACCGCGCGCCCGCCCCTTGAGGCAAGAATGCGCCTGTCGCTGTTTGCAGAGGACGTTCGCCAGCGTGCGCGCAAGGTCTTTGCGTTTCGGGGCAGACCGGAACGGTCTCCAGGTGCGGGACCGGTCTCGCCCGCCTGGCATGCGACGCACCTCACGGGCGGCCTGCGCTACAACGTCGACCGGAACCATCCAGCTGTAGCAGCAGTGCTGGAGAATGCCGGCGTCCTTCGGGACGACGTCATCGCCATGCTCAGGGTCATCGAGGAGACCGTGCCCGTGCAACAGATCTGGCTCGATACGGCCGAGGCAAGGGAGACGCCGCGCACGGGTTTCCAGGGCGTACCGCCGGAAGAGGTCAGATCTGTCATGCAGACCGTCTTCAACAACCTTGTGAACCGGAAGGGGTTCACGGAAGAGCAGGCAAGACGCCAGCTCGCGGCCACCGAACCCTTCGACAGCTGGCCCAGCTTTGTCGAAACACTGAAATCCGTCTCCAGAGGATAGACCATTGAGCAACCAGAGTGTCATCAAGTTTGCCCAGGAGCTGCTGGTCAACGAGGATCCCGGCACGATCAGTCCGGGGATGATCAGCGCCAAGATCGATCAGGTGCTTGCGTTCCAGCCAGCCTGGCGAGAGGGATTCGACCAGGATGCAGCGATCGCCGAGCTGGTGAGACGCTTCAGCGTATGGGTCGGAACCGACTCCACCATACGCAACGATGAGGGCCACAGGCCGTGGCTTGAAGCTTCGCGCAAGAGCGACTGGCGGTACTGGCAGCGGTATCGCGAGTATCTCGAGGCACGGATGTCCCTTGCAGCGGTCGATGGGCTTGACCGCTCCACCGACATGATCCTCGGGATGCTGGAGGATCCGCTGCGTGACGGAGCGTGGGATCGACGGGGGCTGGTGGTAGGCCATGTCCAGTCGGGCAAGACCGGAAACTATACCGGCCTGATCTGCAAGGCAGCTGATGCGGGCTACAAGATCATCATTGTGCTGGCCGGCCTCCACAACAATCTGCGCTCGCAGACGCAGATGCGTCTCGACGAGGGGTTCCTTGGATATGAGACAAGGCCGATCGCTGACGATATCCGCGAGATTGGCGTCGGCCTAGTGGACCGCGATCCCTCGATCCGTCCCAACTACGTCACGAACCGCACCAACAATGGTGATTTCAGCACAGCCCGTGCGAACACGCTCGGCATCACGCCCGAGCAGCGGCCGTGGCTTTTCGTGGTCAAGAAGAACAAAACCGTGCTCGAGCGGCTGCTCGGGTGGGTGCGCCATCATGTTGCCGACGCGCAAGACGAGAACGGGCGCAAGATCGTCAAGCGACTGCCCCTGCTGCTGATCGATGACGAGGCCGACCATGCCTCTGTAGATACAGGCGAGCAGATCTTTGACGAGGACGGCATCCCGGATCCCGAGCACCAGCCGACCGCGATAAACAGCCTTACCCGCAGGATTGTGCACACCTTCAGCCGGTCCGCATATGTCGGGTACACTGCGACGCCCTTTGCCAACATCTTCATTCACGAACGGGGAGAAACAAAAGAGGAAGGTCCGGACCTTTTCCCCTCCGCCTTCATCGTGAATCTGGCTGCGCCGTCGAGTTATGTCGGTCCGGCGCAGATCTTCGGGCTCCGGTCGACAGCAGGACGCACACCTGGACTGCCACTTTACCGGGAGGTGGACGATCATATGTCGGAGGATGGCAGAAACGGATGGATGCCGCACACGCACAAAAACGGTTACGTGCCGCGCAGCGACCGCGAGACAGGCATTCCGGCAACGCTTGAGGCGGCAATCGACTCCTTCCTGATCGCCTGCGCGGTGCGGCGGCTGCGCGGCCAGGGGGACGCACATTCCTCGATGCTGGTGCACGTCACACGATTCACCTCCGTGCAGAAGATCGTGCACCAGAAGGTCGAGGAGTACGTCCTGTCGATGCGTCAGCGGCTCAGCCGCCAGATAGGACATGAAGACGCTGAGGCGCGTCTCGGGCAGCTGTGGCTCGCCGATTTCGTCCCGACAAGCGAGACGTCAGCAGAGAGTTTTGGGACCCTCGCTGGAGATGCAGTACTTCCCGCCTGGCCGGATGTGCTCGAGGCAATCCGGCTGATTGTCGCCGACATCGACGTCCGCATGATCAACGGCACGGCAAAGGATGCGCTTGACTATGCAGACCAGACAGGTCCCGGACTGAAGGTGATCGCCATTGGCGGCGACAAGCTTTCGCGCGGGCTCACCCTTGAGGGCCTGTGCGTCAGCTACTTCCTGCGGACGTCGAAAATGTACGACACGCTCATGCAGATGGGCCGCTGGTTTGGATACCGCCCGGGTTACATCGACCTTTGCCGGCTCTACACCACTGCTGAACTGGCCGGCTGGTTCGGACACATCGCAGACGCCGCCGAGGAACTTCGCGAGGAATTCGATCTCATGGCCGCTTCTGGCGCCACTCCCCGGGAATACGGGCTGAAGGTCCAGTCACATCCTGTGCTGCTTGTCACGTCGCGGCTAAAGATGAGATCGGCCAAAAGCCTCATGCTCTCGTTCAGCGGCCAGGTTTCGGAAACGATCACCCTCTTCACCGACAAAACGGTGCTGCAGCGCAATCTGGATGCTGCGACGGATCTCGTCCGCAGGCTCGGAGAAGGCGAGGACAATCCCGAACGACAGCGGGGCGATGGCATGCAGCGCTGGCAGGGGCGGCTCTGGGAAAAAGTCGCCGCCACCGACGTCATTGCCTTCCTGAATTCGTACAGGACGCATCCGGACGCATACAAGGTCAACAGCGTCCTGCTCGCCGAGTTCATCACGAAAATGAATCTCGTCAATGAGCTGACCAGCTGGACTGTCGTCGTCGTCGGCGGCGGGCGCGGCGTGTCCCATCCACTTGCCGAAGATCTTGAGGTGGCCATGCTGAAACGGTCTTCCGATGGTGTAGAGGGGCGTTATTCGATTGGACGGCTGCTGTCACCGCGCGACGAGGCGTTCGATCTGGACGAAGATGAATGGAAAGAGGCCATGGCGATCACCAGAAGCGGCTGGAAGCCTGATCCTGCGCGTTCCCGATCCGTCGAGGGTCCCTCCGATCCGTCGGGACCGGCGATAAGGCGGGTCAGGGGTGAGGGCATCAACGAGAAAGGCGGACATCCCGAACGCGGCCTGCTTCTGATCTATCTCCTTGACCCGGCCGAAGCAGGCGGGAACGTGCCGGCGAGTCTGCCGCCGGTGGTCGCCTTCGGCATCAGTTTTCCTGCCAGCGAGTCCGGAACAAAGGTCGAGTACAAGGTGAACAACGTCGCATGGATGCAGGAGTATGGTGGTGCTGACTGACACGGGCGAACTGGAGGCCGCATGGAGTGCGCTCGCGGGCCAGAAAGCGGAGAAAGGCTTTCTGACGGTTGCACTTGGCCATTCACAACCCCGCTTCAGAGGTGGGATTGCTTTTCCTGAAGGAGGCGAGACGCTCCTTGTAGGATTCAATGTCGATACCACTCCTGCCAAAGCCGATCTGCCCGAAGGCAGCGGGTTCCGCGTCGACACTGCAGGGGAAGCGCTGGCGCCGGGCTTTGGATTATGGGTCTGCCTGATCCGTCAGGCGGGAGCCGGCCGCGATCTTTTTGTCCAGATGTCGGCCGATATTGTCGCTGCGCTTTCGGCTACCTCCAGGAAATCGGACAGCTGGCTGCTCGCGCTGATGCTTGCCCGAATCAGGGCGTGGCAGGATTTCATGCGCCGGCCGAGGCCAGACCGGCTTTCGCCGGAAGAAGAGATCGGTCTGTATGGCGAGCTGGTCTTTCTTCGCGAATCGCTTGATGCCGGGGCCGTGCCCGACATCATGGTCCATTCGTGGGCGGGCCCCCGGGGCGGTCTCCAGGACTTCCAGAGCGACACCATAGGGATCGAGGTTAAGTCGACGACTTCGGTCAACGGCTTCCCGGCCCAGATCAGCTCGCTTGAACAGCTGGACGGTCTCGCCGGCCGGCCGGTTCTGCTTGCCGGTCTCCGGCTCTGCCAGCAGCAGACCGGCCAGACGCTGCCCGAGCTGGCTGATGCCCTGAGAGCCCGGGTCGCGTCATCCCGGGATCTCACTGCTTCCATGGACCGCGCACTGCTTCTCGCCGGTTATGACGGTTCCGCTGCAGACCTCTATTCCCGCCGGTTCGATCTGGTGGACGTCCGCGTTTTCGAAATCGATGACAGCTTTCCCTGCCTGCTCAGAAGTTCAACTGATCCGGCAATCAGGGCAGCGGTCTATGAAATCGATCTTGACCTGGTGAATGCGAATGTCGTTTCACTGCCCGAAGCTCTGACTCGCTACGGAGTGCTTTCCGCATGACCCTTCAGGAATTTCTGATTCAGACCCAGAGCGAGGTGAATGCCCTCGTCAGTGATCGAATGACGGAAGGCGGATATCTCAAGGCGGAGGCTGCCTTTACCGACGTGGTCATGCAGCACATGGCCGAGTGTGGCATGACGTTTGATCCCCGTGTTCTACATATCGAACGCAAGGTCGGTGCTGCAACGCTCAAGCTGAATGGTTACGCCGTGTCGGACGAGGCTGACCAAGTCGACCTGTTCGTCACACTGTATTCGGGGGCCGATACGGTTCAGACCATATCGGACAGTGAGGTTGTCAAGGCAGCCGAGCAGTGCCTCAAATTCCTGGGCAGCTCCGCGGATGGCAAACTGGTGAAGGCAATAGATCCTTCGGATGATGCCTACGAGTTCAGTCTGACAATCCGGGACTGCTACGCCGATCTCGAGCAGGTCCGTGTCTACGTGCTGACTGATCGCCAGGCCAGGACCAGGACGTTCAAGCCGCGTGATGTCGCCGGAAAATCGGTTCGGCTGGAGGTCATGGATATCGAACGCCTTCACCGGCACTGGTCGGAAGGAAAGCCGCGTGACGAACTGGTCGCCAGTTTTGAGGAGATCTGCGGCTCTCCGCTGCCGTGTGTCTATGTGCCTGGTGAAAACGAGGAATATGACTACGCGCTGACGGCCATTCCGGCAAATGCCCTGCGGATGCTCTACGACCGCTATGGAGCCCGGCTTCTCGAGGCAAATGTGAGGTCGTTCCTGAGCCAGACCGGGAAGGTGAACAAGGGAATTCGGGACACGCTGCGGGACACTCCCGAGCGGTTCATGGCCTACAACAACGGGATCGTGCTGATTGCAGACGAGGCAGGCCTTGCGGGCGCCGGTGACAGTTCGACCGGCCTTGCCTGGCTCAAGGGAATGCAGATCGTGAATGGTGGCCAGACCACCGCGTCAATCTATTTTACAAAGCGGAAGTACCCTGAAACGGATCTTAGCCGGGTCAGGGTTCCGGCAAAGGTGATAATCCTGCACCGGCACGACCCCGAGGCGGAGGAAATCCTGATTGGTGACATCTCCAGGTACGCCAACAGCCAGAACGCGGTGAAGGTTTCCGATCTCTCCGCCAACAAGCCGTTCCATGTCGAACTCGAGAAACTTGCCCTGTCGACCTACTGTCCAGATGGCGTTGGCCGCTGGTTCTATGAGCGGGCAGCCGGCAGCTACAACGTCATGCTTGCGAGAGAAGGAACGACTCCGGCGAGACTGCGACAGATCAGGGATGCGGTGCCGCCAGCCAGAAAGATTATCAAGACCGATCTCGCCAAGTACATCCAGGCCTGGTCCGGCAGGCCGCATATCGTTTCGCTGGGCAGCCAGAAAAATTTCGAGAGGTTTATGGCTGAACCCGAAAGCACGGCAGCCGGCTCTCTGGATGTGGCGGGGTACAAGAGGCTGATTGCACAGGCGATCCTGTTCAAGGCAGCCCAGAAAGTGGTTCGAACTGGTGGCTTCAGCCAGGCCCAGGCAAACATAACCGCGTACACAGTGGCCTATGTTGCCGAGAAATGGCGCAGCCGGCTTTCCCTGGAATCGATCTGGCAGCGCCAGGCAGTTTCGCCGCAGCTGTCGAGCTTCATTTCGGAACTCGCTTCGAGAATGAACGAGGTGCTGCTTCAGACGGCCCGCGGAGCCCAGGTATCCGAATGGGCAAAAAAAGAAGAATGCTGGGATAAAGTGAAGCTTGCGTCGCTGCCGGCAATTCCTGATGGAGTGCCCGAACTGGCGCGTTAGGAGTAATCGTTTGGCAACCGGCACAGGCGTGCTCTCGGACCTTTTCAAGGGGATTGTCTTCAAGCGGCTGTGCCCTGTGGAGGTCGATGCCGTCAGATCCAACCAGCATGAGTTTAACGGCTCCAGACCTCTGATCGAGCTGTTCGGCCGTGAACAGCCGCAGCGTCTGGACACCGATTTCTACTGGATGTCCAACGCCGGGCAGCTTGTGTCTGAAAGGGGCATGCTGACGTGGTATGATGCGAGAGCGCGTCATCCGACACGGACGGAGTACCGGCTCTACTACTACGACAATTCCGTAACCCGGAAGGCAACGGCGGGAGATACACTGCTTATTGGCCGCAAGCTTGACAAATCGACATTTCTCCTCATAGCGCCTTCGACCGGCGCGGCTGCAACGCGCATTGCCTGGCTCTTCGGCATCGAGGTCGAGCCGGGCGCGGCTTTCGCTGCGCTCGATCTCGATGCCGCAGAGCGTTCAGGACTCAGTATTGCATTCGGCATGGACAATCCCGATGAGATGGCAAGCTGGGAGACAGACGAAAGCGTGCGATTGTCCGACGAGCCTCCCGAACTGCGAAATTCCATCAGGATCCTGCAGAAAAAGCTGGGAGAATATGCCAGCAGGACAGAGGTCACGACATTGCCCACTTTTCAGCCCGAAGAGTAAGTGAGCATATTGCTTCAGGCCGGATCGCACTCCATTCACTCTCCCGAACGCCGAAGTCGGTCTTCGATCCGCGCTGAAAACTGCTCAAAGGGCACGGTGGCCCTTTGATTGTCCTTAAGCGGCCTGCCACACTTGGTTCAAAATCCGAGCGGCGAGCGCAGCTTTGTCTTGCGGCAAGAAACGACCGTAATGATGCGCTACCATGTCGGGCGTATCCTGTATGGCGTAGCTTGCCTGCTCATATGAGCCGGTCTGTTTCAGGATGTGTGTCGCCAGCACGTCACGAACATTGTGCGGGCCGTGAGAAGGCCTGCGATTGCGCCGCGCTGAGTATATGGATTGTAGATGCCATATCGCTGGATGGTGAGGCGCCATGCCTCATAGAATGTGTTTCGATCGTATGACGCCTCCTTGCTGGTGGCCTTCACCGTTTTGATGAAGAAGGTGCCGGGGTCTTCCGCGCTTCCAAGCAACACTCGCCGATGGCGATCGATATAGGCATCAATGTGCTCATAGAGACCGCCCAAATCAGGCAGGACGAGCCGGAATGGCTTGCTCCCGAAAAAGGATGAGTTCGCGTTCTTGAAAGCGACTGAAGGAATCAGCACTTCCCAGCCCTTTTCGCGTTCGCTCCAGCGTAGTTCACCACGCTTCATGTCGGCAAGCTGGCGCTCAGACCGCGGCAGTCTCCCGCGTTCACTGACCATCAACTGACGCAGGTTCTTCTGCCGCAACCCAAGATGCAGCCCGAACCGAAGCATCAGGAACGATCGGACTGCCTCGGCGGCAGGACGGCGATAAATGCGTTCATCTGGGATCAGCCGGAGTATCTCTTCAGTGATCTTTCGGTACTCGCCGACCGGGCTATCGGCCTCCAGCACTGGCATGATCGGTTCAAAAGGATCACGATGCACACGTGCGATCCGCTGAATCTCCTTCACGCGGGAGGAGGCATGCTTGAAGTAGACATCGCAGGCGTCCTCCCAGTCACCGCAAGCGCGATCAATGTCGGTCTGTGAAACCAATCCATTGATGGGGCGGAGCCGCGACGCCAGATGAGGTTGCTGCCTCAGCCAGCCCGTCTCCTTGCGGGTGAGCGCGAGCGAGATTCGCAGCATGTCCACCTCCCAAGCGGTGTAGAACCCGCGCCGCTTCTCGCGCCACTGCACGTACCAGTCCCAGACAGAGGGGAAGACGAGCAGGCCAAAAGTCACATGCTGCGTCGGAACGCCATAGCCACGTACGGGTCCGCGCGGATGCGCGGCCAACGCACCGAACATCAAACCGAGATGCGCGACCTTCTGTGATGCGGCTCCTCACCCCAGACACCGTTGCGCTGTAGACCGAACGCAGTGAGTGTCGCGGTCTTGAAGCGGATCAGATCCGCCATTTCCATCGCAAGCGCAGGTGGAGCGTCGATGACGCCGGACATCAGATCGGGGTCCGTGAACTGGGCGCCACCATCGTCCCGTTGCTCGCGCCCAACTCCATAACCGTCATTCGCAGCATCTGACTGACCATATGTGACGCCCGGGAACCGGATGGCGGAACGCTGTTTCAGGGCAGCTGCCTGGAATCTCCGGTAGTCCGTAGACCCGGTGATAATCACACGACGAACCCATTCGAGGATCCCTTCCTGTTCCTCGGGAGGACGCGTGTTGAAGTCGTCAGGCAAATGCCACGCGAGCCGACGGCGTTCAGCCGAGCCGATGTCATCAAGGACATGCCCAGACGCGGAACGCGTCTGAAGCGGGAGTTTCGCTTTGAAATACCCTGCCGAAAGACGATAACGACGCTCGATTCGAGCTAGCACTTCCATGCTCACTACGCTGCGCGGCGATTTCGATCCCTGCAGCCAATGCCGAATTGTGGAGCGGTCAAGGGTCTCGTCGTCCCGGACAACAGCTCGATGGAGATGCCAATAGCTGTCGCCATGGCGGCGCATCTGGAAATCCAGCGCCATCTGAAAGGTCGGTAGATCAAATGCATCCTCGAAAAGAGGTTCCGGGAACTCCTCGATCTCGCGTGGTTTGATGCCGGGCTTCTGCCGGTTTTTTGCCGCTGCGCGCTGCGACCGGTCGAGCTTTCGGTTGCGACTTGCCGGGGACACCTTGGCAGGTGGCCTCTGCGGACACACCCGCCTAGGATGCTCCGGTTCGGCGCTGCGGGAACCGCCGATGGTCGCCCGCTTCGGCGAAGATTTTGTGTGACGAACGATCGCATCCAATGCCGGCTCGATTGCGGCCCAGGCAGATCGCATGGCTTTGTCGTCGAGGCCGCACTGAATGGCGATCTCTTGCCAATCATAGCCGCGGAGTTTTCGCGGCGGGGTTTGAGCGCGGGAGATGAGGTTGAGCAAGAACTCTCTGATGCGTGCGCTTTCTTGAGGCGGGAGCACAGGATCAAGACGGAGACGGCAGAAATCCGAGATTTTTCGGGAGAGCAGTCTGGTATGCGAATTTTCAGTCATGCAGGTAGGCTATGTGGTTGTCAGCTATGGCGGTGAAGTAGTGCGCGCACATACCCGATTCCTATATCCTGAGAGACCCAAAGAGCGTGACGCCAACAGAAATGTCGTGAACGGCTGAGTGTGAGCGACCTGAGACTGCCAGCGGATCATGAGTCTTTGGCAGCTAAAGCAAGAACCGCACTGGTTCTGTTTCGAGCATCGCGACGACGGGGAGCTGTATTGGGGAAACTAGGAGCCGCACCCCTCGGTCGAGTTGTAAGAGGCTAGGAAACTTGTTAGCTCCCTAAACAGTCTTGGGAGGGCTCCGGAAATGATAGTCGCATTTATGGCGTACGGGGCGCCAGCTTGAACTCGGACGACAAGTTCGACGCTCAGATAAGGACTTGGCTTGCCGACGACTATGGGCGGCTTGCGAGATGGCGACGGGCTGCGGCGGGCGTGTTCCACAATCGAGTGCCCCGAACCTTCAGGCTAATGCCGGCGCTGCATTGGATTAGCCGAAATGGGCTGGCAGCATCCAGCCCATTTGTCGCGCTCTTTTACGGGTCGATCGGACAGGCCACCGCATATGTAACCGCAGGATGCCTGTTCGCTGCTAATGCGATAGTTGGCGTGATCGGCCACGCCGCCAGCCCGAAGGATCCTAGCGACCACCCTCAGACAGAGGCGCTCGTCAGGTTCGGCGATTTGCTTACAGCCTTTAAAACTGGATCCGTCGTGAAATCGAAACGGAGCGATGCGATAAGGGCGTGCCTCGGCATTCTGGAGATACACGCCCGACGAATTACCAAGACCAGCAAGGGCGAGCTCTCGGTGTCTCTCGTGCAATACGTCGGCAGCAGCAAAACGAAGATGATTGTATCACATCGCAATCCAGGCAACCTGCGCCCCGTTGGACGTGAATTTGACCGTCCTGATCTGCTGGGGCATCATGCATGCTGCGCTGGGACCTCGCCGAGAGTCGTTCACCAACTGGTACATTTTGGAAAGACCCAAGAGAGCCCGACGCAGACGTCTGTTGATTACAAGTCCATGTTTTTCATACCGCTAGAGGTTCAGACACCTCAGGGCGGCAGACGCATGAAGGGTTTTGTATCCATCGACTGCCGCCGGCCGTATGCCTTCTACGGGAACCGAAGTCGCGAAATTGCCGTTACATGCAGAGCAATCGTCGACCACCTGAAGGATTTGCTGAGGGAGAACAGCTAATGCCAGTCGCGATCGCCGATCAGCCGCTGCCAAAACCAAAGCGTGATCATTCCGCGCAAATGAAGGAACTGAGCGATGCTGCGGCAGAAATCCTTCGGCTTCATGCCGAGGGACAGATCGATGGAGACGAGGCAGCACGGAAACTATATGAGCTGAAGACGCGTCACAGAACGTTCTTGGACCGCCTAATAGGATAGGCAAAATACAGCACCGGCCTTCGGACTACGCATGTTTCGGTCTGGAATGTAGCAGAGCCGATACACGTCTTTATACTGGACGACATCGCCTACGAGCTGCGCGCCGCGCGTGCGGAGCCTTTCAAACGTCTCGTCGATGTCGTCTACGGTGAACATGACGCATAGGTAGCCCATGGCGTTGACCGGAGAGTTCTGGTGATCTGAGACGACAGGCGGGGTGAGAAGCGGGAGAGCTCGAGCCGGCTGTGGCCGTCCGGTGTGCGCATCATGGCAATCTCGACGCGCTGATCGCCAAATCCAGCAACACGTCCAGCCCATTCTCCTTCGATCGTGGCCGCCCTTCGACCTCGAAGCCGAGCTCGCGATTCCTACGTTGTCCATCCGATTGAGCGCCATGTGTCCAATCTACAAAGTGTGTCTAGGCTGAGTAGCGGCCGTTTGGTTTGAAATTTAAGACCCGAGCGATGTATTCGCCCCGAGATTGGCCGGCAGCCGTGAATGCTTCCCACACATGAGGGGGACAAGCGGAATAGCACCACTCCGTTCCATTCGGGAATCGAACGTAGACAGCCTCCAACTCGACATCATAAGCCTCCGCGACGATACGCGTGGAGCCCACGACCGCAATCCATTCAATCGGCATCGACAACCTCGTAGGTCCCGCGCCAAGCCGCCAGAGCAGGCGAAATATCAGGCACATGCGACGCTTGCCGCCAAGGTTCCAGCGACGGATCCTCCGCTCGCGGCATTGGCTCCGGTCTGTCCAGCAGAGCGCGCACTGGCAAAATCAAAGATTCACCGCTCACGATTGCCTCCCCAGTACGCAACGAAGGCAGGACTGCGGCCAAGCCGGCGACAGTATCCGGAAGAGCCCCTTTGATTGCGCCTTGATCCGCCGCATTGGACAGGCGAAGTGCGATCAAAGTACCACATTGTGCCAGGGCCGTGTCGGGCAATTCAGTGGGGCGCTGAGTGACTAAAAGAAGCCCAACACCATATTTTCGCCCTTCGCGCGCAATTCGGTTCGCTGAGTCACGCGTCAATGAGCTGGCGGCTGCACCAAGGTATCTGTGCGCCTCCTCTAGTACGATGAGAACGGGGCTGGGTCTGCCGATCCCTGGCCCTTCTGGCTCGCTATGCAAGGCTAACTCGAATAGCAAATTAAGCACAACTCCAATAGCCAAATCAGCGGCTCCCGACGGGACACCACTGAAGTCTAGCACCGATACAGGCTGGTCGCCTCCAAGCCATTCCTGCACAACCGCCACCAGCGGGTCATTGCCTTGCGGATCGCCGGCGGGTTCTTGGAAGAAGCGCAGTTGGGGATCAAGGAGACCAAGACGGAGAAGGTTTGGGGTGGTGCCATAAACGCCGAATGTCGGCGCTTGATGCGGCGCTTGTCCACCGGGGTTATAGGGCTCATATCGCGAGGAACGCAGGTTGGCCGCGCTGCCAGGATCAATCAGACACGCAGTTGTTGGATCGCCTTTATTCGTTCGGGTTTCACGGTTTTCCGCATCCAACCTATGCCAAATTGGACGAATATCGAATGGCACCGGCGTGTCAGCCGTGACTGCGGTTGGATCTAGGGTCAGCCACTCGGCACTCTCGACGAACGCACGCCGGGCCGCGGTCACGAGCTCCACAAATCGATTAACGAACGTCGCGCCCCCAGGTGCTCCAGCAAAGATGCGTATGATGTCTCCCGCTGGAAGTGCCCAATAGGGGACCCGCAACCGCTGATCACCATCGGCGAGCACGCTTCGGACCGAGGCACTTCCGGCAAGAGCCCGTGCATATTCTCCGTGCGGATCGACAACCACTATATTTGCCGCGCTCCAACCACCTTTGATGAAGTTTTGCAAAAGAGAGGCAACAGCGCTGGTCTTTCCAGAGCCGGTTGAACCCACGACGGCACAGTGCCGAACGACCAACCGCGCTGCATCCAAACAGACAGGTATTCCTTCGGCTGCCGCCAACTGGCCAATCCGGAGATGCCGCGAATCGGCACTAGGGAATATAGATTTGAGTTGCTCAGGCGTGGCAAAATGTACCGGATCGTCCAAGCCGGGATAGGAACCCACTCCGCGCTGGAAACGGCCAGTTCCATGGTCGATCTCGCCCAACAATTGAACCTGAAGCCAGCGCTCGTCGCGTTGAACTGCATCGGTTGGCGCAAGGGAACCTGCTAACTCGGCAATTCCCACCAGGTTAACTGTGGCAATCAGATCAACTAGCCCCTGCGGAATCCTTACGAGTGAACCTATCTGGCCAATCGCCATTAGGTGTCCTCTGTATATGGGTGTAACCCCGGCGAGATCAGGATCGAGCGCTACGGTAACTGTGGCCCCCAGAACGTGGCGTACTCTACCAATGCAGGTCGGGTCGCGCTCAACCATCGACCTTCCCGTCCGTGGCGTTGCTGCGCGAGGCGAACGCAACTTCAATCAACTCACGCAATGTCGTTTCCGCCTCGGTGTCCCGCGTCGCGCTTCTGGCTAGATAGCTTGCCAACTTGCCGAAATCTCGAAGCGCAAGTTGATTGTTTTCCCACAGATCCACAGGCGCATCCTCCGGGGACTTCCACGCAGCTCGCATACCACCAATTATCGCCTCGCGGCCGCTAACAACCTGAAGGTTAGGAGTAGTACTGGCACGGCCAGATAGCGCTTCAGGGATCTGCGAATAACAGAAAACCACAAACTCGGACCGCTCGCGGCGGGCAGCTGCGTCGAAGATCATTTCATTTAGATGTGCGTCGCCGAACGAGTAGCCTGCAATCATGACTAGGCTCTCGGGCTGGTGCAAAGCGCGCCTGAGACGGTCTTGCAAGACCACGAATGGAACCCGCCGTGACTCCTCATATTTGGTGTCGCTTGGATAGATGGCGGCTGCCCGACCGGCGGCAACCGGCTGCCCGAGCCTGACCACTTGCCTTTCATTATCCCAAGCCCAATTCACAGAGCCGTGCAGCTTCCAAAGTCGCACAAAAAAAGCTGGTACAGATTGTCCGCCCGATCCAGGAACGCTTTCGACGAGGTCGGTATGAAATCTGGCCCTTAGGTTGCCAACAAAACCATCGAAATAGGGCACACCCAGCCGCTCAAATGCGGTCTCCAACAACAGATCGTAGTTAACTGTAAAGAACTCGATCGGTAACCGGTAGCCTGCGCGAGCAGCCCATGCCGCCAGCCGCAACACGGGCGCAAGATCGGCCTTTTCAATATCCAGTTGTTTGACAATTTCTTGGCAGACGGCAGCATCCAGTTCTTTAGCCTGTATCCCAGTCAGACCGTCGACCGTCTGGTCACCTGTGATCAGCGCCGCAATCCGGCGAAGGCGACTTAGCGCCTCCTCTAGATTTCGACCAGTCAATTGGTTGGTGAGCGCAACTCGTTTCTCTTCCCCCAGCGCTATGAGTACCCTCTCCTGCAACTGCGCGATGTCAGGAAGCCCGCATGCTCTAGAAGCTCCTGCACCCAGAAACACGCATACATGCCGCGACCTAGTAGCCAATTTGGCGCTCAGTTCGGCCGCAAATTTCGATGGGTCATGCTCGGGCATGACAGTATGTAACACGAAACGAGTCCAGCGCGAGTACGCGCTCGGCATTCAATTCCGGCCACTGCATAGTCCAAGGTCTGTTCTGGTGGTGTCAAAGCGTGCGAGGTGCCGCTTTACTTGATGGAGTTGAGAAATTGGCTATGGAGCACATCGCGAATCTACCAAATCGCGAAAACGTCTGGTAACTTATTGAAATCCCCCACCCCGACCGAGCTGCACATCGCGGCCCTTTGCCTGCCATCCCTCCCCGTACCGCCTGCACCATGGATTATGAGGGGCAGGCCTTGTGTACGCGCCATCGCGGCCGCATCGTCCACAGTGGCGCAACCGTGACATCCCGGCCTTAGAACCCAAAAACCGCCCCGGTTAGACTGGGACGGTTATTGATTTATGACAAAATTGGTTGCGGGGGCAGGATTTGTATCTGCTGACCTCGCTTGCGAAGTCCCTTCAACAGACGAACTCGGTTGCAGCGCTGTATTGGCGGTAGCGCTCGAGCGCTACCATCATCAACCGCACCAATCTGATGAGTCGATGCATCCTGTCTACAGGCCGCGACCGCAATTTGCCGCACAGCCCAATCACACCTCTTCCCCCCGGGATGACGCCAGTTTACGGAATTTCTGATTTCTCAACCGGGACCGGAGGTGAAGCCGTGAGAAGCGACCCGCTCTCTTATCCTCCACGAGGCCTGTCACGCGAGGAAGCTGCGCGATACGTCGGCGTCGGGATCTCCAAGTTCGACCAAATGGTTTCGGACCGTCGCATGCCGAAGCCAAAGAAGGTGGACGGTCGAGTGATCTGGGATCGTATCAAACTTGAGGCGGCGTTTGCCGACCTGCCTGGCGACGATGAAGAGAATATCGTCGACTTCCTGTTGCAGGGGAATCATCGAAAGGAATAGAATCGTTTGCGATGACGGAAAAATATCCTGGCCTCTCCTCTTACACCGATCGCCACGGCAAGGTTCGCTGGCGCTATCGGACGAAGGAGCGTGTGGTTAGTCTGCCAGCCCCCAATCAACCCGGATTCAAGGACGCGTACCAAGCAGCGGTCGAGGGCCGGAAAGCCCCCAAGGCTCCAGTGGTCCGGATGCCTGGAGCTGCCCTGCCCGGCACGTTCGGCGCAGCCACCCAGAGGCTAAAAGTATCGGTCAAATGGCTGGCCCACGACGAAGCGACAAGACGAAAGAACACTCGTCTGATCGACGAGTTCCTGGACCTGCGGGTAGTGCCTGATCATTCGCTCACCTGGCGCGACGTGCCAGTCAAGAATCTCAGGCGTGCGCATGTCGAAGAACTTCTGGGCCGTTTCATTGCCACGCCTCACAAGGCGAAGCACCTGTTGGTCGCAATTCGCAAACTGGTCTATGTCGGGCTGCGCCAGGATTGGATCGAGACAGACCCTACCGCCTCGGTTGAATGGCGGCCTGCCTATACCGGCTGGAAGGCGTGGCCTCGCCAAGCGATGGAACAATTTGAACGGCGCTGGCCAGTCGGCAGTTCCGCGCGCACGTGCTACGGCCTTGCTCTTTGGCTTGGCAATCGTCGAGGCGATGTCGCAGGCTTGCGATGGGACCAGCGCGTAACCCACCGCGTCCTGATCGATGGTGTCGAGCGTCAATTCGACGGATTTGATATTGTTCAGGCCAAGAACAAGGGAAGGACCGGCGGCAAGCGGCTTTTCGTTCCGGTAACTCCCATGCTCGCTGAGATCCTCGACGCCGCGGACCGACGCGGCGAAACCGTCCTGGTCACGGGATATGGCCAGCCTTTCTCGGCGAAATCCCTGACCGGTGCCATGGCACACTGGTGCAAGCTCGCTGGCTTGCCGAAGGGCCTTACGCTGCACGGCCTGAGGAAGTCACTCGGGGTCTATCTCGCCGAAGCGGAAGCATCCACCAGGCAGATGATGGATGTTCTCGGCCACGACGACATCGACCATGCCGAGCTCTACTCCCGGGAAGCGTCGCAGGTGCGTTTGGCTGTGCAGGGCATGGACCGGGTCGTCCGGCTGGTGACGCGCAAGCCGCTGCTTGGCGAACCTGTTGGCGAACCTCATGGCGAACCGGTCCATAAATCATTGATAAATAACGATAATGGTGGGCCCGGAGGGTATTCAGAAAGCCATAAAAATCAATTGGTAAGAGATCAGTGGGACTTCAGAGCATTCAAATCTTTTCCAATGTTTTTCAATGTTGTTGTCCCACTCAGAAGTGCCTCAGTCCACCAAGCCGACGCACTGAACGCCTCACTCGGAAGGGAGGTTTGCGCAAGGCGAAAGGAAGATCGCGTCGGTGTGCAGCCTTCCTGAGAAAGGTCGCGGTAGCGCCAACTGCTGACGCTCAGCGCGAAGACATCAATGTCCTGTTATGGGGCCGTCAGAGGACCGGCCGCTTGTCGCGCCAAGAAGCGATAGCAGACATGCAACTAGGTGGTACAAAATCTCTAGCGTGACCCTTTCGAGACATTTGCGTGCGGCATTTGCGTCTCGAAAGCGGTTCTTTAGTGCTACCAGCACCAACGACCGTCGGCGGTCGTTCAGAACACGGGTTACCGTCTCTAAACCGTATATTGGACCGGGCAGCCGCCGGAAATTGATCGAATGGAGGTGATCGCATGTCAGGAGGCGTTCAAAAACGACCTACGACCGCGATCTTCATCGCGGCCGTTTTCATGGTGTCATTCCCGGCTATGCTGACAAGTTCTTTATGATCGGCAGCTTGCGGATCGTCTTGCCCGTCGCCGCCCGTAGCGCGTTGGCGACGGCCGGGCCGATCGGCGGCACACCCGGCTCGCCAACGCCCGTGGGCGGCTCGTCGGACGGCACAATGTGCACCTCGACGCGCGGCATCTGCTCGATCCTGAGCGGCATATAGGTGTCGTAGTTCTCTTGGTCTACGACACCGCCCGTCAGGGTCAGCTCCTCCTGGAGGATCGCGCCTAGCCCGAAGCCGATACCGCCCTCCATCTGAGCGCGGATCTGGTCAGGATTTATCGCGGTGCCGCAATCTACCGCGCAGACGACGCGGTCGACTTTGAAATCATTTCCATCGTTGAAGGTGATCTCGACCACCTCGGCGACATAAGTCGAGAGGCTTTCATGCAGGGCCACGCCGCGGAAACGGCCTTCCGGCAGAGGCTTGTCCCAGCCTGCCTTCTCAGCAGCCAATTTCAGCACGCCGGCATGCCGTGGATGGTGACCGAGCATCGACATGCGGAAGTCGACCGGATCACGGTTCGCAGCGGCGGCGAGCTCATCGATCAGGGTTTCCATTGCGTAAGCGGTGTGGGTGGAGCCTACCGAACGCCACCACAGCACTGGGATGTTCACGTCCGTGGTGGTCAGCTCGACCTTCAGGTTCGGGATCGCATAGGGCAGGTTGGTGGCGCCCTCTACGGAGGTCGGATCGATGCCGTTCTCGATCATCGCCGCAAAGGGCGAACCGCCCGCGATCGATTGGCCCACGATGTGGTCATGGAGAGCGACGACATTGCCTTCCTTGTCGAGCCCCGCCTCGACTGCGTGCACATAGGCCGGCCGGTACCGCCCACCCCGCATGTCGTTCTCGCGGGTCCACTGCACCTTCACTGGCTTGCCGGGTCCCAGTGCACGCGCTGTGGAAACAGCTTCGATAATGAGATCTGCGTCCGAGACCGCTCGGCGGCCGAAGCTGCCGCCGGTCTTCATCACGTGCAGCCTCACCTTGTCCGGCGTGGTGCCGCCTACTTGAGCGGCAGCCGCCTGATAAAGGTCGGGCATCTGGTGTCCGCCCCAGACGTCGATGGTGCCGTCTTCGTTGATTCGGGCGGCCGCGTTGAGTGGCTCGATCGAAGCATGGACAAGATAGGGGAATTCGTAGTGCCCTTGGATGACTTTCTCAGCACTGGCCAACGCTGCGGGAGTGTTACCGTCGTCGCGCGCGGTGGCCGCGCCCGGATCGTCTGCTGCCTTAGTGTATTCGGCCATGATCTCGGCCGTGCCGCGCCTTTCGGCCTTCTCTTCGTTCCAGGTCACCTCCACGAGATCGCGGCCCTTGAGCGCCGTCCACATGTCCCTGCCGACCACGGCAATGCCGCGCGGCGTCTGGACGACATCGACAATGCCGTCGAGTGCCTTGGCCTTGGAGGCGTCGAAGCTCTCGATCTCAGCGCCGAACTTCGGCGGATGGATCATAACGGCCGTATTGAGTCCATCCATCTTGAGGTCGATCGTGTAGGTCTGCGCGCCATTGGTCTTGCCGGCGGAATCGTAGCGCTTGAGGCTGTCCGATCCGATCTGGGCCCACTTGTCGCGCGGCTTTAGCGGCACGTCGTCGGGAACCGGCATTCCCGCTGCGGCTTCAGCCAGGTCACCGAAGCGCGCCTGCATCCCTGAGGCGTGCGACACGACCCCGGAAGCGACTGTGATCTCGCCGGCTGGCACGTCCCACCGCTGCGCCGCGGCCGCCACCAGCATGGCCCGTGCGGCAGCACCCGCCTTGCGATAGCGCTCCCACGACGAGCTCATCGACGTGGAGCCACCGGTTCCCTGCGCGGCCCCGCCCCAGGCGAGATTGCCGTAGAGCGCGGTATTGCCATATCCGCCGACCACGTGGACCTGCGCCCAGGCGCCGTCGAGCTCTTCCATAACCAGGGTGGCGATGCCGAAATAGGAGCCTTGTCCCATCTCGAACTGCGACGAGTGGATGACGATTCGGTTCTCCGGTGTGATCTCGACATAGGTCTGGAAGGGGTTCGCCTGGACCGCTGCAGGCGTCGTTTGTGCGTTGGCGGGCGCGGCCATCATTAGCCGGTAGCCCACGGCGAGGCCCGCGGTGGTGACGGCCGTGCCGAGGAGGAACTGGCGGCGCGTGGGCCCCACGGCATTATGCTTCGGGAGAAACTGCAACATGCCTCAAGTCTCCAGCCGGTTGGCGGTCTCGTGGATGGCCGCGCGGATGCGATGATAGGTGGCGCAGCGGCAGAGATTGCCGCTCATCGCCGAATCAATATCATCGTCCGTCGGCTTCGGCGTCTCTGTCAGGAGGGCCACGGCCGACATGATCTGGCCAGACTGGCAATAGCCGCATTGAGGTACGTCGAACTCGGCCCACACGGCCTGGACCGTTTCGCCGATCTTGCCCGACACGCCCTCAATGGTGGTGATCGAGGCTCCTTCGATGTCGCCGACTGCGGTCTGGCACGAGCGCGTCGGCATGCCGTTAACGTGAACCGTGCAAGCGCCGCACTGGGCAAGGCCGCAACCGAATTTCGTTCCTGTGAGTCCGATGCCGTCACGGATCGCCCAGAGCAGCGGCATCTCTGGATCGACGTCGAGTGTTCGCGCCTCGCCATTGAGGGTAAATGCGACCATGGCTTGCTCTCCTTGTCCTGAGCTGGCTATCTCGTTGCCCCTCCGCCCGGCTAGAAACCGGACTCTTCTTGCTGAGGCATAGCGACCACAGACTAGGATCGCGCAGCTCGAGCAACAAGCCGCTAGCTGGCAATCGCGAGATCGTGAAGTGGCTCGTGTCGAAAGGCTGGAGGCAACTGAATGTCATTTTTGGGCCGACCGGCCGGTCAGTTTCCGGCTCGATGACCTGGTTGGCAGTCATTCCGCTTCTAACCCTAAACCCCAGACATGAACTGTAGCAGCATCATAAAAGACGACATCAAGCGGCGATTTTTCGTTGCGCTGCACCGCTAGCTCGTTCGCGTGGTTCATGATCCGCTGGTTATCCGCGGATGCTGGTTCACCATAGATGCCAACACAGAGCTTGCGAAACTTGCCACGCGCTATGCGGTTAAGGATGTGGTCGTCATTCGTAGCGAGCGAATGGCCGAAAATGAAGAAGCAATGGCTGGCGGTCTTCACATTCGCGGTGAACTGCTTGAAGCCTTGGTACAGGTGGGCATTGTGACGGATCTTCGCCTTCTTCTGGGCGCTGGTGGGCTGATGAAGGGCGGCTTAGGGTCATGATTTCCGGTTCATCGCGCTGCAATGACCGATGAGTCACAGACGCCGCATTTCGCGCTAGACCGCAGCTGCGGTATTCTCGATCATACGCTCACCCATCCTATTCGCACCTCGTTGCCCCCGTTCGCCGCACCTATCGATCGGAGGCTTCCAGCCTCGCGATAGCCGCGCTATGCGGCTGCACACAACCTGACGACGAACAGGAGCAAGATTGGACATACAAGCCAGCACAAGATCGCCCTCCCCCTGTCCTTGCTCGTTTTCATGCGAAAATAATCAACTGAGTGCTGCGGGGATAGCGAGGCCGATTTGGCCCACTTCAGAGCGAAGTCGGCCATAAGCCATTGACATTAAACATTTTGGTGGGCGCGGGGTGCTTGGAAAGTCAGAAATATCAAAGGCTTATTCGACAGTGGGACTGTGTTGCGTTGCTACGCTCTCCGGTCTTTTCCGTTTGATTTGTCCCACCCTGATGCCGATTGCGGTCATTCGCCGCTGCCTTGGTCAATTCCCGATTCCACAAGCATCCGGTCCTGAGTGGGCAGACGGCCTTCCTAGTGGCAATTAGCCAGCGACACGTTGACCTTTCTCGTCATGCGCGGGTGAAATCTGCGTTCGACCATATACGTCGTCGAAGCGAACGATATCATCCTCGCCGAGATAATCGCCGCTCTGCACTTCAATGATCACCAGGTCAATTCTGCCTGGGTTCTCCAGCCGATGCTTATGGCCGCAGGGGATGTAGGCTGATTCGTTTGTCGCCAGGAACAACTCCTGCTCGCCATTGACGATTTTCGCGGAGCCGCTGACCACGACCCAGTGCTCCGAACGATGATAGTGCATCTGCAGGCTCAGCTGCCGACCGGGCTTCACCTCGATGCGTTTGATCTTGAAGCGCTCGCCTTCCTCAAGAACCGTGTAGGTACCCCACGGCCGGTGTACCGTGCTATGGACCAGGTGAGCTTCATGTCCTGAAGCCTTGAGGCCCTCGAACAGCTTCTTGACGTCCTGAACGCGGTCGCGGGATGCGACAAGCAAAGCGTCCGGGGAATCGACGATCACCAGATCGCTGACACCGACCGTGCCGATGACGCGCTTGTCGGAGCTCACATAGCTGCCGGTCGTGTCGACCATATGCACATCGCCGCGTATCCTGTTCCCGCTTTCGTCGGGGGCGATCAAATCGGCCATTGCGTTCCAGGATCCGATGTCGTTCCAATCCATGTCGCAGGCAACCACGGCAAGTTTGTTCGTCTTCTCCATGACAGCGTGGTCGAGCGAGATTCGCGGGGCGGAGCCGAAATGCTCAGGCGCGAGTTCGATTTTGGCAAAGCCTTCGCCTTGACTGAAGCGCCCGTTCTCGTAGCTGTCGGAGACGGCCTGGATCACCGCGGGGCAATGCGATGCCATCTCGTCGAGCATGGTTTGTGCGCTAAAGCAGAAAATGCCGGCGTTCCAGAAGAAGCGCTTGGACGCGACATAGGCTTTGGCTGTGTCCAGATCCGGTTTTTCAACGAAACGGACGACTTCCTCACCATCCGCTTCGATATAGCCGAATGCCGTGTCCGGTCTGGTTGGGGCGATGCCCAATGTGGCGATCCGCCCGAGCTTCGCATGTTCGATGGCCCGGCACATGACGTCTAAAAATGCAGGCAGGTTGCCAACCATGTGATCGGCTGGGAAGACGCATAGAATCGCGTCAGGGCCTTGCGTTGCCTTGGCATGGATGGCGGCTGCCGCAACGGCTGCGGCCGTATCCCGGCCTTCAGGCTCGAGCAGAAAGGTGCGTGGCAGGACCACGGAATCTAGTTCGTCGAACTCGTCCTTGGTAAGGAAGAGGTGTTCCCCAGATGTCACGGCGACGAGTTCCACTACGCCCTTTATCGAACCGACGCGCAGCACAGTGTGCTGAATGAGAGAATGTCCATCTGCTACTTTAAGGAAAGGTTTGGGGTGCGATTGCCTCGAAGCGGGCCATAGCCGCGATCCGGCTCCACCGCTGATGATGACGGGAACCACTTTCATTAAACAACCTCGATTTCGTCTCTGGACGTCATTGCCCGCGCCCTTAGCGTCAGCGTCACGACCGCCGTCGCTCTAGGATGGTCTTGCGGCGCTCCGAGTAACAGCGAAGTTCTGGCGCGTTGCCGGACGGCCGCAGATGAATGATCTCGTCATTCTGTATTCGTGCCCTAAGGCCGTTGGTTTCATCGACGTCGGCAACAGTCCCGAATGGAGCCAAGAACTGCTGCAGTGTGTCCGGATCCTCAAGCCTGCGGATCAAGCTGAGCAGCTGCGGGACATTTAGCGTATGCCATGGCCCGCCTCTCGTGGATTGCGGTCGATGTCTCTATGCCTGTTCGTTCCGTTTGCCGAATTGCTCAGGTAGCGGTCTTAATCAAGATGAGAGATTCTTTGGCTGCCTTCTATCAAAATCAAACGACTTGGGTCCTTCAGATCGAACTCAATTACCCGCGGTACGAAAAGGCGTGCATATCGTGTAAAGGCGCTCGTCGGAGGAAACCGAATTACAGTATCGCAGCGCCCGAGAAGATACATCTCAACGAGGGCGGAAATTGCGCCGTCGATCCCAAGTGCTGCAGTGTGTAAGGGGCCGTCTTGATCGGATCGGAAATGCTTGGGGACGGTGAGAAGATCGGGAAACTTGGCCGACAGATGATCCAGGATTTGCGCGCTGTCCGTGCACAAGAACAGCCGCACAGGCTTGGGGTGCGGTAACGCTTTAGCCTTATCAACCGCAGTGCACACTTGTCGAACGGCGAACTCCGGATTGGCCCAGTAGGGCGCATGGTCCATGATGTCTTCACCGTTACCATGTCGAACATGAACCCCGATGATGCTGTGCCCCTCAAAACATTCTTGGTAAATGGCATCTATGCGTGTTTGAATTTCAGACCGAGGCTTGACACTCTGGAAGACCTGCCGCTCGGCATCCTCATCGCAGCGCCACATCAAGCAAGCGTCACACACTACTGTGTTCGCTTCGACATCGTGTTCGGCCTGAAAGAGCTCGCCCAACTCGTCGCGCTCTTGGAAAATCTGCTCATCTGGGCGGTAAAGGCAGTTGATCGCTGGCCTATTCCACCACTCCGGGAAGAATGGACCCGGAAAGGAAAAGTCGTTGATCCGGTCGTCGCAAATAGCCGGTACGCCAGCGATGTCATTGATCGGTTGGAAGAACACCGGAAAGGCATTTGTGAAGGGTTGGTCGAGATAGCAGGACCCGCGCCAGTCGACGGCTAGCGTTCGTCCCGACCGCTGAGCGTAGCGCCAAGCGGCCGCCAGCGACCACAGACAATCACCGAACCCCGTACGCCTCTGAGAGACGACGAACCTGCGCTTTACCAATCCACTGACCTGCATTTTCGGAAATCTCGTTTCAGAGACGAGGTTGCATCTGGCTTGGGATCTCTTAATCGATACTAGTCGACCGTTACGCCGGGCGATTTGGTAGAGGCTGCGCGTGGGGCAGAAGAGCTCCCTCAGCACTGCCTATCCTTATCTTCTGTGACGCTCGCAAATCTTGACGCCAGGTACACTCGCTTCCGGTTTAAATTCAGCGTTCTCTAATGCGCCCGGCGACATGTGTAAAATTGATTGCGTGAATGTGGCCCATCCATGTGATGGATACTAAGGCGTGACCATGAGCCTCTGCTGACGTGGGGCCGCGCTTAGCTAAGCGAAACAGCCGGTCGAGGCAGTCCACAAAGTCCCTTTTTCAGTCCAATTCTTAACTGCCTCAACGTAACATGTCATTTGCGGGCGTTTCCTGAAGGACGGATGTGCAGGACCCGCCAGCCGTCGAATGTCAGGCGCAGGCCATCCACGTCATTTATGGCCATCATGGCGTCGGTCCCACCGAAAGATGCGACACGGCGCCCTCTGACGCTTTCAAGTGCGCCAACATGGCGCAACTCCTGCCGGATAGCTTTCGAGCCGGCTGGACTGAGCGACTGGCACGCGATGCTGTGCGACGATGGCCGGGAGAGGAATTTTGGCGTCTGCAGCCATGTGGAGGATCGTTCCGACGGTTCTGCGGGTTCTCGGTGTCAGAGCCGACACCTGTGCGAACCCGCTCTCGTCCGTTTTCGACAGGCCCTTGAGGTTCATGACCCTGTTGTTCGCCGAGATCACCCGCCAGTTCAGCGATCCAGGTGAAGATCGGCACGCCGGTCGATGCGGCGATCATCGCCTCGGCCAGCGAAGATGATGAAGAGGGCCATTGGGTCAAGTACAAGCGCCGACCAGCGTTTCATTGCTTCAAAGCCCATTTCGGTGCCTACGCCGAGACGGCCCTTGTCGAGGAGATCGCCGTCACGGCGCCCACACCGAGGACGGCAACGCCGTTCCTGATGCTCTGCCCGACAATCCCGGCGAAGTGTTTGCCGACAGCGCCTACCGAGGCAATCATCTCGGCGACGCGGTGCGCGCCAAGGGTGGAAGGCCGCGCATCGTCGCAACCGCTATGTGGGGGCGCGACGAGGCCGAAAGCTCGACGCCTGGAACCAACCGATCCTTAGAATTTGTACTCGGATCGAGAAGATCTTCGGCACCTGTAGCCGGATGCGATGGCGAGGGCTGGCAAAGGCGGCCGTTCAAATTCGCCGCACTGCGATCGCCTACAGTATGAAACACAGTTTGATGGTCGCCTCGTCCCGCCCATCGTTGAAGCCCAGCTACCGTTTTCGGGCTAGCGCGCCCGAAATTCCTTGGAGGTCAATACGTAATGCCCTACCCGGCTTTTCGCCGCCGTCTCGGATGTGCGGTTCGCCCGAAGCCCCCGACTGCCACGAACTTTGTCTTCGCGCGGAGCGAAACCTCGCGCCCACGACTTTGTGCCGCCGATGGTGCCGCGCTGCCCTGTCAAACAATCCATTTTATGGATGCACCTCATCCAAACAATCGATTTCACTGATCAAAACGATTTCCATTAGAGATGCTGAAGCAGGCAAAGATTACTTGGTCAGCGCAAAAGAGGGATGGTGGAGTGCTAGTGTGGGTTGGACCCACATGCTCGCCATTTTATCTGGGAACTGCTACTGCCCTGTTGGCGCAGGGCAAGACGATTCTACTGGCCACCCACTTCGTGGAAGAAGCGGAGCGGCTATGCAACCGACTGTGCGTGCTTGAGAACGGACGTAGATTCCCAGAAGGGCGTCCTCACTCGCTGATTGATGAGCAAATCGGGTGCGACGTGACTGAAATCTATGTCGCTCACCCCGTGAGCTGAGTTCGGCACTCAGGCCGCATGTGCGACTTAGGCAGGTTAGCGGCGAGACTCTGTTTTGCTCTGCCTCGAAGCAGGAGCAGGTGTGCTCGCTGGCTGACACTGTCAATGACGAGCTCCGCGCCGCATCTGTCGAAATCCTACCATAGGGTATGGGGCGGGCCGCAGTTTGCTGGCGGTGTGCGAGCCAGATTCGAAACTTCAACTACCATAGAGCAGGAAGAAAATGGGCGAGAACAGGAAAGTTGCTCTGGTTACGGGCATAACGGGACAGGATGGTGCCTATCTTACCCGTCTTCTGCTGGAAAAAGGCTACGTCGTTCATGGGATTAAGCGACGTTCCTCTTCCTTCAACACGGGTCGCATCGAAGACATCTACCAAGACCCGCACGATCCCGATCCGCGCCTAATTTTGCATTACGGTGACCTCACTGATGCGACTAATCTCATCCGAGTAGTTCAGGAATCCCAGCCAGACGAGATTTACAACTTGGCCGCTCAGAGCCATGTCCAGGTGTCGTTCGAAACGCCGGAATACACAGCAAACGCCGACGGTATCGGAACATTGCGACTTCTTGAGGCGATCCGCCTCCTCGGTCTGAAGGACAAGACCCGCTTCTATCAGGCCTCGACTTCAGAGCTCTACGGCCTCGTGCAATCCGTACCGCAGAACGAAACAACGCCCTTTTATCCGCGCAGCCCTTACGCCGCCGCCAAGCTCTACGCCTACTGGATCGTGGTCAACTATCGCGAGGCCTATGGTATCCATGCTTCCAACGGCATTCTCTTCAATCATGAAAGCCCACTGCGCGGCGAAACTTTTGTGACGCGCAAGATCACCCGCGCCGCCGCTGCTATCTACCTCGGCAAGCAGGACAAGCTTTATCTCGGCAATCTCGATGCTCAACGCGATTGGGGCCATGCGCGTGAGTACGTGCGTGGTATGTGGATGATGATGCAGCAGGATCAACCGGATGATTACGTGCTGGCGACGGGCAAGACGACCGCTGTCCGCCAATTCGTCGAATGGGTTTTCGAAGATGTCGGCGTCGAGCTTGAATGGCGTGGTGAGGGAGTCAACGAAAAGGGCTATGATGTCGAGACCGGCAGATGCCTAGTCCAGGTAGACCCACGCTACTTCCGCCCCACGGAAGTCGATCTTCTCCTGGGCGATGCCACCAAGGCGAAGGAGAAGCTCGGCTGGGTGCATGAGACATCCGTGCGCGAGCTCGCCGCGGAAATGGTGCGGGAAGACCTCAAGGTCATGCAGACATCGGTAATCATGAAGGAAGCATAATGTACGATCTGAAGGGAAAAGCCGTGTGGGTCGCGGGCCACAAGCATGGTGGGCAGCGCTGTTGTAGGCCGCCTCGCGTCTGAAGACTGCAAAGTTATGGCCGCCCTGACGTTTCCCCCAAATTTTATCCAGTCGTGAGTTCGTTTCCGGGGGTGGATTTGCCCTGATGGGCGGTGGACGCGACGGGTGCTGGCGCGGAGCGTTTCACGTTGCGCAGCGCGAGCGACCGTCGCGGGTTGAAGGTCGATGCAAATTCGTTGGGTGTCTGCCATCCGATCTGCGAGTGCGGATGCGCGCCGTTGTAATCGGCGCGCCATATATTGAGTCTCGCGCGGGCCTGGGCCAAGGAGCCTCTCGTTGAGGAGTTCATCGCGAAAGGGGCGCTTGATGCTCTCGCGTTAGGGTCCTAGCCAACCTCTGACTGTGAACTCGCGGAAGCGATTTACGGCAAGCGCACACAGCAGCTCGTCCACGGCGTTCGTACATGAATTTTGGAAACTTATAATACTGGTACACACCTCCATGGGGGAACATTATCTCCAATATCTCAGCGATTACCGGATAGCTATCTGCCTTCACCTACCTCGGCCTAGTGCAGAATCTTGGCCGAATGAACTCGGCGCTCTTGCTGCACACCAATGGTCCGTCCCGCGCGAAGTGCGATCATACCGCCGCAGCTTACCTTCAAATCCGGCACTGGCGAGGATCTAGATCCAAGCCGACGGCGCCGGGGATCAAATAAAAAGCCGCCGACCGAAGCCAGCGGGCTTGATTGGGATGGCCCGCGCGGACGGTCAAGGCTGCGCCGGCCGACCATGGCGGAGGGACCACCTTGGTCAACGGCACGGCCCGATGACGGCGTGCCGATGTACCACAACATGCGGCGAGATAGAGCTTTCCGGCGTCGCGGAAAAAAGCCCGCCGGTTTTGAGCCTGCGGGCAAGTTCTGGAGTAGCTGAGTTCAACCCAGCATCAGTCAACGACCGGCGGAAGGGTTGGTTGCAGTGGATGCCAGCTAGCCGCAGCATGCTGTGAATCGTAGCAAAGTGAAAAACAAAACTCTGGACTTCCAGGTCGGACTCGCCCCAATATTTGTTTGGGGGAATTCACATGAAAATTGGAGCACTCATCGCAAGTGCAGCCCTGTGCGTCAGCGGCTGCTCTACGAGCACTGTCGTGTCGGACAGCGATCTCACGGCAATGAATACCGTTGCGCTATGTCACGTTCTCGCCAGCAGCACGGACGAACAGTATCGTAGTCGGGTAGCGTCCCTTCTAGTGCGCAGGGGCGCAACAGCAGAGAAGTGCACCAGGCTTGTGCAAACCGACAATGCTGTCGCGACGGGCATAGCGGTCGCGGCTGTCGGCGGCGCAGCTGTGGGTGTCGCTGCCAACAACGGCTATGGAGGCGGAACATATTACCGGCCACCGCCACCACAAACCTATGGCGTCGCGTGGGACCAATTCTATGGCCAGAACTACAGCGTTATCTGGCGCTGCCGCGACCGGTCCACCGGGCGGTTCGTTGACGATTACTATTGCGCCGGCCTGCCCATGGTCGACAGCGCATGGCCGGGCTGGTCGGCGTAGCGGATGAGCAGGCCATACCGCAAATATCGATCCAATCGGTGGCAGAGACCCACCGGTGCCAAGCTGTGGCGGCGCCAACTTGCGAGCGTGCCGGCAATGCTCGGTCTTACGGCAGCGGCGGCAGTGGCCGCCTTCCTGGCGCAGTCGAGCGCGCAACGTAGCAACGATGCATCAAAGGCCAGCCCACGAAGGGTGGCGCCCGCTTCGCTTACCGGTGTCGCTTCCGTCATTGACGGCGATACGATCGAAATCCACGGCCAGCGCGTCCGCTTCAACGGCATCGACGCGCCAGAGAGCCGGCAGCTGTGCCGCGATGCGAATGGCGCCGAGTATCCTTGCGGCCGGCGATCGGCCGAAGCGCTGGACACTTTCCTAGCCGCGTCGAGGCCGCTCGAATGCACATTCGTGACGTGGGACCGCTACCACCGCTTTGTCGGCGATTGTCGGCGCGCCGACGGCGCGGGCGTGGCCGCCTGGATGGTCGAGCACGGCCAGGCGCTGGATTGGCCTCACTACAGCCAGGGCGCTTATGCGGGGCAGCAGGCGCAAGCCCAAGCCTCAAAGATCGGCCTGTGGGCCGGGACGTTTCAGGCACCCTGGGAATGGCGCGCTGCGCACGCCGACGGCGCGGCGCCGTCGAGTCGCCCGCTGGGCATCATCAGCCGTAAGCTGGTCGCGCAGAGCGGCTATTCTTGCGAGCCGCGGAGAACGTGCAAGCAGATCGGTTCCTGCGACGACGCCAACTGGTACCTGCAAAACTGCTCATGGGGCGGAAAACTCGATCGCGACAAGGATGGGATCCCCTGCGAAACACTCTGCTAGCTGAAATGTAACGGAGTAAGCGCGCTACGGCCTGTTCGGCTTTCCGCTTACACCGATCCAACGAAGACCATGCATGGGCGGGACGACTATAACCGATCGCGCCCACATTCGGCGCTCGGCTACATCACGCCGGCGGCTTATGCCGCCAATCTCACCGCAACGGGCGATCGGCTGCGCAACCCCGACCAGCTCCGCCGATCGCCCGTTGCTCAACCCGCGCCATACGGCGTACAACCCGCCGAGGCTCTAATTGCGGCTGGATGAACATTCGGTGGCAGGTCACAGAATGCAAAGTGGAGCCAACTGAGGCATCTCAGAGAAAGAATTGTCGTCGGCGCATTGCGGGACCGTCTGACTGAATGTCAAACATGGGGCCGATTGCGGAATGGCAGCTAACAGGCACGAAGCGGGATCCGAGGTGTTTAGGAGGCCCGCTCTGATCCGGCGCCTTGCTTAGCAGTCAACTTCTCTGCCAACCACGAGCCAACCCCAGGCCCTCTTACGTGCAAACCAAGCTCGGCGCCGCGCGATCGGGCGCCGGAAACCGAAGTGGAGAGCCAGTTGAAGCTCGTCACCGCGACGGTGTCGTTATCAACGATAAGGAACTTGCCGTGTAATGACGGATCGCGGTGCAATTCTAAGCCGCGCGCGGCAAGTTCGTTCACACTGGGTGTCCGGCCCTGCTCTGTCATAGTCTTGCTGGGCCGATTGTACATGAGTTCTACTCGGCACCCGTCTCGAGCCGCGACCTCCATCGGAACCACCACCGACGTTTCGGCTGCCAAGCCGAAGAGATCACACCCAATTAATATTCGGGCCTTAGCCTCATCCCGAGCTCGCGTAATACACGCGTAATGGTCCTCGTCAACCAAGAGTTCAATAGAGTACTCGCCTGCCTCTGTTTGTGGATCGAAACTGCGAATTTCCTGCCAAACACTGCGCAGTCTTCTAGCTACAGCGGGCCAACTCCCCGCTGAGGGAACCTGGGCGCTGATGAGCTGACCCACCACCTCGCGACCAACTACACGCGAGGTGGTCCGGAGCGACACGTCCTTGGCGCTGTACCATGAAGACAAATAGTTGCAGGACCCTACGACGGTAGTCCAACCGAACTCTTTGTCGTCAAAGATGATGATCTTGGCGTGAGAACCTGAAGAATTTGGAGATAGCTGTATGCGTTGGTTCGCAGATTGGGGCAGCATTGCAAGCAACTGTTGCACTTCCCCGATGGGGGCCGCAGGTTTCGGATCTTCAGCGTCTACGCGCAACCCCCACAACAGATCAACTTTTACGCCGCGCCTAGCTGCCTCTGAAAGTGATGGCAGAAGTCTTTTGATTGTCTCTGGATGAACGAAACAAGAATGGAACGCAATGTATGATTTTGTAGATCTCAGAGCACTCTGAAGAAATTCAAGGTGTTCCTCCCCACCAACGATAAAGTTGCTTGAATCCAAGGACGCACGCCCGACCCCCTCGCCTATGCCGGTGCTGATCTTGGCCGCCCGCTTCGTTGGGACGGCCCCAAGTTTAATGAGTTGTGCGCGTAGCTTCTCCCGGAGACGCATAGGGGCGTAGTCGGGGAGGCCTGTGAGTTCCCCCATGTCGAGATAGACCCGAGCATAGGGCCTGGATGGTGTCCGCAACTTCGGCTCTTCGTCCTCCAGATCCTCGTCAACGCCTAAATACAGAAGATCGCGAATGGTCGCGTCGTTCGGATCGTAATTTTGTTCAATCGACTCAAGGAGGTTAGCGTTCTCCGGCAGGTCTTTTTCATACACCAGATCAAGATCGTCTGCTCTAAGCCAGCTTCCCGACAATCGATCAAAACATAGCGATATCCAACGCCCGCCGCGCTGTAGTTGGGCAGGCAGAGTTTCGTCGGCGGCCCGTCTTTTGCCGGCGGTAGTAGCCGTGAAAAAGTTCCCTGCTGCTGTGGATCGCACTTCAATCCAACCCACCCGCATTAGATTGATCAAGCCCTCCACAACAAGACGGTCCGGAACCAGAGATTTTCGGGCCAACTCGCGGACCGAGTGTCGCCCAGAAGCCAATTCGAGCAGCAACATCTGCTCAAGAACACTCCATCGGCGGCCAAAATTCACCAAATAGTTCACCGCAACGCGGAAGACTGGAACGTAGAGTGAGGTCACGAGCGTCCTCCTGTCCTAACCAACGTTCTATTCACCTGCGCTCTCTCCATGAACGCCATCATTCGTCCGATGTAGGCGTAATCAGCTTCTTCGGGAGTGAAATCGTTGCATCGGCTCGAAAAAAAATCCCAGCTCCCTACAATGACAAGCTTCTGTTTTGCTCTACTAAGCAAAACGTTCATTCTCGTCTCTTGCTTAAGAAACCCAAGGCTCTTCCACGGAACCAACGCATTGTTCCGCACGAGACTTACTATGACAATATCAGCCTCACTTCCTTGGAATTCATCAACCGTCGCACCAAGCCGTTTGTCGACCGTAAGATCGAAAGGCGATTGGAACATCCATTCAAGTGTCCCAGCCGCCCTCGCAGCCTCGATCTTTTTTCGGATAAGCTTCAACTGATCGTTGTATGGCGACAAAATCTGGATGTGACACTTTTGGTTTCCGCGCGGCCGAAACTGTTGAAGAGTGTCAACAACCGCTTCGGCTTCGCTGTCCGAAATAAAAAGTCCGGTTTGCTCGCCGACTGAAAACTTTTCCTTCTGTATCCATGGAACGTCACGCCAAATTATCCGCGCCTCCGGCATCCAAGAAGAGAGGGTTATGTCGTATGGAGGTAGGCCTTCAAATTTCACCTTCGCCTCGTCAGGAGTTTTCAGGAGAGTACCGCTGTCATCTGGATAAAAAATTCGGCCCACCAAGTCCGCGATATCTGGATGCATCCTGTGCTGATCGGTCAGTGTGGAGGCTGGGCCGTCTAATCCTATGCCTTCTCCCATGCTTTGCTCGAAGAAGCGGCCGAAAAAGCGAACCATTGATCTCCACTTGGTGCAGCGGTCGGCAAAGCTATCTTTGCTAGGATCCTCATCGACGAGAGCGGGGTCAACCAGTCCTGGAGCGAACTGAGCACCCAATTGCACAGCCTTTTGTACTCGAAGAGGTTCCCCTAAGAGGTCCTCAAATGTCTCTGCGTTGTAGGGAGGGAGCTGATGGTGATCTCCGATCAGCAAAATGCGATGGCTTGCCTGCAACGCCGCCGCCATATCGAAGCCATGCGCCTTGCCCGCTTCTTCAATTACAGACCAATCAAACCGCCGCCCCCTATTGGAAAGCTCGGCCAAGTCAGGCGCGTTGGACGTGGCAAACGTTAGATTCGCCGCATCTTGGATGAGCAGTTGCATGGCCTTCCGTTCAACACTTGGGCTCATGTGTTCATCCGGAGATGATATGGCCTCCGCCAGCTTCACCTTAAGAAACCCTGGAGCGGCCTGCGCCATTTCACTGGCCGCGAGGGAATCCAAAATGACGTTGGTCGTGGCATCAATATCGAAATCAGACCCTTGCCGTGCGCCCAGCCTGAGAAGGATTGGGCGACGGTTTGGGGGCAGCTCATTGAAAAGCTTTGAAGTCTTCTGGAGCACATCGTCAACGGTGTGATGAGAATGGGCTGTAAGAAGAACCTGCGCCGTTGGGTCGTCAGTAAGCAGGCGATCAGAGAACGCCTGGATTAGAGTCGTCTTGCCAGTCCCCGGTGGCCCTTGGACTGCAAAGGATGGATACACCTGCCAGAGTTGCTCAATAGTTCTTCTTTTCGATTCGTCAAGGTCGATTGCTGCTCTTCCTGCCGGTGCCCGATCTAACCCGCGCCTGCTCGCAATGTAGGGGTCCGAGATTAGTCGCAACAGCGAAGTGTGCTGGCGCAAATCTTCAATGGCTTTGTGACGCCTCCGAATCTGCGCAATGGTTCCACCGAAGTTCCGGGCCAAGTAGAGCGTGGCACCAGCGCGTGTTACGGCGCCTTGCTCTGTAACAAAATGGTAGCGGGGGCCTCCAGAATTCATCTCTCGGCGGTCAAATGACCATTGAACGGCCCCCTGCGGGTCACGCGAGATCGTCCTTCTATCAAGAAGATAGTAGGTATCTCTGCTCGGCTCTTTTTCATCATCATCTGAAATTTCTTCAGCACCCAAGCCAAACCAGTCTGCAACTTGATCGGCAGTCGGCGAAAGCTTGAGGAACGTACACAGCTCATTACGTTCGATTTCCTTGAGGGGGGTCACCGAGATATAGGTGATGCCCCCCATCGTATCGACTTCTATCACTCGAACGGGGCAAATCTGAGCAGCAATCAAAAGCGTGTCTATCTGCTGGGTGACCCTAAAGAAATCATGGACGTCTTGAAGGTGTGGTTCTACGGTTGAGTCAACCACCCTGGCCGGAAATGCCTTGTCCCAAGGAAGACTTTTGTCCCGGATCGAGTTAATGTTGTTGCGTACGTGGGGGTATAAGCGAATCTGTAATTTACGTTCACCAGTGTTTAGAATGTCGTCCCCTTGGAAAGACTTCGGATAGTCTTCAACTGAATCGCAATATCCGACATCCCAAGTTGCGCCCCCCTGTGGCAAATCCCACTGAGATACTCGATACTCAAGCTTCGACCCTTTCAGGATAAATCGACGCCTCGGGTAGCTCCGAGCGATCACGCGGATATCACCCCGTAAGTCATTTTCGATCCATTTTCTTTGATTCTCGACGGCGTCGGCGCGGGCCTGGTCTCCTGCGATACGCTCTATGGCGCGAGACAGGTCCGTAAGTGGTCCTAAGCGCACCGCAACAACAATCGGATTGCTGGACGCGGATGCAACAGCTTCTAAGCCGACAACAATATCGCGGATGGCCCGCTCCACGGACTCACCATCCACCAAACGGCGATCTGCCTCTTCCTCAAGTAACGACAAGAGAAGCGTCTTTTCCCGCTCTCGCAGAGTTGGGAGATCGGTAATCGCTTTTTTGAGCGCACTGAGTTTTCTTACAGTCCTGACCGGCGCGCCAAACATCTCCGCAGCTAGTAGTCCGAAGTCGAACCAATCGGTGGCTGTCGAAAACTCACCGGGACCGCGCTCAAGTTCCGGTGGTCTCGCGACGCGTTGCTTGGCTGGATTTGCTGAAGCACCGTCGTTACCTGCAATCCGCAGCGACCATTCGAAACCACTCAATCGAAAGTCGTTGCTACCGTCAGGGCCAACGAAAATTGAAGCCGAGGAAAGCGTCCGGTGGATCGTCCCGCCGTCATGTAAAAGGCGTAAGGCTTCGGATATGCGTAAAAGCCCCTCCCACAGCGGTCGTCTCCTCGATGCCACTGTCAAGTTAAGCAGCCAATGGACGTTCTGCCTTCGCTCAAGCAATTCCGACAGGATTCCGCGCCGTCCGCCTTCCAGCGCGATAAAAAAATAATCATCAGTGATGCCGAGATCTTGGAGGGTCATGAATCTCTGGCTGGCTCCAGGATAGCTTTGAAGCCGCCTGAGGCCTCTAACCTCCCGATTCCACAAGGCCCGGATGTCCATTTCGTCGCCGCTGCGACGAGGCCACAATTTGACATAGTACACGTCACCGGCGTCCTGTGCTTGCCATAACTCCGGCTCGCCCCTCTCGACACTACCCGGCAGCAGCTTCCTTTTGAGGACGTAACGTCCGCCTAATATTTTTGTGGCCATGTTGCTTTAAGACTATGAGTCGCACTCCTCGTCTAGTACACAAAATCACTTCCCCACATAAGGTCCTAACGCGTGCCGGGCAAAATCGACGACAACTTCGAAGACTTCGTGTCCAACTGGGATTTGTTTCGCGGACGATTGACAATTTTTCTAGGCGCAGGAGCTTCGATAGGCGCCAAGAACAAATTGGGCGAGGATCTTCCCAACGCATATGCTCTGCGAAACACGCTATGGCGGCGTTTCAAGCATGACGGCTCGACTGCGTTTGACCCGGAGAGCCTAAAGCTCATGAGCCTAGAGCATGCTGCCGCGATAATCGAAACCAAGACCGGCCGAACGCCGATGTCCGAGTTCTTGGTCGAACATTTTACCTGCTTCCTGCCATTGTGGCAGCATGTTGCACTGGCCAATCTAGGAGCACGGTCGATATTCACGACCAACTACGATGAGCTGGTTGAGCTTGGCTACAAGTCGAGTAGCTCTCTCCCTCCGGACATAATTTATGATGATAGGCAAGCTTTGAGCGGGCGCATGCCGCTCTACAAGCCGCACGGAAGTTTAACCTACGCCCACGAGCCGGTCGGTAAAGGTGGCTTGGTTATAACTCAATTTGATTATTTTGAAATGATATCATCGTATCGAAAGATGATATCAAAAGCCATGGGCGGCTTCGAAAACAACTGCGTTCTTCTTATAGGGTATTCATTAAGTGATATGGACATTGGTGCTGAGTTATACTCCATCAGGCAAAAAAACCGAGGCATTCCTTGGTATGCCGTCTTCCCCAGGGATGATCATCAGGTACGGAAGATGTACTCAAATCGACTTTATATAAATCAAATCAATATGGGTTTCGAACAATTTATTGCTAAACTGGACCATCGCGTTAACTTTTTGCCCTCTGAGCTGAAAAATAGTCGAGTAAAGGGACTAAGGGCGGCCGGGCGTATCCAGTGAGCTCACGAAGGAGAACCCCTGCAGTTGACCGGGCTTTCTCTTGCTCCGGCCTTGTGTGCGGTCACTCGGCACGCCCTCAATCATGTGGGCGAGGATAGTCGAGGGCGTAGGAGGTTCACTAGCCGCACGTATCCATTCCAACCTGCCCTAGCCTGCGATTGGGTCATATTCTCGCCCCTCAAGGCCGCGTTCGCGGCCTTGAGTAAGCATTTGGCCGCTACATATCTGACGGTTGCAAAGTCTTGGTGGTCAACGCCGGTCCGAAGCGCTTCGTTCTTGATCGCCTCGGAAAGGCCGGCGCTCATGCTTGTTCCTTCGCTCGTTGGGATAGTTGCAAGGCTCGTGCAGCAGCGGCATTGGCAAGCGCGTCGGCCTCCTCGTTGTGAGGATCCGGCATGGCTTTTTGGCCAAGTGATCGCCCGGCCGGCAGCAAGCGCGGCCGCCTGCATCGGCGGCCATTTGTCTGCGCCTAGGCAGCCTCAGACCGCTTAACAACTAACGCCTATGAACTCTCAGGTGCTCATCGGCCATGTCCGCTTTCAGGCAGCGGCAAACCTGAATTTTTCATCCGATTTTGGCGCTTCCCGGCCGAAGCGCCTTGGCGCGGTGAGGCAGCTTTCGCGGCGTAGCCGCCTGAAATCTGCCAGCCCGTTTCCTACCATTCCTGCACATCGGCGCGTCCCGCTCTTTGAACCTATGCCGATCGCTGACGTGGGCCGTATCGAAAGTGTTGCCGAGGTTAGGACTACTGGAGCAGCCATGAAAAGGCGCGCCGCAAAAAGGCTTCGCCGTCCGTCCTGACAACCTCACCATGCGCGACGACGACGTGCTCGGGATGTTTGCCGATTAGCTCACGAATTTTGGGCGTGCGCTTGCGCGGTCGCGGAAACTGATCCGGTAGTCGATTGGCGGATGGCCCCATCCTTCGACCATTTTCGAAAGTTTTGCGATTGGCCGCATCCACCAAGGCCAATGGCGTTTGAAGAACGTCTCGCTGAAAGTCTGCGAGAGGTCGGCGATGATGGCGGTGCGCGACGCGCGGTGAAAGAAGATCAGTTCGTTCATGAAAAACGATAGAACTGGTCGATCTGCCCCTTCCATTCGGCGGGCGGATCGTCGGCCAGTGCCCCGGAAAACCGGAGTTCCCTGCATTTGGCGATTGTCGCCGGCGTTGCCCACAAACTGGCATCCGGGAATGCGGTCTGCCATTGGCCTAGAAACAGAAAATGCAGTTTGTTGGGGCTGATAATGTGACGAACACGGCCCAGCGCTCGAACCTCGCCCTCCAGTGCCGCCGTCCTTTCGACCGGCGACCACAACCATAACCCGCCATCGGCAAGACGCACGGCGACCATGCGTGTCGGATAATCGAAGCCTTTGAACGAGACGACTCCGCCATCCGCAAACCATAGGTCCGATCCCAGCGGCTCCAGCATGTCGCGAAGTCTAGTTCGCCAAATGGACGCTTTCCACCGATGGCGTTGAACAAGTGCAGCGCCCTCGGTGTCGCTTCATCTTGCGGGACCAAAGGTCCCGAAAGTCAGTAGTCTGTTCAGCGGTGAGAGTGCCGACGCGACTGGGGTGGCATGCCAGGCCCCATATATTTCGGTAGTGTCCAAGGGGACGAGCGATTGACCGCGACCAAGTACTAGCTGAGTTTCGCCGAAGAACCGGCCTCTCAGACAACACTGCAATGCGGGCAACCGCTCCGTCGTGCAGTCACCGTTTTGGCCATCGACAAGTTCTTGAACTGGAGAATTGTCTTGGGTTGCAAGTCCACTTCTAGAGCCAATTCTGATGTGACACGAAATAGGCTGGCTGCGGCCATCGTGGCAGCCGCCATAGACACGAACGAAGCCGAAAACTCGGGCGGCACCCGGTCTACGAAGCTCTTGACGTCGCTTTCTCCCAACTGTCCGCATTTGGGCTCGACAGAAGCGAGATAGGACAGGGCTGCATCAAGGTTTTCGACCTGTCCAGCCAATTCCTTCCGTCGTTCTTCCGGCGACATTCCCCGCAGGGTCGCTTCCCGGGCAGCGGCCTTGGCCTTTCTGTCATCGGGGTCGTTCCAACAGCCCAGGCATTCGGCTTGTCCGACGAGGCCGTATATCACCGCTTGAGCCCTTAAGCCGTCCGTACTTCCGCCCACGACGACGCGGGGGCACAGACCCTGGATGTCCTGACGGGACGTATTGATATCCACGGCCGATATCACGAGGTCGTACGAGTCCCGCGCTTCCGCCAGAACAAGCTGCGGATGCAGGCCTGACCGGCTCGAGAGGATGTAGTCCCGAAGCGTCCCGGAATGTTCCAAGCCCCCCAGTCCGCTGAAGGTCCTGTATCGCTCCACGGCTTCGACCTTAGGTCGGGCGAGATCGTCGAGGCCGGCCAAAAAGCACCGGTTGAGATTGGTACCCTCGAGGTCGTGGCGGTCGTGGTCGATGGTAACGAGGAATGAGCTTGCCAATTCGCTGGCGCCCAACACCTGGATGATCCCCTGACCGACGGCGCCTGCCCCGACGACATACAAAGGGGGCAAGTGCGTGTCCGATACGGCCGGACCGTCATCCAATACTTCCCAGCGGCCGGATTCCCCTGACCACAGGGAATACGCGTCATCCCGGGCGAAGCGTCCTTTCTTCAAGCCTTTAGCACGCTTGAAGACCTCGCCTGCTGCCAAGGCCGCCGCTAGGTAGGGGCCGAGGCAATCGCGCCGGCCGAAAGAACCACTGAAGGCTCGCGGTGCGGAGCCAATCCAAGCTTTCCACCCCTCTCCCCAAACATAGATGCTTGCGCCTCCATGCATCTGACCGGTCATGTCTATGGTCAGGTCCTCCAGGCCATCGGGCGGAAGCACCGGTATCCGCCCGCCGTTGGCCCAGGACGCGAGGTTCTCGACGGCCTGGAAGGCATTTGCTGGACCGGCCCCGTTCGGCGTGAGGACCGTCATCTCGCCTTCTACCGCCACCCGGATCGAACCGACCACGCCATGCAGCCTAGCCAGTAGATTGACGAGACAGACGAGAAGGTGTTGGCGATTGACTGCCCCTGATACGTCGCCGGCACGAATGAGGATCGTTTTAGGCGAGGCGATGTCCCCCAAACCATCCAAGGGTCGTGAATGACGATCCCCCAATGCCAAGTCACTCATCGGAAATCCCTCCTGTCCACTGCCGGTGCGGCGATCACCTCAAGGCGGCCTTGGACCTGCTCGGGCGACAACATGTGCCAATAATCGTTCTGCCATTCGTGCACGCCGATGCCTTGCGGCCAGGGCGCGGCCGGGACGCCGTATATCGGGAATACGAGCGAGAGAATCCGGCGGCTCGAAATCATGCGGTCATCATATCTCGAGTGTTCCGTGCCCATGCCGGGATGGCTGTGAATCTGAGCCACGGGCTTCCACCCTTCGGGCAGATCGCGCACCATTTCGCTGATCGCATCCGGCTCCACATGATAGTTTCCAGGCATCGATCGCTGCTTGGGCGCCCGGACCGATCGCACAACGGCGGTATTGCCGTCCCGCTCGCCGTACCAGAAAACGCATGATTCTCGGCGGCCTGCGCGCTGAAGCAGATCCCGTGTCGCCGAAATCGCAGTCGGGGGTAAGCGAAGGACGGACCCGATCGGCTCATAAGGGCCGGGCGCCGGGTCGCGCCACAATAAGTATTCATCCTGCATGACGATCGAATCTTCCCGAATAGTGGTCGCGGAAAGCACGTTCGATCGCCGCCAACGTATGATTAAACGTATCGCCCGTGCGCCAGAGAGTGGTGTCTTCGCCGCCGTGATTGACGTCGTAGTATTCGAACACGGCGGAACAGCACACGAGCTGGATCATCTGCCCGCTGGGATTCTGGTAAGCCGGATGGACGTGGACCTCCGGGGAGGTCAGTTGGGGCAGATGGTGCTGTTCGGCTAGGCCGGCGTAGTCAAGGGTCGCCGGATTGACGAACCTGGCGCTGGGCGGCCAGTCCGGACCGGCAAGAAAATCGAGCCGGAGAAGATACTCTTCGGTGTTTCCGCCGAAAGTGCCGCGCATCGGGACAAGCAGCGTCCGGTCCGATGGCCGGCTCCAGCCGAGCTCTTCTATCGTCCGGCCCTTGAAGGACAGCACCCTCGGCAAGTGCTGGTCCAGCACTTGCCTGGCTGCCTGCAGGTCGATGGTGGGCCGGACGCCATGGAATGCCATTTCAGGCCCCCCCGGTCCTGGCCGCGATCTCGAACTTCTTGTCGCACACACCCTCCTGCTGGGCCGTCTCGAGTGGAAGGCCGAGGTGGTCCATCAGGCTCACTGTCCCGACGTCCGTCTCGGCCTGGAACACGTCACGCTCGTTGCGCATGACATCGAGCTCGTCGTACGCCCGGTCCCAGATCGACTGCAGAGTAGTACCGGACTCGACCTTGAAGCGCACGGTTTCCAGTTCACCCAAGTGCTTGACGCGCACCGTCTGCTTCTTTGGCCCGGCGAGCTTGCCCGCCTTGAAGCTTTGGACGCCCTCTTTATCCAGATCGATGACTTCGTCTTCATCGAGGGGAATGTCGGGCTCGTCCGTCTTTTCCAGATAGATGCTCTTCTCGGCGGCCACGCCCTTCAGCTTGCGCAAGGTTCCGGCCGTGATGAAGCGCGCGGGCCAATCCAGCGGGTCGCCGGCGAAGGCAAGCCGGTAGGATCGGTCGCTCAGGGCGACGATAAACCGGTGTCCGTCGGACAAGGGCACGGAGTTGCGGTTGCGGACGTCCTCAAGTTCGCCGTTGTCACACATCTGCAGGACATAGCTGTAATCGTCGGATGAAAACCCCGCGACGAGGGCGATCTGGTCACCAGAGGGGGTCTGGTCGTTTATGGGGACCGTGCGGAACACCAGGTCGGTGCCGGCGATCTGGATGCGAATGGAATCGCTGTCGTTCATTTTGTTTCTCCTGCGTCTCGATATCAGATCAAATAGTAGCTATTTTTTAGCTAGTCAATACGTGAACGATAGCTATTAATTGTTGACTAGCTCGGTGGACAATGATATGAAAGCGTGACTGTCAAGGAGGACCCCATGGTCGAAAAACGTACGATGACGCTGAATTTGAGTTCGCAGGAGATGGATCTGGTCGATCGCCTCGCGGATGAAAAAGGTTTGTCCAAGACCGCCCTAGTCCGACAGGCCCTTAGGCTCTACCAATCCATCACGGACAGAATGGAACGCGGCGAGAAGGTGTTCTTCGAACACCCCTCCACCAAGGAAAAGTCCGAGCTCATGATGCTGAGCTGAAGCCATGTCGGGTAGCCTAATCGGTACCTACGACCTGTTAGACCGCCGGACAGGCAAGTTCACACAATCCCATCTCCTCAGCCCCGCGGATGCCGGCAATGTCGCCGATATAGACGGCTCGTGGCGCCCGCTGATAGAAGCCAGGATTGCCGAACTGAAAGCCGCCGGCCAATACAACCTGCAATTCCTCGGCGATAACGACATCCAGGACGCTCATTGGCGATGGTCCGAGAAAGTCGAGATGTCGTCAAACCGGCTTGACCGGCAGTCGTTCGCGATCGTGGCGGAAGGTGCCACACAGGGCCTGATGCTCGTGACGACCGCAGGTTTTGCCAAAGACTCCTCGCAACGCGGCAAGCCGCTGGTCACGGTAGACCTGCTGGCTACCGCGCCCTGGAACAGACCGCGTTTCGATGCGTCCCCTCGTTTCAAGGGCGTGGGACGCATCATGATGGTCGCCGCGATCAGCTTGAGTGTTCAAGAGGAATTCAGGGGACGGGTAGGCCTGCACGCCTTGCCACAGGCCGAAGCTTGGTATCGAGATGTGGTTGGAATGACCGACCTGGAAATTGACGACACGCGCATGCGCTACTTTGAGATGACCGAAGCACAAGCGCGCGCCTTCCTCACTTAAACGAAAGGAGCAGATGATGGAGATGCTTGTCTCACGCGACTGGCTCCGGCGAAAGATCGAGTCCGATCCGGATACGGACCATGACGCGGGATGGCCGTTGGAAGCCATCGACAATATAGGGATGTTCCTGCCGTCCGAACTTGTGTCGGACGCGGGCAACGTGGTCGAAATGAAGCACGCCTTCGGGGTCTTCATACGACAGTTGAGACGACGCGACCAATTGTCGGTAGAAACCTTGGCCGCAAAGGCACGGGTGGATGCCGCCGAGATCAGGTTGATCGAACGGGACCCCAACTACAAACCCAGGCCGAGGACCGTTCACCAGTTGGCCGAGTTTTTCAGGATGCCGCCACGAGCGCTGATGAAGCTCTCCGGCGCGACGGTTACCAGGGACGAGGCCCTGCAGGAAGAGGCCCAGAAGTTCGCGGCCAAGTCCGATGATCTGTCCAAGCTCAGTAAGCACGAGCAACAGGTCTTGGACAGTTTCGTTAAGTTTCTGGTGCTCGGGCAGAAATGAACCGATGATGGAGGGGACGGTTGGAGCATATGAGGCGGACGACATCCGAGGAATCGTCGACAGGATTCTCCGCGAACTCGGCAATCCCGAACCGCCCCTCCGTCTCCCGGAGGTCCGGCAGTTGCTCGCGCTAGACCTCAAGTACTATAGCTTGTCCAATCCGACGCTCCTGCAGGAAGTCGCGCATAGGATGAAGGTGGCGGGCAAGCAGGTTATCGCCCGTCCGACCATTCTGATCGACGTAATCAAGAAGGCCAACCTCTCCGCCTTATGGATACCCGACGGCAATCGCATCCTGATCGACCAAGAAGTTCCCGACGCGAAAAAACGATGGATCGAGGCCCATGAGGTCGGGCATAGTTTCATTCCCTGGCACAAGGATTTCCTGTTCGGCGACGATCAGTACACGCTCGACCCGAACTGCCACGCGAATGTGGAGGCGGAGGCTAATTTCGCCGCCGCACGCTTGCTGTTCCTTCAGGACCGTTTCGCGGGCGAGGCTCGCGACGTCGAGATCACCTTCAAGTCCATCCAGAATCTGGCCAAGCGCTACGGCAATACGATAACCACCACGCTTTGGCGCACGGTCGAGGAGCGGGATGTCGAAATGCCGGCATTCGGGATGGTCAGCGCCCATCCGCACCACGACGATATCGGCCGCGACCCGAGCGGCAAAGACGTGCGATACTTCATCCGCTCACCCGCGTTCAGGACACGGTTTCCGGGGATCACTCAGGAATTCTGTTGGAACTTTCTCAGGGCCAGTGCCGGCCGGGCCAGAAGAGGTCCGATTTTCGACGGGACTGTCGTGTTGACGGACGCGAACGGAATCCGGCACGAGTTCGCGATCGAATGCTTCTGCAACCACCACGCGATTCTGACCTATGCCGTACACAGGCGCCCGGCGCCGCTGATTATACCGGTTAGGTGATCCTGCTGCGGCACTGATAAGCTCGCCCCGCCAACGTCCGCTGGTGAGGGAACGGCAGCTTCCAGGAATTCAAGCTGCATGAACGAACACCCGATATGCGGCGCAGAGCCGGCATTGGTTCGGGGCAGATCAGCTCGTCTATTGTGCCCTGTGTTTCGGCTTGCCGCCGCAAATTGCTTCAATGCATTTGCCCGCCTAGAAAGGTGCCGCCTCGGACTCACTGGTCGCTGTCACTTATTCGGACCCTGAAATTGGCTGCCGCCGCGATTTCTGTGACTTGTCGACGACAGGGAGCCCTTCCTTTCTGGCCTTGGCAAACGCTCGATCGCTCTCCAGGAACTCCGCCAGCATGAACGGGATCAGTTCCGCTACCGATTCGGACTCGCCATAGGTCTGACGATAAAGCGCCGCATAGTCCTTCAGTGCTTGGTTCAGGTCTGCACTTACGCTTATGGTGATCTTCGAAGGTGTCCGATCCGGAAGTTTGCCGAGTTTCAGATTGGTCATGATGACTCCAGTCAATTCGGGTACGGCCGCAGCACAAGATCCTTGTGCACGATGACGCGCAGTGGCCAACCGGGCCGGATAGTGATGGTGGGTTGGATATTGAGGTTCTTCTCGGTGATGCGCTGGCCAGCTTGACTGACGTTCTGCTGAGCGGATTCGCGGATTGCTTTGACCAGGTCGCTTTCGTCGTCCCCGAGGCTCAGCTCGGTGCCGACCCCTACCAACGTGGCCAGCGCAACGCCTTTGATGAGCTGCCAGGTGTGGAAATCCACCTTGTCCTCAAGCCCGGCATAGCCGGCGGTGTCTGTTGCCGGCAGATTGTCGATTTCGATCGAAGAGCCGTCGGGCAGCAGTATCCGTTGCCAGACCAGCAGCGCGCGCCTTTGTCCAAAGGCAACAACGCTGTCATAGGTGCCAATCAGGCGAGAGCCTTGCGGAATGAGCAAGGTGCTGCCGGTGACTGTGTCCTGCACATTCTCGGTGACCTGTGCGACGACGAGGCCGGGCAAGTCGGAATTGATGCCAGTGATCAGGCTCGCTGCGATGACGCTGCCGGCCATCAGCTGATACGGCGAAGCCGGCGTCTGCAGTGCATGCAGATTGTAGATTCCACTTGTGTTCCGCTGGCTGACAAAATCGAGCTTTCGCTGTTGATTGTTTTGGTCGCCCTCGGCCGGTGCTACGGAAGCTGAATCGCGTGCGGCGTCCGATTGTGGAGCCGTTGCCTCAAAGGGTGGACGCCTGCCCTGCCCGTTGCCGGCGGCATCCGCTTGCCGGGGTCGATTTTCGATCCGGAAGAAGACTTGCGATTCGCGCGCCTCGATCGCCTGCTGTGCAAGGCGCTGCTCCTCCGCCGAAACCTCCTGGCCCGGCGTGATGCCCAGCTGGCGTTGGTGCTCAAGGATGGGGCGGCCGAGGTCGCCGGGCAGCGGTGGTCCAAGCACCGGAGGCTTGGGCTTGATCCCGGAATAGTCCTTAGGCAGCCTTTCAATTGCCTCCGCGGTTGGCTTCCGCTCAGTGTTGTAAAGCTCTTCAGCCTGCTCTTTGATGCGCAGCGCCGGTCCCTGCAGCGCCATCATGGTGACGCCTAGAACGGTCCCGGAACCAACAGCAGCAATGGCGACAATAATGCTGCGCTTGAAGCGCACAGCGCGGCGAGGCGAGGCCCGCAGTTGCAGCTGTTCTGGATCGAGTTTCGGTGGAGCATCGGAGCGGGAAGTATCCGTCATGGGCGGGTCCCTCACCTGCTGGAACGCGAAAAGAGCAATATCCGCCGCGGCGCTTGCCTGCCGTCGGTCCTCGTGATGCGCACCACCTGCTGCTGCTTGGCGCCGAGGCGCAGTTCGGCCGCGGCGAAGAGGCGATCGACGATGTAATAGTTGCCCCGTATGCGGTAGTTGACGAGCTGGTTGTCCCCGTCAGCACCGACGATGAAGAGCGGCGGGGCCTCGCCCTGATCGATGCGGCGCGGGAACTCGATGTAGACCTTGCTGCCATCATCGAACGCGCGCGTCGGCCTCCACGGCGGCATGTCGCCGGTAATCGAATAGCGGAAGCGAATGTTTTCGAGAGCCACATTCGACGCCACTGGCATAGCAGCCTCGGCCTGCGCATTGCGCCGGCGTAGCGCGATGATCTGGTCCTCGCTGTAGGTCCAGGAGATTGCCGCCATGGCGGTCTTATCCGTGCTTTGAAGCTGCAGGTGATAGCTTCGCCGGTCCGTGGTGATGACCAGATTGGTGGCAAGTCCTGGCGCGAAGGGCTTCACCAGCACATGGGTGCGCTGGTCATCGCCGGAGCCACTGACGGTGTCGCCAATTACCCAGCGCACTGTATCGCCGGCCGACACGGATTGGAGTTTCTCGCCTGACTGCAGAGCGATATCGCTGACGCGCTCCGGTGCGGCATAGAGCTGGTAGAGCGCGCCTTCGGCAAAGGGGTAAACCTGCACCGCATTCACATAGCCATATTTGGTGGGTTGCTGCGTCGCCGCCTTGTTGGCATCGGCGACACGTTCTTCAGGCGAGCGCCTGTCTTCAGCAGCCTTGCCCGGCTCGGGCTGCAACTGGCCGGGCAGCGGCAGCGGTTTCGGCACTTCCACGACCTTGACGGGCTTCTCCGGCGCCTTCTCAATCGCGGCCGGCTTGAAGTCAGCATGGTCATAGGAAATCTGAGGTGGCGGCACCGGCTTCGAGGCACAGGCGGAAATGACCGCAGCCGACGCAGACAGGATCAGCGCAGTGCGGAGCGACGAGAGTCTATTTATCATTGGCGGGCTCCTTTGGGGGAACGGAAGTTTGCGCGGCACTGTCGAGCTCGCGCGACCAGTCGATGGCGTTGATGAAGACGCCGAGCGGGTTTTTGCGCAGCTGATCGGCATTGTTCGGCGGCCGGTTCACAATGGTGAGGATCCCGGTCCAACGCGTTGTGCTGGCGAGGCTGCCGCGCTCAAAGACCTGCTCGGTCCATTTGACTTGATAGGAGCTGTCGGACGCTCGAACCACGCTCGTCACCTGCACCGAGACGCTGCGCGTGCCGATCTTGCCGAACGGGTCGTTGGCCTTAGCGTACTCGTTGAGAAAGAGGGCTCCGCGGTCGGTGGCAAAGTCGTAGGCCGAGAGCCAATTCTGCCGCACCAGCACCGCATCGGTGGAAACAGAGCGGACATTCTGGATGAAGCGGCCGAGATGCCAGGCGATCTGGGCATCGGTGGGCTCGTAGTCCCGGACTGCTGGAGCGACGGCGCGCGCCTCGCCGAAACGATCAACCTCGACGACATAGGGCACGACGCGGCCCTGCATCGACTGCCACAAGAGTCCACCAGAGAGCCCGGTGGCCAGAGCGAGGCAGCCAAAGGCCATCAGGCGCCAGTTCCTTGCCTGCACGCGCGCAGTGCCGATGCGCTCGTCCCAAAGTTGGGCGGCCTTCTGGTATGGTGTGACGGGGTGGGGCGTCTTCCCGTAACGCTGAACAGGTCGCTTGAAGAGCATCTAGTCTTCCTTATCGTTGAGAGAGGGGTTGGCGCCGCTTCCACCCCGATCGCCATCGCGGACGGCCTGCGTGGCGGCGTGGCGATGGGCGCGCGCGGTCTGTTCGGAACGCAAGCGCCTCGCCCACGCCGGCGCGGCATTGGCACCTGACGCGGCAGGGTTTCCGGTCATTGATGCGGTCGGCGTGCCGCCCGTCGCGGTCCAGGCGGCATCGCGGCCGGCATCGGCGCTGCGCCGGAATGGTTCTGTTGCAGATCGCATTCCCCGAATCGCGGCGCCGCCAGCTGCGCCGGCAACGCCCTGCAGTCCAGCAGCTACGCCGGAGAGGCCGGACTCGGGCGATGTTGCACGCCTCATCTGCCAAGCTGTGGAAGCAGCCGATCCCATGGCCGTGCCGGCTCGAACGGCGGCGAGACCGCCGCCGGTTGCCATGCGCGCGCCGGCAAGCGCCGCACCTCCGGCAACGAGCGTTGATCCGGCGGCCGCCGCGGTGGTTCCGAGTGCGGCTCCCGCGCCAAGCTGCGGCGCGCCGGAAACAAGACCCGAGGCAATTCCCGGCCCGAAAATGCCGAGCCCAAGCAGCGCCAACGCGCCCAGTACCTGTGACATGGCCGCGGCCAAGTCCGGCTCCTTGCCTTGCAGCGCGGAAGCGAACTCGCCAAAGAGCGTGGAGCCGATGCCGACGATGACAGCAAGCACCATCACCTTAATGCCCGACGAGATCACATTGCCGAGCACGCGCTCGGCCAGAAACGCCGAGCGGTTCCAGAGCGCGAAAGGCACCAGAACAAAACCGGCCAATGTGGTGAGTTTGAACTCCAGGATGGTGATGAAGAGCTGAATTGAAAGAATGAAGAAGGCGATGAGGACCAGGAACCAGGCGAGAAGCAGCACGAAGATGGTCAGCGCGTTGCCAAAGATCTCGGGGAAGCCGACTAGCTGGCTCGCTTGATTGAGCAGCGGCCAGGCGCCCTCGAAGCCGGCCGCGGCAATGCGGCCTGGCCGCAGGAGACTGTCGGCCGACAGATTGCCGGCCGATGCGTTGATGCCGAGCCCGGCAAAGGAATGGTAGATGATGTCGGCGAGGTTCTTAAAATTGTTCAGGATGAAGGCGAAGGCGCCGACATAGAGCACTTTTCGGACAAGCCGGCCAAGAACATTGGGCTCGCCGCCGAACGCCCAGACCAGGCCTGCCAGCGTGATGTCGATGCCGATCAGGATGGTGGTGAGAAAGGCGACGTCGCCCGAAAGCAGACCGAACCCGCTATCAATATAGCGGGTAAAAGTCTCCATGAAGCGATCAATGACGCCGAGGTCATTCATGTCGCCGCCTTCCTCGTTGTCTGAAGAACTGCTGATCAGTTGCCGGGATAGGCCGTACCGGTGCCCAGGAAACGCTTCGTCGTCTCGCGGGCAGCTTCCTCGGACTGCGCCCTGCGGGCAGCATCTTCGGCTTCAGCCCGGAACTGGGTCGCGAGCAGCGTCTGGATCTGGATCTGCTGCTTGGTCGAAAGCGCGATCAGCTGATTGGTGGCCTGGCTTGCCTCAAGGGCACCTGCCGCGCCCTGACTGCGGTTGACGAGATCGGTAAGCAGGTCGCCGTCGGCCCGCACGTTCTCCACGATCTGCGACTGCGCGCTCATGGTTTGGCGGAACGCCTGCATGGCGTTTTGCCAGCGCTCGCGCGCGGCGCTCGCCACATCGCTGACCTCGATTGTGGCGTCGTAGCTTTCCGGATATTGCACACGCCACTGGTTCTGAAGCTTGTCGAGATCGAAGCTCAGGCCGCTGGCCTGGGTCATCAGGCCGTCGATCCGTTGGAGCGAACCTGTGAGCTGGCCCACGGAAGAAAAATCCAGGCGCTGAAGGTTGCGCGCCATGTTCTGCAGCATGGTCGCCTGGTTCTGAAGCGACTGGATCTGGTTGTTTATCTGCTCCAGGGAACGTGCCGCTGTCAGCACGTTCTGCGCATAATTCGAGGGATCGAACACGATTAGGGCGTGGGCCGGCTGGACGTAGTCGGCCATCGGTTTTGCGATCAGGGAAACGGTGATCAGGCTGGTGAGAAGGCGGCGCCGCATCATGACGATTGCTCCTTGTCTGGTTGAGGGAATTGCTGGAGAAGTTCGGCAGCCCAATCGAGGCCGCGCGCACTCAGGAACCGGGAGGCAAAGCTGTCCTGCCCGTGCTCTGACAGGACGCTGTCGATCAAAGCTTGCGTGGCCGGATCAGAGGCGCCGCAGAGCGCAAGAGCGATCGGGCCGAGCCCGAGCTCGAAGAGGCGGTTGCCGCGGCGCGACTGCAGATAATACTGGCGCTTCGGTGTGGCACGGGCGACCAATTCGATCTGCCGCTCGTTCAGGCCGAAGCGCTCATAGGCTGCCCGCGCCTGCGGTTCCACGGCACGGTCATTGGGAAGAAAAATGCGCTGTGGGCAGCTCTCGATGATCGCCGGCGCGATCGACGAGCCAGCGATGTCTGCAAGTGACTGCGTGGCGAAAATGACGGAGACGTTCTTCTTTCGCAGCACCTTCAGCCATTCACGGATGCGGGCGGCAAAGAGAGGGTTGTCGAGATAGACCCACGCCTCGTCGAGCATCAGCAGGGTCGGCCGTCCGTCGAACCGCTCCTCGAGACGATGGAACAGATAGGTGAGCACCGGGAGCACAGCGCCTTGGCTGTGCATCAGCTCTTCGGTCTCGAAACACTGCACATCCGACAAAGCCAGCCGATCTTCATCGGCATCGAGCAGCCGCCCGAACGGGCCATCGAGCGTGTACGGCATCAACGCGGATTTCAGCGCATTGGACTGAAGCAGGACCGACAGTCCAGTGAGCGTGCGTTCCTGCGCCGGCGCGGTGGCAAGGCTGGTCAGGGCCGACCAGATCGCCTCCTTCACCTCCGGCGTTACGGTGACATTCTCATGGGCGATGAGGCCGGCGATCCATTCGGCTGCCCAGCTGCGGACAGCCTGGTCATTGATATTGCTCAGTGGCTGGAAGGCAAGCGCACCGTCCGCACCAAGCCCATGGTGCTCTCCACCCATGGCGAGTGTCGCCGCGCGGGCCGAGTTGCCCTTGTCGAAGACATAAACCTGTGCGCCGGCATAGCGGCGGAACTGCAGAGCGACGAGGGCAAGCAGAACCGACTTGCCGGCACCGGTCGGACCAACGATCAGCATGTGACCGACATCGTCGACATGGGTGGAAAGCCGAAACGGGGTGGACCCGCTGGTCTCGGCAACAAGAAGCGACGGTGCTTCGATCCGGGTGACTTTCGCGAGATGCTCGTTTGTCGCCGGACCGGCCCACGCCGACGACAGCGGCATGACATGGGCAAGATTCAGCGTGTGAACGAGCGGCTGGCGAACGTTAGCGTAGACATGACCGGGCAACGAGCCGAGCCACGCCTCGACCGCATTGATGCTTTCACGGATCGTGGTGAAGCCGAGCCCATTGACTATGCGCTCAACCGCTCGGAGCTTTTCCGCGGCGGCCTGCCGGTCCTGGTCCCATACCGTCACCGTTGTGGTGAGATAGCCGAAGCCGACGTGATCGCCGCCCAATGCCTGAAGGGCGGCATCCGCATCGAGCGCCTTGTTGTCGGCGTCACTATCGACGAGGGGGACGGGTTCGTTGGTCACGACCTCGCGCAGGATGGCTGCGATCGATTTGCGCTTGGCAAACCACTGACGGCGCAACCGGGTCAGTGTCTTTGTGGCTTCCGTCTTGTCGAGCGGGATGAAGCGCGTCATCCAGCGGTAGGCGAAATCCTGATGGTTGAGCGCGTCGAGGATCCCTGGCCGGGTGACGTTCGGGAAACCAAGGATGGTGAGGGTGCACAGATGCTGCTCACCCAGCATCGGCTCCAGGCCGCCGGTAAGCGGCGCGTCAACCAGAACACCGTCGAGATACATTGGCGTTTCCGGCATGGCGACCGGATGGCGGTAGGTCGAGATTGTGCCGTGCAGATAGGTTAGCGTCTCGGCATCATCGAGGGCGCGCACTTCCGGCATGAAGCCGGACAGCAAATCCAGGACGCGGTCGGTCCCGTCGCGAAACCACGCCAGCTCCTGGCGCCAGTCTCTAGCCCCTCCCGAGTGATGCGAGTCGACCAGTGCGCTTTCCGCCCGCGCCTGGCCATCTGGCGCCGGCATGAAGACCAAGGTCAGATGATAGCGACTCTCGAAGTGCGCGACCTTGCCCTCGAAGGCCGCGCGCCGTTCCTCATCGACCAGCCATGAGGCAGCATCGGGAAAAGCCGAGCTCGGATAGCCCAGCGCTTCAACGCGCTCGGCCTCGAAAAACAACCCCCATCCGGAGCCCAACCTTCGTAGCGCATTGTTGGCTCGTGCGCAGATGCCGACCAACTCGGCTTCGGTCGCGCTTTCAAGGTCGGGGCCACGGAACCGGAAGGTTCGCTGGAAGCTACTGTCTTTATTGAGCACGATGCCGGGCGCGACCAAAGCGGCCCAGGGCAGATGGTCGGCAAGCCGATCGGCTTTGCCGCGATACTCCGAAAGGTTCAGCATGCAAGCCACCCCTTCAGGCGAAGATGACGGACAAGCACGCTGGCGAAGTCCGGATCGCGGCGAGCGGCAAAGACCGCGAGGGTGTGGCCGGTGATCCAGAGCGCCAGTCCGGCGATCCACTGCTGCAGGCCAAGGCCTATTGCCGCGGCCACCGTGCCGTTGAGGATCGCCACCGCTCGCGGCGCGCCGCCCAGCAGGATCGTCTCAGTCAATGCCCTGTGAACGGGGACTTCGAAACCCTCGATATGCTGCTCTCCGGTGGCCATCAGACGAGTGCCCCGCCGCCGAAGGAGAAGAAGGAGAGAAAGAAGCTCGATGCCGCGAAGGCGATCGACAGGCCGAAGACAATCTGGATCAGCCGGCGAAAACCGCCTGCCGTGTCACCGAAAGCAAGGGTCAGGCCGGTGGTGATGATGATGATCACCGCGACGATCTTGGCGACCGGTCCCTGCACCGACTCAAGGATCTGCTGCAGCGGCTGTTCCCAAGGCATGCCGGAGCCCGCTGCGTGGGCCGGGACGGTGAGAAGAAACGCGAGCGCGGTGGACGAAAGGAAGCGAAGCTTCTTGAGCATGAGGTGACCTTTCAAAACTGCTGGAGTTGCGGAAGCGTGAGCGGGGTGACGGCGTAATCACCGCTGCTGTCGAGACCGGTGACCTCAGCGATCGCGTCAATGCGGCGCGAGGATCCGCGCCCAGCGATGAAGACGATCAGATCTACCGCATCAGCGATGAGGCGGCGGGGAACGGTGACGACGGCTTCCTGGGCGAGCTGCTCGATACGGTAGAGAGCGGAACGCGCCGAATTGGCGTGAACCGTCGCGATGCCGCCGGGATGCCCGGTGTTCCATGCCTTCAGCATGTCCAGGGCTTCCGCGCCCCTGACTTCGCCCACGATAATGCGGTCGGGTCTGAGCCGCAGGGTCGAGCGCACGAGATCGGCGAGCGTGACCGACCCCCGCCTCGTCCTCAAGGCAACGCAATCCTTCGCCGCGCATTGCAGTTCGCGCGTGTCCTCGATCAGGATCACCCGCTCGTCGCAATCGGCGACTTGTGCCAGCAGCGCATTGGCAAGTGTTGTCTTGCCCGACGACGTGCCGCCGGCGACCAGGATGTTGCGCCGCTCACGGACCGCCTTCTTCAGCGCATCGGCCTGCAGCGGCAGCATGACCCGGTCGGCGACATAGTCGGCCAACGTGTAGAGTTTCGCCGCAGGCGTTCGGATGGCGAAGCATGGCCCCAGCACGACAGGCGGCAGCAGACCCTCGAAGCGCTCGCCCGATGGCAATTCGGCGCTGACAATCGGATTGTCAGCATGCGCCTCGGCGCGCACGTGGGAGGCGACCAGGCGGATGATGCGTTCGGCCTCAGAAGGATGCATGTGCACGCCGGTGTCGACCCGGCCTTCACCCAACCGGTCGAGCCGCAGCGCACCGTCGGGATTGACCATCACCTCAATGACGGTCGGATCGGCAAGGGCTTCGGTGATCGCCGGACCCATGGCGGTGCGCAGCATGACGCGGCGGCGATGGTCGGCTTCCGGATGAGAACTCATCCTTCCCCTCCCGTGCGATCGTCGGTGCCAAGTGACCGTTTCCCGGAAGCGATTTGGCGGCCGACCTGTTCGACGAATTTGTCGAAGCGCTCCTGGGCAATCGCTTGCGTGGCCCTGTCCGGCACCGGCGTGTGAGCATGAAGCGTGATCGAAAAGCGGATGAAGAGCGCCAGGCTCTCCAGGATCATCTCGACATCGCGCCTGACATGTCCGAGGTCGCGGGAAAGACGGTCGAGCCTCTTGCCGTAGCGCTGGTCGAGTTCATTCTCCCCACGCCGCTCGATAAAGGTCTCGACCGCGTGCGCCACAATGGCCGATTTGGTGGTCGATGGATTGCGGCTGAGGTTCTCCAGCTTCTCGCTCAACTCGGGTTCAAGCAAAAACTGGTGACGAATGCGGTGGGGCTTCATGCTGCTCGTTCCCTCTGACCGGCGCTGATGCACCGGCGACGGGAACGAGCATCGTCGAGATCCTCGAAATCGCTTACGGCCGTTATCTACGCTGAGATGCGCCCGCGTATGGCGCGCCGTTCAGAAGCCGGGCACGATGTCCTTGTCGTCGCCCATTCCCTCATTGAGGCCGTACGCACGTGCCGCGGTGGAAATCCGATCCATGACGCGCTTGTCGGCGAGCGTCTCGCAGTCATCGTCTGCGGGCGTGAACAGATCGCCCTGATCAGGCTCCTGGGCGACGAGGGTCCGTTCTTCGCGCAGGCCCGGATGGCGCTGCTGCTGGACACCTCCGTCTTCGATTGCCGCGCCGGCACTGTCGTCATCGCCAGCAAGACGCCGATCCACGCCGCGCACCTGTCCGCTCCAATCGTCCGGGCGCGACGTGGGCCGATCCGCGTAGGCACCGTCGCGCAGCACCGGCGAAGGCAGCACTCGCTTCGTGAAATTCGGATCCTGGTAATAACGCAACTTCTTGGCGCGAATCGGCGGCAATCCCGAAACCAGGATTAGTTCGTCAGCCTGCGGCAACTGCATCACCTCACCCGGCGTCAGCAGGGGGCGAGCGGTCTCTTGGCGGCTTACCATGACGTGGGACAACCAGGGCGCCAACCGATGGCCGGCATAGTTACGCATCGATCTGAGTTCTGTCGCGGTACCGAGCGCGTCCGAGATGCGTTTGGCCGTGCGCTCGTCATTTGAGGAAAAGGCAATCCGCACATGGCAATTGTCGAGAATGGCGTTGTTCTCGCCATAGGCCTTGGAGATTTGGTTCAATGATTGCGCGATCAGATAAGCGCGGATGCCATAGCCTGCCATGAAGGCGAGCGCAGTCTCGAAGAAGTCGAGCCGACCGAGCGCCGGGAATTCATCCAGCATCATCAGGAGCTGATGCTTGCGGCTCTTCTTTGGATCGCCCTCCAGGCGCTCGGTCAGCCGCCGGCCGATTTGATTGAGCACCAATCGCACCAGGGGCTTAGTGCGCGAGATATCCGACGGCGGCACGACCAGATACAGCGACATCGGTCGCTCGGCATCCACAAGGTCGGCAATGCGCCAGTCGCAGGCCGATGTTGCCGCGGCCACCGTTGGATCACGATAGAGCCCGAGAAACGACATGGCGGTCGAGAGAACGCCTGAGCGCTCGTTCTCTGACTTGTTCAGCACCTCACGAGCCGCCGAGGCCACGACCGGATGGACCTGAGGCTTGTCCACCGTGCCGAGGTGGTTTGTGGTCATCATCCGCTGCAGTGTCGCAGCGAATGAGCGTTGCGGGTCCGACAGGAAGGTGGCGACACGGGCGAGTGTCTTTTCCTCTTCGGCGTAGAGCACGTGCAAGATGGCGCCAACTAGAAGTGAATGACTGGTCTTCTCCCAATGGTTCCGCCGCTCCAGCGCGCCTTCCGGATCGACGAGAATGTCGGCGATGTTCTGAACGTCGCGGACCTCATCTGGACCTTTGCGCACTTCCAGCAGCGGGTTGTACCGCGCCGATCTCGGATCGGTCGGATTGAACAAGAGACAGTGCGAGAACTTCGACCTCCAGCCAGAGGTCAGCTGCCAGTTCTCGCCTTTGATGTCGTGAATGACGGCCGAGCCGGTCCAGGAAAGAAGGGTTGGAACAACGAGTCCGACGCCCTTGCCCGAACGTGTCGGCGCAAAGGCCATGACGTGTTCCGGTCCGTCATGGCGCAGATAGCGATAATTCAGTCCGCCAAGGAAAACGCCGGCCGGCTGAAACAGCCCCGCCTTCTCGATTTCCAGCTTCATGGCCCATCGTGAGGACCCATAGGTGGTGACCAACCCCCGCTGCCGTGCGCGCCAGAGGGACCCAGCTATCGCGGCGGCACAGCCCAGGAACCCACTGGCTCCGGCAAGTATGCCAGCCTTGTCAAAGACCTCAGGCGCATAGGCGTCAAATTGGAACCACCATTCGAACAGTTTCCACGGCTGGTAGATTGGCCAGCCGACTGTCACAAACCATGGCGCGCCGAGTGGCGGCTGATAGGAGAGCATGTGGGCGCACCATTGGGTTGCAGTCCACACGCCAAGAATGACAATTGCGAATACGACAGCGATCTGCCCAATCAGCAACTTCGTGGGTGTCAATGGCTTGCTCCGCTCTTCTGGCCAGACGGACCAAACATCGCGCCGAGCGATGAGAATTCGAACGGCCGCTACGTGCGACTAGGTGCGATGACAAGGTTGATAGGCATTGTTCAGCTGCGAACAGCGAAAATCCCCCGCAGCAACCGATCGGCGGTGCCAGGTACGCGGTTTGGTCGCAGAAGATGTTGGGGCTTCAGGCGCGGGCACATTGAAGATGTGCTGACAGACAAACCTTTGGAGCCGACGCGTTTGTGCGAGTAGCGAGCTGAAGGGCTCGGCGAGAAGTCGTCGTTCTCAATCGGACGACGGGGGGATACATCGGCGAAGACGGCATAAGGGAGGATGGGCCAGACCGAGCCGACGGAATGGGCGTAGCCAAGGCCTTGGAGCGCATAGCGCCTGGCCGGGAGGCCGCCGCCCGTCAGACTTACGCGGCGCGTCGTTGAGCGAGGTGGAGACCCGAACGGGCTCGACGAGGGTCCACGGCGGTCACAATGTTGTGGTGGTGATCGCAGTAGACGCGATCCGGCGAAGTTGGCCCAGCACAAAAACGATAACCGCCGGGTACAGAAGCGTCTTCGCTCACCGGGAAGCGGCACTGATAGAGGCCTAGCTGAATGAGGGGGACATCTCTCGAAGTTGGTCTGATATTTTCAGGCATGATGGTTTCCTAGTTCGTAGCAATTTACCAGCTGACGGCCGCAGTGCGACCGTCGGGGGACGAGCTTCTCTCGTTTTGGAGGGCTATGGGTCACCATATGGTGTTGGTAGCACCATCAATGAAGCCCTACGCCCTGCTTCTGAAGCCAATAGTTTGCGACTTAAGGCCACACGCGCGAACGCATTAGCAATCTACCATCGTGTCCCCGAGGCACTCGCCCGCCGCGGTTTGCCGGCGGCGGGGTGGCACTGGCTTGTGGGGCCCTAGGCCCACTCGCGGCGCTCGCACTCGATCTCGGTGCGGGTTTCCCTTGTCTCATCGCCCTGTCAGCGCCTTGCAAATGAGCGAAACCAAGCTGTCGCGCGCTCGCTCGTGGAGTGCGCCTTTCGGCCGCCATGCAAGGAAATCATCAACGCTCATCCAATCAGCCGGGTTTGTGTCGGCGTCTGGCTGGCTGAATTCCACATACAGATGCAGTTCGTCCGGCACGAAGACGACCCTCCACAATCCTTTGATGTCATTGGCAAGGTTGTAGGCGAGGACGGTCATAGCGGGGCACTCCTTTCGCCGTGGAGCGTGCCTATCTCACGGGAAAATTCCATCACCAGAAGTTAGTATTGACGCTCGCGCTTTCTCAGAAATCCAACGTCCACGTGATGCCGAAAGGTGCAGCTAGCTTTTTGTGCATCTCGATGGAACACGGGATCGCCGCGAAAGTTCGGTGCACGCAGCGAATCCTCCCCCTCCAGGTCTTGCTGCAGATCGGTATGCCGATCGGCCCGCGCTCCCCGCAAGGCGCGGGCCCTGGGGCTGTGGTGCTCATGCCATCTACTTCGATCCGCAAGATGGAATATGATCGGGATAGAAGAACCCTCTCGGTGTGGTTCGTCGCCAGCCGTAAACGGTACGAGTTTGAGGGGGTACCGCCGGAAACCTTCGCCGCGTTCCGGGCCGCGTTCGCCAAGGGCCGCTATTTCAACGACCACATCCGCAACAATTTCCGCTACCGTCTGGTTGCGAGCGATAGCGACCCGGGATGACCTGACCTGCCGGCGGCTCAATCGTCCTGTCGCTCCAACCGGCGGTTGGTGGACGCGTTGCCGCTGTTGCGCTTAGGGTTGGTTACGGTCCGCGCTCACCTGGCAAGCCCACCCCCCCGCATCCCCCCGCCTGGTGCAAAGCGTTTGATCGGTCCCGCCGTTCTGGCAGTGCGGCGGGACTTTTTTGCGGTCCAGGTGGAGCATCGGCGCGCGGGGAAGGCGCGGTGCACGCAGCACCTTTTCTCATCCAACGTACGCGGTGGCGCGCTGAAGGGTCTCGACGTCGGTCTGCCGCCGGAGCTCAACTAGCTGACTATTGCTCGACCGGAAGCGGCTCGTGCTGCGGCTCAGCGTGGTGGAAGACCTGTCCAAGATCGCGCGCGTCGAACGTTTGGCCGCAGACTGGGCAGTAGAGCAAGTGCTTCGACTCGTCCTCTACCGGCCCGTCATGCGGCCTGCCCTCATAGCCGGTCGCGATGTTGTCGGTTCTAATCCGGGGCAACGACAAGTGCCTTTCGTCGGTTTGGCGGCCTATATTTCTCTACCGACCGGACCTTGTCACGGTCGACCGTGACCAGCGGCCCGAGGTCGATCGTCACGGTGTCCTTGTCGATGCGCGTGACCTCGCCTTTCAGGTCGATTTGCTGGCCTCGGTTCACCTTGGTGTGGTCGATGATGGAATGTGGGAAGTCGTAACCTGGGATAGAGACGCTTACGCGGTCCTCTGTTATCCGCCTTCGAACCGTGGCAGTAATCGCCACCTGGTCACCAATGCCTATTCCCCGAGCCATGCCACGGATTCTGGTGCGGGCAGTGTCCTCTTCAAGAGGCTTCTAATATACGCCCGCCATCGTAAGGCTGACCTACGACCAGAGTTACAAAAGTTGAACTTCATCGGGGAACACTCCTTCTATCTGCCTGTTGGATTTGCCAGGTGCATCCCGCGCATTCAGACAGGAGAAAGAAGATGAAACGCATCCTTTTGGCTTCGGCCGTGCTGGCGGTGTCGGCCGGGCTTTCCTTTGCCCAGACGACGAGCGGAACTTCGAGCGGAACCTCGACGAGCGGAACCTCGACCACGACAACCATGCCCAGTACGACGGATCAGGGCACCGGCACGACGAGCAGCGGCACCAACATGTCCGGCGATCAGGGCACCGACACGACCACCACCAGCGGCACCACGAATCCGAACTCGGCCAGGGACTGCGCGCCCGGCCAGCAGACTGGCAGCGCTCAGCAGGCGGCGCCTGGTCAGCAGGACACGACAGCCAACACCGCCGCGCCGGGCCAGGTGAAAAAGACCGACGAAGGTTGCTGATTGGCACATCGGCTCAGGTTGGAATCACCAGCGTGTGGCTGGCCAGTCTCCCCCGACCACCGCCTGAACTCAACTCGGCTGGCGAGCAAGTTCCCGCCAGCTCAACGTTCTGGTGCTGAAAATACTGGACCAGATCTATGCGTTCTCACCGTGGCGCCAGCGAAGCGACGACACCGGGGCGGGACAGGCGAGGCCGCTACAGCTCCAGGCTTGTCTTCCCGGTGCGCACGGCGTCGACGACTTCGCTCATCGAGTCGAGGACGAGCTGGCCGACGATCCGCATGCGGATCAGCAACTCAGGGTCGATCGAGGGACGGCCGATCGGGCAGGCCGCACCCTAATACCCAAGCGGAAAGGCCACGCCCACGCCTGGACACGGCCAGTATATAGCGGCGGGCTGCTTGCCAAATGAGCTCTAGTGATGTCGAGCGCCCGCTGCGCCGATATGAGCGTGGAGGCCACGAACAGGCGTATCAAAGGTCTGGCCTGATCGCGCCGGTTGATGATGCGGATAAAGGCCTGGTGGCCAGGCATCAGCGGCTCGGCCGCCGCCACGATCTCGGCCTGCCGCCACTTGTAGAATGGCGCCAGATACTAGCGGATGGCCTTGAGCGTAGCGTCATGCTGGAGCGCCAACGGATCGGGATCGATGCCGCCAAAAGGCGACAAGACCAAGTACCCAGGACGGAAGCCAACAGCGATGGGGAAGCGCGACAAGATCGTGAAGTTGGATGCCGAGGGCATGACCAGAACAGCGATAGCCAAAGGACTGGGGGTCAGTGAGCGGAGCGTTTATCGGGCGCTTCAGGGGACCGGTGAGCGGATAGGTGACCACTAGGACTATGAGGGGAATTAGGCCCCACCAGACTATGAAACGCTCCTCTCCCAAGCTGACCCGCGCTCTTCCGTATCTTGACCCTCAGCTTCAGACGCCTGTCGAGGAAGTGTTCGACGCTGGCCATCACCCGTGCGCCCGCACGCTCGCTGCGAACATAGAGGCAGTCGTCGGCGTAGCGAACGAAGCAGTGCTTGCGTCGCTCCAGTTCCTTGTCGAGTTCGTCCAGCATTCCGACTTTGAAACATGGCTGATTTCCACACAGTCGCGGCGGGGCAAGACCGGCTTTTAAGCGTTTGAGACGGATCTCATGGATGGTCGCTGGCTCTGGATGACGGAAACGGATCAAAACGACGGCTGGATGCTCTGCATAGCCAACGAGATCACAATCTGCGGCTTCGGAAGCGAGGCTAGTCTCCATGACGTCAGGGCACGCCGCCGCTTCCGGTCTGCCAGCCTGGCGCATGTGTCAACAGTTCCGAGCCGAAGCACTGCACCGCCCTCCCAGCCAAAGAAAGTTGGCTCGCCCGACTGGCAGAAGAAGACCTCGATGCTTCGCGCCTTCGCGGGGCCGTCAGCCAGACCATCGCCGGTGGGCCGCCGAAGGAACGTGGCATCCTTGCCGCGCTGCGCCGATCCCGCTGCCGGAGCCGATCTCCAGGTCAAGATCTGATGCGACATCTGCTCGATACAAACCGCCTCGGAGCCCCTGCTCTAAAGGACGGCCCAACGAAACGACCATAATCTTTTCATCTCCTCCCTCACAGCCGTCGAATTCGTCGCGGTGTGCTTGAGAAGCCGTCGGCAAGCGGCGTGACGAGCTCGAAAAATAGTTCGCGGCGTCGGACGGTGCACAGATGCTTTTTGCCGGCCGGGTCCTGTTGTACGACGAGAGGATGGTCCGGCTAGGCAAAGTGCCGGGCCCAAGGAGAGCCAGCTCAGCCTCAATCGCATCGGCCAGCGATTCTTTGAATTCGCGGTAATCCACATTCATGCAACCACTGCCCTTGTCTTCGCGTTTAGCTGCGTTCAATCGTGGGGAGCGACAAGAATGCGGGCCTTCAGTCCAATTACAATCTGCCTCAATCGCAACCTGACGGTGGTCGCGTCCATAGCCGACGCAATGAAGGTGCTTCAGCAACCATGGCCTAGAATGGGAAAGCCGGGGCGGCTCAACGCGATCCGAATGGTCGAGGAGTCCCTCGCCGGGCATTGCAGCCAGCAAGCTGCGCTCGAGGCCTTCAAGGCGGCCGCGGCTGAACAGGGACTCCTTAGAACAAGAGGGACCACCGCAGGTCTGGGGAAAATTGCGCGGATGGTTGAAGATCTGATGTGAGGTCATGCCGGCCTCGCTAACACTGAAGAGCCGCCCCACTTGAAGCCGAAATACTGCCTTCTCCCGCGGCAGCCGAAACGCCTCAAAACGGGCTATTAGCCTGGACGTGAGAAGGCCCTGGCTGCACAGTCTAAATGAGATCGACTGGTCGTCGTAGGGCCCGTCGAAGTCAACGGGCTGGACCAAGCGTGTCAAAGACACGACTGGCGAAGAGATCGTGCCCAGCAGAGCGTGAGGGATCGCGATGCCAAGACCGATGCCGTCGAGCCGAGACACTCGCGGTCGAAGAGACCACGGAGAATCATCTGCTCATCAAGCCCAGTTCTCCGCGCAATCCTGATCGCGATTTTTGATAAGGTGCAGCCGCACTGTTTGGCCAGCGCAGAAATTCACCGTCGGATAAGCGGGTCCTGGCTGTCCCGGACGCGAAGACAGCCGAGCGTCCGTGCGAAGCGCCGCGAGATTTTTGAACAAAAGCGCGAGCTCTCTACGCTTGCCGAGGGCTTCAGGCGGAAAGCGTCTCCTGGCGATATCCGCTGCGATGAAGTCGCCGACCCGAAGGTTCTTCATCCGACTGACCCATCATCCAGCTCTCGGCGACCTGCATTTGCGGCTCGGACCTGTGGCCGTATAGGGGGATCCAGAATGTCGAAGCCCCATGCACATGGGTCAAGAATACTGCGGCATCGTCATCGAGGTCGGCAGCGAAATCAGGACGGTTCGTCCCGGCCAGTTCGCTGGCGGAGAGTTGGCTTTCGAGTTTGCTGAGGCCGAGTGACGGCGCAAGCCATTGCCAGAACTTGAGTTTCTGAAGTTCGCTCTGCACTGGGGTCATACACCTTGATATGGTCTTATGTCCTTAGTCCTAGGACAGAGGACACACCGTATGAATGGGATGAGAAGTCAGGATATCGTGGTGCTTCTGAAGCTCGTGAGCTTGCAGGAGCAGGAGGGGCAAGTTGGCTCCGGGGAGCTTCATTGGAGCTTCTCGGGCGAGGCCCCGTACTCAGTTCGCGGCCTGGAATCGCTACTCGGGATAAGCAAAACGAGATTGACGCTTCCATCAAGCGAAGCCTCTCGTCGGGACTCGCCATCAAAGATCGAGATACGGGCCGAGCCAATCCCCATCGCCGCAATCTACACAATTTTATCGTCCACGGACTGAAATTTGTGTTCCCCGCAAGGTGGGCGGCATCACGCGCGGCATGCCGACGGCCTTTGCCGCGCCAATGCTAAAAGGACTGCTGATAAGCGGCGGTGAGTACATCCACATCTGGCCGTTTGCGGAAGGCCGGGATATGGGGCAATCGATCGAGCCCTTGTTCAAGAGCGTGCCTGAAGCTGTTCCGAAAAATGACCGGCTGGACGAATATCTTGCGCTTGTCGATGCGATCCGGCTCGGAAACCAGCGGGAGGTGGGCCTTGCCGGTGAGCGGCTTTCTGAAAGGCTTCTGAAGAAATGACTACCATCAGAGGCCAGCTGCTCCACATGCTACAGATAGTAGCCGAGGCGCTGGGAAGCGACTTTCGGGAGCGTCTGATATTTGTGGGCGGATGCACGACCGCTCTTTTCATTACCGACGAAGTCACGCTTGGGGATGTCAGGGCGATGGACGATGTCGATCTCATTGTCGATCTACTCCGCAAAGCGCGGTGTTGGTCGGAGATAATAGAACCTTATACCGCAATGCAACTTAGCTAGTTGTAATGTCCCCTCCTCTTTTGGAGCAGCCAGGAATGCCCTGCAGGCCTCCTCCGGCTCCATCTGACGCTGCCCCCAGTTTCTATCCATTTTTGAGTTCCTCAGCCCTCCAGGAACGCCAGAAGCGCCGCATTCACCGCGTTGCTCTCTTCGCGTTGAACCCAATGCGTCCCCTCCTCGAAAGTCTGCAGGCGGCCATCGTCGCAAAGGGCGAGACTGCGCTTGGCCAGCCCGGATTCCAGAGCCTGGTCCTGCATCCCCCACATAACAAGAGTGGGCGTCGTGATCCGCTCCTTCAGGCTCGGGCGAAAGCGCAAGGCGCGATACCAGTTGAGCATGCTGGTCAGCGCCCCCGGCCGCTCCCAAGCCTGCCGATATTCTGCAATCTCCTCTTCTTCGAAGGCGCCTTCCCGGCTGGATGTCCTGAGTGCTCGTGCGAGCAAGGCCGAGCGGCGCGCACCCAAAACGGCTTCGGGCAGCAAGGGGCTCTGGAAGAAAACCGCGTAGCTGCTCCGCAGAAACTGCGTCGGAGATCGCAGGACATGGGTAAACAGCACCTCGGGATGGGGCGCATTCAGGATGACGAGCTTGTCCAGGCGATGAGGCAACTTTGCCCCGGCGGCCCAAGCGACGATGCCGCCCCAGTCATGGCCGGCGAGGTGAAACCTTCCGATGCCGAGCGCGTCGGCCAGGGCGACGACATCGCCGAGGAGCTTGGGGAGGGTGTACTCGCGGATGCCCTCTGGCTTGTCACTGGTGTTGTAGCCCCTCTGGTCGGGAACGATGACCCGATATCCGGCGGAAGCGAGCGTACCGATCTGCCGTCTCCAGCCGATCCAGAAGTCCGGGAAGCCGTGCAGGAGCATGAACTGATGTTCAGGCGCGAGTGAGATCATGGCTGGTAACGTGGGTGTCGTTAAAGTGATCCAGGGCAATGAGGATTTAGATCAGGCTGCGTCGTCCCGACAACATGCACGCTCAGCGATGGGCATGGGAGCCGAAGGGCCAAGTGGGGATGGCGCAGGTGTTGCTGCAGGCGGCGGATGTTTATTTGTAAGCGCAGGTCTGCACCTGCATCCTTTGGCGCTATTATACGTTTGCCCCGCGAAGAAGATGCTCCGGACCGGCGGCCATGTCGAAGAAAACAACCGAGGACGCTTACGAAGGTCAAGTGCAACTTGAGCGGCGGGCCGAACGGGAGAGCCGCGGACGCAATGCCGAATGGCCGTCAGAGATTCCCAGCCGCGGCTGGAAGGACGTGCTGTGGCGGGTCTTTGCTGAGGTAACCGAGGACCGTGTTATGCTGATCGCGGCGGGGGCTGCATTCTATCTGCTTCTTGCCCTCTTTCCAGCGCTTGCCGCGTTCGTGTCCATCTATGGTTTCGTCGCCGATCCTCAGACCATCGCTGAGCACATTGCGTTCCTTGGCGGCGTACTGCCTTCGGGAGGTCTGGATATTATCAGATCTCAGCTTGCGTCCTTGGCCGCTCAGAAGGCTGGCGCGCTCAGCTTCGGCTTCATCTTCGGCCTTGCCGTCGCACTGTGGAGCGCCAGTAACGGCATAAAGACGCTATTCGAAGCCATGAACATCGCCTACGAGGAGAGTGAAAAGCGCGGCTTCATCCACCTGAATCTCCTGGCCTTGGGCTTCACACTTGGCGCCATCCTCATTGGTATCGGCTTTATCATCTCGGTGGGGATTGTGCCGGCCATGCTTGTGCTGCTGAACCTCGGCGGCTGGACCGAAGCCCTTGTGCGGATCTTTCGGTGGCCGATGATGCTGATCATGGTGGGCGTCGGGATCACGCTGATTTACCGCTACGGACCCAGCCGGGAAAGGGCAAAGTGGCAATGGGCGACATGGGGCGCCTTCCTCGCCGCTGTGGTCTGGATCGCAGTCTCGATAGGCTTCTCCTATTATCTTGAAAACTTCGCCAACTACAACGCCACGTATGGAGCTCTTGGGGCAGTCATCGGCTTGATGATGTGGACTTGGATTTCTGTGATTATCCTGGTTGTAGGTGCGGAGCTGAATTCCGAGATGGAGCATCAGACAGCGATGGACACCACCACAGGTGCGCAGCAGCCGATGGGTGCGCGAGGTGCCACGGTCGCCGACACACTGGGCGGACCGGCCGATGCCGCCGACCAGCAGTCGCGTTTGGACGAACGCAACGCGTAGCGCGCAGATCAATTTGCACGCCATCGTCAAGCGGCTGCAGCCGAGCGTGAGCAACGGCTCAAGGCGCTGGTCGCCCGGCTTGCCCAGGTGACTGGCGATCTCACCATCCAGAAGCAACGCAAAAGCATCGTCGCCGATGCCGAAACCTCGCCAGCCTCGACGAGGTCATTCTTCTGCTCAAACGTCAGAGCCGCCGACTTGAAAGGCGAGATCGCCTCGCTAATCGACGACGATCCGCTGTGGGCCTGTCTCGATCAGGTCTTCCGTTCGGTCAAGGGCCCCGCGTACTCCTGACGCCGAGTTGTCCCGATTGACACCTTTCCAATAAGGCCATCGCCAAACTCGTGGGCTTGGCGCCGATCGCCAATGACAGCGGCAGGCGCAGCGGTCGAAGACCGGTGCGCGGCGGCTGTAAAGGTACGCGCTCCAGCCTCTTCCTCATCGCGCTCACCGTCGCCAGAAATGATCCCCACCCGGCGCCTTCAGGCAGGAAAGGGAAAGATGATTATTCGCATTGCGCCCGCCCGCAAGCTACCCGTCATTCCCAATGCAAAAGCACGCGATGCGCGCCACGAGTTCGCAAACGCAACTTGACACCCCAGATAGTCACTCATTGGGAACCAACGGGCCTTACCTCCGTTTGCTCCTCGAATGGAGGAAACCATGAACAACCGGAATTCTGAACGGCGTCCCCCGACTGCGGCAAGAGCTGGTGACGGTACCTCGGAAGACATAGGAGCGACCGTAAGCGGCACGTTATCCAAAGCGTCCGACATAGCGCAGGGGGCAGCGGAAACCGCCAAACGGGCGGCCGTTGGTGGCGCGTCCACCGTGACCAATCAGGTGAAGGAGATGTTGGACCGTCAGGTCGGCAGCGGCGCCGAGGTGATGGGCCAGCTGGCGAGTTCGACCCAGCGTGCGGCCGAAGACCTCGACGCAAACGCACCGATAGTCGCTGGGGTCGTGCGCACCTTCGCGAATAGGCTTGATGGATACGCAGACGACCTGCGAGACAGGTCCGTCGATCAACTGGTTCTTGCAGCGTCCGATTTGGCCAGGCGCAAGCCGGGTTTGGTGTTTGGGCTGGCCGCAGTAGCGGGCTTTTTGACGTTCCGCACACTGAAGAGCGCGCCTCCCGCACCAGAGTCCATCAAGGGAAGGCGGCAGGGAGCGAACTGATCTGATGGCACAGGAACAACCGAAGAATTCGCCTCTCCCTCAAGCACTGTCGGCAGTGTTGGCGGACGTCGCGGACCTCTTTCAAAAAGAGTTGCGCCTGGCGCATGCGGAGCTGTCCGCCAACGTCTCAACGAAGCTCCAAGCAGGTGTGTGGATGTCTGCTGCTGGCGTGCTGGGAGTGGTCGCCGCTCTGCTTCTAGTGCAAGCCCTCGTACTTGGAATAGCCAGCTTAGGGATGGCCCTGCACTGGTCGTGTCTGATCGTCGCGGCCGCAACGGCCGTCGCCGCCGCTTTCGCCTACTATCGGGGCCGCGCTGATGCGCAAAAAGAACTTCTGCCGACACACTCCATAAGCCAAATAAAGCAGGATATTGCGACAACCAAGGAGCAATTAACATGAGCCGCAATTCACAGGTCCAGGATTTTGGAACGAAAGAATGGCTTCTCAGCTCCGCTAGGAACAATCCCGAAGGCCTTCTGCTCGTCGCAGCTGGGTGCGCGTTGCTAATGCGCAGCCGCGGTTCAAGTGCCGGGCATCGCGAGCAATCCCGTGGAACCAACGGGCGCCAAAATGCTCCGCACGTACGCACCGCCAGCGGCGGGGCGTCAAAAGCGCATGAAGAGGCTAGCGAGACAGCAGAGGCCATGCGCGACAATTTAGCCGGCATGGGGGAGAAGGTGAGTGAAACCGCAAGTCACTACGCATCATCTGCCGTGGCATACGCCGAACAGACCGGTCGCACCGTATCCGAGAAGTCAGGGCGCGTGGTGCAGCAAGCCCAATCAACGTTCCAAGACACGATTGGCCGCATGGTGGAAGAACAGCCATTGGCTTTTGTTCTGGCCGGCTTCGCAGCCGGTGCCGCTATAGCTGCTGCTTTGCCGGCCAGCGATGTCGAGAGGCGCACGCTCGGCCCAGCAGGAGAGCGATTGACGGATGCCGCTGAAAAAGCTGGGGAACGCTTGAAGTCCTCGACAGCAAAGGCGGGCGAACGGCTCAAAAGCGCCGCCGAGGAACATGGGCTGAATTCGGACGGCCTGAAGGAGGTCGCAAGGGACGTTGCGGGCGCCTTTGGAAGCGCCTTGTCAGAAGAGCAATCAAGTGAACCCGTGCAGCCGCCTTCGCCAAGCCCAAGTGGATCGAGCGGTTCATCCACTCCGGCCGCCAAGCTGCAACCGGGCAGCGCCACCCCTTCGGAAGGAATAACGGCCAAATCGCAGCGGTCGGGCAACGCTCGGTCGAGCAAACCTGCCCGCCCCGGTGGCAAGAGAGATTTATGATGGCCGATCCGCAACTTGAGCATCTTGAATACGAAGTTGAGGCTGCCCGGGCTAAGCTCGCCCAGGACTTGTCGACACTTCGGTCGCCAAACACGCTCTCCGAATTTACCGATGATTTGAAACACGAAGCGCTTGAGGCAAAGGATGCGCTGGTGGAGAAAGCAAGAGACTCAATGCAATCGGTGGCGCAGGCGATTATTGACGATCTCAAGGCCAAGGCGGCTGCCAATCCGAGCGCTGCTTTGGCGATTGGGGCCGGTTTGGGGTGGCGTTTCCTCCGCCATCCGCCGATCGCAACCGCACTCGTCGGAGCGGGATTGATCAGCTTGTTGCGGGCCAATTCAGCCCGGCCACCCAGCGAGCAGCAGGTTGATCACCTTTCGTACGCCAAGGAGCGCCTGAAGGAGCAATCTAGCGATTTGGCGGAAAGCGTCAGTGATTTCGCTCTTGAAACGGCTGGCAAAATAAAACGCGAAGCTGCCGAGTTGACCGGCGTGGCCAAGGAAACTGTTAAAGAGAAGACAGAACGTCTGGCTGCGGGTATCCGCCATAGCGGCGTTGGGCCGCACCAGGGCGAGACTGTCGCAAAAGCATCCGCACCCTTCGATGAAACTTCGTTAGCTGTTCAAGACGCATCGGGCAATGAGCATACCGAGGACAAACTCCTTCTGGCGGCGGCGGGTTTGGCAGTCGCCGCGGCTGTCGGCTTTGCCTATCAACGACGTCTGAATGAGCAGATGGACACCGACCGAACTGGATGAGCGTAGACAGAGGTCATTGCAGAGAAACAGTCGTCCTGAAGGCAAAGTATGATGCCGCGCTCACATTTATCGAGTCCCGACGAGTTCAGCCATCGGATTGCATATTCTGGAACCACGGACGGCGCGATGACGATGCGCACGGCGGAGAAGATCGGACAAAGCGGTCAACCCCTTCGAGCATGATGATCGTCGGCCGGTCGGTCACGGCCTTCAGCGAAACCGCCAGCGACCGGCTGAAGCGGAATTCACCCCGAAGCGTGCAAGTGCTGCCGACCCCATAACGTGAGCGCAAGGGCGCGCTCTGTCCGCTGTCAGGACGAACTTTCTTCCATCCGGCTTGGCGCTGCCGGTGCCTGCGCACGCACTGCTCAGTGATCAGGGAGGAGTGTTCTCGGGCATTCCGCTATCGCGACCTCGTTTCGAACGTTTTAACACGCCCCCTCAAGCTTGATCTCGCCGAGCGCTGCGCTAGCCTTTCCGATCTTGGCTAGTGCCAATGCGTATTCGACCAGGCTTGCGCAGATGAACGCTTCAACTCTCTAAGTGACGACGCCGCAATATTAGCATCGCTCGTCGTTGCAATTTCTCGAAATGCGCAGCTCGACGACCGCCTGCTAGGCGTGTTCGTTGCCCAGCGTTCACGAAGAGGGACGCGCTAGCGGACGAATCCCGATCACCCAGTTCACGGTCACTACGTTCCTACCCGATCACCGCTTGGCGCTGTCGCTGTCCGCTTCGGCCCGCGCAAGGAACTGCTCGGTCGTCGAGGGAAGACGGGATTTCAGCCAATCCGCCATCGCGACTTCCTCTCGCAGATTCTCTTCGCAAACCCGAAGAGCCTCCGTTTCGCCGAGCGATCGAGCAGCGGCAATCAGGATCGTGTAGGAGGCGATTTCCATGTGCTCGAACGTGTAGCTCGCGAGCGATCCTTTCATCACCTCGTCTCCAGCGAAGACGCCGCTCAGCGATTGCGCCATCGCCGTCAGCTTAGCGCCAGCGTCCTTCATCGTGGATGAACCCTCGTCCATCTGATCGAGACAAGTCTTCAGCCGGGCAGCCTGCTGCTTCGTCTCGTCGAGGTGCTGTCGGATCCGGTCGCTCAGCTCGGGATAGTTCTCGATGCGACCCAACTGCCCGTTCAACATCGTTTCGGCCTGCTCTTCCATGGCATGGGCATCTCTAAGCCATTGGACAAACCATTCGCGGCTTTCTGACATCTCGAATCTCCTTTGCGATCTAAGGAAACTTTCAGAAGAGGACATTGTTCCGGAGTAGAGCCCGCCGAACGGGCCTTGACCGTCGCAGAGATCAGCGTCGTGGCGGGTCTCAATTCACCTCGCGAAAAATCCTGCAGCGATGCGTGGAAAAGGCCAAGATCGCGGAAGATCGGCGCAAGGAAAACGGCCCGTGGACGCTCGCCGCTGCGCCGCTCCATCACAAAGTCCAACTGGCACTGGCCGCTTCCTGGCCATCCGACGCGGCGACATACGGCGACATATTGAAGGTCCCGCAGCCGAGATGCTGAAGCCGCTGCTGGCGCGGCGGACTGAAATCAGCGGTCAACCCGACCGTCGCTCGCTGTTGGCTGCCGGTGTGCCGTCGCCGAAGGAACAACAAGAGACTGGTCCAGTTAGAGCCATGCATGCGTCGATAGAAATGAAAGAGGAGATGACAATGGCGACGAAAAAAAGCTCTCAGGGCAGCTCCAAGGGCTTGGAAGACCTTTTCTATGATGGTCTGAAAGACATCTACTACGCCGAACGCAAGATTCTGACGGCGCTCCGGAAAATGGCAAAGGGCGCGGAGTCCGAAGAGTTGAAGGCGGCGTTCGAAAAACATCGTGACGAGACGGAAGGTCAGATCGAGCGTCTGCAGCAAGTTTTCGACGCCTTTGGCAAGAGAGCCCAAGGGAAAACGTGCCCGGCGATCGACGGCATCATCGAAGAAGGACAGGAGATTTTGGAGGAATTCGAGGAGGCTCCGGCATTGGACGCGGGTCTCGTGGCTGCAGCCCAGTCCGTCGAACATTATGAAATAGCGCGCTACGGGACTCTTGTCACATGGGCCGGGTTACTTGGCTTGAAAGACGCCGTCCCGCTACTCGAACAGACGCTCAAGGAAGAAAAAGCAACCGATGAGGCGCTCACCCGACTAGGCGAAACAGGCGTCAACGAACGGGCGATGCAACAGGCCGCATAACTTCGGATCGAATCGACGCGACCGCGGCCCCCGGCAGACGGGATTGGAGCTTGGTTGTATTCGCCAATCCAGGCACACGTGTACACCGCAGCCGCCGAGCCGTCGACGTGGTGGTGGCCGACCGGTTTCGACTAGGCCACCGGAACTGACAATGGGGGACTGCGAATGCGATTACTTGCCCACGCCTTGGGCGACAGGATGTTGGTATGAACGAGGATACCGCTCGTCGGCCCACGGCAGGCTCTTCCGGGTTCGACAGCTTTTTCATGGCTGGTTTCGAGTGTTCCTCCCACAGGCGCGCCGACGGGGCCCGTCTTGATCTGATCCGCGCGACCTCACATGACATCCATGCACATGCCGACTATCGCCGTTGTGCCGAGCTTGGGCTTCGCACGATCCGCGACGGCTTGCGCTGGCACCTGATTGAAACAGCGCCCGGAGTCTTCGACTGGTCGAGTTGGACGTCGGCGATCGAAGCAGCCCAGGCGGCCGGGGTGCAGATTATCTGGGATATCTTCCACTATGGCTCGCCAGACCATATCGACCAAGGTGGCCCGGGGTTTATCAAGGCCTACGTCCGTTTCGCCGCGGAAGCTGTTCGGGTTCATCGCTCCGCTACCGGGGTGGCTCCCCTGGTGTGCCCGATCAACGAGATTTCGTTTTTTGCATGGGCGGTGGAAGTCGGTTATTTCCCGCGCGTCGGGCCGAACAAGCGTGGATGGTTCAAACGACATCTTGTCAGGGCAGCGGTCGCCGGCGTGAGGGCGATGCGGGAGGCCGAACCCGGCTGCAGGTTCATCTGGGCTGAACCGCTGATCCATATTGCTCCTCGTGACCGTACTCACCCCGAGCGGCGGCGCGCCGAAAATGCTCGCCAGGGCCAATTCGAGGCGTATGACATGCTGATCGGGCGCGTGGAACCGGAGTTGGGCGGCAGCGAGGACGTTGTGGACGTCATCGGCCTCAACTTCTATCCGCACAACCAATGGTACTTGAATGGCCCAACGATACCGATGGGGCACCACGAATACCGTGCACTTTCGGAATTGCTGGTCGAGGTCGCCGAACGATACAAGAAGCCGATGTTCATCGCCGAGACCGGCGCCGAAGGTTCAGGCCGGCCAGCCTGGCTTCACTACGTTTGCGACGAAGTGCGCGATGCGACGAGCCTCGGTGCACCTGTTCAGGGTATATGCCTATACCCGGTGACGGCCTACCCAGGTTGGGACAATTCGCGCCACGCCGAAGTCGGCTTGTTCTCCACCATCCATGCGGACGGCTCGCGCACTGTTCGCAAGCCACTTGCGGACGAGTTGGAGCGCCAGCGCCAATCGTTCTTGGCGTTTGAGGAACAACAAGCAAGCGCGCTATAGCCTCGCTGATACGAACAGTGCGCGCTTTTCAGCTGCATCAACAGCACAGCATATCTAGAGCTGTTCGCCGAGAAGCCGAGAAACATCGTTGGTCTCTTTGGCCGTGGGTCGCCCGACGCCGGTCAGGCCGGCGCATCATTCACTCGGCCGCCTCGCGCTGCGTCGGCGTGACGAGCATCCCGTTTGCTGGCAGGCGTGTCTGAATGCGCCCGAACGTAGCCAATGCCTGGCCGACCACCTGATCCATATTGTAATAGCGATATGTTGCAAGACGTCCGACGAACCAGACCTCCGGGCACGCCGCGGCCAAAGCTTCGTATCGTTTGTACAAAGCCTCGTTTTCGGCCCGCGGCACCGGGTAATAAGGATCTCCGACGTCGGTGGGGTATTCGTAGGTGAGGCTGGTCTTCGGACTCTGCTGACCGGTCAGATGCTTGTACTCGGTGATCCGTGTGTATTTTTCCGTCTGCGGATAGTTGACGACGGCGACCGGTTGAAACTGCTCGCAATCAAGCGTCGTGTGCTCAAAGCGCAGCGAACGGTAGGGCAAGCGACCAAGCTTCCAGTCGAAATACTCGTCGATCGGACCGGTATAGATCATCTGCTGGAAGGGGATCTTGTCGCGAATTTCGCGGTAGTCGGTCTGCAGCATGATCTTGATCTTGGGACTATCCAGCATGCGCTGAAACATGCGCGTATACCCGCCTGCCGGCATGTTCTGGAAGCTGTCGCCAAAATACCGATCGTCGCGATCGGTCCGGGTCGGGACTCGCGCCGTCACTGACTTGCTCAACTGGGAAGGGTCGACACCCCACTGCTTCCTCGTGTAGCCGCGGAAGAATTTCTCGTAGAGCTCTCTGCCTACTGTGCTCACCACGACGTCCTCGGCGGTGCGGACTTCTTTGACCGTTTCGCGTCGGAAAGCGAAGAAGTCCTGCAGCTGCTCGGACGTCAATTCAAGGCCGTAGAGGCGGTTTATGGTGTCGAGATTAATCGGTATCGGCAGCAGCTTTCCATCGACAAGCGACAGCACACGATGTTCGTAAGGCCGCCATTGCGTGAATTGCGACAGATAGTCGACGATCGATTGGGCGTTGGTGTGAAAGATGTGCGGCCCGTAACGGTGAATTAGTATTCCCGCCTCGTCGTAGCAGTCATAGGCATTGCCGCCGACGTGATTTCGTCGGTCTATGATCAGGACGCTTTCCTGCCGTTGCGATGCGATACGCTCGGCCAGCACACTGCCGGCGAAACCGGCCCCTACGATCAACCAGTCGAACACGCTCACGCCCTCCTCAGGAATGGGACGACGCTCTTCATCGCATGGGGGCGCTCGATGTGGGCAGCCATCGCGCTCCAGGTCTTCTCCCAGGACATGTCGGCGAGGTAGGCGTCGGCCTTCTTCACCAGGAAATCGCGGGGGTGGGCCAGGATCGAGCGAAGCTTGGCCTCGATGTCCTCCGCCTCGACAATCTCGACAAGGCCTTCGACGCCGTAGGTACGCACAACGTCGACGATCGCCGTGGACAACACCGGCAGTCCTGCCGCAAGAAACTCGGGAGTCTTGGTCGGGCTGATGTAGCGGGTCGCTTCGTTGAGCGCGAACGGCATCCAGCCGACACTCCAATGCCTGAGATAGTTCGGCAGGTCTGCATAGGACTTGCCGCCCAGCCAATGCAGGTTGCCTGCCGTGGGAAGGCTCGCCCGATCGATCTTGACGACAGGGCCGAGCATGACAAAATGCACGTCTGGCATTGCCGCAGCCGCCTGCGCGATAAGTTCAAGGTCGAGCCGTTCGTCGATGACCCCGAAGTACCCCACCCTCGGGTGAGGTATGTCGGCCTGATCGAACGGGTCTTCACCTGGCGCCCTAGCCTGATGGAAATGGGTAACGTCGATGCTGCTCGGGAAGGGAAAGATCGCCCGATGCAAGCTGCGCTTGGCCTCGTAGAGGCTCTGCCCGCCCGTGAAGACGACATCGGCACGTTGCAACAGCGCCTTTTCCAACTGCGTCAACTCTGCGGGAGCGTCTTTGAACGCGGAGAGTTCATCCATGCAGTCGTAGACGCAGACGTCACAGGCGAGATGGTCGCTGAAGCGTAGCGCCATGGGCGTGTAATACCAGGTCGTCAATCGGTCATGCGGCGTGGAGGCGAGGATCTGATCGACGAACCTGCGCTGGATTGCGTCCGCCCTGGTCGCGGAAGTACCAACTGGGATCAGCGGCGTCACTATTCTGATCTTGGGGGTAACATTGTGCACCCGCATCGAAGGGTGGCGCCTCTCATCGAAGATCGGCTCTTCGAAGTAAATTAGCTGTTGCTGTTTTGACGCCAGGGTCAGAATGTGTTGTGGTCTCTGATATACGAAGTTCCATCGGAGGTGTGAAAAGCAAATTAAAATAGACGGTTGTACAGGGTTCTTTGGTGTTTTGGCCCGGCCCGCCGCCATTTCCATGTAGATTATCCTTCGTTATAGTTACAAAATGCCTCGACTAACAAAAGTCAATCGAGGCAGCTTTGACATGAAGTTCGCAGCCTTCTATATAACTTCCATCCCGATAAGTTGTTCCATAGCTCCAAACTGTCTCGGGCGAGACCAGCCGTCCGCTCCACTTGCGACGGCTCAACAGAGAAGGGGCGAGCCGACCGCCCCCATTCGATCCACATGATGAAGCCCCTCGCGTCAGGTCGGCTCCCCAAATGTGGCCCTTTGCCACAGAGCGGTTCAAATCCTTCAATCGTTCAACAACCGTTCATCAGCGGAGCTATAAATACGCTTGGAATCGATTCATCTGAGTCGCGCCGGTGGTTCATTTGAATGGAGACCGGGACGAATCGAGGGATGGCTGGCGAATGAAGATCGACTTTGAAACCAACGTCTTTCCGTTGTTTCACCCGCAGGTTGTGGATGATCTGAAGGACCCTTGTCCGGTGTTCGACGGCACGCTCTGGCACGTCTTCGGCTCCAGCGGCACCGTCACAACAGAGAGCTGGAAAATCCTCCACGCCACAGCGCCGGATCTTTATGGACCCTGGACAGAGCACGAGGCGATCGTTTTGCCGGTAACCGGATCTGGCATTGCGGCGCCCGGCGTCATTCATGAGTGCGGCGTCTTCCACATGTTTATCCAGACTGAATTCATGAAGTCCGGCGGACGTTGCGAGCACGCGGTGTCCAATGACGGCTTTCATTGGGTGGTGCTCAATCCGGCGATATTGTCGCTGCCCGACACCGATGAGGACGGCATCTACGATCCCCACCCCGCAATCGTCGGAGGCAAGCGCTATATCGTCTATTCAGGCATGCCCAAATTCACCAGGGTGCCCCAGCCTGATGTCTATCTGGCGCGCAGCCAATCCGATTCCTGGTTCGGGCCATGGAAACGTCTCGGCAAGATACTCGATCATCTCGACGTGCCACATCACAATGCGCGCGAGCACCCCGATTACGAATGGGGGATCGAAGGCGCGCAGCTCGTCGAGCTGCCGGACGGTCGTGTGCTTCTCAACGCCACCTGCTTCCTCCCCGAAGGTCCGCGCGGCAGCCGGCAGCGCGTCTTCTTCGCCATCGCCGATGACGTCAAGGGTCCCTACGTTTCCGTTGGCCCCGTTCTCGACCCTGGTGAGCCCGGCGAGAATGGCCATTCGACGGTGATGATCGACGGCCGGCAACTGACCTTGTTCTACCAGAGCAGGCGTGAGGCGACGAACCATCGCTGGCGGTTCGGGTTGGCAAAGTGTGACCTGGATCGGCATATACTTTCGAGAGTTGCCTAGATGGTAAGTTCCGGCATTTGCCGGAACGGAGGATGCTCTGGCTGTTGGTTGGTGGGACGGATCCCTTTGTACTGGTGATTGAGGGTAGCAGGGGATTCGCAGCCAGTGGGCAAAGCTTGCGACGAGGGATCTATACACGTCAGGCAAGCCGGTCGCCTCATGGACGGCGGTGCCAGCTGCAAGCCTAGCCTAGCAATGAACTGTAACTGAGCGCAGCAACGCGGCCAGTCGATTCACGCGGTTTTGATCCTGAGCACAATGTCCTGATCGTAATTTCCAAAGCCCTTGCCGAAAATATTGATCCCGCCGGGGCGCTTGGCATCGTCCTTGACGCCGATACGGACGCGGATTGAATGATGGCTCTTCAGATCGAGTGCGGCGAGGCCGGTTTCGGAAATCCTGAGGCCGTCGACATAGGTGCCGTCATTGGCAATTCGCCAGTTCTTCAGCTTACCGTATTGCGAGCCCTTAAGCTTCCACCAGGTGGGCGTGAAGACGCCGCGCTTGTCGCCGAAATCCCCCGGCGACGTCCAGGTGCCGACATCGACGCCATTGATCGTCAGCGTGATGTCCGAGGGCCAATCGGCGCTGGTGCCCGGCACTTCCGAAGACAGCTCTATCGCAACTTCGAGACCAGTGATCTCGGCATTGGCGAGCTTGGCATTGTTGGGGAACTGGTATTCGACAAAACCGCGCGTGAACCATAGCAGACCGGCCTTCATGCGGTCCGGATCGAGGAAAGTGTTCGGCACATCGAGCAGACCGATGATGCCGTCCGGCGAACAAAGGCCGCAGGGCGCGGTAACCTCGAAGCCGGTATAAAGCCCGATCGGCATCGACACTTCGATCGCGTCGTTCTTGACCGCACGATATTCGCTCTTGAACACGACGAGCACTTTTTCGGCGGTCGGATAGCAGATTTTCCGGTTGCCTTTCTTCGCTCTCTCGGTGCGGATCAGCCCCGCATCCTCCAGCACCTGGATGTTGGTCGAGACGGTCGACTGCGGTAGCGACAGCACGGCGGCGATTTCGTTGATATTCATCGGCCCCTTCTCATGCAGCAGTTTCAGCATCGAGATACGCGCCGAGGAGGCAAGCCCCTTGAGCACGGCAATGCCTTCCTCAGGTTCGATCACCAGAAAATTGCGACTCATGAAATCGCCAGTCTATGCTCGTGACAGAGGTTATGGCTTCGCTCATTGCAACGGCGCTGACCGAAACGCCGAGCCGTTGATTTGGTTACATTAAGCCCTCGACCGTCAGTATGCATCGCAAGCCGTACCGCAAGGATGGTGCGACATGTCTACATTTGTTCTCCGACCGCCAGCTCCTTGTAGTGCGGGGGTGCTTGTCAGTCCGTGGCCTCGATTTGCAGACGACTAGATGCTGGCAGCCACAAAGAGAGGCAGAAGCCGAACACGGAATTGGGGCCGTTCCCCTGGCCAAATCCCAAGATACGGGACCTCGACGTCGATGTTAGCCGAACCGGCGCGGATGGATGCACAGGATGCGGTTCGCTGAAGTGCGTGCCGCCGTGAAGTAAATCATCGGATTCGCCACCCGATAGAGTCGGGACGGGGTTCTACCTATTGCTTTTGAGCATGATCTTTTCCGAAAATCGCGATTCCACTTCTTCGGGATCGCGCCAGTGCCGGCCTACTTCATGCTGGCCGCGGCAGCGACCCTGTCCACCATGGCGAGAACAGCTAGCGGTGCGGTGTGGTGGACCATGTGGCCGGCCTGCGGGATGATATCGACAAAGGAACCAGGAATCTCCGATTGTAGTCTAAGAGCCTCGCATCGAACAACCGGTCGCCGGCCCCGGCAATAATGCCGGCAGGCATCAACAGATCATTGTAGCGGGTGAAGCGGCCGCCGGCCAGCGCGTCGGCCAGCATCAATCCCGATTCGGCCGCGATCGACCGCAGCTGTGAGGCCAGCTGGCGATGTCCTTTGCCGACGAAGCAAACCCCGCAGAGACGATGCCGGGGCGAAATACTTGCCCATGGCGAGCGGCCAGGTGAGCAGCACAAGCAGCGGCAGCAAAATGTGGGGGAAAACACCACCGGCGACAGGCAAAGGCCGGCAGCCCGCCAGTGCAAGGCCCAGGCGCGGCGGCAAGAGCGGACAGATGAAGACCCCCGATCGAATCGTCGTCCGATCGAGATCATCGACTCGCCCGCCTCCCATCCAACCCAAATCTCAGCCCGCTGAGCGGCCGAGTAGTAGATGCGACGTCGCTGCTTCATGGCTCACATTCCATCTTTCAGACAGACTCGTGTGTTGCTGCGAGCAGTTGAATCCGCCACCCCCAAAGCGGACGCGCCGCGAACGCGGCTGCTAGGCAGGCCGAAGCTTGTGCAAGTACAGCTGTGCGTCACAAGCCAAGTGAACTAAGAAGCTGCACGAACCGCGGTGATCGAGAATGGCGTCGAAATCGACTTCGTGACGGATTCGTTCCAATACGTTCTGACTCACGCTTCCTCCGACGGCTCTTTCCAGGTACCGCACCGCTTCCTCCACTTCCCCGAGCACGGAATACATGCAAGCGGCGTTGTACTGCGTCACGAAGTCGTCCGGATCGATCGCCAGCGCTCTGGCCAGCCAGGAACGCGCCTTCTTCCGCTCACCGATATACGCGAGCGAGGGCGCCGCGATGCAGCGGTGCGCATTTTCAGGATGGCGGCCAGTTGCGCGTTCGGCGCGCTCGAAACAGATCCTTGGTTCGCGAGCGGATGAAGGCGATCGCGCAGGAGCGTCCCCCCGTGTAGAGTTGCCACCCTGGATCTCGCCTTGGCCGGCTGCATTCCTGGCTGTGTCCCCTAGGATACATTGTCGAGCAGGGTCGACTTATCCAAGCCATGTGTCGGCTCAGGCGGCCATTCACCATTCGGCGTCATCTCGTTGACTGTCTCGGGTAGATCCCGCGCAATCCTTCTGATTAGCTCCTCGCGCGAAAGACCCGTCTGCATCGAAATGGACGTGAGTGTACCTTCGTCCATTGCCGCTTGGACGTCCCTTGGCTCAATCGGTTGGTTTGGCCCGCTGCCAACCCACGAGTCGACCTTAGATCCTGCCCCCACCTCCCTGAACCGGTCGAGGATCTCACCAAGGTCAGCCCTCGACACGCCATTCGTTATCTGAGCCAGAATTCTGCGTTGCGGGTCGTTTGGGTTAAGATACCCCGCTCCCGGAATCAATTCACAGAGCTTGTCGCGATTTTGGTATGCCAGAACGCCAAGCATCGCGATCGCCAATCTTCCCAGATTTGCCATTTGATCTCCTCCACGGTTTTGGCCGATGAGCGAATCGAAGCCAAGTCTTGGCGGATGACGACCCGTGTGGGCTCGAACAACTTCTTGCCGGTCGGCTCGCCGGCGGAGAGGACGCGTCCTTCGGGTTACTCGTTTTCATCTGACGTCTTCTCCTGACGCAGAATTTCGGGGCGCTTGGCCCGCAGTCGCCCTACGCCGATCGAACGCCCTAACCCGGCGCCTTCCGGGTTTGTTCCGCTTGTCAGAGTTTGTCGGCGACGATGGAGAGCGCGACCCGACGGGGTAACTCTACGGGTCGAGAGACAGAGTCTGCCCAATTTGACCATATTTCAGAACGACGGCGGCTCGGTTAGCCTCAGCTACCTTGGACTGCCGCCGGCTCGCGCACGAATTTCAATTTCGGCGGGACGGCGAACACCCTGAACCGCTCAGCCAGGCTGTCAAGAGCTTGACGCATGCCCACTCCCGCGGCAGCCGCACCGTGTCCACTGATGACCATGTGCGGGTTCAGGGCAGCCAAGTGCTTCACGGATCTTTCCGCCGCATCCCAGTCCGGCGTGAAGTAGCGCGGCGGACCGTGCATCTCAAGATCCTGAACGGCGACCTCATAGACTGACTCCTGACCGGTGGTGATGAAAGCGTCCCCTACGATCAGCGAGCGGTCCTCCTCGCGCCAGAGCGAGATATGCCCAGGAGCGTGCCCGGGTGTGTGTAGCCATCGCCATCCGGGCATTCCGGGGATCGATCCGTCGGCAGGTAGGAGTTCCAAACGGTTGCCAAGATCAATTGGCCCCCGTGGAAAAAGCGGCGACAGCAGTGCCATCAGTCCACCCCCGACCCAGGGATCCGGTGGCGGATAGGATGCGGTTCCGTCCAAATAGGGGCGCTCGAGTGGATGCGCGAAGACAGGCACGTCCCATCTATTCGCGAGGTCTAGAACCGTTCCCACATGGTCGAAATGGCCGTGGGTCAGGATGATCGCGGCCGGCCGTGCGTTCGTGCCAAACCGCTTTTCCGCGACCGCAAGAATGCTGCCGCGGGACGTCGGCAACCCGGTATCGATCAGCATCCAGTTCCGATCTCCGCTGCCCGGTGCGCCGAAGAACACGACATTGACGATTGCTAGGCGCAAATAGCCCAAGTCCGGTGCGATGCTCCAAGCGCCGTCGCCACGATCCTCGCGCCTGGCGTGGTCGATCTCGGAAAGTCGAATCTGAACGGTCATGTGATCCCGTGCCTCTCTTGTTGCTGAGCAGCCGCTCGAGTCGATCGGCGGCGGTGGTATATCGCCCCGAACTTGGCACGGCCCTCCTTGTTCCTCCTTCGCCACCCAGCTCCGGACAGTCCACCACAGGAACAAAGGCTCGACAATCGGTTCGGCGTTACCGGTCACGCCAGGACGAGCTGGACTGAGCAACGAAGATGGCGCGCGCCCCATTGGATGCGGTATTTCGCCAACGCGGTTCCCGGTCCTAACGAGGCGGCCGAGTTCGAAGCCGACTGCTGAAAGAAGACTTCGAATGAGCGAAGTGGGGCGTATGGACGAGCACCAGGTGGAGGCTCCGGTTCCGCAAGCTTCGCCTATGACTGGTCAAGTTGGGCGCCAATGGTCGAGGCGGCCCGATCGGCAGGTGTCCAGGTTATCTGGGACATCTTCCATTACGGATCTCCAGACCATGTCGATCAGGGATCGTGCATTTCATCGATGCCTATGCCTCGTTCGCGGCAGAAGCCGTGAGGGTACAGCGTTCGATCGCCGGAACACCGCCTCTGTTGTGTCCCATCAACTAGATCTCCTTTTTCGCATGGGCTGTTGAGGTCGGCTATTTCCCGCGTGGGGCCGAACAAACGTGGATGGTTCAAGCGGCATCTCGTGAAGGCTGCCATCGCGGGTGTTCGTGCAATGCGGGAGATCGACCCCGCCTGCAGATTTGTCTGGGCCGAGCCCCTTATCCAAATCGCTCCTCGTGACCGGACCCGCAGCGAACGGGGTCGGGCCGAAAACGCCCGTCAGGGGCAGTTCGAAGCTTACGACATGTTGCTGGGCCGCGTCGAACCTGAGTTGGGCGGGAGCGAAGATGTTGTCGATGTCGTGGGCCTGAATTTCTAGCCGCACAATCAATGGTAAATAAACGGGCCGAGGATATCGATGGGACACCATGAGTACCGCGCTTTGTCGGAAATGTTGCTCGAGGTTGCTCATCGGTACGGTAAGCCGATGTTCATTGCCGAGACCGGCTCAGAGGATCCGGCGGGCCGGCTTGGCTCCACTATGTATGCCGCGACGAGGTGCGTGCCGCTATGGGTGTCGGAGCATCGATTCGAGGGTATTTGCCTGTACCCGATAACGGCCTACCCGGGCTGGGACAATTCGCGTCATGCAGAGGTGGGGTTATTTTCGGCCATCCACCCGAATGGCACACGCCGCCTCCGTCAGCCCGTCGCGGACGAACTGGTGCATCAGCAAGATCTGTTCACGGCAAACCGGACGCGCTGATTGTGTTGCGACACACCGCAAGGGCGAGCACCGAAGACCAAGGCAAATTACGGTGTATTCCTCAGCCAAAATCGGCGCCACGCGATGCCAAGTGGCATGGGTGCGAGGATGACCGTGCAGCATCAGGAAGCGGTGGCCCCTTCCACCAACCCGCACTCTGAGCGTCGCTTCCGGAAGTTTGATCTGCTCCAGCGAGAAACCTTCAAACATGCAACTCCCTCCATTCGCAACATTTGCCAAACGTGTAAACGGAGAGGCAGTTCAATGTCGGCTTCCGCGGGATGTGAACTTGCCTCCTATTTCCGAGAAGAGGTCGTGAGCCGAACGACGGCTTTAACTGGTCCCTCGGCAATAACCGGACGGACAGCAAACGGCCCCAAAGCCGCCAGGCGGCAACGCGCCTGATATCGCACTTTGAAATCAACTCTGCCGCTTCCTGTTAGCCGAAGTTGCAAGCGGCCCCGCCAACAATCGTGGTTGCGCCTTTAGGGCATCGTGGTTCAGACCGCTGGCGGATTAAAACTCATGTTGGCTTTGCGATCGGCTCATCGCTGCCGACAATCGGTGACCTATTTAAAGGGGCATGCCCGCGCGCCTAAAAATCAATGCAACAGCGAAGCTGATTGGAGAGTGGCCTTTAAACCCGGCTGCAACGCTTGGATCGTCCGTCAGAGCGAGGGGCATTTTTCTCGAAATACGCGCCCGCCTTCCAACGGACTTCAGGAAACTGCTCCATATCGAGTCCCGCGTGCTTACCCTGCGCCTGTCTGAGGGCGCCGAGAACGATGTGCAGGTGGTATTCGGGATCGTATCCAAAGCACTGCAGAATATCGAAGACCTGCCCGTAATCCCCCGTGAAATCGAGGACATTCTGACGATCTCGACGGCCGAACGGCACCGCTGGCTGAAAGATGGTCGCTTGCAGAGCGCCGGGACAAAAACGGTGAAACTCCGCGGGCGGGCAAGGAACATCACCTTTCACGTGTTCGACCCGCAGCACGTCGAGGATGTGCTTGACCGCGACCTGGTCACGGTCTGGCGCGAACAGGACGCAGCGACAGCTGCAGAGAATAGGCGGCGTGGCGCGGGGAAGGCCGCTATTAAACGCGCTCAAAGAAGCGGTCGCGGAACTGCAACTTCAGCTGGCTATGGCCCCGATGAGAACGCGCACTCCGATTTGCGCGGCTGGGAAGATTTTGAGAAGGACGGACTCCTGCGCTGATGGGCCGGGCGCACAAGCAGGTCAGAACGTTTGCCTGCGGCGTGCGAGATGCGCAAGGAGTGCCGTCAAACGCATCGTATTCAAGACCCGCTTCGCAGGGACTCCGCCCTTGCGCGCCATCTCGACACCCCAATGCATGTGGTCGAGCTCGCGTATCGAATGAGCGTCCGGGTTGATGCTGAAGATGCAGCCATGATCGAGTGCCTTTTGATGCCAGCGCCAGTCGAGGTCGAGTCGCCACGGATGTGCGTTGATTTCGACGGCAACGCCGTGTTTCGCACACGCTTTGAGGACTTTGTCGATGTCGAGATCATAACCGGGCCGGCGCAACAGCTGGCGACCGGTCATGTGCCCGATGATTGTCGTCCGAGGATTTCCGATCGCCTCGATGATACGCTCCGTCTGCTCCTTCTTTGGCAACTTGAAGCGGCTGTGCACGCTCGCGACGACAAAATCGAACGTCTCCAGGATATGATCCGGGTAATCGAGCGTGCCATCCGCCAGGATGTCCGCCTCGATGCCCTTCAGTATGCGAAATTTTCCATTGTATGCCTTGTTCAGCCGGTCGGCTTCGCGGTGCTGTTCAGCAATCTCCTGCAACGAAAGGCCGCCTGCATAATGAGCGGACTGCGAATGATCGGCGACACCATAGTATTCGAAACCGCGCTTGCGCGTGGCTTCCGCCATTGCCTCAAGCGTTTCGGTGCCATCGGATGCGGTCGTGTGAGAATGCAGGATGCCATGCAGATCTTCATCCCGGATGAGGGCGGGGAGCCTCTGCTTTGCAGCTCGTTCAATCTCGTCCCTGCCTTCGCGCAATTCTGGCTCGATAAACTGCAAGTCTAGAGCTTGGTACATTTCTTCTTCTGTCGCTGACGCGATCAGCTTTCTCCCGCGATGAAGCCCGTCGGCGTTTAGGGTGAACCCCTTGTCGGCCGCGAACGTCTTCAGTTGCTCAAGGTGATCTGCCGAACCGGTCGCTTCGAGCAGGCTCGCGCCAAAGTGCTTCCTGTCCGTGACAACAAGCCTGAGGGTCGTCTCCTCGATACAAGTCGATTTTTCGGCCTGCGCTACCAGGGCGAAGTCGGAAACGAGTTCGCAACCGCGCCGGAAGTCACCTGCAATTTCGACGCGCGAAAACTCTGGATGCTCTTGCTTCACCGATATGACCGCATGTTCGAGAAGAGCGGCGGCCTTGTGCAGGTGAAGTTGCGTTTCGCCGCTTCGCACAATGGCCAGGTTCTGCAGGAGCTTTGTCTGAAGCGCAGCGCCGAGTCCTTTGACCGGGCGTATGCGGTCTTCTCTTGCCGCGGCCTCGAGCTCCGCCAGCGAGTTCACGCCGAGCGCCTGATGAAGCTTCAGTATCTTATCGGGACGAAGCCCGGGTATGGCAAACAGCTCCATCACGCCCGCTGGAACATCCTCGCGCAGCTTCTCAAGGCTCGGGTGCGTGCCGGTTTGGTAAAGCTTGGTCACGATATCTGCGATCGCATCACCGATCCCCGGGATCTTGGTGAGGGCGCCGGCGGCGATGATCCGATCAAGCGGCTGCGATAGCGCCGTCAGACTGTCCGCGGCGCGCAGGTATGCCTTTGTGCGATAGGGATTGTCGCCGCGCATGGACGCCCGTTGCGCATATTCCCTCAAAAGATTGGCGACGGTCATCGGATCGATTTTTGCCATGGCTTCAGCCAAACGAGGCCGATCTCCGCAGGTTCCAATCAGGCAGGGCCATGAGCGCCGCGTTGCCCTTTGAATGCTGGCTTTACTGACTCTTCCCGCGTCGGACGCTACAGATTGGGCAAGGATTGGTCAGCGCGACCCCATCCAGCCAGAGCTTTGGAGGCTGCGCGTTTCTTTAATTCAGGAGCATCGCCCACGTGGAAATGTGAGGGCGCATCTATTGTCTTCATCTCCGCCCACGTGATCGGTGCCGCCACAGGGGCGCCCGGACGTGATCTTGCGCTGTAGGGCATGATCGCGGTCGCCCCGCGCTGATTGCGTAGATAGTCAACAAAGATGCGACCCTTGCGGCGCGCCTTTGACAACACGGCCGTGAAATGGGCCGGATCGCTCTGGGCGACCGCCTGCGCCAGGCGAGACGCAAAGTCCTTCACCTGGGGCCACTCGGCGCCAGGGATGAGGGGCGCGATGATGTGCACTCCTTTGCCTCCCGTCAGCATCGGGAAAGTCGTAAGCCCCAGCGATTTAAGGATAGCGCGGAACTGAAAGGCAGCGGCGCGGACAGCCTCAAAATCGAGGCCTTCATCGGGGTCGAGGTCGAACACGAGGCGGTCGGCCTTTTCGACATCCTCGATCCGAGCCCCCCATCCATGCAGCTCGATCGTTCCCATCTGGACGCACGTCATCAGTCCTTCGGCATCGTCGATATAGAGATATGGTTCCTCGTGCCCGTCCTTCTCCGTGATGCCGACGTGGTGGACTTTGTCGCCAAAGCTGCCGGCGTCGTGTTTTTGGAAGAAGCACTTCTTCGCGCGGCCCTGTGGGCATCGAACGAGACTGATCGGCCGGCTGCCAACCCAAGGAAGCATGATCGCCGCGACCGCCGTATAATGGTCGGCGAGCTGTCCCTTGGTGATGTTGGAATCCGGATAGATGACGCGGTCACGGTTACTTATCGCGACGGTTGTCGCAGACGCGGCGAGATCGGCTGCATGACGTTCCATCTCGACCACGACCGCCTCCGGCTTCTTGTCTTCGCGGAGACCAAGATAGCTCGGATGTCGTAATGTCCCTTCATTTGTCATTTCGGTGAAAGCAATCTCAGCGACCAGTTTCGGACGGAGCCAGTGTGCGCCGCGCACTTCGGCGCGTGGTGCGTCGACGGTCGCGGCCTTCTGCTCAAGCGGCGCCATGATCTTCAAGAGACGAAGAAGTTCAGCGGTATCGAAGCCGGTGCCGACTTTCCCGGCGTAACGCAGCTTGCCGCCGTCATGAACGCCAAGGATCAAGGACCGAAACGCGCGGACCTTGTCGGACGGCGTCCAGCCGACAATCACAAACTCCTGCCGCCTGATGCATTTGATCTTCAGCCAGCTTGCGCCGCGGGCTCCCACATAACTCGAGTCCGCGAGCTTTGAAATGACGCCCTCAAGACCGGCTGCGCAGAAACGATCGAGCAACTCTTCTCCGCGACCGAGGATATGGTCGGAGTAACGAAGGACCGGATTTTTCGCAGGCAAGATCGCCTCCAGCTCCGCCTTGCGCTCAAGGAGAGGAAGCCTAGTCAGATCTTCGCCGTCGAGCTGCAGCAGATCGAACGCATAAAAGTCGATAGTCGCCGGGGCACCCTTCAATGCATTCTGAAGCGCCTGGAAGTTAGATCTTCCTTCCGCATCGACAACCACGGCCTCGCCGTCAATCAGGGCGGAGCGCACCTTGAGCTTGCGAGCCTCGGAGAGGATCGAGGGAAAACGGCTAGACCAGTCCAGGCCAGATCGTGTGTAGGCTCGCGCCTCGCCACCGCCGACGGCAACGAGAATACGGTAGCCGTCGTATTTCATCTCATGGATCCAACGATCACCGGCAGGGACCGTGTCCACGAGCGTTGCGAGCTGGACCGGCCGGAAAGCGGGCGGCGCTAAAGTGACCTCGTCACGAGCGGGCGACTTCGCTTGACTAGCGCTCGACGCATTGATTGCCTTACGCGACGTTGGCTTGACCACTCTGACCTAAACCATACTCAGAGACGAAACAGCGTTATCCGCCGCCCAACGCGCGACTACTTCTTTAGTTTCGCTTCCGGCCGTGTGGAGCTTTTGCGATCATTGCCGACCCGCTTGATTAGCGCCTCCGCCTGAGGCCGTGCTTCCTGCCTCCGCCCTTCCATTCCCGATTTTCGCGCACAGCTCACAGGCGATAATCAAGAGCAGGAACGTGCCCTCAGATGCCGCCACAGCGTATCCGGTTTCTGCCATCGGCTTTAGAAGCCTGACATTCCGGTTCCGGTCCCCTATAGTGTGCGCACGGTTTTGATCTTCTCGTCGAACCCTGTGTTTCGATTGATGATTAGTCGACGTGCCCCATTGACGCCAAGTACCTCGCCCAGAGCAGCTCCGATGCCAGTTCAAGAAGTGCAAAATGGCCCATAAATGCGCCGACCAGAGTGAATGCTCTCGTATCCGGGTCTATTTCGAGCAGCGCGGACTTGGTCAGCATTAGACAGCCTAACGGGTCCTTCCCAATATAGCCATGGGCACCGGCCTGCTAGTCACGGAACACCCCCTCCTCCTTGGCGGCAGCCTCGAAAGCCTGACGGACCTCTTCCGGAGTCACTTGGTCCTGAAAAGCGTCGGCGCACAGTTGCACAGCCTTCCTCCACTTAGGTCCCATCTTGGTCCACTTCATGAGTTCCTCGGCGGCACCCTCGACGTTGTTGCACCCGTAGGTGACCCCAGGTCGGTCGCTCTTGACGTACACCGGAGGGGAGAACCAGTGGTTGCCACGACAACTCCTCCTACGGGGAAAGATACATCTTTGCCTCCTTAGCGGCAGCCTCAAAGGCCTTTCGTATTATGTGGGGATCAATTGAATCGCCCTCCAAGGCTGACAGGCAGAGGGTCACCGCCTTATGCCAGTGAGGCCCTCGCCGGGTCCATATCTTGAGCTGCTCAAGGGCTTCCTTCGCATTGGTGCAACCATGTCTGACACCGGTTTCAGTCTTCACGAACACCGGAGGGACGAACCAGATGGGCGCCATGATACCTCCTACTCAGGGGAGAGATACATGTTGGCCTCCCTGGCAGCCGCCTCAAAGGCTTCACGGACCTCTTGGGGGGACACCGTGCCCTCGAACGCGTCGACGCAGGATTGAACCGCCTTCGTCCACTTCGGGCCCTTTGTGTCCCACCCCATGAGTTCCTCGGCGGTTCCCTCGACGTGGCTGACCCCATTGCGAATGCCCGGACGTTTCGTCTTCACGTAGACCGGTGGAGAGAACCAGAGAGGACCCATAAGGGGGAACTTAGAGCGGCAAGAGCCCGCCGACCAACCCCGCTTTAGCCGCAGCTAAGGGAACGATGTAGGCCCTCGCGAGTTTGGAGGTGGCAGCGGGATTCTTCGTGGATGTGCAGCCGCTGTAGGGGGGTCCGTCGCCTCTCCCTCACCGGCGGCGGGCTCCTTTCGCGAAGGCGGTGTTGGTAAGAGACACCTAGAACCTTATACCGCATCCAATTTAGCTAATTGTCATTGGGGGGAGTAATGTCCCCTCCTCTTTGGCAGCAGCCAGGAATGCCTTGCGGGCCTCCTCAGGTTCCATCTCGTCGAAAATCACGGCCATGCAAACGCGCACCGCGAGGTCCCAGCAAGGGCCACGCTTGGTCCACTTCATCAGCTCCTCGCCGGCTGCTTCGGCGTTGTTTACGCTGCGGATAACCCCGGGACGCTCGGTCTTGACCGGGGCCGGAGGGTTGAACCAGTGGAGAGCCATGCGGTCACTCTTTGTCGGCCCGATCAAGTTCCTCCAGCAAATACTTTTGCTCAGCCCAGTTCCCGTTCTACAGGCAGAGTGAGCAGGTTGCGAAGGTAATTACGGATTACCTCTGACTATTGAAATGGCGCAGGACGGCGCGCTTCCGTTGCGATGCCACAGCGGCTGAAGTTGGCTGACAGCTACTCGCGACCGTCGATAGCCACGCAGAGGCCCATGGCAGTTGCTGCCTCGACGATCGCCTCGGTTAGTTCTTCGTTGGAGGCCACCAAATAAGGCGCAGTCTCCCGAGCTTCGCGTAGTGCCGCTTTGATCGAGACCGTGTCGCCACGGTCCGCCCTGTTGAGGAGGCGGTTATTCGCGAAGATCGAACCCGACGAACAGGCCAAAGGCTGGGGCAACATTGACAATAAGCTCCACCAGCTCGCAGTCAGTTTCCGCCAGATGTGGCCCGTCTCGGCGCACCGCTGCGATAGTCTCTTTGACGGAGATGATTTGGCCGCGACGGGCTTGTAGGATCAGCTCGTGAACAAGGTGTTTGGCAGTCACTTTGTCGGGTCGGCAGTTCGTCCAAACGTTCATACAAGGCCTCCCACCTCAGCGAGAACCCAAGGGAACATTCATGATCCTCTGTCGAGAAAAATCAAGAAGAATGTTTGATAACTTCTGAGTGGGAATCAGGGGGACAAGCCACGAAGCGAGCCTCTATACTCTTTGACCTGACGCTCAGCCAGCCCGCTAAGGGACTTCTTCCGTCGGCCCCTGTTTGGCCCGATCAATAGCCGCAAGTAATGACTGTAGGGTTGGCGGCAGTTCTGGTTCGACCTCCAGATTTAAGAACGTTTGTACGTGATGACGATAGCCTTCGGAACGGATCAGTTTCCGAAACGCTCCGGAGACAGACTGATGGTCTGCTTTGTTGCTCGTTGTCATGTTCGGGAAGTCCGTCCCCAATGAGCCGTAACTCGCCCGCAACGAACGGGTTCCATCAGGAGGTCGGAATATTTTGGCTGAAATTTCTGAGCGGGAGATCGGCTAACTGGCTCGCGCGAACACCCCCGTGCCCCCTTCGATCCGCCGAGCATTAATCCCCGCTGTTTGAACAGAAGATCGTGTCGATCTAGCGTCGGTGTTGCACATAGCGACCGTTGAAATGCTTCTGTCCAATGTTTGCTCACGCTGTGATGCCAACAGGGCAGGCTCTTGCGGCAGGGTGCCGCAAGGTCGCGACGATGAAACGCCGGCCCAGTTCAACCCGCGCGACGTCCTTCAAAGCTGGGGGGATCGATCTTCACCAAGCGGTCTGCGGCCTCGACCGCAGTTCGTATCCTGCTGCACAGCGCGAGATTTTCGGCCAGCATTTCTTCAGTGCGTTGAATCGCGAGCTCGGTCCGGTGGATGCGCTGCCTGGCATTGGCAACTTCCGATGTCAAAAGATCGGCCGCCATCCCGTGGCCGTGGGGTTCCATAGTATCCATGGGTTTCTAATACATGGGGGGCGATATCGTTCCGTGATGTCGGGCGAAACGGCGGGCCGCAGAATAGCGCGATGGGCCGAATGACAAATGCACTCCCTGTCAAAACAGCGCCAGAAACAGGCGAACGGCTTCGGCCGCTCTACCTGCCACGGGCAGAGGCGATCACGGTCCAGAGGGTCATTGATCTGTTCAGGCACGACTACAACGCAAGCGACGACACACTCAGGCGGCTGGTGATCAAGGACCGTCATCACAATCAGACAATGCCCGGTGCTCCGTGGAGAATAAGCGCTCCCGGTTTGGCTATGGCGCTCGCCGGCGATGATGACGCACTTGCGCGGTTGAGGCGGGACGATCGCGAGCACCCCACAACTCGGTATTTCAAGCGGCTCGGCATCCCGCGACCCTGACCTGTTATCAAAAGTTATGGTCGCGGCGACTGTCTAAAATAGACATTAAGTAGATGTCGCGGCCCGACAGGGCTCCAAGAGCGAACCGTTGCTGCCTTGCGCATCGCCCTCTAGGCCGCCGGCGTCGAGTTCATCCCGGAGAACGGCAGCCGCGCCGGCGTGAGGCTCCGCAAACCTTAGGCGTAGACTCTTACTGCGCAGCCACACACCTACTTTTCGCCATCGGACGAAGCGGTTGCAACAGGTGGTGCGCGGGCCATAGCGCTGAGGCAGGTCGCGCCATGGAGCACCGGAGCGCAGCACCCAGAAGATGCCGTTCAGCACGCGCCGATCATCAACACGTGGCACACCTCTTGGCTTGTTGGGTAGACGCTTTATTCCATTGCTGACCATTGTCCCAAAAAGCGCTGTTAACCAAATTTTCTCACCCGCCAATGCTTATTCGCGCGACTGAAGGGGTGAGGTGATCGATGTGTGATTCAAACATAAGCGCGTTTCCGCTGCATCGGCGGCGGAAGTTGGTCGAAGGGATCGCCCGGGTCCTGGAATCCAAGAACGGGAAGGACGCGAACGCCTTCTGGCGCAACACCGCCAAGGCAATTCTCGTTCAACTGTCCGAATCAGGAATTGCACCCGGGGTCGCCGAACAGGAAGTTGGAACGCTTCTTCATGCTGTCTTGGCCGATATCGCCACCCGCAGTGCTGCGAAACTTGCACAATAGCATCGGCTCACGATGAAGGATTGCCGCATAGAGACGCCCCGGGGCTCCACAAGCGTAGCACCACTGCATCCGTCAAACGCAGGTTTCTCACTGCGGATGAAAAGATAGGCGCGTTCGTCGAAATAATGCGCGCGAATGTGCTCTCGGGCGGAGATACGGCTCCGCCTCGCCTGTCCGGCGGTCATCGACCAAATCGAGGTAGGCGATGCGGAAACCCGCATTCACGAAAGGCCGACGGACCTTTTCCACGAGCTGAACCCGCAAAACCAATGAGCCGCCGTTGAGTTCCACACTGCCATTTATGCGACTTTCGAAGCACAAAACACGAACATGTAGCGGCGGCCTATGTGTTTTCGACGTAAACAGCACTGGCTCACTTCGGCTATCGGCCGGCTTGTGAATGACCGGAAGGGGGCCGTGACCCGACCGACTGCTTCTGGGTGTCGAGGATCGAATAGCTGTCGGACGCGCGGACCTCTTTTATCTGCGGGTTCCGATTCCGTAGCAGACTTTGGTACATCAAATTCACAAACACCGCTCTCGGGCTCTTTGCTGATGTTGAGAATGTCTGCCTGAGGCAACGCAGCTAAGGTCAGCGGGAGAGTTGGGTTCTCAGGACCGCTGAGATCCCGGAATCAAAAGGCTGGTACCTCGTAAAGCGAAAAACCCGCCGGCAGCGGGGCTGCCTTCCAATCAATAGCAATGGCTACCCGTTTGGGCTGGACGACCGGCCGCCCGTTCACACACCCCGCCAGGCTGGTCGGTCGGAACCATCGAGATCGAGCCAAGCGGTAAAGCCCCAAAGCACTACGGGCCCGACACCTACCGCTTCGGCGCCGCGCTGACGCGGGAACCAGGGTCCACGCAGACTGATGGAGCACAAGTTATATCGGTCGTCTAATCGCGGACCAAAATGCAAGCCCAAATTTGTATTGAGGCGTCGTTTGCCGGGAGCACGGTCGTCTTCGCGGTCGACATGAAGCCGCCGCATGATGGGCTTCGCGAGGGATGGAGCCTTCCAAGGTTTGAAACGCAATCGCGAGCGTAGTGCCGCCAACGATGCAACTGACACAGCGGAATGGCTCGGCCCACGTCCTGGCAGGGACGTCTCGTTACGCCTCGGGTAGGCGCATTCGAACTTCCTTATGGTCAGGCCACGATGGCTTCTTCCCGGTTGAACAACTCACCGGATTTTAGCATCGCATGCATGATGACAGCGAGCTTGCGGGCGACAGCGACAGCTGCCCGCTTGAAGCCGATCTTCTCACGCAGCTTCAGCCCCCATGTGCGCAGACTGCTGTCAGCCCGGCTGCGCGTAAGGATCACGACTGCGGCCTCATAGAGAAGCCCTCTCAGGTGAGGATCCCCACGCCGCGAGATATGACCATCATAATCGACTTCGCCGGATTGATAGCGTCGGGTTGTCAAACCCAGCCACGCGCCGACAGCGCGCGATGTCTTGAAGTTCGATGGATCCTCGATGGCGCCGATGAATGAAGTCGCAGTGATGGTGCCGACGCCGGGAATCGACATCAACAGCTGGCATGCGTCATTGTGCCGGGCGTTGGCGACGAGCTGCTGTCCAAGTTCAGCAGCGCGGGCGCGCATGCTGAGCCAAGCCTCGAGAAGGGGCAGGACAATCCGGGCAAGCTCTTCCTGACCGGCCAGCAGGCGCCGGACGTCGGCTTCGAACTTGCCGCCCTTGCTTCGCGGAATGATCAGCCCGAACGTCTTCATGAGCCCGCGGATCTGGTTGGAGAGCTCGGTCGTGATCTTGACCAGCCGGCTCCGCGCGGCCACCAGCGTGCGGCTCAGCATGCTGTCATAGCCCTTCACCCGCACCTCGCGGTAGAAGCCGACCTCCGCCAGATGCGCCAAGCCGTCGGCATCGTTTGCGTCCGTTTTGTTCGGCGCCATGTCCAGCGCGGCCTTGGCATGCCGGGCGTCGATGCAGATCGCCGGAAGTCCTTCGGCGCTCAAGGCATGATAGAACCACACCGACAAGGGTCCTGTCTCGAACACCACCCGCTTGGCCGCCGGCGCCCGCTTGCGGAGAACGTCCGCGACCAAACTCGGATCAGAGGGACATTTGCCGCGCCAGATCCATTTGCCGCCACGCCGCACAGAAATCGCCGTCTCTTTCAACGACACGTCGAGACCGATATATTCGCTCATGGTTGTTCTCCGTTCGATGCTTGGGCCCGGCGTCCAGTCGTGAGCCCGTACTTCCATCCTATCGGGGAACAACCACCCGCTCTTCAATATGTGACCGCTTCCGGCTTCAGGGCGACTCGCTCCGCGATTACCCCATGTTTGAACATGCTTTCAGCTGCATCGGAGTTGAGGCGCGCCCAGAACTCCATCGCGTACCTGTCCGTCATGCCGGCGACGAAGTCGCAGACCTCACGTGCTTTGACGCTTACATTAGGCGCTTTCCGAATGCGGCCCCGGACATCGGCGGGCATCAACAAGTCACCCCGGTCTCCCATCAGGGCCTTGAAGATGTCGGTGACGAGGTCGTAGCCCCGGTATTCACCAAGCTTCACGCGCGGCGCATAGATCGCAGCCACAAATGTGTACTGCTTCAACACCTCCTTGCGGAGCATGAGCTTCTCCGGAAGGTATACCTGGCTGAGTGATGGGCACTCTTTGTGGGCTTTGAGTTCGACCCCCGAGATGAACTGGTGTACGAGCTCCGATGAGAACTCTGTCCTCTTGTAGCCGTCCTCGCTCATGACCTTGGAGGTGCGGTACGCCTCGGCGAATGTCAGCAGGCTCTCGTCGCGCTTCGCTTGTTGGGCGATGTCGTCTTCTATCACGATGCCGTCGAGCGGCGAATCCGCATCCTCCGCCGGCTGCTCTATTATCTCGGAGAATATCTCCATGAAGACAGCCTGTATCTCATTGATGGTCACCGTCCGCTTCATCGGCTTCGAGGCCCGTTTCGCTACCGCGCTGAGCAAGGCGTCGTCCGAGGCCAGCATCTCCGCAGGGGACAGGAACCCGACTTTGAAGCAGTCCTCAAGGTCGTAGACCGAGTAGGCGATGTCGTCCGCCAGATCCATGATGCTGCATTCGATCGTGCAGAATTTCTCCTCAGGACCGAGGACGTAGCCGTTGAGCGCCGATGCCTTGACCCGGTCGACGATAATTTTCTCCGAGCCGTAGTAGCCTTTGACAAAACCGTCCGCCGCCTTCCGGATGGCGGGTATCTCGTTGTCGTACTTCAGAGTGGCCGCGATGGTCCGATGGCAGAGATTGAGCCCTGCCCTATCGTCCCCCGCCAAAGGTTCGGCGTACCGCAACTTCTTCTCAAGGCGCGTCAGGATTCTGAGGGTCTGCGCGTTCCCCTCGAAGCCGCCGTAGCGTTGCATTGCCTTGTCGAGCGCGCTCTCGCCGTTGTGGCCGAACGGCGGGTGACCGATGTCGTGCACGAGCCCGGCGGTCGCGCAAAGCCTTGGGTCGATCTTGCCGCCGAGATCCTTGTCGTAGTCGTAGTTTATGCGCTCGGCGATGCCCTGAGCGATCTGCGCCACTTCCAGAGAGTGGGTGAGCCGGTTGCGAAAGAAGTCCGACTCCCTGCTTGGGAAGACCTGGGTCTTGCCCTGCTGCCGGCGGAAGCTTGCGGAGTGGATTATCCGCCCGTAATCTCGGCCGAACTCGTCGCGCCACTTTTTGTCGTGGCCGTCCTTCTCGGGGACTACTTCTCGGCTGCGGTCCGCATCGGTGTACATGGTCTAGGCCGGCTGATTAACGTGGCCGTGCTGCTGTCCATCTTTACCAGCATCCTGCTCCTTCTTCTCCTGCGCACGCTGCTCGGCCAGGATCCGTACCGTCTCCCGCAGAGTGCTCAGTTCCCGCTTCGCCTCCTGCCTTGCGTGCACGACAGCCTGGAAGTTTGCCATTCTATTCTCCTGCTTGGTTGTCCACCCAAGGTTGGCCTTGGATGTTCTCATTATGTTCTATTTCGACGGCCTTGGCTATGCATCGTCCGCCCGAATCATGCGCGTGGGTACCCCGGCCTTTCGTGCGACGTCGGCTATGTGGCTCGTCAGACCGACCTCGCCCCGCAGCAGGAGCCCGTGCCCGGTCGGAAGCGACTGTACCCGCAGCCGCAACGATTCGAGACCCTCCGACACGTCGAATACTGCCCATCCGTCCGCCTCGCCCGGAACGATGATCGAGCCGGCCGAACGGCTAGCGCCACGGTGAAGTTGCATGACCCAGACCTGCTCGCCGTCGAACGCCCACTCGAAGCGTACGTCGCCCAGCGCGGCGACGAGGCGGGCGTGCGTGGCCTTGACGGTCGCCACCACTATATCCGGAAGGGCCATCGGCGGCGTAGTGCCCTGCATGAAGTCCTCGCCGGTGCCGCGGGCGCCTTCAACATAGAGGATGCGGTCCGCACCCTGCACCGCTGCGCCCGACCAGACGGCCGGCACGGCCTCCTGGGCCAGCACGGATACGATCGCGGTGCCGTCGGGATCCTCCCTCGACAGTAGGGAGAAGGGGTCCAACCATCCTCGCGAGGTGGTGAACTTGCCCGGTACCTGTTCCACCGGACACGTCCTGGTCCAAATCTCCTTGGACCCGGTCGGCGTGCCGAAAGCAAATGGGGCCAAGCGCCGGCCAATTACCGTGCTCCGTGGAACCGGAAAACCAGCCAGGTGCGCGACGAGCAGGCCGAACGCTTTGTCGCCCATCATCCGGGAGAAATCGTTGGGCCACCGAACGTCCACCCGATTGCCGGGCAGGGTTTGGTGGGCACCAAACTCCCAATAGAGAACGTGCGACTGCCGGTAACCCCGCGGTGCGGGGTGGAGGCTGAACTCGAGGCGGGCCGCCTCGCCGTGGGCGAGCTCGGGCCCGAATCCAAAGACGGTTTGGAAGGCGGCGTTGGCCCACGGGGCAGGGAGGGAGGCAAAACCTTCCCTCTCGACGCCACGGGGCGTCGCGTCGGGACGGAACTCCACGACATCATCGAGGATCACGCCGGAGACGCCGCCATCGGACACGTCGATGGTCTCATTAACTATGGCGAAGCTTCCGTCCGCCGCGAAACGGGCCAAGGCGGTCAGAACGGCCTCAGAGTCCTGCAGCCCATAGAGGAACTCGCGGCTCTGCGAAGACGCTTCGCTGAAGGTGCGAATGTTGACCGTTCCTTCCCCGCTCCGTTCGAACAGCGCCTGCACGGCTTCCGAGGCGGTGGCGAATTGGTGGTTGGCCGGCAATCCGGCCAGCCGGCAGTATTCCTGCCGGGGTCCCGAGGGCGACGGCGAGAAGCTCACGAACTGGGCGACGTTGAACCTCTCGGCCAGTCGGTCCAGCGTGGCGTCCTTGCGGAAGTCAGGCGGGGCGAGGTGAGACAGGTTTCCGGAATGGATCATCGGCGCTTGGGATCCAACATGGTCATCAGGTCTCGCTGCTCATTGGTTTTACACTTGGGACGGTAAACACTCCCTTTGCAAGCGACAAATCGACCGCAGCTTTTTGCACAAGCAAAAGACGGTACTGCGACAGCCTGGCACTTGCGGCACCGGGCCACGGATCGCGTGCCCGACGATTCTCGCCGCCGAATCCCTTTCGCGCCCTCTCTATCATACGAGAGCCGAAAGGTTGTTAAGAATATGCAGAATATGCATTCGATGCTCCTCCGGCGCGTTGCGCAGGCGGCTCATGGCCTCCTCCAACTCCGAACCGGACGCCGTTGCCGTGCTGTCCGCCTTCACGAGCCAGTCAGCGAGGTCGGCCTCGAGCCCGGCGGAAGGCGGCACCTTGCGCGAAAGAACCTTGCTCACATGCCCTTGGGTGACGCGGCAGAACTCTGCCAACTCGCGCTGTCGAGTGCGAGTGCTCCTTAGGACGGCGTTCACGGTATCGATGATATCCGTCGATTGCATTGACCTGTGTTTCACGAAATGAATATAATGCATAATTCCTCGGGACAATTTATGCAACACGTCATCTCCCTCCACAACGGCACACCCGTGAGACTCTTCCTGCCCGATCCTGCGGAGTCCGTGGTCCCGGGAGTGGCTTGGGGCCGGTTTGAAGAAGCGTTGACCCCTGCGTTCTGGGCCGCACAGGCCTGGATGCAGGAATTGGCGGGCGGTGAGGCGTTCGGCCTTGGCGACACCCTGGCGGAGGAAGTTGCCGCCTGCCTGCTCGGTGGGTACGGTGCGCCCGCTGAAGTCGGTCTCGCGGCATATGGGAGGGTGCGGCAAGCGATGCGTAGCACTGCCGTCGTTGACGTCGGTGCGATCGAGGCCATGCTGACGATGCCTCTGAAAGTTGGCGACAGGTTGGTCCGGTATCGCTTCGCCAGGCAAAGGTCGCGACAACTGGGAGAGTGCCTCGCGAGGATCGCCGATATCGACGAGGCCGCGCTGGACGACATCTCGCTCAGGGACGCACTGACGCGGCTGCCGGGGATCGGCCCCAAAACGGCATCTTGGGTTGTCCGGAACCGCCGGGCGAGCGACGAGGTCGCGATACTCGATATCCACATCGTGCGGGCGTGCGTCCATATGGGAATATTCGGCGGCGGTGCGACGCCTGCGAGGGACTACGCGGGCCTCGAATCCCGTTTCATCGGGTTCTGCCGCGCTGCTGGCCTACGCGCTTCCTTGCTCGATGCACTGATGTGGCGAACCATGCGATCGATCGGCCCGTCATTCGCGGGCTTGCGGCCAGCGTCGAATCCGAGTTCAACTGGAGGACGCAGCAGGGGGAAGACAGCATGTCCGGAGGTGGCGGCTCGAGCAGGGACGATCTGAGTCCGGGAATCGGAGGGGGGCCGGACACCTGCGGCCAGACCTACAACGCCCCCATCAACAGCCCCAAGCCTTCCGTGCTGGGGCCCGTGTCCATCGGTACCGTTCTCACCGTCGACGTCGTCCCCACCGGCACTACCAGCACCCTTGTCGTCCGTGACGCGATGGGACGAATCGGCGGCTCCCTGACTTTCCTGGGCTATACGCAAGTCATCAACTGCATCGTCCAACGTGGCGTGGCCTACACGGCGACGGTGCTGGCCATCGCGGGCGGCGTCTACACCGTCGAGGTGGTTCCCGTCTGATGCGCAGCCTTTCGGTGGTCGGCGGCATCTACCGCGAGCGCTGCCTGCAACCGACCTGGGATGCCGTCCTCGGGTCCGCCGGTCGCGCCGCCCAGGCACTCGGCACCGTCAAGGCTTCGCGGAAGCGGTTGCACGCTTACATGGGCGATCGGGCGCGGAGCGAAGTCGAACTCCTCGCCGAGCTCGCCGACTTCGAGTTGGTACCCACGGACCTGCCTTTCCTGGTGTTGTTTGACTACGCACATACGCTTGGCGACCCTGTCATATCGCCGCCGATCGGCTTGATGGGCCAGCGACCGCCGCTCGCAGTCAAAGACGACGTCGTGCTCCGCTACGGCATGCTCGAGGGCGATGCCGTCGTCGCCGCCAACATCGCGGTTTACGATCCACAATCCGCTTTCGGCGCTGCCGCGTTCACTGCCAACGGCTCGTCGGCCAAGAGGCTTGCAGTGGTGCTCAACAGGCTCGAGATGCGCTCGATCACGGGCGAGGAAGATCCTCGCGCCGGCGCCGACTGGCTGTTCCGGAACGACGGCGCCGAGGTGGTCGTGCTAAAGATGGGTGCCTTGGGCGCACGGGTAATCACGCCGGATGGGGCGTGGGAAATCCCCCTCTATCGATCGGAGCGCGTTTGGAAATTGGGATCCGGCGACGTCTTCTCCGCAACGTTCGCTGCAATGTGGGCCCTGGAGGACATGGCGCCCGATGACGCGGCGGACATCGCGTCGCGGGCGACCGCGTGGTACTGCGGCCACCGCGCCCTTCCCACCCCGGACGCCGCCACGCTTGCCACGATGCCGTTCGAGCAGGTGCGCCCGGGTACGGGCCGCATATACTTGGCGGCGCCGTTCTTCGACCTCGGGCAGCGCTGGCTGGTGGAGGAGGGCAGGCGTGCCCTGCTGCAAGCAGGTGCCCAGGTATTCTCGCCCATCCACGAGGTCGGACCCGGCGCGGCCGAGGTCGTCGCTCTGGCGGATCTCGCCGGCATCGAGGACTGCGACGTGCTCCTGGCGATCATCAACGGGATGGACCCCGGGACCGTCTTTGAGGCGGGCTACGCCATCCGCAAGGGCATACCGGTCGTCGCGCTGGCCGAGAATTCGCGGGAGGAGGATCTCAAGATGTTCGTAGGCTCCGGAGCGACGGTGACCAACGACTTCGCGACCGCCATCTACCAGGCTGTCTGGAGACTGCCGCGATGACTACCGCCTTGCTCCTGTCGGGCGGGATGGACTCTGTGAGCATCGCATGGTGGCTTCGGCCCGACGTCGCATTGACCATCGACTACGGCCAGAAGCCGGCCGAAGCCGAGATCGACGCCGCCGGCCACGTGGCCCAACTGCTCGGCATCTCGCACGAGGTGATCCGGGTCGACTGCTCATCCCTGGGTTCTGGCGACATGGCCGGTACCGCGCCCGACGCCGCGGCGCCAGTGTCGGAATGGTGGCCCTTCCGGAACCAACTGCTCGTCACGCTGGCCGGAATGGCGGCGGTGCGCCGTGACGTGTCGCGGCTGCTGATAGGCGCTCTGGCCACCGATGGCGCCCACGCCGACGGTCGGCCGGAGTTCGTGGAGCGGGCATCGCGGCTCATGGCCATGCAGGAGGGCGGGATAGTCGTCGAGGCGCCCGCCATCGAACTCGATGCGGTTGAGCTGGTGCGTCGATCGGGAATCGATCAGGGCACGCTTGCCTGGGCGCATTCCTGTCATACCGGCAACTACGCTTGCGGCAGGTGCCGCGGCTGCACCAAGCACTTCAACACATGGCAGGCCCTTGGCTGGACTCCTCACTGACGAACCCCACCCTCGAACGCCAGCAGGGAAATGGGTTGCGTGGCTCCCGCCCGACTGCACCCTATCGGTGCTGGACCCGCCGCAGCCAACGCATGAGCACGCCTTCCAGGAAACGCTGCAGGCCCGCCGATCAAGCGTCGGGGGTGATATTGCTTGGTCGGATATCGAGGCGGTGCTCTGGCATTCGGCCAGAACGGTCACGAACGGCGGCGTCGGGCGCGCCGGGATCGAGATTGAGCGGCGGCCAGCGCCGGCGGCGGGCGGGCTTCACTGCATCCATATAGTCTGCCAGATGTGCGCAAACGATGGGCAGCCGAGGCTATACTTGCCCAGGCATGGGTTCGCTGAGCTCAACCACCGCGCTGGCTCGGCTGCATTAAATCGGGCGGAGGTGGTCCAGCTGCTTCCGGGGGCCGCAGGCTGCACGCTTCGGTTCGTGGCCGACATGGACAAGGTCTCAGCGGCGTACAACAATCCGGAGAGCTTGGTGTGGCGCGATTCCGGAGCCCTGGCGGCCACAATAGGTCTCGTGGCCGAATGGCTCGGCCTTTCTGCAACCATGCTGGGTATTGCGGGTGGAGAATACATGCGGTCGATCGGATTTCCCGGCGAACGCTTCCTCGCCGTGGGCGGTATCCAAATTTCGTCCAGGTCTCGCTAGCCAGTAAATGCAGCATTAGCAGGCGGCGAATCGCGCTCGTTCGCTGTTTCACTTTGAGAATCCCGTTGGCTTCCAGCTCCCTCTCAAGTTCAGGCAGTGCCTACTCCGGTCTCGCCAGGGCCAGAAGCTGGCGGGCCAAGTAAGGGCGACGTGGTCAATCTTGCCCAATTCAGAGTAGGTATCGTCCAAGTCCGTTACCGTCCGAATTGGACGTCGTGCCAAGGGCTGGCGGATGTCCGCTTTTGGGAGCCGGTCGACGACACCGGAGCGGCTGCAATTGGGCGCAAAGCCGCCGTTCACCTCTCTTCAAGTCAACGCTCCGGCCGGCAAAAACCGTCGAGGCCTCCAACAAGGTGAAATCGGTAATTCACAGTGACGCGCAACCAGGGTGATGAAGGTATGCCACAACTCACCGAGCCTGATTGGCGAACCATCGTTAGCCGTCTCAACCTGAAATCGCGGCAACGTTTGCCGACGACTGATCCAATACCAATCGCAATCGCTCCATTTCCGGGCGACTGTGTTCACGGGCGGCAAGAATCTGGGCTCTTGTCTGCTTGAGTTGCTCAAGACCGAGAACCAAGGCGCCCTGCAGCCGCTTGCGGTCGCCGAGAATGTCCTGGTCGATCTGCGCGATATCGCGTGGATCGATCGCTCGGGAGGGGTCGAAGACGAAGCGGGCTTCGACGGACTTTCGCCAATTCAACAACTTCTGCGCGGTTTTGGGTCCGAATCCAGGCACGCTGTAAAGCTTGTTTCTCTCGACATCGAGCGCTGTTTCGATGCCATACGACTCCAGGACCTGTTTCTTGCCCGGTCCGATGCTCTCGATCTTTGCCGATGAGATTTCAAAGTTGTCCAGGAACCGGTGCAGTTGCGCCTGACGGCGGTTGCGCTCGAGCTCCGAGATCCTGGCTACCCGTTTGGAAGGCAAGATGTCCCATTCGCGCCTGAGCCCGGCGAGCACCGTTTTTTGCCTGTCGAAAGCGTCCGGCCCGGCCCTCTGCATCCACGTGGTTTGCGCGTTTTTCCACTGGGTGGCGGCCTCGGCGGCGACGCGCCGGTATCCGCAGCCTCACTGTCCCTGTTCAAGAAACCTCTCAACCCCAGAAAGACCCCCAAGGCGATGCCCAGCACCCAGATCTGCGCCATCATCAAGCCAGCGACGCCAACCACTGCGGCCGCTATTCCGGCCCGGAAGTTGGTGCGGCGCGCGTGCCCCTTGAGCTTCAAGGCGTTGGGATCTGGTGTCACATTCGTTTCGGGGACGGTCGGCACCGGCCCGGGATGTGGGATGGCGTCCACCTGCCGCTGGAATCCGGCGATATCGAAAAGCGTCGCCCCGCCGGCGGGAACAACGGTGGAGAAGAGCGGGACGCCCGTAGCGCCTTCCATTTTGCACCAAGGGCACGGCGATGAGCCAAGTGACCAGTGGCTGGAATTGGCGGAGCACTGCTTGAGGTTAGCTTCAAGTTCGGCCAAGGCAGCCACCCAGTCCCGGGCCACGGGCCTGCCAGCCGACGTTCCCCTTTGCGAGAAGGCATCCTCAAACATCTTTGCAAGTCGTGGGCCGACGATGGCGAGTTCGGGGGAACTCGGAGGCCTCGCCATTCCGACCGCGGGGGCGTTCGCCCCGTAGGGAAAGCGGTACTCCTCGATCGCCTTCGAGATCGGCATGTCGCCGGTTCCCGCGTAGCGGCCGGCAAAGGGGTGTTTTCCCATGAACAGCAACAGGAACACCATCACGGCCAAACCGAAATTGTCGTGATTGGGCGTCCTCACGATGCCCGAAAACGATCTGCTCTGCAGCTCCGGCGGTGTGAAGGTCTCGATGCCCACCTCGCAAAGATATTGCTGGCCCAGATAGGAGACCTGGAAGCTGTCGCAGTCGATCAGGCGCACGGTAGCGTCCTGCGCAACCAGCACACCGCCGTGGTTCACATCGCCGATGACGCAGGCGTTGTCATGAACGGCCGCAAATGCTCTCGCGGTGTTTGCCGCCACACGGGTCAGAAATCGCCAATCAACCCGCTGAAAGTCGGTTCTGCGGCTTTTGGGGCTGTAGAGCTGATGGATGCTCTTGCGACCGCTGATCTTCGGCATGATCAGCCCGATGGGCTTGCTATCCTTGGAGCAGACCAGCCCCGTCGGCCAGGCCGTCAGCTTTTCGAGTGAACCGGTCTTGATCTTGCCCATCGCACGGATCTTGTCGATCCTCTGCTGCTCGAGGGGCCGGTGGTAGATCTTGGCGACATGGTTCTTGTGTGCAGCCAAGTCGTAGACGGCGCCCTCGCCGCCCTGGCCGACGATCTCGCCAAGTTTGAGGGCTTCCCCTCGCAGGGTGAACACCTCGCGGACCTTGGCATTCATTTTGCGGCCACCCTCGGTTCAGCTGGCGATCTCGTGGCCAGGATCAGCGACTTGTCATCATCGGTCCTCTCGCAGATCTGCGGCGAAAGCAGATAGGCCTTCAGCCCATCCGACAGCGTAGAGTCCTCGCCCGCCACCGCCGATCGTCTCACGGCCGGGAACATCGTATCGAAGAAGGGCTGATGGACGCTGCGCGAAGCCTGGTGCAGGACGAGGTTCTCGATACCGTCGGAGAAGAGCGCGACTTCGTCAATGCGCCGCGGCGCGAACTCGAATTCGAGGACATCCGCGACATTTGATGACGTGGCGAAGTTGGTCGTGTTGGCAAACTCGCCGTGCTGCGGCCAGAACACGTAGGACCATCCGTCTTCACTGCCGTGCGAAACGACCATTGCGCCGTCACCGACCTGAAAGAACACCGTGCTTGTGGGGCCGAGGATGGCAACAAGCAGCGTGCATGCATAATCGCGCACCTCGTGCCCGAGTGCGCGCGCATGAGCAGCGATGCGCTCGGCAATTTCGGTCACCCAGCCCAACGCTTTTGGCCGGTCGATCTGATCGAGCGCACCGTTCTCCGCGAAGTGCACGAAAATGAGCTCCAGCAGGTTCTGCCCGGCTAGCCAAGACCCAACCTCCGAGTGCGCCGCACTGCCAGCGCCGTCGCAGACAGCGGCCGCGAGGATTGGACCTTCCCTGCTCTCGATCAGGGCATGGACCGAATTATCCTGACAGGGCTTGCCGGCCGTGACATGCGAAGTGCCGATGGCGCTAGCCGACGCTATGCGCCAAGACATCACACCTCAGCCCAGCCTGCGGGGGACTGGAGGGCCACGGTCTGTCCGACCTGCGACTGAGAGACGCCCGACAGCGATGCGGACAGCCATGAGAACAGCTCGCGGAATTTGAGGCCACTTAGCTTCAGCGGCTGGCGTGTGGAGAGCTTGGCGAGGATGTCCATGTTGGCACCCTCGACGCCAACGGCGAAGAACGAAAACGCCTTTGCCGCCTCGCCGGATTTGACCGCGTTTTCGGCAGCGACGATGCTGTCCGTGGGCGCGCCGTCCGTCATCAGAAACACCCAGGGCCGGTAATAGGAGATGCCGTTCGCGCGGTACTCATCTTTGCGACGTCGCAACATCTCGAGGCCCTGCTCGATCGCCGCACCCATTGGGGTGTCGCCGCTGGTCGCTAGCGTACTAGGCGTAAACAGGTCAGCGGTCTGAAACGGCGCGACGATGTTGACCGGTCCGAAGGTGACGATGGCGACCTCGACACGTTTCATCGCCAGGCTGTCGGCCGCGAGCTCGTCCTTGAAAGCGACAAGGCCTTGGTTCAGCGCGTCGATCGGCGCTCCGCTCATGGAATAGGAGGTGTCGAGCAGAAGGAGGCACGGGCACCGAGGTTCGGGGTTATCCGCGAACTCTGCCGCCCCAAACGGTATCTGATCAAATTGGTTGGACATTTTACTCGCCTTTTTCGCCGAAATATCGCTTCCCGCAAGCCCGGGTCTCCCGGCACTCGGCAGGTAGCGTCCAAAAATTATTGAAACCGGAATTGCAAAGCGCGTCGATGCGCTTGCCCGCCCCAATTTTCAATCCCCTCCCTATCTACAGATGCTCGGTTTCTGCTGTCAATTGACTTGAGATTTAGCCACCCAAAAGTCGATTCGACTTTCGCGGACTGCTCTGTTTTGTATTGTGCAGGGAGGGTGAAATGGTCAGCCAACAACGGATCGGCTGGGGCATCGCGGTTTTCTGCGCAATCGGGTGGGCCATGTCGAGCATCGACGCCCGGTCGCCACCCCCCGCCCCGCCCGCGGTCCCCGCGGCAACCACCACCGCGGCGCCTCGGGTACAACCGAGCAGCAGCTCGATTGCCTATGCAAAGCCCGACGCGGTGGCTGCCCAGAAGCCTAGCCCCGCCACGTTGGTTCGCTGGCTGTACACCACCAAAAACGTCCGTGTCAGGGTCGCGCCGGACACCGAGGCGCGTATCATCACCACGCTTCCACTGGGCGACCTGGTCCAGACAAACGGTCAACAGGGAGACTGGTACAATGTGACGGTCTCCGCACAGATCGGATGGATCCATGGCGACTATCTCAGCGAGGCGAAGCCGGTCGAGCTGACTTCGAACACACCGGTCGCTCCAGCAGCTGCATCAGATGACGGCAGCGTTTCCGAGCATGCCTCGGGCGAGCCTGTCAGAGACGCCGTGGTAGGCAGATGCGATTGCCCATACGACCTGATGCGCAATGGGCGTTTATGCGGGGGCCGGAGCGCCTACAGCAGGCCCGGTGGCAGGAGCCCGGTGTGCTACTGGTAGGAAGGCTGCGCCGCGAGTAGCGACCGGTTGATCCACCCTAAAGTGACATCGTCCTTGCTGATCCGCGCCCAGCGACCGCTGATTTCGACGACTGTCAGAGTGCTGCCCGCCGGCACCTGACTCACCACGGCCCCGGCCATTGAAGGATCCGAACGGATATTCGCCGTCCTGGTCACGACTGCCGTTGGGAAGTGCTCGCCTGGCGGCGGCTCGACCGCTACCGAGGAACCCGGATCGGCTCCCGATAACGTGCTTGGCGTTTTCTGATCACCAGCGGAGGTGGGCCAGCTATCGCCAACAGGTGCGTCCTGCTGAACCGGCGCTTTGGCTGCTTTCACAAATGGCGGCAGATTCGAAGGGCTGATGTCGCGGCTTGCCGGCGGCAGCGGTTTGGTCTGCCCTGGTTCCTGGCGATCGGTTCGGGGTGCCAATGTCGGGTTTGGCATAGCGCTGGATTTTGTGTCGGAATTCTGGGCCATCAAGGCCGCCCCCACACCGACGACGCCGATAACAAGCAAGGAGACTTGCGCCGCACGGCTCCCTCTGGCGGCGTGGTAGATCAGGGCCACGAGTGCTGCGATCAATAAACCCAGAAAAAGAGCGGATTTGCCGCTGCGCTTGGAAGAATAGGACATGCCCGAACCGGGAAGACCAACAGTGCTCTGAATGCCGCCACGGCCCATGTTCAATGTGGAGCCGGGCTTGCCAAAGGAGGCACTGCTGAGCCCCTTCCCGGTGACGTTCAGGCGAACGCCGGGAATAAGCCTCAATGACTTTCTGTATCTAAACCCCACTGCGCCCCCGCGCGTACTTTGAAGCGAACACTAGCGTTGGGGCACTTGCGAAGCAACTTCCGTTTCATAGAACTCGAGGCCAAGTAGTCTATCGATTTGAAAGTTCCGTTCGCGCTTACCGGCTTCGCCGCAACGGCCTCCGCTTTGGCCGAGCCTTGATCTTAAGGTGTCCCGACATCGATCTGCAGCACCGGAAGCGCTATCTCCTGTTGCGCAAGATATGATTTGAGGGTCTCCTGGAAACGCTCAATGTCTGGCAATACCTTGCGGCCCACACGGATGATTTCATCACCCTTTGGCTCTTTCTCGAATACAACGTTGATCTGAAGATCGGCCAGCGACGGGTTCAACACGAGAAACCGATCGAGGCTGCTGTTCAGAGCGGTGCGCTCCTCGGACAGCAATTGATCCAGAAACTCATAGCCCTTCATCTGCGGTCAGCACTTTTGCTCCCCTCACCACGGTTCGGTCGAAGAGGTGACCAAGCAGGTACCCTCTCCGGGGGATAACTGGCAAGTTCACTCTTTGTTCTATTCGGCCGCCCTGCAATCCTGTATACTTTGAGGCGTTCTTTTGCACCACGTTCCCTTGCGAGGATCTGCCTGATGACTGTCCAGCCCAGGACTCTCAGTGAGCCGACAATCAGCTGCCCGAGCTGCAAGACCGACATCAAGCTCAATGAGTCGCTCGCGGCGCCGCTGATTGCGGCCACGCGCGAGGAATATGAACGGCGACTGGCGCAGAGCAACGCCGCCATGACGGCCAGGGAGGAGGAGGTTCAACGCAAGCAGGCGGCTATCGACGCCGCCCGGGATGACATCGACAGCCAGGTCGCCGAAAAACTCAAGCTCGAACGTGCCGCCATCGCCGCCGAAGAGGCCCGCAAGGCAAAACTTCTCGTCTCGACCGACCTTGAGGACAAGGACAGGAGGCTGGGCGAGATGGAAACGACGCTGAGGGCGCGGGACGAAAAGCTCGCTGCGGCGCAGTTGCAGCAGGCCGAATTTATGAAGCAGCAGCGGGCGCTCGACGATGAAAAGCGCGAAATGGCGCTGACCATCGAAAAGAGGATCCAGGAAGGGTTGGACGCCGTCCGCGTCAAGGCCAGGACCGAAGCCGAAGACGGCCTCAAGATGAAGGTGGCCGAGAAAGAGGAACAGATTGCCGGCATGCAGCGCCAGATCGAGGAGCTGAAGCGCCGCGCCGAGCAAGGATCTCAGCAGCTTCAGGGCGAGGTCCTTGAGCTCGAGCTGGAGTCGCTGATCGCCAGCCGGTTCCCGATGGACATCATCGAACCGGTCGCCAAGGGTGAGTTCGGTGGTGACGTGCTGCAACGCGTGGTGGGACCGGCCGGCCAGCCGTGCGGCGCGATCCTGTGGGAATCAAAACGCACCAAGAACTGGAGCCAAGGCTGGCTGGGCAAGCTGCGGACAGACCAGCGCGCCGCCAAGGCAGACATCGCGTTGATGATCTCCGAGGCGCTGCCTGCGGGGGTCGAAACGTTCGATCTGGTGGATGGCGTCTACATCGCCCATCCCAAATGCGCGATTCCGATCGCGATCATGCTCCGGCAGTCCCTCATCGAGCTCGCCAACTCCCGCCTCGCCCAGGACGGCCAGGCCACCAAGATGGAGCAGGTCTACGGCTATCTGACTGGCCCCAGGTTTCGCCACCGGGTCGAGGCGATCGTCGAGAAATTCTCCGATATGCAGGACGACCTTGCCAAGGAAAGGAAAGCCACAATCCGCCTGTGGGCAAAGCGGGAGGCTCAGATCCAGGGTGTCATCGAGTCGACCGTCGGAATGTACGGCGATCTGCAGGGCATCGCCGGCAAGGTGATGCAGGAGATCGCGGGCTTGGAGGTCTTGGCCATAGAAGCATCCGCGTCCATCCCCGATTGAGAAGGCTAATCTAAACTGGATATCGGATTTGAGAACGAGGGCAAGCTGCTCCTTGTGACGGATGATCCGTGAAAAGCGGAACGCAATGCCAAGAAGCCGCCGCGCTCAACCCCCTCGCCCGGCCGGGTCATCAGATTGCTATGCAGCCTGCGGTTTTTGCGCCAAGCTGTGCGGACAATGAAAGCCTGCCCGTGACGGACCGTGAAATCCACCTTTACCTCGATGATAGCGGCAGCCGCGAGCCAGACCGACAACCAAAGGAGAAGCGGCGGGACGAGCTGGATTATTTCGCCCTCGGCGGCATCCTCATCAACGAGGAAGACGTCGATGAGCTCTATGCCCGCCACAAGGCCTTCTGCCAGAAGCACGGAATCACCTATCCGCTTCACTCCTGGGCGATCCGGGGCGGTCGTGGCGACTTCGGCTGGCTGAAGAAGCCGGAGTCCGCTTTTGAATTCCTGGGAGATTTGCAGGGAATGCTGCTTGCGCTGCCCGTGATCGGCATCGCCGCAGTCATCGACCGACCGGGCTATGTTGCCCGCTACCGCGACCGGTACCGGGACCAGCTCTGGTTCATGTGCAAGACCGCCTACTGCATCCTGATCGAGCGCGCCGCCAAATATGCCCGCAGCCAGGACCGCAAGCTGCGCGTGTTCTTCGAGCGCGCCGGCAAAGCCGAGGACCGCGACCTGGTGGCCTACACGCGGATCCTGAAGACGCAAGGGATGCCGTTCGACGGCGCCAACTCCGCCAGCTACGGGTCGTTAACTGCCGAGGAGTTTAGGGACATCGTGCGCGGGGAGCCCCGCGGCAGAACCAAATCCACACCGATGCTGCAAATCGCCGATCTCTACCTCTATCCGATGGCCAAGGGCGGCTATGACCCGTCCTACCGGCCCTACAGGGCCCTGATGGACCACAAGCGTTTGATCGACGCGCACCTGCCGCCCGAGGACCTGGCATCCTGCGGCATCAAATACAGCTGCTTTGAATGGATAAAAAACAAAGACCCGGACTAGCCGGGCCTTCGTTTTGAAAAGTTCGGCTGGCGCCTGGCGCCAACCCCGGAGCGATGCTCACGTCCAAAGTATGGGTATTGACGCTCTCTTTGTCAACACCCCGGGTGAACCTCTGGTCGGGGGGTCCCTATCTTATCGCTTGCATATAGCACGGTTCGTCTGATCAACACTTCATATTATCAAGTCCTCTTCTTCGGGCTCTTCTTCGGGCGCAGCGCGGTTCCCCGGCCCCTGAATCCAGGGACATAGGCCGGACGAACCTTGAAACACCCTCCCCCTGAATGCAGAACCGTCCCCAATGCCCTTGCGTCATCACGGGAAACCACCATATCTGGATGCAGTTCACCACAGGGAGCCTCATATGGCCCAGCCAGAAACCGCCAAAGCAGACGTCGACAAGCTACGCACCAACGAGAAGAAGTGGACCAAGGCACTCATGGCCACGGGCTGGAGCGCTTTCCCCAACATCATCATCGAGAAGCAGCAGGCTCTCGGCCTCGATGCGCTCGACATGAACATCATCATCCACCTGGTCCAGTACTGGTGGCTGCCCGACAACCTGCCCCACCCCTCGGTCGAGACGATCGCCAAGGCAATCGGGGTGACGCCCCGCACCATTCAGAAACGCATTGCCGCCCTCGAGGCCCTTAAACTTCTTGGCCGGGAGGAACGGCGCAACACGCCCAATGGCAGCATGACGAACCGCTATCATTTCGATGGCCTGATCGAGGCCGCCAGGCCGTTTGCCTTGGAAAAGGCCGCCGAGATCAAGAAGGCGGCCGAGGAGAGATCGAACCGGTTGGAGCGTAAGAAGCCGCAGCTGGTCGTGGACAACGATGCATAGGCAGATCGTGGCGTAGCTCAGAGGATAGAGCGCCTCGCTTTCGACCTGGGTGGTGCGTGACACCGCTATCTAGGGGCGAGGAGGTCGCAGGTTCAAGTCCTGCCGTCACGCCATTGTCCTCAATATGGATCCCTCGGCTCCGGAAACTCGAAAGATTTCCGGTACCGGACCCGTAATCTACCGTGGTTTTTCAATGGCCTCCCTTTGATATTTGTTCTGCGTATGTTCATATCAAGGGACCAACACGAGGACTCAATATGGGCATGCGATACAATGGCCGGCCGTTTGATTCGGGGGATTTTGCAAAGGATTTTGAAGCTGCGGCTGTCGAGAGCATCAAGGAACAGCTGTGGGAGAGGTTCAGTGCCATTCGCCATCCTGATACAGGCGAATTTCCCACTGTCCTGGTCCTTGGAGAAGCCCTTGACGATTTGCGGCTCAGTATTGAGGGCTCGCCGCAGCTTCTCGCGCTGGTGAAGGACAAGATGAGCGACAATGAGCAGGCGTCGACTGTGTTCCTGCCCCTGCAACAGGGCTCCCCGAAAGCCTTTCTCAGCTACTCGTTCGACGATCGCGAGCTAGCAGAGACGGTCGCGCGCGCCCTGATGGCGGATGGAATCGATACCTGGTGGGCGGAATGGGAGATCCGTTCCGGAGATTCCTTGCGCCGCAAAATCGACGAGGGACTGGGCAACTGCACGCATTTCATCGTGCTGCTGACTCCGAGCGCCATGCAGAAGCCGTGGGTCCAGCAGGAGATGGATGCCGGCCTGGTCCGCCGCATCTCTGGGCAGGCGCGCTTCATAGCCCTTCGCTACGGTGTCGCGGCACGGGAATTGCCGCCGCTTCTGTCGGGCATGCTCTCGCCAGAACTTGATGCCGCGCGCCTAGACGAAGGCGTGCGCAATCTGGTGAACGACATCCATGGCGTGACACGCAAGCCGCAGCTCGGCCCAGCGCCCATTGCGGCTGTGCAGCCGGCGACGGGTTACTCCAAGGTCGCAACGGCAATTGCCAAGATCTTTGTTGAGGAGACGTCGGATGCAATGTTCTCGCACCCTCAGAAAGGGGTAGATGAGCTGGCGGCCACCATTGAAGCGTCAGAGGAGGACATCGAGGACGCTCTGCACGAGCTGCGCGATCTGGTTTCCGTCAGCTTCGGCCTCGTCTTGCCCAAGGAGGACCTGTTTGCCACATTCGACAAATATTTCATGGATTGGTCGCCCGAAGATGACGCGCTGCGTATCGCTGCCGACCTGATCAACGACCCGTTGATGCCCCACGATACAGGCCAGGTCGCCGAGCGGTACGGCTGGGAGCCGAGGCGCATAAACCCCGCTCTGGCCTATCTGATGGCCCGCAAGCTGATCGTCGACTACAAGGTACTCGCCAGCCAGTACAATTCGATCCGGGTGGTGAAAACGGACGCCACGCGGCGCTTCGTGAAGAGCCGAAGCTGAGGATGCCAATCCGCAGGGTCATGCCCGACAAGGTGCAGTAACCGGGGAGCCCGACCACAGGACCATGGAGCAGTCACCCTTCTATTTTGGCAAATGGGGAGACGTCCCCATCGACGGCGATGTGAGGCCATTTAGCATCTTCAATCCGGTCCGCAGCGGGGCGGGACGGACAAACCGAAAACACCACTTCATCTCGGTCACCTATATGGAAGGCTTCGCCGATGACCGCGGCCGCGTCCAAGTCTATCGGGCCGAGGCGCCAGAGGCACCGCTGCCGAAGCAGCCGAGGGCAACTGGGTACGAGAACTACTATTACTCTCAGAAACTCCCCGGTGGCGGTCAAGAAAACCACAGATTCGAAGACCTCTGGAATCCGATCGAGACCGTTTGGCCGGAGACCGTCCGTGCGCTTCAAGCACGTCGTCTTTCACCGGCTTTATCCTTCAATGTCCAAGGCATGCAAACGATCATGTGCACGCGCGTTCCGGCGACCCGTGATCGCATTGCGCTTATGCTGGAGGCTAAGCTGCGAAGCGAATGCAAGGTGCTCGAGGAAATCGGTAAACTGCCCCCAGACTTGGAACGCTACGCCGGTCAGTTCGACACAGTCCCGGTCGGCATCAATCCGCAAGAAACTCTGCTCGCGATGGAGGACGAATTCCAGACGTTCGGCGATCTCTGCTTTCGGCTTGGATTCGAGGTTCTTCACAACAAGACCGACATCCCATTCCTCACCTCCGACAATCCGGTGTGCACCTATGACCCGCGCAAACCGCTGCTCGCACGCACCCCCTACGATCACTCCGGTGACATCGAGCTGATCTTTCCCCTGACCGCCCGCATGCTGGTGCTCGGTTCAAGCAAGCGTCAGCCGTTTGGCGTCCTGTCACGGCACCGCGACGTCACGGATAAGCACAAAATTCGCCGGTTCAATCGAACAATCGCTCAATTCGCGTACAGGATGACCGTCGGCCAGGACCGGTCAAGCGATGCGCTGATTTGTGCCCATGCGCATCTCGTACCGACGATCAGCACCGAGGTCCGCCGACACAACAATGAAATCCAGATCGTCTGGCGGCATATCTTCGGGCCGAAACCTGCTCTTTCTCAGTACATTGACACCCCGGAAAAGGCCTCTCGGCTAGAAGCGAAAATGGCCTCAGCCGCATCGAGCCCCGTGTCCGACGGGAGCTAGTAGCGCAGGAAAGAGACGTCGGCACTGCGGCGCGTCAAGCGCCTCCGGCAGCAGTATTCCCTAACCAAGCCGCAGCTGTTGCTTCGACAGACCGTCCCAGATTAACCCGCTGAAAGAAGGGGATAGATTGAAATTCCGCAGCTTGACCATGCGAGGCGTGCTAGTTCTCTCTGCAAAGGAGACATCATGTCCGACGTGACGCGGGAACGCGTGACAGACGAACTTCTCCGCATGGAAGAAGATTGTATTCATTCCGGCAAAGCGCACTTCAACGCTTCAGCGCGCTGGGCGGTGTGGAACTATGTCTTCGGCATTCCCTCGGTGATCCTCAGCACCGCAGCGGGCGCTGCTTTTTTCAAGGACTATCCTGTCGTCGCGGGTTCCATGGCGCTTTGCGTTGCCGTCCTCACGTCGCTGATGACGTTCCTGAAACCCGGTGAGAAGTCGGCTGACCATAAGAGTTCGGGCGACCAGTACCTGGCGCTACGCAACAATTCCCGCGTTTTCCGCGAGGTCGAACTCGACAACACGCCCGATGCCGAAACCGTGCTGACCGCCCTGAAAGGCTTCACCACGCGGCGCGATGAACTGAACCAGGCAAGCCCTGCTTTTTCAGACCGCGATTTTAAGAAGGCCCGCGACGGCATTAACGCCGGCGAAGCCAAGCACGCGGTCGACAAAGGTTCCCACCAATGACTGTCAATAGCTACCTCGTATCCCGTGCAAGCGACGCGGTGCTCTCGGCCGACGAGAAGGCCTCGATCGCGACCTCGGTCACGACCTTGAGCTCCCGGCTGGCCAGTTATTTCACGGTCGCCGGTGATGGCCTAACGTCGCATTTCCGGTTCGGCTCGCACACCCGTGGCACGATCCTTCCCCGCAAGATGGATGCGCACTCGGACGTTGACTACATGATCGTTTTTGAAAAAGGCGGACTGAACCCACAGACCTACCTCACCCGACTGCGTAGGTTCGCCGAGCAGAAATACGCCAACTCCGAACTCTACCAATCGAGCCCCACGGTGGTGCTGGAGCTCAACCATATCAAGTTCGACCTAGTGCCCGCCTTGTTCTCGTGGGGCACGACGTATCAGATCCCCAAGGGTCCCGATGAGTGGCAAAGCACGAACCCGAACGATTTCAACAGCACGCTCGAGACTGTCAACGGCAACAATTCCTATTTGATCAAGCCAACCGTCCGCCTCGTCAAATTCTGGAACGCAGAAGCCGGCTATGTCTACGATTCGTACGGCCTCGAAAAATGGATCGTCGGCCTGGGCTTTTATGGCTGCTACACCCAGAAGGACTACTTCTTCAAAGTGTTCGACAACCTGTCGGCGAACGAAGTGGCCCAATGGCGCAACGACAAGATCACGCGCGCCAAGGACATCATCGCCAGGGTCCGCAAGTACGAAGCCGATGACATGCCGAATTCGGCTGAGATCGAGGTCAAGAAGCTTGTCCCGGCATAGCGAGCGAGAGCTCTTCCGTTCCGGCCAACGCGGCTGAGCCTGCTGTCCCTGTAAACGCGATCATGCGCATCAGTGATCGCAGGCCGGTCAAATGCCGTGTCCCCTCCCCGTCGTTGGAGTGAGCACCTTGAGCGAAGCCAGGTCAACCTGTCCAACGTGCCCCACGCCTCTGTGATTGGGACATGCGCCGACGCTCCAAACCACCTATCAGTCGCGTCGACCTAACCTAGGAAACCTGTTGAGGCTCCGCGACAACTCGAGCTTCGGGCGGCGATTGGCGGGTTAACGCTGGGGACTTTGTCCGAACAATCTAGTCCTATTTCGGACGAGATCACGGTTGAGACATCAGAAATATGCTACGAATTTCGGACAAGCCTCACAAACAATAAGCCGCGGCTATTCGTCGAGTTCGCCTCCGACACCCTCTCGGACGCCCGCAAAGTCCGGCATGATCTCCCCCGCCAGCAGCTTCTCCTTCGACAGCAGCCCGGCATCCTCGAGCGCCTCGAAATCCGGCAAATCGCGCAACGTGTCGAGCCCGAACTCCAGCAGGAATTCTTTGGTCGTGACATAAGTGTAGGGCGCTCCCGGCGTCGGGCTACGCGGACCGGAAGCGATCAGGCCGGCACCGCGCAGATGACCAATAAAATCGCGACTGATCTCCTTGCCGAAGAAAGACGACAACTCGGCTCGGGTGATCGGCTGGAAGTAGCCGATGCACATCAGCACCAGCACCTCTGACTGCGTGAGGTCTGCCGCGCGCTCGCTACCGCCGACTGCACTGCGGATGGCGTCTGCATAGGCAGGCCGGGTCAGGTGCTTCCATCCACCGGCGACGGCGACGAGGTCATAGGGTCGACCGCGCAGTTCTTCGCGGATGTCGTCGATGAGGAGATCAATGCTGCAGCTTTTGCCGACGATGCGGGCGAGCGTTTCGCGGTTGACCGGCTCGCTCGCCGCAAAAATCGTTGCCTCGACGCGATGCATCCATTCGCGCCAGCGCGCCTCCGGCGGCAGGTGATCCAGCTCCCGGTCAAACAGCTGGTCAGCTGATCGCCGTTCGCCTGATCGACGCTCATCTGACCGGCTCCCTCCTCGCCTGCGCACTGCCTCCGCCATGATCGTCAGATCCCGTAGATGCGGAAGGCCGGGCGGCCGGACAGCTCGCGCACGGCGCCGAGTTCGACCAGCCGGTCGAACAGGCGACGAAGGCCGCGGTCGCTCATGCCGGCGATCTGTTGTGATGCCACGGTCGCATCGTCAGACAAGAGTTGCTCCACCACGGTCCGCCGCCTTGGCCCTGAGTTTTGGGGCGACGGCAAGCAGCCGGCCCGCTCGGCGCTCGAGCTCGGCGAAAAGATCGATGGCGCGCAGCGCAGCGCGCGCCTGGGCGGCCAGCAGACTTTTGGCACGTTCAGGATTTGTCTCAATTCCTGTCGCCACAGAGCCGGCTGCCGATCGGCGCGGGCGCGCGCTTGCGCCCAGGGCCGCTTCAGCGCCCAGCAGCGGCACCGCGTGTGCCCAGCCCAGCCGCTGCGCCAGCAGGGCGTCGGCGAGCCAGCATCCGAAGGCTCGTGCGAAGCCATATTTTTCGGCGGCCGTGAACGCGCCGGTCAGCATGCCGACCATTCCGATACCTGCGGAAAGCTGTCGAAGCTCGTCCGCCAGGTCGCTGACTGCGTTGTCGTCGCGGCGGAGACCGAGGTCATCCAGCACCGCGCCGATGCTCGCCTCGGTCAGCAGTTTCTCGGCAGGCGTGCCGGCCAGCCGGCGCCAAGCCAGCAGCATCGATCCGGCGGGACCGACGGACAAAAAATCGCCCGGTCGTGTGAGCAGCACGGCGTCGCGCAGCGCGCTTTCATCCTCGACGCGGCCGGCCTGTTTTGCTGTTGCCGCGGCCGCTGAAAGCGCCAGCCGCTACCGCCAGGCGCCGGCCCACCGCTCCTGCCGGCGGACCACCGCATCGAGCGCGCCAATGGCAGCGCCGACAGTGATGGCAATGTCCTCGAATTCTTTTCCCGCAAGGCCTTGCGCATCCGCGACGGCTCGGCGCAGCCAGGCCGGCACTGTTGCCATCGGCACGGTCGAAGGGGCACCGGCAAGCGTGGCGTAGTGGTGCGGAGAGGGTTTGGGCCGCAGAATCATCGAAAACAAGATGAATCACGGCGGCGCTTTTAGCAACAAAAATGGACAAAAAGCGCTGCGCCTGTCGAAACTGTAAAACGACCGATAATGTTGCATTATCATTCATTGTTTACGAGGCTGGGGGACCATGGTAGAATACGCCTGAAAGGTAGACTTTTGGAGTCTTTCGTGTCCCTGAATATCAAAAATCCAGCCACCGTTGCTCTCGCCGATGAACTCGCACGCCGCCAGGGTATCAGTAAGACAGCAGCCATTCATCAGGCCCTGAGCGAGCGCTTGCATCGCTTGGGCTTTGGAGAGACCGCTCAGGAGCGTCTGCTAGCAGAATTGCGCGCCATCCGAGAAAGAGTGGCACGATTGCCTGAACTGGATAGTCGCAGCGACGAGGAGATCATCGGGTATGACGAGCATGGAATCCCTAACTGATGGTGATCGATACCTCAGCCGTTGTAGCGATCCTTCGGAGCGAGCCTGAGGCAGCACGGCTGGAACGAGCGCTGGTCTCCGACCCAATCCGTCTGATCCCGGCAACCTGCGTGCTCGAGGCACGCATGGTGCTGGTCAGCAGGCGCGGCGAACACGCGTTGGCCGAGATCGATCTTTGGCTGCGCAAAATCGAGGCCGACATCATTCCTGTCGACTCCGAATTGGTTGACCTGGCGACCCAGGGTTGGCTGACCTACGGCAAGGGCCACCACCCGGCGGCGCTGAATTTTGCCGATTGCCTCTCCTATGCTTTGGCAAAGCGTGCGGACGAACCGCTGCTTTTCGTCGGCAAGGACTTCTCCCAAACGGATATCGAAGCGGCATGAGCATGACTGACGACGCTCCAAGATCATCGGCTGCTTCCGGCGATGACGACATGCCCGACATCATCGACGTCGTCATGGAGATGGACGATGCCGACCACGGCTCGCCCCCTCCCCTTCCAGCCATCGCCAATCCCAGCCTGCCTGCGCATCTTGAGGCGCTCGCCGGCCGCGCGCGCGACTATATCGAGGCGGCGAGTTCGGCCAACACGCGCCGCGCCTACGCAGCCGACTGGAAGCATTTTTCGAGCTGGTGCCGGCGCCAAGGCATCGAGATGTTCCCGCCCGATCCTCAGGTCGTCGGGCTCTATATCGCCGCCTGCGCGTCAGGTACGGCCACTGGCGACAAAAAGCCTAACACCGTTTCAACCATCGAGCGCCGGCTTTCGTCGCTCTCCTGGAATTTTGCCCAGCGCGGCCAGCCGCTGGACCGCAAGGACCGGCATATCGCCACGGTGATGGCTGGCGTTCGCAACACCCACGCCTCCCCTCCCCGGCAGAAGGAAGCGATCCTGCCCGAGGATCTGATCGCCATGCTCGAGACCCTCGACCGCGGCACGCTGCGTGGTCTGCGCGACCGCGCCATGCTGCTTTTGGGTTTTGCCGGTGGGCTGCGGCGCTCGGAAATCGTCGGGCTCGACATTGGTCGCGACCAGACCGAGGATTCTTCTGGCTGGATTGAGTTTTTTCCTGACAAGGGCGTGCTGGTGACCCTGCGGCAAAACCGGTTGGCGCGAGGTCGAGGTCGGCCGCGGCTCCTCCGACGTCACCTGCCCGGTGGTCGCGCTGCAAACCTGGCTGAAGCTGGCGCGGATCGGCCATGGCCCTTTGTTCCGAAGGGTAATAGGGCAAGGCAAAAGAGTCGGCGCCGATCGGCTTAACGACCAGGAAGTTGCGCGGCTGGTCAAGCGCACGGCGCTCGCAGCCGGCGTGCGTGGCGATCTGTCGGAGGGCGAACGCGGTCAAAAGTTTGCTGGCCATTCGCTGCGCGCCGGCCTCGCGTCCTCGGCCGAGGTCGACGAGCGCTATGTGCAAAAGCAGCTCGGTCACGCCTCGGCCGAGATGACGCGAAAGTATCAGCGCCGGCGCGATCGTTTCCGCGTCAATCTCACCAAGGCGTCCGGGCTCTGAAAAGCCCCCCTCCCTGCCCCGTTTTGTCCGCTGCGATGAGGCGGTCAGATCTCAGGCGATAACAATACCTCATCGAGCACAGCGAGCGCTGTATCCAGACTATCGGCGGCCGACGCTTCGTAGTCAGGCATGATCATCAACTGCGTTATGGCACGGCCCACAAGAGGGCATCGCAATAAAAGTACGCCAAACAACCCTAAGGGAGAACAAACGGTGATCTGATTTCGTTCGACGCTCGTTTTCGAGAGCCGTTCTGGGTCGTTCGCAATCAACTGTGTAGGCCAGCGGAGCGAGCAAGGAGCGCCAGATCCGGACAGGGCTGGTGGGGTGTTTTTCCGGAAGGTGGGGCCATGCCCTAAGGGACACGAGATGTAGTGGACTCGTCGATCCGCGCGGTTTCGATTCGCGCACCCCGGGCACAACGCTGGGATAAGTCCCATCAGATGCTCTCCGGTGGCCGTCATCTGTTTAGCCGACATTGGGCCGAGGGCTTCCAGCACGAGCCACATGGCGGGGGTATCGGCCGTGACCATGGTGCGCCGCCCCTGTCGTCAATGCCAGCCGCCGTCACCGAGTCGCGAAGATGAAATTCAAGGTGACAAACTGGCCGGAATACGAGGCGGGCCTTCGGCGGCGCGGCAGTCTGACGCTGTGGTTGACAGAAGAAGCCTTGGCCAGGTGGCATGCGCCGCGAAGAACGACCCGCGGCGGCCAGCCCCGCTATTCCGATCTCGCCATCGAGGCGGTCTTGACACTGGGATGCGTCTTCGGGCTTCGTCTGCGCCAGAGCGAGGGATTGGCGACCTCGCTGCTCGATCTGATGGGGCTTGATCTACCGGTTCCCGATCACACGACGCTAAGCCGCCGGGCGCAGATATGGGAACCATCGGCCAAGCGGCAGCGGCATCCCGAGGACGGTCCGCTGCATGTGCTGATCGATAGCACCGGATTTGAAAGTCTACGGCGCCGGCCAATGGCTGGAAGACAAGCACGGTGCCAGATCACGCCGGACCTGGCGCAAGCTGCATTTGGTTCTCAATGCCGACAGCGGCGAGATCATCGCCCATTGTCTGACCGACCAGGACGGCGACGATCCCTCGCAGGTGAAGCCGCTGCTCGACCGGATCGATGCAGAGATCGACCAATTCACGGCCGACGGAGCATATGATGGCGGTCCCACCTACTGCGCGGTGCTGCAACACAGCGTCACCGCAAGGATAGTCATCCCGCCACGTTCAACGGCCGTGGAGAGTGATGACACCGGACCACCCGGTCAAAGGGACGGTCACATCACGGCGATCGCCAATGATGGAAGGCTGAATTGGCAGGCGTCCACCGGCTATGGCAAGCGCGCGCTGATCGAGACCGCCGTCGGGCGCTACAAGGGGCTGATCGGACGTCGCCTGCGAGCCCGCTCCTTTTCGGCTCAGCAGACCGAGGTCGCCATCGGCTGCGCCGTTCTCAACCGCATGACGGCGTGCGCACGCCCGGAGTCCGTTCGCAGCCCGGCAAGGCCGACATAGCAGGCGGCATCAAAGAGCTGATTGTGCCTAATGCCACATTTGTGCACCAACGCCTTGTGGCGCGGGCAGCCGCAGGCACAGGCTACGCGGAAAATGAAAAGCGGGGCCAACCCATTCGCTTGCACACAGCCTGCGTTTTGCCAGCTCCTCAACCGCAACGTGCTGTCAATCTTCGTCTTGCCATGTCTTGAACGCCGAACTGTTCACGCCATTGGCGCCGCTTTGTCATCCCGTGCCCCGAAATGAGGCCGTCGTTCGAAAGATATGCGCAGTTGCTTATCCGCCAGAAACCGGCGAGCCAGATCGGTGTCGCGCTTACCCACGCGTGACACCCAGTCCGAAAACAGGCGAACCGCGCGCCGGTTCATATGCCGCGAAGGACAGACCAGCCAGTATCCCGGAAACTCGATGACCTCGAACTCTATCGAGACCGGAACCAGAGAACCCGACACCAGGTCCTCGAATGCGATGGATGTGCTTTCCAGGACCACACCTGCACCGTCCTTCGCCAGTTGAACCGACATTGACGAACGGTCGAAACGATAGGGATACGTCATGCGGGCGCCCTGGATACCGTTGCACGGCAGCCAATAATCCCACCGGAAATAGGCCTTCACACTGTCGATCAACCGCGCATGGCGAAGCTGCTCGCGCGGATCCGGTGAGATCGCGCGCAGTTCGGCAAGATAGGAAGGCGAGCACATCGGCAGGATCAGATCGTTGACGACGCAATCCGAATAAAGGCCGGCCCAGCCGCCGTCGCCATAACGAAGATCGAGATCGATGACCTCCGTTTCGAAATCCGAGAAATTGGGCGTGGCGTCGACGCGCAAATTCCAGCTCGGATAGCCCTTGCTGAACTCGGCCAACCGCGGCGCCAGCCATTTCTCGCCGAAGGAAGGACTGACGCGCAGGCTAAGCTGGAAGCTTTCGCGCTGCCGCACAATGGCATTACGCACCTCGCGTATGGATTCGAAAGCCTGGGTCGTGGTCTGGAAGAGCCGCTCACCGTCGATCGTGAGCGAGAGATGGCGCTTTTCGCGCTGAAAAAGCCGCACCCCGAGTTGGTGTTCGAGCAGCCGCAGCTGCTGGCTAACCGCCGAAGGTGTCACCTGCAATTCCTGAGCGGCCTTTGCCACGCCGCCGAGCCGCGCGACTGCCTCGAAATGCGTCATCGAATTGAACTTGATGTCTGACCTCGTCCTCGTCAGTTAAGCTCAGCTACACAGAATGTTAAGAAACGAAAATTGAGCCGAATGTCAATCGGTCGCACAGTGGTCCCGGAAGGAGATACAGGATGGAGCCGAGTTCAACCCAAAGCTTGGGTAGGCCGGCAACGTGCCGGGAGTTGGACAGGTATTGACCAGGAAGCCCCTGATCGAAGCTGCCAATATCGAGAAGAGTTATGACGCAACCCGTGTCCTGCGGGGTGTGAGTTTTCAGGTCCGGGCCGACGAAATCCACGCGCTCCTGGGCGGCAACGGCGCCGGCAAAAGCACTCTCATCCGCATCGTCACAGGGCTGACCTCACGCGAAGCCGGCGAGATTGGCTTCGCCTCGTCGAAGGCCGACCACAACAGCCCGATCATCGCGGTGGTGCATCAGGAGCTGGCGCTGTTGCCCGAGCTGTCCGGTCGCGGAAAACATCGGCATTGTGCATGCGAGGTCGGGCTGGTGGCAGATCAGCCGTCGCCGCACGCGCGAAACTGCGCTCGGAGCGCTCCAGCTGATCGACCCAGCGATCGGCGAAGCGATCATCGATAATGCCGGCACGCAAATTGTCCCTCCACGAAGGCCAGATCGTCCAGATCGCTCGTGCCCTTTCCACCGGAGCCGAAGTGCTGCTTCTCGATCCCGGCGATCCGGTTGGGGAAACGCGCTGGCTGCAGGAGATCGCCAACAAGCGAGGCTTTCCGCATGGCATCGTCGGCTATGCCGACCTGTCCCAACCCGACGTCGGCGACCTCCTCGACCGCCACATGGAATATCCGAACTTCCGCGGCATGCGGCAGCCGATGAATTATCATCCCGACCCCGCCAAGACCTATCTGGCGCGGCCGGAGGTCAGTCGTACGCCCGAATGGCGGCGCGGCTTCCGGGAGCTGGCGAAGCGCGGGCTGAGCTTCGACCCGCAGCTCTACTATCCGCAGATGAGCGAGTTCCTCGAACTGGCGCGCGACTTTCCCGACGTGCAGATCATTCTCAATCACACCGGCATGCAGGTCGAGGGCGCCGAGCATTTTGGCGCCTGGAAAAAAGGCATGCACCAGTTAGCGCAAGCGCCGAACGTCGCCTGGATCTCGGGCCTCGGCATGGGCGACTGGACTTGGACCACGTTCTCGATCCGTCCTTATGTCGAGGAGGCGATCGCAGCCTTCGGCGTCGGCCGCTCGATGTTCGCGACGAACTTCCCCGTCGACAAGCTGTTCTCGAGCTTCGACGCCATTTTGAACGCCTTCAAGGAAATTACGATCGCCCACCCGCACGAGGAGCGGCTCGCGCTGTTCCATGACAACGCCGCCCGGTTCTACCGACTTTAGATCACCGGCAAACAGAAATAGCAGGAGAGTTCGACTTGTTGCTGAAGGGCAAGGCCGTGGTGATTTCGGGGGCCGCGGGCCCCCGGGGAATTGGCCGCTCCACGGCAGCGCTGATGGTACAGCACGGGGCTCGCGTTGCAATACTCGACCTCGATGACGGGCAAGCGCGTGACGCCGCTGCGTCGCTTGGACCCGACCATATCGGCCTTGCGTGCAACGTCGCGGACCTCGACGCCTGCAAGAGGGCGGCGGCGCAAGTGACAGAAACCTTGGGCAGGATCGATGTGCTCTGCAACAATGCGGGCGTCACGCAGCCGGTCAAGACGCTGGAGATCAGCGCGGCTGACTGGGACCGCATCCTCGATGTCAACCTACGCGGCGTGCTCCATCTCAGCCAGGCATTCATCCCGAACATGCGCGAAAATGGCGGCGGCTCGATCATCTGCATGTCGTCAGTTTCGGCCCAGCGCGGCGGCGGCATCTTCGGTGGCCCGCACTATTCGGCTGCCAAGGCGGGTGTTCTGGGGCTTGCCAAGGCCATGGCGCGCGAATTCGGTCCCGAAGGCATCCGCGTCAACTGCATCACACCGGGCCTGATCCAGACCGACATCACCGGCGGCAAACTGACCAACGCCATGCGCGCCGACATCATCAAGGGAATCCCGCTCAGCCGGCTGGGCGAGGCGCGCGACGTAGCCGGCGCCTATCTCTTCCTGGCTTCCGATCTGGCCAGCTACATCACCGGCGCCGTGATCGATGTCAACGGTGGGATGCTAATCCATGGCTGAGTGGACAACGGAGCTTGAGATGCCTCGCGCTGGCAGCAATGTCAGCCTGGCCGAACGAGCCTATCGTATCCGCCGACACGCCGTGCGGATGGGTCAAGTCCAGGGCCAAGGTTATGTCGGACAGGCGCTGGGTGTCGCCGACGTGCTTGCCGTCGCCTATTTCCATGCGCTTCGTTACCGGCCGGAGGACACGTTGTGGGAGGGACGCGACCGCTTCCTGCTGTCGATCGGACACTATGCGATCGCGCTCTACGCGGCTCTGATCGAAGCGGGCGTGCTGCCGGAGGAAGAGCTCGAAACCTATGGCAGCGATGAAAGCCGTATGCCGATGTCCGGCATGGCGCCATACACGCCCGGCATGGAGATCACCGGCGGCTCGCTCGGTCACGGCCTTGGCATTGCCGTTGGCATGTGCATGGGGCTGACGCGCAAGCGAAGCGACAGTTTCGTCTACAATCTTTTGTCGGACGGCGAGCTCGGTGAGGGCTCGACCTGGGAAGCCGCGATGTCGGCCGCCCACCACAAGCTCGACAATCTCATTGCCATTGTCGACTTCAACAATCAGCAGGCCGATGGTCCGTCGACGGCCATGCTCTCCTCCGAACCGGTGACCGACAAGTTCGAGGCGTTCGGCTGGCATGCGCAGCGCGTCGACGGCAACGACATCGAGGCGGTCCGCAAGGCCTTCGACATGGCGCGCGGCCTGAAGGAACCTCGTCCGCGTGTGATCGTTTGCGATACGCGCATGGCCAAGGGTGTGCCATTCCTGGAAACCCGCGACATCACGCATTTCATCCGCGTCGAACCGCACGAATGGACGTTAGCGCTCGAAGCTTTGGAAAAGGGACGTCCGCGTTGAGGTTGTCAAAGTTCGCGCCGCGCCACGCCGCCAATGCCGGTGAGCGCAAGACCACATCGGCGATGATCGCGTCGATCGCGCCCGATGGCGTACCGACACGCAATGCGCCGTTCGGGCACACACTGGCCAGACTGGCGCACCAGCGGCCCGGGATAGTTGGCCTGACGGCGGACCTCGCGAAATACACCGATCTCCATGTCTTCGCACAGGAGCATCCGGACCGCTTCTATCAGATGGGCATGGCGGAGCAGGTGCTGATGAGCGCCGCCGCCGGCTTGGCGCGGGAGGGTTTTACGCCCTTCGCCACCACCTACGCCGTCTTCGCATCGCGACGTGCCTACGATTTCATCTGCATGGCGATCGCCGAGGAGAAACTCAATGTGAAGATCGTCTGCGCCTTACCGGGGCTGACGACCGGCTACGGCCCCAGCCACCAGGCGACGGAGGACATCGCGATCTTCCGCGGGATGCCGAACCTGACGATCATCGACCCTTGCGACGCGCTCGACATCGAACAGGCCACGGAGGCGATCGCGGACTACAACGGGCCGGTCTACATGCGGCTTTCGCGCGGTAAGGTTCCTGTCGTGCTCGACGAAGACGACTATACATTTGAAATCGGCAAGGCGCGAATGCTGCGCGAGGGCGCGGACGTATTGTTCATTTCCAGCGGCCTGATGACCATGCGCGCGCTGGAGGCCGCGAAGGCGCTTGAAGCCGACAGGATCGGCTGCGCCGTTCTGCACGTTCCGACGATCAAACCTCTGGATACGGAGGCGATACTCGCTGCCGCGCGCCGTTCGGGACGGCTGGTGGTGGCGGCGGAGAACCACACCATCATTGGTGGCCTTGGCGAAGGCGTTGCCGCGCTGCTGATGCGCGAGAGAGTGACCCCAGTCTTTCGCCAGATCGCCCTGCCCGACGAGTTCCTCGACGCTGGCGCGCTGCCGACGCTTCACGATCGCTACGGGATCTCAACTTCCGAGCTCGTGCGCCGCGTCCGCATTTGGAGCGAATGAGAAGTAAGAGCTCTCCCCACACAACAGTTGAGTCATCGACCTTGACCTTGCCCCTCTTATCTAATCCGGTTTGAAGTTCGTTCTGGCCCATCGAGAGGACCAGGACATGAAACGTAGCCGCTTCTCTGAAGAGCAGATCATCGGAATTTTGAAGGAACATGAGGCCGGGGTATCGGTTGCCGATCTGTGCCGCAAGCACGGGGTCAGCGACGCCTCGATTTACAACTGGAAGGCCCGCTTCGGCGGGATGGATGTCTCCGAGGCTCGGCGACTGAAGGCTCTGGAGGACGAGAACACGCGGCTGAAGCGGCTTCTGGCCGACGCCATGCTCGACAATGCCGCGTTGAAGGATCTTGTGGGAAAGAAATGGTGACGCCCGCGGCCAAGCGGAAACCTTTCCAGCGACCAGATCGATCAACTTCAACGCCGACTGCAACGGACCAGGCGATCAAGGAAAGGTGCATCATGAAGCATTCGCGGAGCCGACAATAGCCGACGCCATTCTCGGCCGGATCATCCACAACGCCCATCGCATCACCCTCGAAGGCGACAGCATGAGAAAGCAAAAAACACCGCCGCCCTTGACCGGCGCCGAAAACGGCGAAATCAATCGCAAATGACTTCAACCAGGCAACCGAGCGCCGACTCCATCCTGCTGTCCGCGAATTAGTGAAACTGCTGTCCGCGATTTAGCGGAACGACTGTCCCGTTTTTGCGAAACACGCACGTCCGACGCAGCTTGCGTTGACAGAGGCGGTTTTACGCGCAGTTGCAATAGCACTTCCGCCGGCCTATTTTTGTGGAGTTCAATTGTGCTTCGGCCAAGGGCGCTTTGGGCGCCGGACCGGCCCCGTGTAAACCTCATTAAAGAGAGACGAACCCTGCCATGGAAGAATTCTTATCGCGCATCGCCACTGGTGCCGGCATCGGCCCGGCTCTCGCAGAGAAGGCCGTTGGGTTAATGCTGGGTTTCCTGCAACGCCACGCGGCCGACGGTCCCGTTGCGCGCATGATCGCGGCCATTCCCGGAGCTTCGGAATTAGTGGCGAAGTATAATGGCAACGACCCAGAGGGCGGAGGCGGCCTCATGGGGCTCGGCCAGCAATTGATGAGTGAGGGTCTCAGCATTCTAAAGATCGCCGCCATCGCCAACGAGACGATCGCCTTCGCCAAGGAACATGCCGGCGACGAACTCGTGGACGAGGTCCTCAATTCCGTTCCTGGCCTTCCCCAGTTCGTCTGATCAGCGGCAGCCGGGGCGCATGACCTCGTGCGCCCGTGCCCGCCCGTCTGCGCAGGTAGGCATTCTCCGCCGAGCGCTCCGTACCGATCTCGCCAGACCACCAACCGCCGGGCACGCGAAGCGAGCGTTGGAGTACTTCATTCGTCTCTCCCAAAATCGACCGCAGGCGAACCGATGTGTATAACTTCCGGCGGTAAGGGTTTATCGTGAACGCTTTCGATGAAGCCCGCGAGATAAGCAAACGTATTGTATTTCTCAAGAACCAACCGCTTCGCCTCTTGTATTGCGCCGCGACGCTCCTTCCAGAGGTCCGAGTCGATGATTTCTTGAATTTTTTGGATTACGTTCTTGTCCTCTGGGTCAATCAGAACCATTGAGTCGGAAGGGAAGAACCTCGTGATTGCCGGGCTGCCGTAATAGATCGGCATTGTTTCAGCAACGAAGCAGTCCATAAGCTTCTCTGTAAAATAGTAATCAGCACGAGTATTCTCGAAAGCTATACTGTAACGGTACGGTGCGAGTGCGTCCCATTTATCTCCAATCAGCCGAAAACCTCGGCCGAACAGGTCAAAATCGAGCTCCTCTCTCAGCCGTTCCAGAAACGCCAGCCGATATCGATGCCCTTTAAGCAGGGCGATGTTACTGGTAATCCATGAGAGCCGAAGCGGCTTGTCCACGACTTCGCTGACCAGAAGTTGGTCATATGTCTTTGTTACAGACCAAGACCGAGTGATAGGTGGAGACAAAACGAATCGGCGCTCTGCATTCTGCCGAGCAGCCAGCTCTGCGTCAGACGTCAGGACGATGGTATTTTTCCCCTGCCCTTCATGAAATGCGCGATGAGCTTTCGTCGGCGGTTCGCCGATTGCAAAAATTGTCCTGTTTGGACTCGCCTCGATATCAACAGGGAGCCCAAAAATAGAAGCAGAGTTAAAGACAATATGCCAATCGGGCGCGAAGGATGTCCTGCGTACAAAAGCGACATTGTTCCAGATTCCACTGCCCTTTGGAGTGAGATGGTGGATTGCATCATCCAAAACGCCCCAAGAATCCAGACATGTAGCAACAATGGGCGCCGGACGTTCCGTCAACAATTTGGTCGACAAAGCAGTTCCACCCCATTCACTTCCGTTGGACCGGGAGCAACTCGTGCATCGGGCGCAAGACCTCTCTGCGCCTGAAATAGCTCGCGATCCTGATCGGTATCAAACACACGATTCTGTGCGACTTCGCGATTCTGTGCGACTTCGCGCCATTCGACAACTCATCTCTAAGACCGCGGGAATCCCTTCACTCGTGAAGGTACTCAATCGCCATTTCGGATTGCGGTAAGACTGGGCAGCATAAACCTTCCGGGACCCGCTGTCGAGGCAATTGTCGCTTTGCACCTAACCAGGTTCTTCCTCACTTTGTGTGGTGATCAGGCCGGTTGAGTGGCAGCATGCGTGCCCTCTAAAATATGGAAGTTGACTACATTCTTATTATTAATCGGGATATACGACCAGTTTAGAGGCGGCTCGCCTCTCACAGGCGACGTTTGCAGCGGCGACGGCAGATCGAGATATTGGCGGGTTGATGCTGGGGCTTTGTCCGAAATCTGTGGTCCGATTTCGGACGAAGTGACGGTCAAGATGTCCGAAATATGCTACGAATTTCGGACAAGCTTCACACACAAAGCGCCGCGGCTTTGCCCGACATCATCGATATCGTCATGCAGATGGGCGATGCCGACCTAGCCTCGTCCCCTCCCCTTCCAGCCATTGCCAATTCCAGCCTGCCTGCGCAGCTTGAGGCGCTCGCCGGCCGCGCGCGCGATTATATCGAGGCGGCGAGTTCGGCCAACACGCGCCGCGCCTACGCAGCCGACTGGAAGCATTTTTCGAGCTGGTGCCGGCGCCAAGGCATCGAGATGTTCCCGCCCGATCCTGAGGTCGTCGGGCTCTATATCGCCGCCTGCGCGTCAGGTACGGCCACTGGCGACAAAAAGCCCAACACCGTTTCAACCATCGAGCGCCGGCTTTCGTGGCTCTCCTGGAATTTTGCCCGCGCGGCCAGCCGCTGGACCGCAAGGACCGGCATATCGCCACGGTGATGGCTGGCGTTCGCAACACCCACGCCTCCCCTCCTGTTTGGACCGGAGACATCGCGAACAGATGTGCGAGGACATCGCGAACAGTTTTGCATGCTATCGCGCCAGGACATTGAGGTCGATGGTTTCTATTTTCTGATGTCTGAACCAGGCGTCGAAGACACCGTCTGTGGCGGTGGGCCTGAAGGCGACGGATTTTCCTGTGAAGGCCCTGCACAAACGCATGGTGCGGCCAAGAATGGAGACGAAGCCATGCTGCTGTACGCGGCGGATGAGATCGCCCTTGGCGTATTCGAACGGCTCGACCGTTTCGCGATAAGGGCGCAGCGATGCCCAGTAGCGATCGAGCGGCACGCCGCCGTCCAGCGCATCGTGGGGACGCTGGGCGTTGTAGACATGGCGCCACTGGTCGAATGCGTCCTGGGCCTTGGCGAGATCGGCGAAGGGCGGTCCCTGCAGCGCCTCGGCCTTGAGCGAGCGATGGAAGCGCTCGTCCTTGCCGAGGGTCTGGGGATGGCAAGGCCTGGAGTGGCTGACGGCGATGCCGGTTTCGATCAGCCAGACGGTGAGCAGCGTGAAGTCGTTGCGGCCGCCATCGCCCCAGGGCGGGCCATTATCGGTGGCGATGCGCCACGGCAAGCCATAGCGGCGGAAGGCGGCGACCAGCCGGGCTTTTACGGTTGCGGTGGTCTGGTCGGCGCAGGCCGACAGCGCGACCGAGAAGCGCGAATGGTCATCAAGCACGGTGAGCGGATGCAGGCGGCCGCAACGCAAGGCGACGTGACCCTTGAAGTCCATCTGCCACAGATCGTTGGGGGCGGCATGCTCGAAGCGGATGAAGGACTGCGCTCCACCGCCCGACGTTCCCAACTCAATGCCGTTGCGACGCAGGATGCCGGTTACCGTCGAGGCCGCCGGCGTGCCGATACCCTCGCGGGCAAGCACACGCGCGATCTTGCGTCCACCCCAAGCCGGATGCGCCATACGCACCGCAAGGGCCGCCGCTTCCACCTCCGGCGCGCTGCGCGCCGGGCTCGATCGTGGCCGCCGCGACTGTTCGACCAGCCCAGCCTCCCCCTCGATCCGATAGCGCGAAAGCAGCTTGTGGCCACAGGTCCGGCCGATACCGAAGCGCTGGCACAGCACGCTTACATTCGCTCCTTTCGCCGACGCCAGCCTCACAAACTCCAGCTTCTGCTTCATCACGCTTCTGTCCTCGAATGGCATCCCGAACCCCCTCGCGCAAAAGCGCAAAACTGTTCGCGATGTCCTCGCACATCTGTTCGCGATGTCTCCGGTCCAAACACCCTCCCCGGCAGAAGGAAGCGATCCTGCCCGAGGATCTGATCGCATGTTCGAGACCCTCGACCGCGGCACGCTGCGTGGTCTGCGCGACCGCGCCATGCTGCTTTTGGGTTTCGCCGGCGGCCTTCGCCGATCCGAAATCGTCGGCCTCGACGTCGGCAGGGATCAGACCGAGGACGGGCGCGGCTGGGTCGAGATTTTTGCCGATAAGGGTCTGCTTGTCACATTGCGCGGCAAAACCGGCTGGCGCGAGGTCGAAATCGGCCGCGGCTCCTCCGACGCCACCTGCCCTGTGGTCGCTCTGCAGACCTGGCTAAGACTGGCGCGCATTGCGCACGGACCGCTGTTTCGGCGCGTTGCTGGTCAAGGCAGAGCCGTCGGTGCCGATCGCTTGAACGACCAGGAGGTCGCACGCCTGGTCAAGCGCACGGCGCTCGCCGCCGGCGTGCGCGGCGATCTGTCGGAGGGCGAACGGGCCAAGAAAATTCGCCGGCCACTCACTGCGCGCCGGCCTCGCCTCGTCGGCCGAGGTCGACGAACGCTATGTGCAAAAACAGCTCGGCCATGCCTCCGCGGAGATGACGCGAAATTATCAGCGCCGGCGCGATCGTTTCCGCGTAAATCTCACCAAGGCGTCCGGGCTCTGATGCCCCCGTTTTGTCCGCTGGGATGAGGCGGTCAGATCTCAGGCGATAACAATTACCTCATCGAGCACAGCGAGCGCTGTGTCCAGACTATCGGCGGCCGACGCTTCGTAGTCAGGCATGATCATCAACTGCGTTATGGCACGGCCCACAAATTCCGGGTTTAGCTTTTCCAACCGATCCTTGGTCCGGGAGACCTGTTCCGGGAATGCGCGCAGATTGAAGCGAACAAATGACGAGGTCTCTTATCCCCGACACGAATAGCTCGCGATCTCATCGGGATTTCCCTTACCGCCATAGGCAGCTTGAGTGGGATAAGCGCAGATCGGCTGGTGCTTGCCGGGGAATGCCTTGCTGCCAGCCGCGAGAGAATCCGGAGCCTTGTCTTGGTTTATCCAGCCCTCGATGGCGGCCAAAGGATCAAAGTCGTCGAAGGCTTGGCCATCGCCGCAGTGGGTCATCCCCGGGATTATGAACATGCGCACGAAACGGCGAGCCGCTTCCAAATCGCCGCCGCTTGTGACCTCGACGACTTGCTTGTACCAGCGCACCAGATCGTTGGCTGAGAAGACCGGATCGGAAAGTCCCTGAAACAAGAGCAGCTTTCCACCGTGGGCAGCGAAGCTGGCGAGATACGTGCCGGTCGCATCATTGAGCTTGGCCGTATCCGCAACGCGTGCCGGATCGTTGTCGAAGTCGAACTTCAGGGGGTCAAAATTCGGCGCCGGGGGCGTCATGAAGTAGTATTGAAGCGAGCGGGCTCCCAGAACGATGTTATTTGCATCCGACTGGGAAGTGGGGGAATTGCCCAGCTTCCACATTCTCCAGTCCGCGCCCGCAACGCCCGTATCATATGGCCAATCGCTGTAAAGCTTTTCGCCATCGGAGCTTTCCGGACCCGCGAACGCGCGGCTCATGGCCTGCACTTGACCAGCCGTGAGGCAGCTGTCCGTCTTATCGCCTTGGCAGGACAGGACCTTTGGGTCGAACCGGCACTGCTGCCAGGCGTTGATGACGCCATCCTCAATGCCATCGCGGGCATCACAGGCAGCGAGAACCGCCTTGGCGACGATGTTCAGATCCTGCTGGGAGAAGGCGCGGGATAGAATGGGATGGCCGGCCTCATCCTTGGGAGCGATGCTCATGTACTGGCGAGTATCCCAGGCTTCGGCAATGTTGGCGGCACTGAGACGAAAACCCGGGCTACCTGCAACAATGCCGTCGAACTCGAGCGGATATCGCTGAGCCGCTATCAACGCCTCACGACCGCCATTCGAGCATCCCATGAACACCGACTTTTTCGGAGCCGCCCCATAGAACTTGGCAATCACCTGCTTCGAGACCGAAGTGACTTTGCCAATGGAGGCGTACGCAAAATCAATGCGTGCGGCTTGATCGACCCCGAAAGCCGGATCGGGGCTTGGGTGCCCGCCATCCATGCTTACAACAGCGTAGCCGCGCAAGAGCCCGGGAGCCGCGGTCGAGTTCCGGCAAGGAATGGTCCCGACGGCCGGCGCCAGGAAGCCATCAACTGCGCCGCCGCCCTGGAAAAGGAACATGTCGTTCCAGGTCGTCGGAAGACGCACCTCAAACCGGGTGCCATATGATTGACCATCGACCCCCTGGCGTTTCCCGATAACACCTCGGACAAGGCAGTGCCCGCCCACTTTTACCGCCTGAGGCGAGGCGCCGGTGAATGCAGTGAAGGGATCTGCGGGGATCTCCTGCGGCTTTTGAAGGCTAGCCTCGGTAAAGATCACGCTTGGAATTTTGAGCTTGGCGATGGACCGGCACGCCTGATCCGACGCGTTTGCCGCCAGTGCAGGCGCACATACACATATGATCGCCAACATCAGTGCCAGCGTGCACCCGCGGTCCCGCAGCTTGAGCCCGTTAGCCAAGAACATACCCATCCTCCCTGGATGCGCCCGATAGCCCGAAAGCTGATCGCATTGGTAGCTAGTTGTGAGCTTTCAGTAGGTTGTCCATCCGGTCCGAACCGGGAAAGCTGAGATTGTCGAAGCTTCAGTGACTCCAGGGTGACCGGATGAACATCCATAAGAATACCGGTCTGACGCCGCTCGGTCGAGAGCGGATTTTTTGCGCCTGGGCGCGCCGGCAGCACCTCGAGGTGTTGCCGCCTGATCCGCAGACCGTCGGCCTCTACATCACGGCCTGTGGATCCAGAAAGGTTACAGGAGACAAGAAACCAAACTCTGTGGCGACGATCGAGCGCCGTCTCTCCTCCCTGGCGTGGAATTATACGCAGCGTGGCGAGCCGCTCGATCGAAAGGACCGCCATATCGCCACCGTGCCCGCCGGCATCCGTAACAGCCACGCAAAACCGTCTGTGCAGAATGAGGCCATACTTCCCGAAGACCTGATCGCCATGCTGGAGACGGTGCTCCGCAAGACCCATCAGGTCGCCCCAGGCCAGAGCAACCGGCTCGTCCCCGGGGAGGACGAAACGGTCGACCACTCCGCTTGTTCGACTTGTGTTCGGGCGACTATCCCCGCTTCTATGCATCGCGCTTCGGCGCTGCGAGCTTTGTCCAACGCGCCAAGCCTTTGAACCGAATCGCTGTAGACGGAAGTCGCGGCGAGCTTCGCGTTGTTGATCGGAGCATCGAACCAGGCGTCGTATCCGCGGTATCCACCCCATCGTCTGTCGCGCAATCTGTTGGTAGCGCGTCCTCAGCCGTTCGATCGCGGCCGTCTTTGCCGCAAACTATTATATGGCGGCCGCCGATGCCATTCGGGCGCGCAATATCTCAGGGGTTGAAGGATCGTCGATCAGTTTTCCGATGTCTTGGCGGGCCGCGATGATCTGCACATGACCCTGCAAAGATTGCGCGTAGTAGGAAATACTGGTGCAACTGGTCACCCCAGGCGTCAGGATAATCGTAGAACCAATCGAACGAATGCACGCATCGCGGTTTGCCTACAGCACTGCTCTCCTGTCCCGATAGCGCAAATTCGCGGTTACCTCCGGCCACGAACAGTCGGACCAATTTTATTTGTAGGTTAGACCTTCGTCCTCGGCAAGATTGGCCAAGCGATGACTCGCTGCTGAATTGCCGGCCCGCGCGTGATGAGCGCGAAGGCGTCAGGTGCCCCCGCCGTCAAGACTCAAGCCGCAACGCAATCAGGCGGGAGTGGCTTCCGCTAGGTGGGGATGGACTGGCCGCCGAAGTCAGAAGCAGCAAGCCTGGAGCATAATGGAAGACCTCGACCATGTGAAGCAGGCCGTGAAGGGCGACCTAGCCTATTTGCAGCCACCTGCTCAAAGCCGCGACATGAAGCCAGCCGCCAGCCTGCTATGTTCGACAGCAACCGTTCAGCTTGCTGCCGCCGACCGCTTGAAAACGATGGTCACCTTCGTCCCTTTGTTGGCGCTGGACTCGACGGCGAGCTGCGCCTTGGCGTTCTCGGTCAGCGAGCGCGCGATCAGCGCTCCGAGCTTCCCTGGCTTGGGCCACGTCTCGCCTTCCGGCAGGCCGATTCCGTCGTCCGCCACTATAACCCGGCAGCCGTCGCCATTGACGATGCTGTGCAGCGTTATCGTGCCGCCATCGCGTCCTTTGAACGCATGCTTCAGTGAATTGGTCAGCAGTTCGTTCACGACCAGTCCCGCCGGCATGGCGACGTTTATTGACACGGGATATGTATCCACCTTCATATCCAGGCGGATCCCCTCGACTGCATGCGAGCTCATCACCGCGGACGCGATCTGGCTGAGATAGACGCCAAGATCGACCTCCTCCTTCGGCTCGTCGGCCGTTAGCGTCTGGTAGAGGATCGCCAGAGCGTCGACGCGACCGGCGAGCCGCTCAAACCGTCTCCGGTCGGCCTCGGTCGCGTTGCGGCTTTCCAGCCGGATCAGCGCGGTGATCATCTGCAGGTTGTTCTTCACCCGGTGCTGCAGTTCGCGCAGCAGCGTGTCTTTCTCGCTGACACGCTCCTCCACCGAGCGCTGATCTCCCGCCTCGCCGTGAGCCGATACGTCGACCAGGGCCACCAGCCGGAAGCACATCTTGCCGTTGTCGTCCTCGATCACGTTGGAATAAACGTCGACGATCGCGGGTTTGTCCTCGCCGCGCTCCAGCCTGAAGGTGCCGACCAAATCGGTTCCCTCGACCACCGCCTCGGCTAGCGGCCTGTCCTTTTGCTGATGGAGGCCCGTCCCTAAAAGGGCCGCCCAGTTTTCTTGGGTGAGCCTGGCGGCCATCAGGCCTGAGAGTTTCTCGAATTCCGGATTGGCGTAGACCACGCGCTCTTCACCGGCAAGGTCCGAAACGGCTATGGCGATCGGCACCTGGTCGAGGAATTTCTTGAACTGTTCGCTTTCCAGTGCGGTTGCAAGGTCAGGTGTATCAAGTAACTGCTCGACCGCCTCGGCCTTCTCTGAATCCGGTGTCATTTGCGCGCCTGTTCCGTGCGGAGAATATCAACAATGCGGCGAGCCCGCCATCGCCAAAACTGGAGCTGCATCTCACGTTTCGCATCACGCATCTGACAACCAGCTCTGCATCGCGTAACGGCCGCACGTCTAGCATTGCGACCGGCCGAAGGAGAGCGGCAAGGATCGGCTACAATCCGGGTGCCTGGAATGTCGAAGCGACCGGTCAAGTGGGTACGCTGCGGAAGATCGATAGAGCAGGCATTCAGGGAGAATGAGTTCGCGTGCCGGCCTCGGCGATACGTGCCGACACTGTCAACCTCATGACCGCATGCGGGCTGAAAGAGCAGCGCTTCGCTCCAGCGGTAATTCAGGCCGCTAGCTGCCTAACTGCGGCAAGCCCATCGATCGTGTATGTTGAGACGCTATTGCCGATGCCTAAATATCGAACCCGTCATGGCAATCGTTGTGACGGGAAGCGCTCGCTTATGGGCTGTGCTGGAATGCGCATGAAGTATACGCCTGTGCGCCGCTTCGTTGATCTCTTGGCCTTCGAGGAAGTCGTCAATCTCATCGTATGTGAGACCGGGACGAGGTTCTCCAGGTCGGCGGTCGGGATCTTTTCAACAAGATCAGACGGAGCGCCCAGATACACTGCCAAGGCGCGAACTCTGCGCTTGTTCAGCCCGGAAAGAGGAAGAATGTCTGCGGCACCATCGCCGAACTTGGTGAAGAAGCCCATCAAGGCCTCGGCTGCTTCGAAGCGACTTCTGAAAAAGAAGTGTGGGTTTGCTCTCATACCCTTTGCTGAAAAATGTTGTCATAGAGCGCATGGAATGCCACGCGCTTCGAATCGGAGTAGCCATCCGGGAAGCCTGAAGCCCCTTTGAAGCGCATGTCCGGCAGCTATTCATAGTGTGGATGACTTTGATCGAAACAAACGATTTCATAACTCTTCGGAAATCTTGCATGGACAAAAGCACGTCCGCACCGATCACCCATCCAAAGGAGAAAATCTTCCATGCGCCCTGACGTGCAGTGGAGGTCGTGCCGAGAAGTGAGTTGCAACTGGCCGATCATGTCGGCGGTTCGACGCTAGTCGTCCCCAATGTTCCTGAGCTGCGAAGTCTTGCAGGCGAGCCAGCTGCCCAGCGCGATTCTGCTTGTGGCGGGCTTTTTGCCGCAGGCAGTCCGCTCGTTTGGGCAGCGGATTGGAGACCCGGCCGGCAGCGCTACCATACAACATCAGCGCACTTTACATCTACGCGGTATTGCCGGGCTTCCAGTCGGTGCCATGTTTGGCCGACGAATGACGCGATGCGGCCTCCTGCACAAGCGAAGGCGTTATCGGATGTGCGACCGGGAAGCAGGCGGACAGTGCAGCACATGTCACTCGCCTGTGCGACGGTCTTTCGGGGAATGAAATCGGGCCAGTTCACGGCGCGGCATTATTCGTCAACAGCCGCCCCTTCGCAAGGATATAGGCAGCCCGCGTCACAAGTTCGTGCTGCAGATGAAAACGGCATCGCCGGCATGCAAGTCAGCAGCCGCTCAAGATTCGATGATCCAGCCAAGCTCTCGGCGTCATGGAACGGCAGGCGCCACGATCGAAGCATCTCATGTTGATTCAGGCGGACCCTTATGAGGCGTTCTTTGATGCCGGTGATGCCTGACAGGCGGTTGCAGCTGCAAGCGACAACGCGGCCTATTTAGTTGGAAACGGTCTGAGGCAGGCCAATTTGGCTTGCCCGTCACTATGTGGAGAAAGAAATGCTGTGTCTAGGAATTAGCGGCGGACTTGACCAAGTCCATGAAAACCGATTCGAGCTTCGGAACGCCTTTATGCACGATGGCGCCGCGGTGCTCGTCCGAGACGGACGGGTGATAGCAGCCGTCGAAGAGGAACGCCTCAATCGGATGAAACACTCCAACAAGCTCCCAATTCGTTCGATTCAATACTGTCTGTCAGCGGCGGGGGTTCAGCTCAACGACATTGATCGTGTCGCGCTCTACGCCAGCGAGCCCTATGCCAACGCCATGCTTGAAGGTATGTCCGCATCCCACCCGGACATTCTCTCCATTCCGTTGGATGCTAAAACGTTGGTGCAGGATCTGTTAACGCGTGAGTTCGGCACTAAGTTGGACAGTTCGCGTATTTCATTCGTAAGTCATCATCAGGCGCACGCCGTGAGCGCCTTTGCAATGTCGGGCTTCGAACAAAGTCTCATTCTAGCGATTGATGGCTCTGGTGATTTCCTATCGGGCCTCTTGGCGGTAGGGTCTGGCACAGAAATTACGCAACTCGAGGCTTTCCCCGAGAACAATTCTCTTGGGCTGTTTTATCTCGAGACGATCCGCTATCTCGGCTACGGCTTGTTCGACGAGTATAAGGTAATGGGACTCGCGCCCTACGGCGACCCCGCTCCCTATCGCGAGCTCTTCGAGCAGTTCTACGAGCTCTCCGCCAACGGCGGTGGCTACCGTGTTCACCTCGACCGCATCGGTCCGGCGTTGCTCCGCAATATCGAGGTCAGGCGAAAGGGAATGCCCTTCACCCAGCAGCATCGAGATGTGAGTGCGTCACTGCAGGAAGCGCTTGAGCGGATCGTGTTCCACATTCTCCGGCATCACCGTGAGGCCACCGGCATGAAGCGGTTGTGCCTGGCGGGGGGGGTGGCCCACAACTGCACGATGAACGGTAAGCTGCTGTATTCAGGGCTTTTCGAAGACATTTTCGTGCAACCCGCGTCTCACGACGCTGGCTGCGCATTGGGAGCTGCGCTGATAGTCTCTAACGAGATGGGCCGCCCCGCGCCGTGTGAGCGACTGCAGGAGGTCTATTGGGGTCCTGATCTCGGGAGCGAGCGCGCCGTGCAACAGGAACTGAATGCATGGGCCGGACATCTCGAGGTTGAACGCTCTGATGACGTGGCAAGCAGTGCAGCCGACTGGATCGCCAACGGCGCCGTGATCGGCTGGGTGCAGGGTCGTTCGGAGTTTGGGCCACGTGCGCTGGGCAACCGCAGCATTCTTGCCGACCCTCGGCCCGCCGCAAACAAGGACCGGATCAATGCGATGGTCAAGAAGCGCGAAGGCTATCGGCCCTTCGCGCCATCTGTGCTGGAGGAGGATGCGAGCGAATTTTTCGACCTCCCGGACGGTAGGCACGAATTTCCATTCATGAATTTCGTCGTTCGCGTGCGTGACTCAAAGCGCGCCTTGCTCGGTGCCATCACGCACGTCGACGGTACCGCTCGCCTGCAAACAGTATCGCGCAACGCCAATCCCGCGTACTGGGAGGTCATCAATGCGTTCAAGAAGCGCACAGGCACTCCAATTCTGCTCAATACGTCCTTTAACAACAATGCCGAACCGATCGTGGATTCGGTTGCAGACGCGATTGCCACCTTTCTGACGACAGAGCTGGATGGACTTGTGGTCGGGCCCTTCCTGGTAAAAAAGCGGGCTGCAACGCTGCAGGATTGGACTGCGCTTGCGGTTTCGTTGCCGCCCTATGTGTCCCTCCATCAAACCCGCGCTTACAAAGCGCCAGATCGTCGGGAGACTCACTGCGAGATCAGCACGACCCACTTCAGCAGTGACAGTGTACGAATTTCACACGACTTGTTTAATCTGCTGATGCGGATTGAGGGCGAAGCCGTGTTGGGAGATCTCCTCAATACAATTGCGCCGGATCAGGCTAAGCGTGAAGCTCTGATGGAGGGCCTGCGACGGCTGTGGGAGCAGCGCCTCGTTCGATTGCATCCCTCACAAGCTGCTCGCATGGATCAAGACTGCGATCAAACGCTGGACCAGCATAACAGGCTCTCAGCGTGATAGAGGTGCCGCTATCCAAGCTCGGCGAATAATGGTGTTCATCGATGCCGCCTGCCACCTCACCGCTGGCAGGCAGTCGACTTCATCACAGGGTTGATTCGTCCACTTCACCTTGGACGACCGGACGCGCAGAAAAAAGCGGCTGCGGCGGGTCCTTGCTAGCGACCGTGATGCGGGACCACAGCGACAGGGCGTGCCCGAGACGGTCAATGCGGCCGGCGGTGTCGTCGCCGGCGGCGACGGTCGCATTCAGGATCAGCATCGACCAAAGAGCGAGGCCACTGCCGTTATGCTCCGAGATCTGGGGACGGCGGCTTGGCGATCACCGTCTACTCGGCGTTGCCGAACTCACTGCATGCGAGACCGTGACGAATCCCTTCACATTGCGGGTCGGGACATAGCTGGCTTTCTTGGCGCGCTACCATCGCTAGAGATGCAGACTTCGCCCAACAGCTCCTGCTGGAGCGCGGCTTGGATCTGATGGCAGAATTCTTGCGGAGACGCGGACAAAGTGGGGAGCACTCCAACCTACACACGCGTCACTGGGCTATCAGTGTTGACCGTATAATTTTCGGAATGGCAATGGCATATTTTACAAAGCACGACGGCAATCAAATTATATACCGCAGCTGGGAAGAGCCGGAACAGTCAAGCGCAAGGATGAGAATTTTGGTCCTCAAGCTTGATCATGTCGGCGACTTTTGGATGTCTCTAGGGCCTCTAAAGGACCTTCGTCAGCGTTTTGCGCATGCCCACATTACGCTGGTGGTGGGAAGCTGGAACATCGCTACTGCAAAACAGTTCGACCTCGCCGACGATCACGTTGCTTTTGACTTTTTTCCTCGCAACCCAAAAGTCAAAACGCGCAAAGAAGCCGCGGACATAAGGCCGCTGCTGACCGGCGAGTTTGATCTTGCCATTGATATGCGTGTTCCGGAAGAAACAAGGCCGATCTTGCTTGAAGTTCCCGCCAGGCACCGTGCGGCGATAGTTGATCCGTACAGCATGCATCAGATCGATATTGCGATAGCGCCATTCAATCTGAAACTGCGCAGAACCATTTTCTACAAGCTGGTCCAAAAAATAGGGCTTGCTAACAAAATCCCCCGTAGATGGCTTGATTGGTTCATTGACCGTAAGCAGGTGCGTCTCCAGCATGTGTCAGAAATCCTCCTCTTTCTGGTCGCAAAGGCAGCTGCCTATTTCGAAAGCGGAGCGGGTCACCCACAGAATTCGACTACAGGCAATGCCCCGATTGTCGTGGCTCCGTTCTCCAATTCCAGCCTGCGAGATTGGCCGATTGAAAGTTTTGGCAAAGTTGTCGCTGCTCTTTCGACCCGTGGTGAGGTGGTCCTCGTTGGCCGTGGCGAATGCCTGGAAGCGCTTGAGGAGGTTGCGAAGATAGCTAGGGAACGTGGGGCCGCGAACATTCGGACGGCTGTCGACTTGTCAGAATTGGAATTCAATTGTCTCGTGAATTCGGCCGCCCTCGTCGTTTCGAACAATTCAGGCACCGGCCATGTCGCTGCCCAGCTTGGCCGCCCTACTATCGGCATTTTCACGGCGTCACATCTACCGGAGATTTGGGGGTTTCGAGGTCCCTTGGTCAGCATGCTTATGAGTGTTATTGAATGTCGCGGATGTGGTCTGGACCAAGTGCGGCATTGTCCGGTCAAAGTCCGATGCAAGTTCGACATCACGCCGGATCTCGTGATTGCCGAGGTAAACGCCTTGATGAATCATTGTAAGGGTACGGCACAAACTTAGTGGCTCGCGGTCACCACAACCGCGATTGCCCAGCCCTTGTCGCTGATTCAATCGCTACAATCATCTAAAGGCCGAAATTCAGAATCGAATCGACTTGTTCGAAGGACCGCAGTGGCGATGTCACATTGGCCGACAGGTGGCATAGAGCGGCGCCTGAGAATGAAAGTGCCGCCGCCCAGGCTTCATAGCCGTTCCTCCTTTGTGGCGTGACGGCCCGAAAGTCGCCATCGCGTCAGATGTTCATCAGCTTCGGGATAGCCGGGGCTCGTCCGGCGACAGTCATGGCAGCGACTTCGCTTCTGGACCCGCTCATCCGGCCGCCAAAAACAAATGCGCTTTCTAAGCCGTAATTGATCCCCGGAGCTGACCAAAGCCACCTTGCTCTGGGTTGCGGCAATGGCGACTGGGGCGAGAAGCCGAGAAGAACCGATGCGGCGAGAAATCCTGAGACCATCCGCCACGAGACGTCGCCAGGGAACGTAGTATTGCGTTCCGCGTTACACTAACGTATATACGTCCGCAGCACAGGAGCGCGCCATGGCCACCACACCCACCAGGAAGGAAGCACCCGTCTCGATGCGGTTTCGCGACGATGATCTCACCATCATCGACCGCGGCGCGGAGCTGCTCGGCCTGTCGCGCACGGAGTTCATGCGGCGCGCCGCACTGCACGAGGCGCAGGCGGCCATCCTCAACGAAACCGTCATCCGCGTGTCCCCGGAAGCCTATGACGCCTTCATGCAGGCGATCTCAGCCCCGGCCGCTGCGCCCCCGGCGAAGGCGGCCGAGCGGCTGCGTCGGTCCCCGCCCTGGGACCGCTAGGTGGCGCTTTCAGGCATCGAACTCCTCGACCACGCACACCGCCTCGACAGCTTCGATTGCGGCAAGCCGGCGCTCAATGCTTGGCTGGCCGGCTTCGCGCGAACGAACCAGGCCCGCGGGTTTACCCGCGTCCTGGTCGTTCACGACGAGGGAACAGTCGTCGGGTATTACGGCCTCGCGCCGGGCGTGATCCAGCCAAATAGCGCACCGCGCGCCATCCGCACCGGACGCCCGCCCGATCCGATCCCCTGCCTGCTGATCGGACAACTCGCCATCGACCACCGCTATGCCGGACAAGGCGTCGGTAGCGGCTTGGTCAAGGACGCGCTGTATCGCTGCGTCGCCGGCGCCGACATCGTCGGCGGCCGCGCGGTGGTGGTGCGGGCGATCGACGCCGAGGCAGAGCGCTACTGGCAGAGCTGGGGCTTCATTCCCGCGCGGGACAATCCGTCGGTGCTCATGCGCTCGATCCAGGACGTGAGCCTCTGGCTGGCCGACAAAGGCCACTAGCTCCGCGCGCGTAGCGCCTCCGGAAGCGGCAGGTCTGCGCGCCGGCCTGCCGCCGACCGGGCTCTAGTTGCGGCGTCCCGCCGCTCCCCGAGCCGGCTTCGCCGTCTCGGCGTTCGGGTGACCCCTCACGCAGGGCCAGAGGGAGACGGCGGTCAGAGCGAGGGAGCCCTGGAGAGAAGGGAAAGTCATGATGTCGATGATATTCATAGGGGGTTCACGCGAGATATTTGAGCTGACGGAACCTGCCATCGCTCGGATCCGCCCAATCGTTGTTGCCGTGCACGGCGTGCTGATTGGCGACGCGTCTGGAGCCGATGCCGAGGCGCAGGGCCTGCTCGCGGGCGACGGCTACAAACATGTCGGGGTCTTCCATGCGGCCAAGGAACCCCGCAATGATCTGGGCGACTGGGCTGCCTACCGGGTCCCGTCTCCTGAAGGTGCTAGAGGATACTGGATCTACGCCGCCAAAGACCGGGAGATGGCGCGCGCCGATTTTGGGATGATAGTCTGGGACGGCGCATCACCCGGCACGGCCGTCAACGTGCTTCGGCTCGCCATGGCGAACAAGCCGAGGTCACCTACGATCTGGCCAGGGGCAGCATGGCGACTACGCACCATGTCGTAGACTGGTGCGCCATTGCTCCGCGATGCCGGTCCAGACATTCGGCGCGCCAAGCCGAAGCCCGCATGACGCGAGGCGAGCGCCTGGCGTTGCCGGGATGATGTACGCGCGGTCCCGGCGGGTCCAACGCGATAGGCTTGATCCGGCCCCGCGCCCCCAACTCCACTTGTATGAACGGCCGGGGCCGGCCCTTTTCGAAACCGGCTCACCGCCGCGTGGCGTTGTGCAGGATGATTGTCTTGACCCGTCTCGCATCTGAAGCGGGTGCAAGCCTGCCGCACATGCCGCTGCTTGGTCATGCGAGGCATCGCTACCGTGGGGCGTGGCGTTCGCCGATCTCCAAACCGCTGTGCCGCCATACCGAACACGCAAGGCGGTTTAACCGCCAGGCTGCTGTTCAAGGTATTAACGACGCAGGCGGCATGACCGGAGAGACTGGCGGGGTAAGCAGCTTCCATCGATCCGGCGGCATTGCGGATGTGGCTGGCGATGGCGGCCTGAGTTCTTGTCCATCTGCCGCATAGCGGGTGGTCAGATGCTGGTCGCGTTTCCGGCGAGCCGAAGCATTTGTCTCTCAAGGTCACCCGTTGGAAATCCAGCACCAGCGGCTTGTCGGGACAAGATAGTTGCTATTGGGATTTGGCCGCCGCAACCGCGAGCATCGCTTCTCCCATCCCATTGACGCCTCGGGCATTCAGCATTTCACCAGCGTTCTGAATGTCGCGCACCTCTTTGTTCTGGCTGAGTTTTGATTTACCAACCAGGCTGGTGATCTCGATTTCCAGGGCGACGATCGCCTTCACCATCGTGTCAATGAAGTCCTTCGGCGCGTCGCCCATCTTCCACGGGGCAGGCTGCGAGGCTTCATGCATGTGAGTGAGCTTCGCCACGTTACGGCGCACATAGCGCTCATCATCCCGGACAGTGATGCGTCCGTGGGCGTGGACGACGAGATAGTTCCACGTCGGCGCCTGGTTATGGAATTCATGCTTGCTTGGACCAGTTCGGCGAGATGTAAGCGTCAGACCGTCGAGCTCGTCCCGGACCGCATGGCGCTACGGCGCCACCTCCAGCCCGGCGAGACAGTCGTCATTGTCCGTGAGGGTGACCGCCCCTCTATGGTGAGAATATTGATCGCCGGCAACTTATGGCGCCTGCCGACCTCAAATTCGTTGAAGTCGTGCGCCGGCGTGATCTTGACCGCGCGGCTGCCTTTCTCCGGATCAGAATACTCGTCCGCCACCACCGCGATCCTGCGGCCGACGATCGGCAGAGGATGAGGTTCTTGCCGACAAGATGCCGGAAACGCTCGTCGTCGGGATGCACCGCCGACCGCCATATCGCCCAGCATCGTCTCCGGGCGGGTCGTCGCCACGGTGATGAAGGTTTTAGGATTTTCCGGATCCAAAACCTCGCCCTCGACGGGGTAGCGGAAATGCCAGAGATTGCCGTTGACCTCCTGCTGTTCGACCTCAAGGTCGGACTCGCGGTCAAGAGCTTCGGGTCCCAGTTGACAAGCGCTTGTCCTTGTAGATCAGGCCTTTCCTTGTAGAGCGTGACGAACACTTCGAGCACCGCCCTGGACAGGCCCTCGTCCATGGTGAAACGTTCTCGGCTCCAGTCGGCCGAGGCCCCAGCCGCTTCAACTGGTTGAAGATCGCGCCGCCGGATTCGGCTTTCCACTCCCAGACTTTCTCAATGAACTCGTCGCGCGTCAGGTCACGGCGGTGGATCTGCTTCTCCATAAGCTGGCGCTCGACCACCATCTGCGTGGCGATGCCGGCGTGATCCATGCCGGGCTGCCACAGCACGTTCTTGCCGCGCATGCGCTCGAAGCGCACCAGAATGTCCTGCAGCGTGTTGTTGAGCGCATGGCCCATGTGCAGCGAGCCAGTGACGTTCGGTGGCGGGATGACGATGGTAAAGGCTTCCGCGCCCTCCTCGGCGCCTGCGCCGACACGAAACGTCTTTTGAAGCGTATTATGTTTTTTGTGCATAGACCAACGAGTTGAACGGCGGCCCCATAAATCGCCGATGTGATAGGTCGGGCGAAGGCGTCCACCAGCTCGTACTTGTCAAGACGATGCCACCCTTGATCTTGCACCCGCCTCCGATACCAGCGATGCGCTGCGTCGTACGCTCATGCCTGTCAGGATGGGATGGGCGCTGCTAGCACCGTGGCAGTTTGACAACCCGGCCATCGGGGCGGTAGCACCGTCCAAGGCCAAGAGTCGCAGGGCAGACCGCACCCCATCGGGCTGCGCGACCCAGACCAGCTGACGCCCAACTGGCACACTCATCGCGCATCAGCACCGTGGATGCGACATCTACTTTGTTGCGAGCGCGATATCGGAACTTGGTTGTGACGCAGCTGTGCGTAAGCGCACCGCTGTCAGCAAGTGAGTGAGCGAAAGAACTACGTGGTGGAGGTGAGAAGTCATGCGGCGTCAAGATTCCCCGCCCTTTGCGGCAAACACACTGATCCCTCTTCAGAATCCGGTCTTTCGTTCGATCTGGACAGCCACGCAGATATCCAGCCTTGGCTGGCTGGTGCAGAGCGTGGCTATAAGCTGGCTTATGGCAACGATTTCAGCCTCCGATCTGATGGTTGCGCTCGTGCAGGCTGCATCGACACTGCCCGCCTTCTTCTTGTCGATCCTTGCTGGAGCGATTGCAGACAGCTTCAGCCGCCGCGGCGTGATGCTTGCCGGACATTGCCTGATCGCACTGGCATCCACGGCGCTGGCTCTCTCTGTTGGACTGGGCTTTGTCAGTCCATGGCTGATCTTGGGACTGAGTTTCTTGGCGGGATGCGGCTTTGCCTTGAATGATCCAGCCTGGCACGCCTCGGTCGGCGACATCCTGGAAAAGCGCGACATACCCGCTGCAGTGACGCTGATGTCGGTGGGGTACAACGTGGTTCGAAGCATAGGACCGGCGCTTGGCGGTGTAATTTTGGCTTTGCTGGGCCCCCTTACGGCTTTCGCCTTCGCTGCGCTGACCGACCTGGTCCCGTTGAGCGCTGTACTGCGCTCCAAGTGGCAAGTTCGCTCTTCGCCTCTTCCGCGCGAGCGGATGACGACGGCCATTCATGATGGCATGCGCTTCACGGCAATCTCCTCGGAGATCAGAGTGGCGATCGTGCGTGCAACCCTGTTCGGGCTGTCAAGCATCTCGATCCTTGCTCTGCTCCCCCTCCTGGTTCGCGACCAACTGGCGGGGGGGCCAATTGTTTACGGCGTCCTGTTGGCCGGCTTCGGCACAGGCGCCTTCATCGCGGGCATTGGCAATAGCTACTTGCGACGCATCACGTCCCAAAATCGATTGATCACGTTCGCGTCCGTTGCTTGCGCAACGTGTTGCCTTTTACTGGCTCTCACATCATCGGTGGCTGTAGCAGCGATCGCGCTTGCAATCGCTGGCGCAGGCTGGGTTGTCACCTGGACCGGAACCGACGTGTGTGTGCAGTTGGCAAGCCCAAGGTGGGTCGTTGGTCGCACCCTGTCGATCTATTACGCCCTGACCTACGGCGGCATGGCAGCGGGCAGCTGGATCTGGGGTGCTGTCGCGCAGAACTATTCCCTGACGTGGGCTTTGGAAGGTGCTGCAGCGGCGCTGTTGCTGGTTGCAGCTGTGGGAAAGCTATTGCCGGTCCGCCTATGGGAGGAATCGGATCAAGGGGCCTTCGACTTCAGGCCACCAGAACTGGCCCTCGATTTGAAGCCCAGGAGCGGCCCGATCGTGATCAAGGTGGAGTACTCGATACCCGAGGAGAATATCGAGGAATTTCTGAGCTGCATGCGCGAAAGGCGGCGCGTTCAGAGCCGTGCCGGTGCGCGGGACTGGACCCTCCAGCGCGATCTTCAGAACTCGACTCATTGGACCGAGACATTCCGCACGCCGACATGGACGGACTATCTTCGTCTAAACCATCGGCTAACGGTGACTGACAGGGAAGTAGGCGAGCGCCTTGCCGCTCTGCAGGTCGGTGATTCTCCTCCTCGTCTCTCACTTTCGATTGAGCGGTCGACAAGCCCCGCCCCCGGCAGCCAAGTCCAGCCTGTGCCCTTTGTATCGCGCCCGTAAGGAAACCAGTAACTTTTCTGGGTTCGGACACGGGAATGGCCGAGACCTACTCCTTCTTTCGTCGGGTCTGCCCGGATTGCCATACGTTGCAGCCGGTTAGGCGAGCATGAGGATTTGTGTGGCACGTATGTCCACCACGGGCCCATGTCCAGCCCCACCGCCTCTGCGGCCATCAGATCGGCTTGGGCACGGGTTCAGGTCGCCTGTCCCCCTGCATCGCGGCGAGCAGCGGGAGCAAGGGGGGCGGAAGGGTCTCCCCGGTCTGCAGGGAGCGCAGCGGGCAGACGGAGGAATCCGCCAGCGGCGGCTTGCTGGGAGAGGGCCGCGCGCCTCTTTCCCCTCCCTGACAAAACGTGCCGCCAAGCACGTTCACGTCGGCGCAGCCGTGCCGCAGAGGCGGCCGCAACAAAGAAGGCCTACAAGGCGGAAGCATCGAAATGTTCGCCAGCGGGACCAATTCAGTTCGGTGCTGGAGAAAGCGATTCAACAGGGCGGCCATGGGAGCGCCAGCATAGCGCCGCTGTCAGGCGCGATGCGGACCGACAGCCCCGGCGAAGGGCGCTGATTGATCGACCGAAATTGGATCGGGTCATAATCCATGAATTTTTCACGATGCTTCAGCACGCGCGTGGATTTGTGCATTTAACTGCAGCGTCCAGGTGGTCCGGTGGAAGCGCGCCCGGGGCATCTTGGAACTTATTTGATGCAGCCATCCAGGACTGCTGCATTGCCACAGCAATGGTCACAACCTGCTAGGATCCGGACCCATAAAGGGATTGAACGAAGCCGCTGACGCGTCATTTGGTGCGTGGGTTTGCGGATGACGCTTCTGTTTTGAAGGATTGCGGCTGTTGAAGCGCAATCTTGAGAACAGGAGTTTGAGAGTTTGAGATGGCCGAGTTGAGCCCTCTTCGCCGACGCATGATCGAGGACATGACGATCCGCAATCTGTCGCCGGCCACCCAGCGATCCTACGTGCACGCGGTGGCCAAGTTTTCGCGATATTCGACCGCTCGCCGGACCGGCTCGGCCTGGAGGACGTTCGCGCCTCCCAGGTGCATCTGGTCTCTACCGGAATCTCGTGCCCTCCCAGGCGCTGCGCCAGTAAAGCGTCGGCGAGCCAGCATCCGACGGTGCGTTCGAAGCGATCTCATTCGGCGGCCATGATCGCGCCGGTCACCATGCCGCAGCGGAAAGCTGCCGAGCTCGTCTGGTCAGGTCGCTGACCGCCTCGTCGTCGCGGGCGACGATCGAAATCTTCCCCACCGCAGCGAGGTTTCTCCCGTTAGAAGATCCTCAGCGGGATGGGCTGCCAGTTCACGCCCGGTCAACAGCATCCGGCCCGCGGGGTCGACCTTGTCTCCCGGTCGTGTGAGCAGAAGAACATCGCGAAGTGCGGCTTCATCCTCGACGCCGCGAGCCTGCTTCGCCGTACCACGGCCGCCGAAAGCCCTAGGCGCTGTCACCAGGCGCCAGCCCACCTCTCTAGCTGGCGGACCATCTCATCGAGCGCGCCGATGGCTGCACCGTCAGTGATTGCAATGTCCTCAATGCGCCGCAACTGTTTGGGTCGGGGGCAGCCCTGTGCAACCAGGCCGGCACCGCCGCGTCGGCGCGGCTTCCGTGGCACCGGGAAGAGTGCCGTGGTGGCGCAGGAGGGTTTTGGCTCAGAATCATGGAACACGATGAATCATCGCGGCGCATTTTGTAGAGCGAACGATAAGTCTTGCACGACCAGCCATTTATCCCTCGCGAGATCAATGCCGCGGGCAATTAGCAGGCGAACTCCGTCCGGACTGAGTACCTGTTTCAACGCGGGCAAAAGAAGTTGTGTAGCCATGTCACGAAATGCTTGGTCCGCTTCTCTGCCGGCCGATGGTCCATGAAATCCCCTCTGCACGCACGACGCCGGAAACCTCCTTGCCGATATGATGCTCAAGCACCGGCCGCCATGGCACCAGCGTGAACTCGCGCGATTTCTCGATGACAGCGTATTTTCCGCCGGCGAGCTCGACGGAGCGGCGGAGCGTGCCTTCTATTCGATCTCCACTCTGGGCTTCAGAATAGGGCAGACCGAGTTCGTTCGACAACTGGCCGGCCACGCGGTTCAACTCGCGTTGGCGCAGCATCGAAAGCACGTTGGCGCGATAGACGATCCGGTCCTGCTCTTCCCGAGCAAGACCTTGCGCAATCAGCCACTGCCGTCGGCGGCCTTGCGCCTCTCGGACATCGCGGCCGAAACCAGAGCTGTGCAAGGCCTCCGGTATGTCGGAAACCAGCTCTCGATCGAGCCAGGTGGCGCCGTCGAAGCTGACTTGTTGTTCCAGCGGCGTCGATGAGAGCTTGTCAACCGTGACAGGCTCGGCCCCGGCCCGCTGACGCTCGTAGTCAGACACACGGTCGAGATGATCCGGTGCGACGATCCAGGTGCCGTCCGGCTCGCGCTCGACACGACCGGTCGCCCGGCGGATCGCCTCCAGTCGCCGCGCGTGCGTTTCGGCAAAGCGTTCGGTGGCCGACGGGTCATGCTTGAGATGGATATCGATGCTGTAGCGCCCGTCATGGGCCGTGGCGATCTCGGCAATTGTGCGGTCGACTTGCCTTGGCCCGGTGTCCCTCGGCGTGACCCGCACTATGCAGCCCTCTGGCGTCGGTTGGGTGGCCTCGCCTTTGCCGATATCAACATAGTGGCTTTTGCCGTCCACGCCGTCGACGACGAGGTAATGGCGGTCAGTGATTTCGTCGGCCAGGCCGCGCGCAATGATGCGGCCGACGACAGGCTGCATCTGCTCTGCAGATCGATCATGGACAACATAGTCGGCGGCACTGCGGGCGAGCCCCTTGCCGGTCAGTTCGCGGTGCATGGTCTTGATGATGTCGCCCCGCTCGCCGATGCGGCGCAGCGTCGCTTCAAGCTCGCCATCAAGGCGCCAGCGGCCCGAGCCGACTTCCTCAGCCAGACCCATCCGCTCGAGCTTGCGCAGGCGGCCCTGGTGCAGCGTCTGGCGAAACGTGTCTCGGCTGGCCGGTGAGACATGCCCCTCATGGTCGCGCATGCGGAGCAGCTGCCGATCGATGTTGGTGAAGCGTTCCCGCTCCATTTCCTGGCGCAGGCGTTGCTCGATCTCGCGGTCCGTTCTCGGGCCAAGGTCGAGGCTGACCAGCTCCGCCGCCCGTTCACGGATTCCAGACGAGATGTAGTCCCGCGCGATGACGAGGTTTTCGTCGCGGTCGTCCTTGCCGCGGACGATAATATGGGTATGCGGATGACCAGTGTTGAAATGATCGACGGCCACCCAGTCGAGTCTAGTGCCGAGGTCTTCTTCCATCTGCGCCATGAGGCGCCGCGTGAGCGGCTTCAAGTCATCATACTCGATGCCGTCTTCAGGGGCGACGATGAAGCGGAACTGATGCCGGTCGCCATCGGCACGATCGATGAAGGCCTTGCCATCAACGCGGTCGCTGTCGGCGCTATAGAGCTCGCCAGGCTCGCCTTCGCGGGTGACGCCGTCGCGCTGGAGGTAGCGAAGGTGTGCACGTGCCCCGTCAACACCCTTGCCGGCCAGCTTGACGATACGCGCCTTGACGACGGCGCGCCGCTGCCGAAACGCCGCGTGGGGGTCGCGCGCTCTGAGAACGGCGGCAGCAGCCCCGCCGCGCCCCGCCCGGCTTCCGATGAAGCGGCCACGGCGACCGCTGCCGCCGCCGGCTCGGTTGATCGCGGCGCGGATCTGGCCGGCGAAACGCTTGCCTGCCTTCGAGCCGCGCGATCCGATTTTGCCCAGGCTCGGCTTGAACTCTTCATCCTGCATTGAGCCTCCTAGTAATCTTAAGCAATATCAGAGGTTTGTCGGCAGCAGCTCTCCTGACGCTGAAGGCAGCCTCCGTGGAAAACGATGTGCAGACAAAGACTTCGCCGCCTCCAGGAGGCGATGCCTTTATCTTGCCTTCCGCGGACCTGCCTCCCTGCCTCCCTGCCCCGCCCGACCCACGGTACCCCTGCCCTCACCTGCGATCCGGCCGGCCTGACCTTGCTCGCTCCGATCCGAGCGGCACCACGATTTGGCCATTCGGATCGGTCACGGAAACACCGTTTCGCAGGAAAAACAGCGACTGCCCGGACGGGATTTCCGGCGCTTTTCCGGAACGGGATTTGCCGGTGAACGCGTCCATGTCAGCGGCGGAGATCCCCGCAGCCTTGAGCTCTTCCAGATACGAAACCGTCTCGCTGGGCAGCGGTCGCCCACGCTGCAAATGCTGTTCGTAGCGGTCCGGCCCAGCGTTATAGGCGGCAAACAGGCCGGGAAAGCCGAAGCGGTCATACATGGCGCGCAGATAGGCAGTGCCTGCCAGAATGTTGTCGCGAGGGTCGTGCGGACTGGCTCCCAGGCCAAGCTCTGCGCGCATCTCCTTGTAGGTGCCGGGCATCACCTGCATGAGGCCAATGGCGCCGGCGTGTGAGGCGATCGGCCGTCCATTCAGCCTTGTCTGCCCCCGGCTTTCGGCATCCATGACGGCATAAATCCAGGGCTGTGGAATGCTGAAACGCCGGCTCGCTTCGGCTACCAAGGGCTGCCATCTTGCCAGCTGCGGACCACGGGAGATGGCGGCCGGCTGAGCGTCGGTCGCGGCGGAACAGGCGCATGGCGCTATCGCGACTATGCCCAGCATCAGGAGGGTTACTCGGTCCATAGCGGCACGAGCCTCCCGGCAATATTTTCGGCCGGCACCGGCCCGAAATAGCGGCTGTCGAAGGAGCGGTTTCTATCGTTGCCGAGCAGGAAAAACTCGTCGGCGGCGAGCTTGCGGCAGGCATTCCACCAAGGCAGCGGACGGTGCTGCGTGTCGGTTGCCAGCCGGCGCGCGACAATCTCGCCGCCGATGATGATGGCGTCGCCGAAGGCGCAGACATGCTCGCCAGGCAGCGCGGCAAGGCGCTTGACCAGCGGCACGTTGCTGGGCAGATAGAAGCGTTCGGCGGCGAGATCGGCGACCGGTTTTGGCGGGCGGACGAGCACCAGATCGCCACGAGCCGGCGATCCGGACGCGACGCGATAGAGGCCGACCGGCGCACTGGCCGAGGCGTTCCAGACCAGCCAGGGCGATGGGTTGTCGAAAGCGGCGAAGCCGATCAGGCTGAGGCCTATTGTGGCCACGGCGATCGTCTTGCGCGCCCGAATGCGCCGCAGATGGCTGCCGATCAGACGGATAGTGGGACGCCGGCTCATGAGCGGCCTCCCTCACCGGCCGAGCCGGAATTGTGCCCGCCATCCTCGGGCCTGGTCTCCTGCGCGCGTCCCTTCGACCAGTCGTCGAGCTCGTCGATGTGATAGCGGACATAGCGGCCGTGCTTGCGAAATTGCGGGCCGCCGCCTTTGAGCCGCATCTTCTCCAGCGTGCGCTGGGACAGCCCGATATAGAAGGCGGCCTGCGCGGTGTTGAGAAACGGACTGCCCTTCTTGGCGCGGGCCGCGCGTTCGTTTTCGTCGTCCATGATGATCCTCGTTTCGTTACGGAGAAGCGAAGGCGAGGATCGGCGAGCGAGATCGTTTTGGGGACGGGCGAAGAGTGGGGGGCGAGTTTTCGCCGCCCCTTCTTGAGAAGAGCCCCGCGCCGGTTGCGGCGCGGGGCTCGAGGCTGGCGGTTCAGTCGACGGGGTTCCAGATGATGGCGTATGTGTCGTCGTCATCCTGGCCGGCGGCGCGGCCGAGATTGGCGTAGAGCTTGCGCGGGCCGAACTCCGGGGCGGCAATCGACAGGCTCACATAGTCCTTGCCGGAGGTCTCGCCGGTGCGGATCCAGCCGGCCCCTACTTCGACCCCTTGCGTCAGCACCCGGAAGTCGGGATGGGTGTCGGCGCTCTTTGCCTGATTGGGCACGATGTCGATGTCGGCGCGCACGCTGAGCGTCTTGAGCTGGCCCTTGTAGCCGCCGTTTTCCTGTTTGGTGACGTATCCGATCGCGGTCATTTTCAGTCTCCTTTTGGTGCTCGCCGGGGACCATTCCCCTGCGATGGCGGACCGTGATGGGCGCGTCCGGACCGCCGGAACCGGGACGGCCGCAGCGATAGCGGAGGACCCGAGCGGACAGCTTTTTTGAAGCGAAGCGGCGCGAGGAAGCCGCCGCAGGCGGCGGGGAAAAAAGCTGCTGGCGAGGGTTTCGGGCGGGCCGGATCCGCCCATAGGTCGTCAAGCCAGCCGCAGGGGAATGGTTCCTGAGACACATGGAGACAGGTGGCGCGATCGGTGGCACAAGAGCGGGCGGCAATGCAGGGCGCCGGCTGCGGGGGCTCTGTCGGCAACCGGATCGGTAATTGGCCCATGCGCGGAGCGCCTCGGCAAGCAACCCGGCGCGGTGCAGGGCTGCCGAAACGGGGGCGAGTTGGCGTCGGGATTTCTCGCGCGCGGCACTGGCTCGCGCGACCCGGAGCGGCGCGCGCGACCTGAGCGGCGGTAATCGAGAGAACCGCCGCTCGGGCCCTGATCGATTATTCGCGGACGAACAGCGGCTGTACCTGTGTCCACTGATCGGCGGTGCGGAAGCCGCCGCGGCTGGTGTAGCTTTCGGCCGGGAATTCATCCAGCGCGGCAGCCAGGTCTCGACCCTGAGGCGGCCATTCTCGCCCGCCAGGAAGTCGCGGATGATCTTCTTTTGCGCCTTGACCTTCTGGGCGACATTGCCATCCGCGACCAGCTTGCCGCCGACCTCGGCCAGCATCGAATTGGCGATTTCCTTGTCGCGCAAGAGGTCGAAGAACGCATCGTCCGGTTCCCACCATGCGCCCATATCCACGTTCAGATGATTGCCAAGTGCCTCGATGACAGCGCTGCCGGCTGCAAGCGTCTCGGCCATGACAAGGGTGAGAACGCGCATGACATCGTCGTCGCAGAGCGCCAAGAGGCGCGCGAACACGCCGGCGATAGCAAAGGCGTCGCCATTGCCGCCGGCCACCACTCCATCCTCATCCGGTGATCCGACCAGGGCCAACACCTCGCGCCGCTTTTTGCCGAATGCAGCTTCAGCCTTGCAGCCGGCAAGGCTGGCAGTCACCGTCTCGTTGACTGCGCGCTGTGGCTCGGGGCGCACCTGCCACAGGCCGGAACCGGTGATGGCGTGCGCCACCACGAGGCGCAGCGCCACGGCGGGATGGTCGAGCATGGCCGCACGCACGGCAGCATGGCGATGCAGATCGACATAGTTCTGCATCGGGCCGGTGAGTTCGGGGCGCGGCGGCTCGGCGGCTGTTTCTTCTTGCTCGCCGCCCTCGCGGGCGCGGCGGACTTGCTTGTGTGACAGCCAGCCCTCGTGACACTCGACCTCGCCGCGATACGTGACCGCGATGAAGACCTTGCCGCCCTTCTTCTTCGGGGTCTTCTCGTGGTCCCATGCGTGGAAATACTGGCCCGGCTCCAGCAGCACCACCTCGCTCCAGCCGTCGTTGAGATAGGTGTCGCGTCTGGCGGCAATCGCTTCGTTCTGCTTTTGCCAGAACAGGTCGGCATCGGCGAAATAGCTGTCCTCGCCGAACAGGTCCGAGGTGATCAGGCCGGGATATTCGTCGATGGCAAACAGCGCCACCTTGGTGGAAATCGACTGGCCGCCGAACAGCCATTGCTTCAATTGAAAGCCACGCGGCGCGTATTGATCGGGATCGGCACAGAGTGCCAGCCAGTCCTTCTGCTGCGCCTTGGACGCCATGGTGAGATGGCGCACCGTCTCGGCGTCGATCTCCTCGCGGCGATAGGCTTCGCGGATTTTGGGCAAGAGGTCGCCAAGCGCCAGAATGCGTTTGACCTTGAGGTCAGTGATGCCGAAGGTCGCAGCGATGTCGGGAACGGTGCGGCCTTGCCTGGCGAGCCGCGAAAACGTCTCCCATTGCGATACTTCGTCAGGATCGAGGCGGGCGAGGTTTTCGATCAGCGAAGCTTCCAGCGCATCGGCGTCATCACCGTCCTCCATGATGGCGCAGGGCAAGGGATCGCCTTCGCCGCGCTCGTCGGCAAGCGATTTCGCGGCGAAGTAGCGCCGCCTGCCGGCGACGATCTCGAAGGTTTCCGGCTGGCCGTTCGGCCGCACAAGGAGAGGCACCAGCACGCCGCGCGCACGCACGGAGGGCAGGATGTCGGATATGTCGGGCGCGCGTTTTCCATGGCGCATGTTGAGCGCGCAAATGTTGAGCTGATCCAAGGGAATGTGGGCAAGCTGCATGGTTACTCTCCTTTCGCTTTGGTTGAGGTTGTCCCCCGCCGCAGAGGCCGAAGGCCGGCGCGGCGGGACGGTTTTTGCGCCTATCGGCGCTGCTGTTCCGCCGTGTCGGACGGAAGCTCGGAATGGGGCTTTGAAAGGGCGTCTGCTGCCTGCCGCAGAAGTCGCTCGGCCTCGGTGATGTGGCCGCACATGCGGGCGGCTTCGGCATAGACGGAGAGCGTAAAGCGCGCCTGGAAATGCAGGTCGCGCTCGATGCCGAGGCCAAGCGGACCTTTTACGGATGCAAGCTCGGCCAGACTGACGCTGCCGAGTTCGGGGAAGCCGAAGCCGAGATCGCAAAGGCCGAACAGCGTGTCGCCATCGGCGTCGAGTTCGGTCAAAAGCCACGTGGCGGCACCTGAGGGATTAAACAGTTTCACAACGGGAAAATGGTCGATGTCGGCCTCGGCGGCGCCATTGGCGAGCAGTCGTGCGCGCAGTGGATCGGTGATCAGGATCATGGAAAGACTCCTTGTCAGAACAGGTCGAGTTGATTTCTGCTGGCTTCATCGAAGAGGCCGATATCGAGCGGCTTTTGCGCCGCGCGCGGACACATCGGCGCGTTCATCAGGAGGGTGAGCCGATCGCGCGTGGTGATCGGCCGGACACCGGGAATGAGCATCTGCTCGCCTTGCGGCGTCGGCTCGCTCGCGGTCAGTTGAGGATCGCGCATCGTCATGCCGCAATCCCTTCGTGCGCCTCGCCTTCGGCATCGGCCTGAAGGCCAAACAGGAAATCGGCGGCCTTGGAAGCAAGACTGGCGGCACGGAAGATGGCGCGATTGTCCTCGCGCAGCACCTTCAGCCATGAGCCGATGTAATCGGCATGACGCACGGTCGGCTCGATACCGAGATTGCTGCAGACGAAGGCGGCAGTGATTTCGGCGACCAATTCTTCACGCGCGTAAGCCTTGGAGCCGAACGAGCCGGAGAGGTCGCGAGCAAGCCGCGTCGGGTGGCCGGTCCAGTGGCCAAGCTCGTGAAAGCAGGTCCGGTAATAGTCGATCTGCTGATGGAACGCCGGCTGCGGCGGCACCTGAATGTGGTCGCTGCCCGGCATGTAGAAAGCGCGATCGCCGCCGACTCTGAAATCCGCACCGCTGGCGCGAATGAGCGTCTCGGCCTGCGGCACGATCTCGCACTGAGGCAGCGGCTCGGCGGCGGCATAGAGGTCTTCCGGAAGATTATCGCACTGCGCGACATTGAAGACGGTGAAGCGCTTCAAAAAAGGCACGGCCTGTGGTTCATCGCCCTCGTGGCGTGCGCGCTCCTTCTCGTCCTTGGGGACAAAGCGGTCGGCATGCACGATGGTCGTGCCGCGCTCGCCCTTCCTGACGTTGCCGCCAAGGACGAGCGCCTGCCGGAAGGTGAGCCAGTTCTGGCTGGGATAGCTGCGCTCGATGACCGCGCCCCACAGGATGAGGATATTGATGCCGGAATAGGTGCGCCCAGAGGATGCATTCCTCGGCAGGCCAAGGCCTGCCTTTGCGCTGCCCCATGGCTTGACCCATGGCACGGTGCCGCGCTCCAGCTCGGCAATGATGCGGTCGGTGATCTCCTGATAAAGGCTGGCGCCCGGGCGCCCGCCCTTGCCTGCGCCAGCCTCTGTGCTGGCACAACGCTTGCTGTTTGCATGCATCGTCTCATCCTCCGCTCGCCAATCGCCGCGCCTTTCCCCGGAAGCGGGGTGGGCGGCGAGTCACGACCGGAAAGGCCCGCCGTGGGAGGCGGACCGCATCCGAAGGACCGGAACGAAGAGGAGGACCCTGAGCGGGATGCGAAGGGTTGCGGGATGCCGCGGCGGGCCTAGAAGGGAGTGCCGCCCACCCCGCGCCACCGGGAAAGGCCAACAGACAAACCGCGCCGCCCGCAAGGGCGGCGGCCGTCTCAGCCCGAAGGGCTGCCCACGCCAAGGGGCGAAGCCGAATGGCCGAGACCGCCTGAGCTTGCCGAAGAAAAGCGGGCTCGGTTCACGAGCACCTGGTGCGCGTCGTCAGGCGCGCGGGCGCCCGCCAGGACGGCAGGCTGGACAGATTTTTCGAACGGATCGCGATAAATACTTCAAATGAATGCTGCACCGAAAACATGTGCGATGCAGCATTTTCGCAAGCATTTACCACGGACGCTCAGACCCGAGACTTCCGCCACCCAGCCTTGCGCGCGGCTTCCTCCGAACAAAACCAGCGCTCGCCTTTCAACAGGTTGATGCGCGTCTCCCAGTAATATTCCTGTCCGGGAACATGATAGATGCGCTCGCCCGTGTTGTAGCTGATATTGGCTTTGATGTTGCAGCCGAGAGCGGCAGGGCCGATTTCGAAGGCAAGAAAGCCAGCCAGGATTGTTCCACCAGCAACGATCTTTGCCCACAACGGAGCGTCCTTCGAACGATGGCGCTCGCCATACCTGCGACGGTTGTACCGATTGTCTTGATAGCGATGGTTGCCCACGCCCCTTCTCCCCGAAGAGAGAATGCGACGTTTGCAGCCTGGAGTCTATAAGTCTGGTCTAATTCACCGGTCCTGTTCCGAACCATTGAATGAACGGCGCATCCTTACCGGTGATATCCTTCACCGTCTTCAACAGCGCTTCATGGGTGCGTTGGAGAGCCCGGTAATGGTTGCTGGTAGGTGATAGAAGCGGCTGGACGATGCTCTGGTGCAGCCGTTCCGCCTCCGCGAGAAAGCGCTCGATTTCAGCCTGTGAAAGCTGCCTGGAAAGTTTGGTCCTAGCCATTGCGATCTCCGTTGAGGAATCGCCCCACCTAGGATTATCATCCTATATCGGCATGGCTTGGTAAAGACCCACCCGCAGCGGAATGGCAGCTTGCCGAAGAAAAGCGCGCTCGGTTCACGGCACCGGCGCGAGCCGTCAGACGCGCAGGCGCCCGTTAGCCCGCAGGCTGGACAGAATCTCGCACGGATCAGCGTCAAGCGCCGCAGTTAAGTCGAGAAACTCGATGACATCGAGACGCCGCTCTCCACCCTCGTACTTGGCCACGAAGGATTGGGGACGATCAAGCTTCTCGGCCACCTGCGCCTGAGTCAGGCCTTTGGCCTTGCGCAGGGAAACCAGCTGGGCCAGAAACCGCTGGTGGCGGGGCGAGCGAAGAGATTTGGGCATGTAGGCGAACCGGTCGGGTAAAGACCGGATCAGCGACTAATCCCGGTTTCGGATTATCCCATTTTGGGATATGCTGCGTTGCATCCAGCGCTCAACAGCCGAGGCTCGCAACAGGCATGAATCGATCAATGGGAACAGATGAGACTCGAAACTCAACTCTGTGCGACGAAGTCCCCTGGTCGGAGAACCTCACGAGCTACGACAGGCAGCATTTCACGATCTACCTGCGGATCCTGGATGCCTGCGCCGACAATGCCAGCGAAGAGGAGATGGCCGATCTCATTCTAGGCATCGACCCGGCCCTTGAACCGGTCCGCGCCCGCAAGGCTCTTCGCAGCCATATCGACCGGGCGAACTGGATGGTGACGACCGGCTACAAGGAACTGTTCGCCGGCTGACGCACAGCACGGACTGTCATGCTCTTCAAACAAGGACGTTCAGATACCCGTCACTCATGAGCGCACGGCCGCGAGAGACGGCGCGGCGGGAGCGGTCACAACTGGTTCGCGTGCTGTTTGACTGCCATTTCCAGTGCTTGGCTCAGAGGCACAGCCTTGGAGAACAGGAAGCCTTGAGCGGTTCGGCAGCCAAGCTTGTGCAGGGTTTGCCGATCCGCCTCTGTTTCGACGCCCTCGGCCATGACCTCGATCCCGAGCATGTTACCGAGATCGATGACCGATTTGACAAGCAGTCGGTCCTCTCGGGACTTGGCCAAGCCGCGAATGAAGCCCTGGTCTATTTTGACCTTGCGTATCCGACTGTCCTTGAGCGATGCCAACGTAGAAAAGCCGGTGCCGAAGTCATCGAGCGCGATGGAAATGCCCGCATGTGAAAGCCGTCCGAGCTTTTCATCCACTCTGTCCGGGTCCACCGGGGATTCTTCGGTAATCTCGATTTCGAACATCGTTGCAGGGAGGCCTTTTGCCGCCAGACCATCCAAAACCAAGTCGTCGATATCGCCGGCTTCCAGTTCGCGCGGCGAAACATTCATCGCCACACGGAAATCACGACAGTCAGCTTTCACCAAGCCGTCGATAAAAGCACAACAGTCGGCGAAGACGGTTTGCGTCAGCAGCTGAAGCATTCCGGTTTCGCGTGCAGCTGTGATGATTTCGGGTGGAGAGATGGCACCATGAGTCGGATGGGACCACCTCAGCAAGGCTTCAAAACCGACCACGGCCTCGGTGTCGAGTTTCACGATCGGCTGGAACCAAGGTTGCAAGCTTCTCGTCTTTATCGCCGAATGAAGGTCCCGTTCGACGGACTGGCGGCGTTGCAGTTCCCTGTCGAGTTCGGCATCGAACAGGCAAAATTCGTTCCTGCCACGACGCTTGGCCGTGTAAAGGGCGATATCCGCCCGCAACAACATTTCGGTCAGGCCCGGGCTTTCCGCCAGGTATATTCCTATTGATGCCCCGACCCGGACGGACGCGACCTCCCGATAGGGGCGGGCAATTTTTGCTATGATATTGGAGGCGAGATCATTGGCAGAAAGCGAAACCCTCGTTGAGGGAAAAAACAGCACGAACTCATCGCCGCCGATACGAGCGAGCGTTGAGCCTTCCGGTGCTTCCTCCTCTATGCGGCGGGCGATCCTGACAAGCAGTTCATCACCGGTCCTGTGACCGTAGGTATCGTTGACGGATTTGAACCCGTCCAGGTCAACCAGCATTGCCACGAAGGGGCCATCCGCGGTCTCGAACCGTCCGATAGCGTCTTCGAGGCCACGCCTGTTGAGAAGGGCCGTCAGGTGGTCCTGCCTGGAACTGGCCTTCATCTCCGCCGCAAGCCGCTCGGCCTCATGCCTCAGGCGGCTCGCTTCGCGGAACCGTGCTTGCCCAACAAACGAAGCTCGAACCAAGCCGCCCATGAAGAGCAGAACGGTAAAAGCCAGAATGTAGTCTTCAAAATTGCCTTTCGCCAAAAGGCAACCCACCGTGATGAGGAGCGGAGGTGTGATGAAGTTGATCGCCGCCGCGGCATACGAACTGCCGTATGTAACCGCACCAGCTGAAATGCCCGCCAGAATGACCAGATGCAGCGGTGCTTGAGGTGTCGTGTATCCAACAGTCAGGACGGCCAGGAAGGACCAGGCAAACCCTGCCAGAAGAGCAAGGATGCCAAACCAGCGAAGCCGCGGCAAAACCCCCACTAATCCGTCATGGCGCCCCGTTTCCTTTAGCTGATAACGCGCGAGTGCAAGGCGGGCGGCATTTATCGCATTGACGACCAGGAACCAGATTGCAGCTGCAAAGCCGCTGCCAGAAAGGGCGTGCACCGCCCAAATCAGGCCTGACAGGATAGCGCTTATCGGCATCGACACGAAGAGGCCGGCCCTCAGGTCAGCAAGCTGATCCTGACGGATTTTGGCCTCCAGCGTGTCTTCATTCTTCGGGGCCATGGACGGACCAGCTTGCTCCCATCGTTGTTCGCGAGGACAAGCCTACGCAGGCCCACTGAAGGACGGGTTAACTATCCAGCGGGGATAACCAGTGTGCTCACCATGTCTTCGGGGCGCACGTCTGCCTCTTGGCCTTGCCGTCTGACCATCGAGCTCTTGCCCGCACGCGTGCCTTGATCCGAATCATCCCAGGATCGGCAACGTCACCATGGAAGCAGCCCTACCAACGGCATCAACGCGCCCGGCGAGACAAAAGGAAGCCGGGCCGAGATAGCGTTCCAGAGCGGCAGCGCTGCCTGCGATTCACCGCCTGAGCATGGCCGAAATGCCATGGCGGATAAAGGGAAGATATTGGGCAAAGCGAAGCCCTGCATGTCTTGCAAGCCGTGCCGCCGGGTGCTCGCCTGAGTAGAGAGCGACAAGTGCATTCGTAGCATGATAGAGCGGTGCCGCCGACAGACGCAGCCGGCTTTCGTATCTGCCGAGCATGTCGGGATCAGCAATGTCGCGGCGCTCGCGACATGCCGCCAGGATTCTATCGGCGAGTTGCTTCTGGCCACTGAGGCCGATGTTGAAGCCATGCGCGGTCACCGGGTGCATGCCGAGGGCAGCATCGCCGATCAGTGCCGCACTCGGAGCCCAGAACTTGTGCGCCCAGGTCGTGACCAGCGGATAGGCATGGCGGGTGCTTGCCAAGGTCATCTCTCCGAAGCGTCCTCGACACCGGCTCGTCGATTCCATGAGGAACAAATCGTCGTCGAGAGCAAGCAGTCTGTCGGCCTCGCTTGAGCGCAACGTGAGAAGCAGCGACGACACGCCTTCCATGAGCGGCAACATCGCTATCGTCTGATGGTGATCGAACCATTCGACCGCGATCTGGTGATGGGCGCGCTCGTGCCTCACTCGGCAAATCAGCATGGAGTTGCCAAGCCGATTGATGTCGGCGCCAATGCCGAGCAGGTCGCGCGTCGCGGACAAACGCGAATCCGCTGCAACGAGCAGCCGAGCGGCCAATTGCCTGCCATCAGAGAGCGTTATGACTGCTTCTTTGTGGCTGGTTGTTGCATTGACGACCGAGCGGCCGCACAGCAGCTGGGCATGATCCTGGAAGTGGACAAGCTTGAACAGGGCGTCGCGGATCCGACAATTTGGGACCAGAATTCCGAGTGGTTCCCCAGATCCGCTGGGAGAATCGAAGCTCAGGGCGAAAGGGCTCGATCCGTTGAGCACGCGCGCGCCTTGTAGCGGTGATTTGTCCGAAGCGGGGATGGCATCCCAGGCGCCGAGCTCGCGAAGGATTCCAACCGATGCGTGGGTCAGCGCGATCTCACGACCGTCGAAAGCCGGATTCGCCAGGCTTTCGAGCGACTGCCGTTCAACCACTGCCACCTTGAGTCGGCTCTGGGCAAGCGACGCGGCGAAGGAAAGTCCGACCGGCCCGGCTCCGACCACAATAACGTCGAATCTATCGACAGAGCCGGCCATCAGCGTGCCGCCATTGCGTCGGCTATCTGCGACGAAGGGCACTGGAACGCATCGCAATCGATCCACGGTTTGCGGCTCATCTCCCCAAGCGTCTCCACGCGACCTAACCGTCCGTTAGACATCCGTTCTCCGTTCAAAAATGCTCAATGAAACCATGCCGATGAAGAGATAACCCTGATGTGGATCAACCAGGCTCGATAAACGCGGCAACGGCGGGTTCACGGTCGACTGGTCGACCGCCACACCATGGTCTGGTCAGGTCATCATGGAATGGCCGGCTTCCCGTTCGGTGCGGCCCTTTCCTGGCCGAAAGTTCGGCAACGTATTCTGGCTGATCCATTCGCACCCGTCGCGCGCCGAAATCGGCATGACGCGAAGCAACCGCGGAAAATATTCGAGCGAGTCCTCGCAGGGCAGGCTGGGTCAACTGCGTGGCTCGTCGCGGTCGATCAGGATCCGCTCCGCGGCGCCATCGAGATCTTCATATTGGCCGCTCCTCAAGGCCCACAGGAACCCCGCCAGCCCAAGCGCTCCGAGGAACAGGGCCACAGGTATGAGGTAGGCGAGCGTCGTCATGAGGATTGTGCCAGTGCGCCAATGTCGGAGCGCCTGTCATGTCGGGCATCTTGCACCGATGCATTTGACACGAAACCTTGCAGGCGTAGCGCATTGCCGATGACCAGGAGGGACGAGGCGGACATCGCGACCGCCGCGATCAGTGGCGTAACGTGCCCCAGAATGGCGACCGGCACGGCGATGCCATTGTAAACGATCGCGATGGCGATGTTCTGCCGGATCAGCCGTCCGGCCTTCCGCGAAATGTCTAAAGCAAGTGGGACCGCCAGAAGACTTTTACGCAGGAACACGAAATCCGCGGCGTTGCGACCGATATCCGCCGCCGTGGCGGGAGCTATCGAAACGTGTGCGGCGCCCAATGCAGGCGTGTCGTTGAGCCCATCGCCGACCATCAGCACCTTGTGGCCAGTTCGCGTCAATGCTTCGACGTGTTCGACCTTCCCGGAGGGAAGCAACGCGGGAACGAAGCGCTCGACGCCCAGTGCTTCCGCGACTTCGCCGCAGGCAGCTTCTGTGTCGCCCGACAGCATCTCCACCGACACGCCGGCGCCGTTCAGTTGCTCGATGGCCGCCTTGGCATCGGCACGCAGCTCATCCTCGAAATCGAAAGTCGCGACAATGACCCCGTCCTTCGTCAGAACGGTTCCGCCATAGCCTTGTTTGCCTTCGCCGCCGGTCCGGGCTTTCCACTCACGCCATCCGCGGCGACCCAGCCGCCAGGTACTGCCCTCGGCGATGGCTTCGATGCCGAAGCCCGGATGCTCGCTGACGGACGCGAGTTTCGGCTGGCCGGCAAAGGCTGCATTGCCAGCGATTGCCTTCGAAAAGGGATGGCGGGAATGCGCTGCCATCTCGGCCGCCATGGCGAGCATCGTCGGATCGATGGACGGCGCATTGATCAGCCTGGGCAGTCCGAGCGTAAGCGTGCCGGTTTTGTCGAACAATGCCGTGTCGATCCCCGCCAGGCGCTCCATGGCGGAGCCGTCCCTGACCATGACGCCGCTTTCAAACAGCCGCCGCGCAGCGACCACCTGCACGATCGGCACGGCGAGACCGAGCGCACACGGGCATGTAATGATCAAAACGGCGATCGCGATTGTTATTGCCCGGTGCCAGTCGCCGGTCGCCGCCATCCAGCCGAGGAACGTCACAAAGGCGGTGAGGTGGACCACGGGGGCATAGAGCGCGGAGACGCGATCGGCGATCCTGCGATGGCGGGCGCGGCCGCCCTCTGCCGCTTCCATCAGCCGAACGATTTCGGCCAGGAAGGAATCCTTCGCGGCGGCCGTCGCCTCGATGGTCAGTGGACCGGTGAGATTGAGTGTACCGGCCTGGACCTGCGCCCCCGGGCCCACCGTTCTGGGCGTGCTTTCCCCGGAAACCAGGGAACAGTCGAGATCCGACGCCCCGCCAATGATCCTGCCGTCGATGGGCACCCTCTCGCCGGCCGCGATCAAGAGCTCCATTCCCGGTTCGATCTCGCCAACCGGCAAGTAGTCGCGCGAACCGTCCTCGCGCAGCACCATGGCGCCGCGCGCCGCCAGCCGAGCCAGTCCGTTCACGGCCGTCCGTGCCCGTTCCCGCATCACGTGATCCAGCGTGCGGCCGATCAGCAGAAAGAACAGCAGCGACACCGACGCGTCGAAATAAGCATGGTCGCCATGGCTGATCGTCTCGTAGAGGCTCATGGCGTAAGCGAGCGCTACCCCGACCGCGATCGGCACGTCCATGTTGATGCGGCTGTGGCGCAGCGCATTCCAGGCCGAGCGAAAATAGATGCCGCCGGCGAAAGCGAGCGCAGGAATGGCAATCAAGGCAGAGACCCAATGGAACAGGTCGCGGGTCGCGCCTTGCGCGCCGGACCAGACGGAGACTGATAGCAGCATGATGTTGCCCGCCGCAAAGCCGGCGACCGCGACGGCGCGGATCAGTTCCGAGAGCATCTTGTCCTTCCCGTCAGCCTCGGGATCGAACAGGTGCGCGCCATAGCCCAGCCGTCCAAGTGTGGCGACGAATGGCGGAACCTCCTCGCCGCGCCACCGGACCGAAACACGTTTCGTCGAAAGATTGACACGAGCGCCTTCGACGCGATCCAGCTTGCCGATCGCCGTCTCGATCGTCTGGATGCAGGCGGCACAATGCACAGCCGGCACCGAGAGGTCGGTCTGGCGAAGATTTTCGCCAATCGAGCGGCTCGCCAGTCTGATTTCCTGGCCAGAAGGCAGGACCAGTGTGACCTTTTCCAGGTCCAATGCCATTTCGGCGCCTGGCGCGCAGCAGCTCATTGCAGCGCCCCGTGGGAAATCACGATCCGGCGAACGTCGCGATAGGGTTCCGCAAGGCTCGCATGGGCGTCGATTTCGACGATCCAGACGCCATCCTTGGGGATGTGGTGCGCGGCGAATATCTGACCGGAGGCAGCTGCAAGAGTGACGGATTTGTCCTCGGCCTCGTAGGCGGGATGACGAAACAGCACCTTGACGCCATGCACGGCAACCGTCTTGCCGCCAGCATCGGTGAGGCTGTAGCGGACCTCACCGCCTGCGATGGTCAGTTTGCCAGTCCAGCCGAGGGCTGCCTGAGCTCGCCCTTGCTCGGCCTTTTTGTTGAATTGCTGGCTCGCCACATAGGTGTTTTCGACGACAAGGCCGGTCCAGCTCGTGTTGGCGAGCGTCGCCATCGTCAGATTGACCGCTATGACCAAGCCGAAGAAGCCAAGGATGGTGAACAGCATATGCCTGCCGGTGAATTCGCGGGATTGTCGCGAGGTGTCGCTCATCTGGCGATCTCCGGTGCGTTGAAAGTGGCCGTGTATTCGTCCGACTCGAACGTTGCCTTGTTTTCGACCCGGAACTTGAAGCTTTGCGCTGCACCTCGAACCTGATCTGCCGGCTGACGCACGAAAACCTTGAGCATCTTCAGCCGGTCAGGTTCGACCGGGATGGCGAAGGAGCGATCCGCCGGCAGGTCGATGCCGACAACGCTCATTTCGGCTCCATGCAGGCCCTGCATCGTGACAATGATCGTTCTTGGTTCGGGGATCATGTTGAGCAGCTTGACGGTGTAGCCGTTGCGGATCGAACCGTCGGACAGCGTCACGAACTGCGGGTTTCGATCGTGCAGGACATTCAATTCGAGCCGTTCGCGGGTCAGCAGCGAATATAGCAGCGCGAGACCGACCGCCGACCAGGCGCCCATGTAGATGAAGGTGCGCGGGCGAAAGATCTTGCGGATATGGAAACGGGCCACCTTGTCGGAGAACAGGCCGTCAGCGCTCCTGACCAGTGACGGGTTGACTGAACCGGAGCCGCCCGGGGTCGCCAGCATCATGTTGGCGTTGTAGTCGGCCAGCGTCGCATAGGAAATCAGTCCGCGCTCCCTGCCGAGCTTGTCCATGATACCGTCACAGGTATCGATGCAGAGCGCGCAGGTGATGCATTCAAGCTGCTGGCCATCACGAATGTCGATCCCCATCGGGCACACCGCGACACAGCCATTGCAGTCGACGCAGTCGCCGACGGGCTGCCCGGCGGCAAGGACCCTCTTGGCGTGACGCGAGCGCGGTTCGCCGCGCCAGTCATTATAGGTGACGGTGAGGGAATTCTCGTCGAGCATGGCCGCCTGGATGCGCGGCCATGGGCACATGTAGGTGCAGACCTGCTCGCGCATCAGCCCGCCGAACGTATAGGTCGTCGCCGTCAGCACGGACACGGTGATGTAGGCGACGGGGGCGGCGGTGCCGGTGAAGAGTTCCCCAAGCAGCGTCGGCGCATCGGCGAAATAGAAAATCCAGGCGCCGCCGGTCAGCACCCCTATGACCAGCCAAATGGCGTCTTTCGATGTTCGCAGCACGAGTTTGCGCGCAGTCCAGGGACCGGCATCGAGCTTGATGCGCGCGTTGCGGTCGCCCTCGATGGCTCGCTCGACGACCAGAAACAGATCGACCCACACGGTCTGCGGGCAGGTATAGCCGCACCAGGCCCGGCCGACGGTGGATGTGATCAGGAAAAGGCCGACACCGGCCATGACCAGCAGGCCGGCGACGTAGTAGAATTCCTGCGGCCATATCTCGATGAAGAAGAAGTAGAAGCGGCGGTTGGCAAGATCGACCAGCACGGCCTGGTCAGGGGCAAATGGCCCGCGATCCCACCGCAGCCAGGGGGTCAGGTAGTAGATCCCCAGCGTGATTGCCATCACCGACCACTTGAAGCGGCGGAAACTGCCAGAGGCCCGGTTCGGGAAGATCTTCTTGCGTCCGGCATAGAGCGGCTGACGGGTCTTGGCGGAGTTGACCGCATCGGCTTCGAGCCGTTCTATTTGCGTGTTATCGAGCACGAGAAGCTCCAGTCACCAGCGACGATTTCGCCGGAAGCCCGACCCATCGGTTTCTGGATGATGCCGAGGCCCGGCTCGCGCCGGGCCTCGTCGCTTGGCGGTTGGGGGGAGGACGAGAATAGGCTTGCGTTCCTATTCTCCGCCGCCAAGCGAATGGACATAGACCGCGAGTTCCTTGACCTTGATCTCGCCGAGACGCCCGATCCAGGCCGGCATGACGCCATGCCTCGGGGCGCGGACCTGCGCGGCGATGGCTGTTTCGCCAGACCCGTAAAGCCAGATCGCGTCGGTCAGGTCGGGTGCGCCGAGCTCCCTGTTGCCCTTTGCATTCTCACCATGACAGGCCGCACAATTCTCGGCGAAAACATTGGCGCCGAGTTCGATCAGGCTTGTGTCCTGAACAGGATCGGAGAGGCTTGCGACATAGGCGCCGACCTGCTTGATCTGATCCGTCGTGATGATGTCGCCAAAAGCAGGCATTTCCGACAGGCGCGTATCCGGGTCTGATGCGAAGCGGATGCCGTGCGCAATCGTCTGCTGGATCTGTTCGGCGTTGCCACCCCACAGCCAATCGTCGTCGTTTAGGTTGGGAAAACCCTTGGACCCTTGAGCGCCCGAGCCATGGCACTGCACGCAATTGACCTTGAACGCGGCGCCACCTGCGGCGACCGCGAATTCGCGTAGCGTATCGTCGGCAGTAATCTCGGAGACGGTCTTCGCCTGAATGGCAGCGACATATTTGTCCTTGGCCACTTCGGCCGCCGCCAGTTCATTCTTGACGTCTTTGCGGCTCGAATACCCCAGCACACCCCTGGTCGCGGAAGTCAGCATCGGCCATGCCGGATAGACGACGGTGTAGCCGATCGCCCAGGCAATGGTGATGTAGAAGGTGATGACCCACCAGCGCGGAAGCGGGTTGTTGAGTTCCTTGATGCCGTCCCACTCATGGCCGGTCGTCGAGATGCCCGAAACCTCGTCGATATGCTCGCTGCCCATGATCAGTCGTCCTTGAGAGGAATGTGAGCGGCTCTCTCGGCTTGCCTGCGGCTGCCGGGACGAAATGCAAAGGCAACGCATCCGAGGAAGAAAAGTGCCATGGCAAGCAGGCCCCAGCTGTCGGCAAACTCCCGCATGAAATTGTAGGTCATCGCCATTCTCCTCAGCGGTAACCGGCGGCTTCGTCATAGGTCCTGAAATCGACCAGCGTGCCGAGCATCTGGAGATAGGCGACCAGCGCATCCATTTCGGTGACCTGCTGCGGATCGCCGTCGAAGTCCCCAACCTTGACTTTCGGATAGCGTCTCTCCAGGCCCGATGTGTCGGCATTCGCATCGGCCTGCGCCATGAGATCGGCATTGGCATGAGCGATCATGTCGTCTGAATAGGGCACACCGACACGGCTGTTGGCGATCAGATGCGTCGAGAAATCCTTCACCTCGATTGGCATGTCCTTCAGGAACGCGTAGCTCGGCATGATCGATTCCGGCACCACCGAACGCGGCTCGGTGAGATGCTGGACGTGCCATCCGTTCGAGTAGCGATCGCCGACCCGGGCGAGATCCGGCCCGGTGCGCTTCGAGCCCCACTGAAACGGGTGGTCGTACATCGACTCGGCCGCCAGGCTATAGTGGCCGTAGCGCTCGACCTCGTCGCGGAACGGCCTTATCATCTGGCTATGGCAGAGGTAACAGCCCTCGCGCGCATAGATGTTGCGCCCGGCGAGCTCGAGCGGCGAATAGGGCCGCATGCCTTCGACCTTCTCGATGGTGTTGTCGAGATAGAAGAGCGGCGCGATCTCGACGATACCGCCGATTGTTACGACCAGCAGGGACCCGAGGAGAAGAAGTGTGGCGTTCTTCTCGATGACCGCGTGTCTGTCCATCAAGCCCATTTTCTGGCTCCTGATCGCACAGGCTGGAGGGCGGGGATGGAGCGCGGCATCGGATCCTCCTCGCGCTGGTAGCCGAGGATGGTCATGGCGATGTTCCAGGCCATGATGAGGGCGCCCGACAGATACATCGCGCCGCCGATGGCACGCATGATGTAGTAGGGATGCATGGCGGCGACGGTTTCGGCGAAGGAGTAGACCAGGAAGCCCTGCTCGTCGTACTCGCGCCACATCAGGCCCTGCATGATGCCGGACACCCACATGACAGCGGCGTAGACGACGATCCCAAGTGTCGCCAGCCAGAAGTGCCAGGTGACGAGCCGCAGCGAATAGAGCCGTTCACGGCTCCAAAGCTTCGGCACCATGTAGTAGATCGCGCCGAACGATATCATGCCAACCCATCCGAGCGCGCCCGAATGAACGTGACCGATGGTCCAGTCGGTGTAGTGCGAGAGCGAATTGACCGTCTTGATCGCCATCATCGGGCCTTCGAAGGTCGACATGCCGTAGAAGGCGACGGCCATCACCATCATGCGGATGATCGGGTCGGTCCGGATCTTGTCCCAGGCGCCGGATAGCGTCATCAGGCCGTTGATCATGCCGCCCCATGACGGCATCCAGAGCATGATCGAGAACACCATCCCGAGCGTCTGCGCCCAGTCAGGGAGTGCGGTGTAGTGGAGGTGATGGGGGCCGGCCCAGATGTAGAGAAAGATCAAAGCCCAGAAGTGGATGATCGACAGCCGGTAGGAATAGACCGGCCGGTTGGCCTGCTTGGGCACGAAGTAATACATCATGCCGAGGAAGCCGGCGGTGAGGAAGAAGCCCACGGCATTGTGGCCGTACCACCATTGCGTCAGGGCGTCCTGTACGCCGGAGAAGGCTGAATAGCTCTTGGAGCCCCGGAAGGAGACCGGCATCGACAGGTTGTTGATCACATGCAGCATTGCGATGGTCACGATGAATGCAAGGTAGAACCAGTTGGCGACATAGATGTGCGGTTCCTTGCGCTTTAGGATCGTGCCGAGGAACAGGATGAGATAGGCGACCCAGACAATGGTCAGCCACAGGTCCACATACCATTCGGGCTCGGCGTATTCGCGGCTCTCGGTGATGCCGAGCAGGTAGCCGGTTGCCGCCATGACGATGAACAGCTGATAGCCCCAGAACACGAACCAGCCGAGATCGCCGCCGAACAGACGCGCGCGGCAGGTGCGCTGCACCACATAGAGAGACGTGCAAATCAGCGCGTTGCCGCCGAAAGCGAACACAACACCGGATGTGTGCAGCGGCCGCAGTCGGCCGAAATTGAACCAGGGCTGGATGTTGAGATCCGGGTAGGCGAGCTGCAGGGCGATGACCACGCCGACCAGCATGCCGACGACGCCCCAGAATACGGTGGCGATGGCACCGTAGCGGATCGGCCCATCCATGTAAGCGGCGGGGTCGATCGGAACTGTCGGCTTGAACTCCGTGTTGCGCAACAGAATCGCAGTGAAGCCAGCCACGGCGAAGAACAAAACCCACATATGCTGGCGAAAAGGTTCATCTACGCCGAAGCCGGCAGCCACCAGGGCCGCAAACGCAAACAGGCTTAGAAGGACGATCTCTGTGCCGAATTTCATCGCAAGCCCCGATTTCCAATTCCGGCGGGCGCCAAACCGCAGTGCCTTATTGCGCAGCCGTGGCCTGCTCGCCCTGATCCATGTCAGAGCCGCACGATTTGCTTCGAGCAGCATCGAGTTCGGTGCGATCAGACTGTGGCGATCGAATTTGGAAGCGCAGCATCGGCCACCACGCTTAATCGACAGGCCCGGCGTCCCCGGTCGGGCCGGGTATGGAGGCGATCGCGGGCGTGTGGGGAAGCGCGCCTTCTGTGGAAAGTAGGCCGATGCCTTGCCGAACGTCGATCGTTTCAATGCCTTGGGACAGCCAGCGCCAGCGTTGCGCTGCCTTCGTGACATTCATCGTTCGGGGAGCCAACAGTTTCAAGTACTTAGCCGATCCAAAAAATCGGAGGAAAACGGCTGATCGCTGATCTGATGATTGCCGCGATCGTCGTGTGACAGGAGGGCTTCGCACGATTTCAGTATCGCCAACGCCCTTTCACGGCGGTAACAGGGGTTCGATTCCCCTTGGGCGTACCAGCAATTTCAAGCACTAGCTCATCTTCAAAAAATCTCGTTTGATATTTGTCTAATATTCGTCTCCTGGCGACCCGTGGAGACTCGTGGAATCATGACGGTTCACAAATTTCAAAAGCGAGCTCCGCTGGCGTCGGCCCAACAAAGAAGCCAGACGGCGCGTCCGAATATGAGCGGCTCTCGCGAATGACCAAAATAGGGCCGGAAGCTGTCAGTCCGCCGTTAGACCAAGCCACCCGCAAGCTGCCGTTCTCCTGAAATCACATACCGGATGATATCGCACTTTCTATGTATGTTGTGGATCAACCCGTATGGCCACGGCGATCACGATGCTGCGTGAAAGCAAGACAGAGTCAGAACGTCCCAGGAAGGCTACAAGCAGGCGAGGTCAGATCGATCAGCTTGTAAAAATGATATCGCCCGTTCGCTGAAACCTCCCGGTGGGCATATGAGGTAGGGATTCGCGCCTTAATCTGGACCCGGTTGTCACTGCACGCCAGAACGGCTGCGGCAATCGCCTGAACTTTAGGCCCGCTCACGAATACGTTCACGACCGATCGCGAGCCGAAACCCTCGAGATAAGCTTCGAAAGCGTCGAGGTGAGCCGTAAGGCCGAATGCTTCGATGTCGCGAACTTCACCTTCTTCAAGCCGATGGGTCTCACGAACTTTGGCAACCTGCTGATCTAGCAATACATCGATGTGCTCATTTCGTTCGCTTCGGGGAACGAGAAGAGAGATTCGTTCCGGACTTACCAGATCGATCAATCCATAGAAGACGTCCGCATCTCCGCCGATACCCACCAGCAGGATCTTCTCCTCACCCATACCGCCGCCGCCTTGAAGATGGGGTACCGTCACATAGCGGTCGAGGCCGCTGGAAAAGTCCTCTTTGCCGGCTGCATTCTCATAAGTCCCTTCGGCATAGCCGAACTCCAGCGACTGGATAGCCACTTTCTTGAAAGCGAAGGCAACAAGCCACTGAATGTAGATCCGGGGCATCGTTGAGCATTCTACGAAGACCTTGCGCAGGTTTCCCTGGTAGGAACCATAGGACTCGGCCATTTGCGACAGCGTGTGGTCGAGGATATTGATGTTCTTCTGGTATTCGATTGATGCTTCCAGGTCGACAACCGTGACATCGATGCCCCACCGCTTGCCTATCGCAACGAGCTTTTCCCGGTTGGCCTCAACGGCCGCGATGCCGGTGCTCTTTAGCGCGAAGTCGAGAACGATCATTTTCTTGACCTTAAGATCAACGTGGTCGCCGAAGGCGGTGAACCGCGTCTCCCATCCAAGCGCAACGATCGCAATGTCTGCTTCGACCACTTCGACAGCACCGCGATCACTGACCCTCTCAGTGACAGCCACGTTGCCGAACACCCGATACTCAACCGTTGGGGTCATTCTAGATCACTCTCAAACAGAGAGCCCTGAAATTCGGTATGTGAAGCCGGCCGTGCGACGAGTTCTTTGAACACTGCGTCGGCCCAGTCCTCCGGGATGCGGTATCGCGTGAAGAGCAGGTCAACGATTCGCGCAGCCGGAATTGTGTTCGTCTCATAGGGCCCGCGATAAGAATATCCAAAGTACGGGGCAAAACGACGATGCAACCGTATGAGCATCTCCTTCGATCTTGCATCGGCCCGATCCACCTCCAAGTTGCCCGCAGCGGAGACCTCGCGAATGAAACCATCTTTCTCCGCACGTCGCAGGACCTCGTCTAGTTTCCCTGTTGGAAGCTCGAGCTTATTCACGAGCGAGCGCATCTCACTAAGATCAACCTTGAAAATACCCCTTTCAGTTGTGCCGAGGGGGCTATCCTCGGCAAAGTCTGTTTGGAGGCGCGCGGTGAGGTATCCGAGCGCACGCACCATGCGCACGCTCTCTTCCTCATAGGGATGTGAAAGCGCCTGCAGGCCGTCCATCTTTCTCTTGGAGGCAGCGTTTACTGCTTGTTTTTGCTGTTCGATGGCGATCTGCGAATCCGAGTTGATGAAGTCCACCAGCTTGCGCAGATCGCTCGCATTCGGAACGCTACGGCGGAAGATCTCCCCCATTATGTCAAGGAAGTCTCGTATGCAGACATCGCTCAATGACGTAATTATTTGGTGCCCTACGTAGGGATATTCGTGGAGGCCCAGAATTCGGCACGCTTGCAGGAACGCCCACCCCTGCTTTCGTGCTATCGAGCGCATCAGATTCGCTGCGTCCGCCGAACTCATGGGCTTGCGTTTAATTTCCGGTTTCATGAGCGCGAGCGCCAGACCCTCCGCATATGGCCGCGCCTTCCTGTGAAGATGAAACTGTTGCTGGTCGGCGGACCTGAGGTTTATGGAGAAAAATTCGCGCGCTGCCTCCGCGAGGGTCACTAGCCTGTCTCGGCCTTCGGAATGCCCCGTTTCAATCACCCGCTCTATGATTTCGTTGACCGAAAGCCTTCCCAGTCGGCTTTTCAATGAAAACGCGTTGAGTGGGCTCTTGCGCTTTAGGTTGCTTCGCAGCTCATCGGGAAGCGCGTAATATAGTCGAAGTGATGACACGTTCTCGCAGAGGGTTGCGAATTCCTTGTTCGTTACTGAGTCGAGATTTTCGACGTCGCGGTCGGCGTTCGATAGGGACTGGCCCGGTATGATGGTCCGGATCGTGTCATAAAGTCCGCCGATATAGGCGAGCACCCACTTAACGTTGCCGCGCGTTTTCCTGACCAGCGTGTTCAAGAACTGCTGCTGTAGCGGCGTGAGCGCCTCGCAGTCGTCAATCAGTATCTTGAAGAACGGGACTGTGCCGCTCGCGAAGGCAGGCCCTTCCAAGAGCGGAGTGATCGCAGTTGCAACCTTGTTGATTATGGCTCCGGGGTCTGTTGCCCTGAAGTTTGTCTTTGCCGTGTCCGCCGCGAAGAAGAAGGCATTGAAGCAGTCGTCGATGTATCGCGTAACCCCCGCCCGCAATTCGTCGATGCTGAAGAAGTCTGGACGCGCTGGTTGCGGGATGAAGTGCAGCACTTGGCGATGCAGGGCTAGCGCGACGTCGCGATCGCCAGATGCTGGATATTTGAGGTGTCCGTCCCGCCTGAGTTGGACAACACTCTCAAGCAGACGTTCGACGATCTTCAGCTCTAGGTAGTGAGAGAAGATTATAAACTGTCGGTTAGCCACCGCAGTCGGATCAAGCTGTATATTCTCGGGAATGAGACTGAGGACGGCATTGTCGATCAGCGGCGAAAATGTCTCGTTCAGCTGAAAGAACACTCCATACCAGCCGAGCTTTCCGACTTGTTCTGCAAGATTGTCGTCCTCAAGGATGTGAGCCGTGGAAAGCGATCTAAGAATGCTAGTCTTGCCACTTCCCCTGGTACCCGCCACGAAAACAGGCTTTGCTGCTGTCGAAATCGAAGCTGATTTCTGACTAAACCAAAGAATCGGTCGACTTTCGTATTCTATCCTGTTGGGACCAAAGGGGTTCTGCATCTACTCTTCCCTTACCTTGATCCGCCATTCCGAGTTGGGTTTCGTCAGCCCGTCAATCTCGATGATCCGGGCTGCCTGAAGCATTAGCAGGGAGTCTTCCAGATCCTGGTCGGGCGCGGCCGTCGACGCGATCTCCACTAACTCGTCCCAGAACAGTAGGGCGCTGCCACGCTTCTTGACGTGATCACGGAGCCGGCCGAGCAGATCAAAAGTTTCGCCACTCAGGAAGGCCTTGCCGCTGGCGATGGTCGAGATGAAGCAATGCTCGCCTTCAGTGACCAGACCATCGGCGACGTTCGTTCGATAGGGAATCAAGCGGATACCGACAAGTTCTCCCTGATCTGTCATGAAGAAGACAAGCTCGTTGAACCCCGCCTGTATCTCTGGGGCTGATATGCAGATCAGCTTGCCGTTTGGAGATCGCGGATCGCTGACGATTTCTACGGGGTCACTATGGATGTGCCCGTGCAAGTAGACGATCGACTTATCGCTTTGAAGCAGCTGGGTCCGGACAAAACCGCTGTTGAGCATCTCCGCGTAAGGTGTGATGCGTGGAATTTTCTGCGGAAGCAGGTTGTGGTGGCCTATCACGATGCTGAACCGCATACCGACTTGCTGGAGCAACTCTTGAAGCCCAGCAAGCATCTCCCGTGAGATGTACGGGGTGTCAAGTTGACCGTAGTACTCATCATCCGATGCGTCCTTTGTTGGGTCATTTGGCGGCGTGGCGGGGGAATGACCTGAGGTATCCGAGGTACCCAAATCAACCGGGTCGGCCCCCGTATTGAGTTCCTTGAGCCGATCGCGAAGAAATGCAGGAAGGTTCTGAAGCTCCCAGCTACCTATCGCAGTGTTGACCAAGATGACATTGGCGCTACCCGACTTGGCCGGAAGCCTGAAGTGGACAGGTTGGTCCACTGGCACAGTTTCCCAACCGAGGCCAGCTGCCAATCCTGCCATTTCGCTGAACTTCTCGGTCGGTCCGAGCTCCCGCGCATCGTCGCGATTCACGTCATGATTACCGGGAACAAAAATCAGGGGGAGAAATGCTGATTTACTACCCTGCGCGCGGCACAAAAGGGTCAAATGCTGGAAGGCGGACGCGATGTATTCCTTGTCGCCACGGCTCGTAAAATCCCCCATGAATGCCACCGCATCTGGGCGCTTCGTGGTGATCAGTCGCCGGAGCTTGGTAAGGACTGCCCGAAGTGAGGAGGCACGCAACTTCTGGGTGATCTTCGGAGCGAACTTGCTGTCCTTTGCATCGATGTCGCTAGCGGAGGAATGCCAGTCTGGATAGTGAACATCGCCGATTTGAAGGATTCGCACACGCTGCATAAATTGCTCCCCTGCCGATAGCCATAGAATGAACTGTCCGACTTTGCCAAGCGCGAACGACGGGTCGCCACAACTTGCAACAACTACTTTGCGTAGCCGATGAAATTCATCCCGCCTCGCTTGTGAATCGGCTTATTCAGCGGAACGTTCTCGTGGAGAATTCAAGGCAGATGGAATTGGAGGAACACATTGCCCCGGTTAGCGACCCAACGTGAATATCTTGATGCGGACCGCATGGTCGGTGTCAGGCAAAACAGCGTCGATGGTGAACCGGCAGGGCTATAGTGGTTGTTGCGTGTCGATAGGCACGATTTGCAGAGCGCGCCGTCGTGATTCACAGTCGCCAAGATATTTTTCCACCGCGAACCGTTTGCCAGACGACCTCTAAAGATGCTTATCGGTCACACCGCACGTGTCATTCGAGCGTCCGCTTTCGAGCGCAGCGAAATCACCACGGAGTGTCTGAAATTGGGCGGTGGGTTCAACCGGTCGTCGCAACACCTTTGATCTGAGAGGATGGGGAGGTGTCGCATGGTGACGTCACGGATCTGGTTTACCACGGAGCAGAAGGCCGAGCTCTGGGAGCGATGGAAGCAAGGTCAGAGCATTTCGTCGATCTCGCGGGCACTGGAGCGCCGGAACAAGGGCGGCGTTCAGCGGATCGTATCCTTACACGGCGGCATTGCTCCGGCAGCAAGGCGTAGAGCGGCCTCGGCGCTCGAGCTGGGGGAGCGCGAAGAGATCTCTCGCGGGATTGCGGCAGGTCTTGCCATCCGCGCTATTGCACGAAGTCTGGGACGATCCCCATCGACGATATGTCGGGAGATCTCCCGCAATGGCGGTGCACAAACGTGTCGTGCAACCCGGGCCGACAAGCAGGCTTAGCAGTGCGCGCTTCGACCGAAGCAGTGTCGCCTGGCATGCTCTGGGCGGCTACGGTGGCGGGTGGCGCAAAAGCTGGCGCTGCAATGGTCGCCGGAGCAGATAGCAGGCTGGCTGAGGCGAGCGCACCCAGGCGATCCAAGCATGCGGATATCTCACGAAGCGATCTATCGCAGTCTATTCATCCAGTCGCGAGGGGTGCTCAAGAAGGAACTGACAGCGCATCTGCGCACCAAACGACAGATGCGCCTCGGCAAAGGTGCACAGAGCCGAACGGGGCAAGGACAAATCCTCGATATGGTCTCCATCCGCGAACGTCCCGCCGAGGCGGAGGATCGTGCCATCCCAGGTCATTGGGAGGGTGATCTGCTCACCGGAGCGAATCGCCAGCCTGGTCGAGCGACACAGCCGGTTCACGATGCTTGTGAAGTTGGCGAGGAGAGACTCTGCGACCGTCGTGGCGGCCCTCGCCGAGAAGATCGGCACATTGCCCGAAGAGCTGCGGCGCTCGTTGACATGGGCCCAGGGCAAGGAGATGGCTCGTCACAAGAGCTTCACCGTCGCAACCGATCTACAGGTCTACTTCTGCGACCCGCGCAGTCCCTGGCAACGCGGCAGCAACGAAAATACGAACGGTCTGCTCAGGCAGTATTTCCCCAGAACAACCAACTTCTCCCAGGTCTCGCAGGCCCAACTCGACGGCGTCGCCCTGCGGCTCAATCAGCGCCCCCGAAAAACCCTGGACTTCGAAACACCCGCCGATAGGCTACAGAAGGTGTTGCAGTGACCGGTTGAACCCACCCTGCGCAAAGCTGTCGTTCGCGACGCTGACTTAGCAGTTGGCCCCGACCCGCCTGCCCCTTCGCGAAACCGCCAGCGACACTTCGCAGGGCCTACAGCTGAAGAAACTGCGGCACCTGCTGCGCTACTGGGGTACGGACTACGATTGGTCCAAGGGAGACCCAAGCTGAATGCCTTGCCGCAATTCGTGACCACCATCGACGGGCTGGATATAGCCGTTCCGGGCACGAAAACGCTTTGCCGCTGATCATGACCCATGGCTGGCCCGGCTCAATTTTTCGAGTTGTTGAAGATCGTCCGTCCGCTTACCGCCTCACCCCGCCAGCGGCAGCTGGTATTCCGGTGGGTCCAGCAGTTGGCGTCCGCCGGAAGCCAACGACGTGGACAGGGATCAAAAGGTCGGCGCCCGAGGAGAAGAAATCGTTTACCGCGCGGAATTGGAGCGGGTTCGATTGCTCGGCCATGGGGAACCCGAGAAGCACGTGATCTGGGTCTCGAGGACACATCCTGGCGCCGACCACGACATTCGATCCATCGACAAGGAGGGAAAACCCCTATGGCTCGAGGTGAAATCGACCATGGGGGTCGACGGCCGATTTGAATGGCCGCAGCGGGAGTTCGAAAAAGCGCTCCGTGAACGTGACCGATACATATTGTGGCGCGTTTACGAAGCCCACACGACGCATCCAATTGCGAAGCCGTTCGCCAATCCAGCTGGCCTGCTGGAACGGTGCATGTTGCGAGTGGACTGAGCGGAATGGTCGGATTTGTCGAGCCCAAATAAGCGACTAAGAGAACTCAACTCCTGGTGAAGTGGAACTTCCTTAGCGACTTCGAGGCACGGACGAGCCTGGCCGGCCAGCGTTTTCGCTTTTTTTCTGTTTCCAGACCGAGCTTCGCACACAACCCCTGGGCAGCGGCCGTGAATTAGCCCGCGGGAATGCAAGTGGGACCAGAGCATCCGGAACATGATCGAACGTGCGGCCGCCAAGTGGATGTCCTCGATCTTGTCCGGAGAGCTACCTGACACTTGACGGTTGTCGCCGGCCTGCGCCCAAGCGGACATTCAATCAATCAGCAGGGGGCAGATTAAATCCCAGAATAGGGCGTATCCGGCGGGCTCGTAACTTACCCGCCGAATAGACGGGAAAAGAAGCCACGCTTGGCCGGTTTCTGGGGGACATGCGGTGGTTGGACTCTGCCGCTTTCCTTTACCGGGTCCTCCCAGTCGGCCGGTTGCGTAACAACGCGCTTGGCCAAAGCCGGCGCCGCCAGCCCTAACGACACGGCCGAAGTTCGCGTTTGCTCACCTTTGACACCCATGACGGGGATTTCTATCGCCTCCTTGGCGCGTGTAACGGCGACGTAGAACAGTCTAAGTTCAGCAGCATCTTCACGCTCTTGTTGGGCCTTATCCGCAGTAGTCCGTGCCTCTCGGGTCTTCAAAAAGTCGTCCATCAGTCGGACATTCTTCCATTCCCGTCCCTTGGCTTTGTGGGCTGTCGAGATGACAAGCTCGGCTGCCTCCTGGCTGACCGATTGGTTGATAGCCCACAGGAGGCGCTTTTCGCCCTTACTCTGCACCAGATTGACGAACATGGTCAGGTGCTCGCCCTCGGTGGTCTTGGCGAAATCGACGACCGATTCCCAGTTTGTGAAACCGAAGAAGTCGGGGACGTCGGTCGGACGCCCCTCTTTCAAGTCGCGCACACCCCAGAGCAGCTCCTTGAGATCCTTGTTGTCGCCAACGAGATGTGGCTTGCAGCCCTCGTCGAGGCACTGGATTAGCGCTGTCATGACGTTCGCGTTGGTCCTCGCTAAGATGGCGTTGGGTTTGCAGCTGCCGACACGGCTTCGCAGGGCGGGATTGCCCGTCAACGGCACACTCTCACCGAGCCGCAGCAGCACGCGGGAGGCTTCACCAGCGATTTCCGGTCCGAACCGGAACGACTGGGTCAGCCCAACAATGGAGTCGGTTTTGATCGCGTCCATTGCATTCACCGCGCCGCGCCATTCGTAAATCTGCTGGTATCGGTCACCAACGTAGACAAGCTGAGCGCTTTGCCGCTGCAGTACGTCGAGCACCACGGGATTAGTGTCCTGCGCCTCATCGAGGAGTATATAGTCCGCTGCAATCTGTGGCCTGGACAGGCCCCAGAGCTTTAAAAACCCGTCAAAACCCAGTGGGATCGCGTCCTTGGGGTCGCACATCCGCTGCCACACGTGCTTGGCATTGTTGCGGGCGAACTCGTTCACCGCCGCCAGACTGTCTTCATTGGCCGTAAGCAGGGATCCATGGCGAGGCACGTGTGCGTCAGAGATCTCATCGTCGCCGCTCTGCGCGAACCGTTTGACCGTCTGCTGGATCAAATAGGCTTGTGAAACTGTCTGTAGCGAATGGTCGCGGTCGACTCGCCAGGTCTTCTTAAACCCAAGGATCTCTGCGAGCTGCTTGGTGCTGACCTTCCCTGCGAACTTTTCCCTAGTTTCTTTATAACCAGAGTGCAGTGCCTTCAGCGCCAGCCTATGCGTTGTCGAGCAATCTACCGTCGGAGGAAACTTGTCACGGGCGTCCCCGACAATCGCCTTGTTGAAAGCGATATACTGGCCGCGGCGGCGAGTGCCGTGCGCAAGGAATTGCAGTGTCGCGGTCTTGCCTGTACCCGCATAAGCGTTGATACGGAGCGAGCCACCAGACAGGAAGGCTTCAATTGCCTGTTGTTGCTCTGCGGTAGGTTTGCGATCTGCGGTAGGTTTGCGACCTCCCCTCTTCCTCGCAACTTCCTTGCGCGCCACGGAGGGCTGGTCTCTACCATTTGTGAGACTTCGGTCGAAGAGGTCCGCCTGCTTTACATCCAGTGCGGACTTGGCACGCATCAAAAGTCTCCCGGCACGAGCTGTCTTCCTAAATCCGGCTTCACCAACGACGGCTTTGACTGCCTTGGAATTACCACTCGCGGTGGCTTTCTCCAGGATTGCCTCAAGCTGGTCGATGCTCAACGAACTAAATGGCCGCTTCATTCAAAATCCCCCCAGCCGATTTCGCGCCTATAATCAGGCTCGAGTCAAGTTGAGAACCCGAGCACGCCCGCATCGCGAAGGCGTGATAGTGCCGGTAAGCAAACGCGCCGACTCTTGTCGATCGTTCCCTTTCAAACGCGACCTTCACGCAAGCTGCCGACAATTATGCTGGCATGGGTAACTCTAATTGCTTTGCCGTTCAGAACCGGTACTAGCTTTCCTGCGACCAGCTTGTCGGGCGCGCCATAACGTTAATGAGAACCGCTGATGACTCCGCATGAATTCCTAATGAAATGGCGCAATGTCGAGTTGAAGGAACGCTCTGCCTCGCAGAGCCATTTCAACGATCTGTGCGCGCTTTTAGGAGTGCTAGACCCAGTCTCTGCTGATCCCACGGGAGATTGGTTTACGTTCGAGAGGGGTGCGAGCAAAACGAGCGGTGGCGAAGGCTGGGCTGATGTATGGCGGAGGGGCCATTTTGGCTGGGAGTATAAAGGCCGGCATGCCAACCTCGATAAAGCCTACAACCAGCTTCTTCAATATTCAGTCGCATTGGAGAATCCGCCGCTTCTGATCGTATCCGATATGGCCAGAATAATCATCCGGACCAACTGGACGAATAGCGTTCAGGAGACGCACGAATTCGCGCTCGACGATCTGATCGATGGCGCAGTGCGAGACCGGCTAAAAGCAGTTTTCCTCGATCCTGATATCTTTAAACCGAAAAAAACTCGCCAGGAATTAACCGAGGAAACCGCCGGAGAATTTGCTGAGCTGGCGCAGCGCCTGCGGGACCGTGGCCACGAAGCGCATCAGGTAGCGCATTTCGTCATCCAACTGGTATTTTGTATGTTCGCGGAAGATGTGGGCTTGCTGCCCGACCATCTCTTCACAAAAATGCTCGAGGTCAGCCGCAACGACCCGACGAAATTTACTGAAAATGCTGCGACGCTTTTTGGCGCGATGGCACACAAAGGGGGAAAGGTCGGCTTTACGGCGATCGATTGGTTTAACGGCGGCCTGTTCAAGGACAACCATGTACTACCGGTGACCGCCGATGACATCGTCAAACTGCTCGCGGCTGCTGGACGTGACTGGTCGCAGATCGATCCCTCAATTCTCGGTACGCTGTTTGAGCGGGGGCTGGACCCCGCTAAACGCAGTCAGTTGGGCGCGCACTACACCGACCGCGACAAAATCATGATGATCATCCGTCCGACAATCATCGAACCGCTCGAGGCCGAATGGGCTGAGGCGTTTGCGAAGGTTACTGCGCTCGTCGAGAACGCCCCGCGTCAGACGAAAGACAAGCTGCTGCGAGGGTCGGAGCTTGCCAAGCGCACAAGGGCAATCACCGAGGCGGAAACAATTCACAACGCCTTTATTGAGCGCCTTTCGAACTTCCGTGTCCTCGATCCTGCCTGCGGTTCCGGCAACTTCCTGTACGTCGCACTGCGGTCGCTCAAGGACATAGAGCATCGCGCTAATCTCGACGCCGAAGCTCTCGGCCTTCCACGCGGCTTTCCGCGTATAGGACCAGAATGTGTGCTTGGAATCGAACTCAACCCATACGCAGCGGAATTGGCGCGCGTTTCAGTCTGGATCGGCGAAATTCAATGGATGCGGCGCAATGGCTTCGACGCTGTGAAAGACCCGATCTTGCGGCCCTTGGAGACAATCGAGTGTCGAGACGCCCTTGTAGACTACGATGCCGAGGCGGACAATTGGGTGGAGTCAGTTTGGCCGACGGTAGATGTGATCGTCGGCAACCCACCGTTTCTCGGTGGGAAAAGCATGAGGCGCAACCTCGGCGACGAAACCACCAAAACCATCCGGCGTATCTATTCGGGGAGAATAGCTCCCTTCTCCGACCTGGTTTGCTACTGGTTTGAAAAGTCGCGAGCGATGATTGCAGAGGGGAGGCTTCGCCGGTGCGGCTTGGTAGCTACCAAGGCAATCGCAAAGAACGCCAATCTTCCAGTGTTAATACGATTGAGCGCCGACACTAGAATATTTAATGCTTGGCAGAATGAGCGGTGGGTGGTCAACGGTGCAGCAGTTAGGGTTTCCGTTGTTTGCTTCACTGGCAAAGACCCTATCAGGGGTACAAGCCTAAACGGAATTCAAGTCAAGCACATCAATCCGAACCTTACCTCAGGTATTGATACGAGCAGCGTCAAACGGCTCGGGCAAAATACGGGTTCCGTCTTCATTGGCGTGCAACTTAGCGGCCCTCTTACCGTCCCTCGTGAGCAGGCGAAGAAATGGTTGCAATCGCCGACGAACCCGAATGGCAGTCGGAATTCGAAGGTTCTTTCAGCTTACGCATCGACCGACGATATCGTTGGGCGTCCTGCGGAAGAGTTTCTTATCGATTTCCCTCAAGGGCTGAGCAAAACGACTGCAAGCGAATTCGAGCTGCCCTTCGAGTACCTTCATAGCGCACGATATGATCCCCACAGGGACGGCCAGCTAGTCAGCTTTACGAACTACCGGACATCCACCCCCGGTCAAAACCCTTCCTGGTGGGAACCTCACCGATCACGCCGAGCAATGAGGGCGATCCTTCAGACGGTTGACCGCTATCTGGCTACGGCCGAAACTACCGAGCATCGAGTATTCCGCTTCCTTCCGTCGACGATGGTTCCGGATAAGACCCTTTATGCCTTCCCATATGCAGGTTTGACCGGCTTCGGGATTTTGCAGAGCTCTTTTCATGAAGTGTGGTCCACATACTTTGGCAACCGCATCGGCGCTGGAAATCAGCGGCGATACAATGCGTCGTTTGTATACCTTACCTTTCCCTTCCCCGAAGGTCTCACCCCCGACATTCTCGCTGCTGACTATGCCGTTGATCCTCGCGCAAATGCGATCGCGACCGCGGCCTCACGACTTGATGAATTGCGAGAGAATTGGCTCAATCCAGCCAACCTGATCGAGCGGGAGCCGGACATTGGGCCGGACTATCCCAATCGCATTGTGCCCAAGGATGAGCACGCCGCTAAGGAGCTCAACCAACGCACCTTGACCAACCTTTACAACGCAAGGCCCCAATGGCTGGCGAACGCTCACGCCGAACTCGATGAGGCGGTGGCAGAAGCCTACGGCTGGGCCGACGATTGGCGAGCTGGAGTGCTCAGCGACGATGAGATCGTGGCCCGGCTGTTTGTCCTCAATCAACAACGCCCTTTGGCATCATAGTTCGGTCTGCTCGGGACAGTAGCCGGACTTGCCGCCACGGGGCAATGCAGGTTCAGGTATCACTGCGAATAGCGGAAAGACACATATGCAAAACGAAATTAATCAAACAGATTATGTCTTTAGAATATCATGCGTCATTATAACTTGAGATATGCTTTCCTAGATTTCTGTCGCTAGTGAGAACGTGCGATGCAGCGCTCCCCTCACCCTGGCACCGCCCCGGAAGGACCCGCGATTTTCATAACCATTTGAAATCATTGCACATCGCGGCGTACGGTATTGTCGCTCGGAATTTCGCCGCCGCAAAGCTCGATGATACGTGGCACTGAAAGCCAGGGTCGAAGCGTGGCCGTTCCGTTCGCTTGTCATCATATTTGCTGCGGTTTTTCAGATAATGGTCAGCGTCAGCGCGGAATGAGCGGACAAAGCCCCTAACCGTTTTGCTCTTCGCGGCGTAGTGCGGATAGGTTTTAAGGTAGCGCAATCGAAGGCCCGCGCTCACCTTGCTTCATCGCATCCCGCTCGGGCATGGCCTCAAGTGTGGATAGCAGGCGAGCGGCCTCCTCCAACACCCGGCTCTCATCGGTTCCGATGTAGTGTTCCGCGACTTTGCGCATGATCCCCTGGGGCCTTCTCAAACTCGCCCCGATTGAGTGGAGGCGGAACTGTCGCCATAGGTAGAGCGGCCCCTGACGGACGACTTGCACGATCAAACATGGTCAAACCCCAATTTGTGGGGTTGTTGGTGACCTGCCACTGAATTTTCATCCGGCTGCAGTTAGAGCCTCGGCGGGTTTTACGCCGTATGGCGCGGGTTGAGCAACGGGTGATCGGCGGAGCTGGTCGGGGTTGCGCAGCCGATCGTCCGTTGCGGTGAGATTGGCGGCATAGGCCGCAGGCGTGATGTATCCGAGCGCCGAATGTGGGCGCGATCGGTTGTAGTCGTCTGCCCATTCGGCGATGGTTGTTCGGGCATGGTCGAGGCCGAAGAACAGGGTTTCGTTCAGCAACTCGTCCCGCATCCGCCCGTTGAAGCTTTCGCAGAAGCCGTTCTGCATCGGCTTGCCCGGCGCGATGAAGTGCCATTCCACCTGATGATCCTTCGACCAGGCGAGGATCGCGTTCGAGGTGAACTCGGTGCCGTGGTCAGAGACGATCATGCCCGGCTTGCCGCGGTGAGCGATCAATTCCGTCAGTTCACGCGCCACCCGGCGGCCGCAGATCGAGGTGTCCGGGATCGCAGCCAGGCATTCGCGCGTCACGTCGTCGACGATGTTGAGTACGCGGAAGCGCCGGCCGCAGGCGAACTGATCATGGACGAAATCCAGCGACCAGCGCGCGTTCGGCTTCGCCTGGACCAGGATCGGTGCCCGCGTCCCTACCGCTCGGCGCCTGGAGCGTCGCTTGCGCACGGCCAGTCCTTCTTCGCGGTATAGCCGGTAGATGCGGTTGATACCCGATGCCTCGCCTTCGCGCCTGAGCAGAATGAACAGCCGCCGATAGCCGAAGCGCCGGCGCTCGTTGGCCAGGTCGCGTAGCCGGCCGCGCAGTGCCGCCTCAGGTGGGCGACAAGAACCATACCGGATCATCTTGCGATCAGCGCCCACAAAGGAACAGGCCCGCCGCTCCGACAGGCCCATCGTGGCCTGCAGATGCGCGACGGCTTCGCGCTTGGCGGCG
>NZ_JAMYLO010000004.1:0-278499 GCF_040318075.1 Mesorhizobium sp. M1328 | reverse complement strand
ATCGTCATCGGCCTGATCCTCATCCTCGCCGTGGCCTTCGACCGCTGGCTGAAATCGCGGGTGAGGCGGTGATGGTGGAGGAGCGGTAGCTATCCAGGTCGGCAGGACAGAGGGGGGTGTTCAAGCGCAGCGTAGAGGGATAGGCAAGTTTCGCGCGAAGGGAATAGAAGTAGTGAACCACTATCCCGTACCTCCCAGTAACCGCGGCAATGCGCGCAAAATGCGCAAGTCGATGACTGATGCCGAGCTGAAGCTCTGGAACGAGGTCCGGGCCCATCGTCTCATGGGACTGCCATTTCGCCGCCAGATGCCCATCGCCGGCTTTATCGTCGATTTTGCCTGTCCGGACAAAAAGCTCATTGTCGAGTTGGACGGCTCTCAGCATGCCGAGGCCGAAGCTTCGGCATCGGATGCTGCAAGAAGCTCGCGCCTTGAAGCGCTCGGCTGGACTATCCTGCGCTTCTGGAACGACGACGTCATTCGCGATATCGATAATGTCTGTCAGCACATCGTAATCGTGGCCGGCGCGGATGTGCGCTGAACTCGGCCGTGCAGGGTCGGTGGGACAGCACCTCTCTGTCCTGCCGAACATCTCCGCTCAAAGGGCAGGTTTCTGAGGCGAGGTGCCAATGACCCAGATAAGGACCATGACCGAACAGGACGTGCCGGCGGTGTCTCGGCTACTTGGAGAGTCCTGGCGATACACCTATTCGCCGATCCTGGGTGCCGAGACTACGGCACGGCTGTCGGATGAGAAGCACGCGCCGGAGCGGCTGGCGGCCGAGCTCAGGGACGACAGCAAGATGTCCTTCGTCACCGAGCGGGCTGACGGCTCGCTCGCCGGCTACGCGATGGCGGCGATGGACGACAAGGGCGAGGTCATGCTCGAGCGGCTCCATATCGACAAAAGCGACTACGGCACCGGCTTTGCCGCCGACCTGCTGCACGCCGTTCTTGCCGCGCATGCGGGTATTCCCAGCATCGCACTGGAAGTGATCGAGGGCAACGACCGCGCAATCGCCTTCTATCGCAAGCACGGCTTCGAGGTCGTCGAGCGCCGGCCGGCTGCACACGGGGTGGGCGGCCACGCCTCGCTGATCATGCGCCGGCTGCTGCCACGGGCTTAAAGCGCTGTCGGTGAAGCTGCCAATCTCCCCACTAGAGCAGGCATTCGCGCATCCGCGCCGCAATCATTGGCGCTCCTCCTTGCCGGCCCCCACGCGTTGAGCCGCCAGAAACATCAGCGTGTAGGCCGCCTTGCGGCGATCCCAGCCGGCCGACTCAGCCATATCCAGCAACCCGTCGACCAAAGGCGCCAGCGCCGCCCTGCAATCGGTTTCATAGTTGAAATCGTTCTTCGGGCGGGTCGGCGCGGCGATCTTTCCAAGACTGTCCGTCATATCCATGGCAACACCTGCTCAGCATCAGTTCCCGGACCGGCAAGACCGTGCCCGCCTTTGGCGGACACGGTCCATCTGCCGTTTCGAAATCGCGCTTTGGAAGCCTGACCTTAGAAGTCCATGCCGCCACCGCCGGGCATCGGAGGCATGGGCGTTTCCTTCTTCGGCTTCTCGGCCACCATCGCCTCGGTCGTCACCAGCAGCCCGGCAACAGAGGCCGCACCCTGCAGCGCAGTGCGCACGACCTTAGCCGGATCGATGACGCCCTGCCCGTACAGGTCGCCGAACTCGTTGGTCTGGGCGTTCCAGCCATAGCCGAAGTCGGTCGTCTCGCGCAGCTTGCCGACGATGATCGAACCTTCCGCACCGGCGTTCTCGGCGATCTGGCGCACCGGCGCTTCGATGGCGCGACGCACGATGTCGACACCGGTCTTCTGATCGGGATTGTCGACGACGACGTTATCGAGCGCCTTCGCCGCCCTCAGCAGCGCCACGCCGCCGCCGGGCAGGATACCCTCCTCGACCGCCGCGCGTGTGGCGTGCATGGCGTCGTCGACGCGATCCTTGCGCTCCCTGACCTCGATCTCGGTCGAGCCGCCGACGCGGATGACTGCGACGCCGCCAGCGAGCTTGGCCAACCGCTCCTGCAGCTTCTCGCGGTCGTAGTCGGAGGTGGTTTCCTCGACCTGAGCCTTGATCTGGCTGATGCGCGCCTGGATTTCATCCTTGCGGCCGGCACCGTCGACGATGGTGGTATTCTCCTTCTCGATCAGCACCTTCTTGGCGCGGCCGAGCATCTCCAGTGTGACGTTCTCGAGCTTGATACCGAGGTCTTCCGAGATCGCCCTGCCGCCGGTCAGGATGGCGATGTCTTCGAGCATGGCCTTGCGGCGATCACCGAAGCCCGGCGCCTTGACGGCCGCAACCTTCAGGCCGCCGCGCAGCTTGTTGACGACCAGCGTCGCCAGCGCCTCGCCTTCGACGTCCTCGGCGATGATCAACAGCGGCTTGCCCGATTGCACGGCGGCTTCGAGCACAGGAAGCATGGCCTGCAGGTTGGACAGCTTCTTCTCGTGGATCAGCACATAAGGTTCTTCGAGTTCGACGCGCATCTTATCCTGGTTGGTGATGAAATAGGGCGAGAGGTAGCCACGGTCGAACTGCATGCCTTCGACCACTTCCAACTCAGTCTCAGCGGTCTTGGCTTCCTCGACAGTGATGACACCCTCATTGCCAACCCTTTCCATCGCCTCTGCGAGGAAGCGGCCGATCTCGGCATCGCCATTGGCAGAGATGGCGCCGACCTGAGCGATTTCGTCGTTCCTGGTCACCTTGCGGGCATTGGATTTCAGGTCGGCGACGACGGCGTCGACCGCCTTGTCGATGCCGCGCTTCAAATCCATCGGGTTCATGCCGGCAGCGACCGCCTTGGCCCCTTCCCTGACAATGGCCTGAGCAAGAATCGTCGCGGTCGTGGTGCCATCGCCTGCGGTGTCGCTGGTCTTCGAGGCGACCTCGCGCACCATCTGCGCGCCCATATTCTCGAACTTGTCCTCCAGCTCGATTTCTTTGGCGACAGTCACGCCGTCCTTGGTGATGCGCGGGGCGCCGAACGACCTATCGAAGACGACATTGCGGCCCTTGGGACCGAGCGTTACCTTCACCGCATTGGCGAGAATATCGACGCCGCGCAGCATTTTCTCGCGGGCTTCGGTATGAAATTTCACATCTTTGGCAGCCATTGGATCACTCCTTCGAATAGGCAGCTTTTCGTTGACTGGAATGCTTGTTGAGGCCCCGCTCAGGCGGCCCTCTTCATCTCGCCGGCGCCCTCGATAACGCCCAGCACGTCGCTCTCTTTCATGATGAGCAGATCCTCGCCATTGAGCTTGATCTCGGTGCCGGACCATTTGCCGAACAGGATGCGGTCGCCGACCTTGACGTCGAGCGGCTGCAACTGGCCGCTGTCGTCGCGCGCGCCCGGACCGGCGGCAATGACCTCGCCCTCCTGCGGCTTCTCCTTGGCGGTGTCGGGGATGATGATGCCGCCGGCGGTCTTCTCTTCGACCTCGATACGGCGGACCAGGATGCGGTCGTGCAATGGACGGAACGTCATGTCGTTCTCCTCTCGGGACAAACAGATTTTCGAAGATCCTCCTGACCGGACCGGCAATAATCGGCCCGGCACGGGGTGCACGACCCTTCGTCAGGCATCGCGCGCATACGAACTAGTCGCGCTTTTTTCAGCTTTCAAGAGGATCCCGCAAAAATTTTAGCACTCGACACCTGAGAGTGCCAATACCCTGTAATCGTTCGCACATTAGTCGCCTCAGGTAAAATGCGCCTGAAATTTGGCAGGATTTTTCAAAATCCCGTCCGCCGGGAGCCGCTCGCGGCGGCTGGAACCTATGTGGAAGGCGAGGCGTTTTGCAGGCCGAGATTTCAACAGACCGAGATTTCAACGGAAAGGACGATCGCATGACCAGCAGGGACTTTCAGCTCCAGATGCAAGGGTTTGGCCTCACCACGGCGGAGATCCACTACCGCCTGCCCGATCATCGCAGCCTGCTGCAGCTCTACATCTGGCAGGAGTACGATATTGCCCCCGATTTCCCGACGCTGAAGCATTTCCTCGATTTCTGGGAGCGCGAGATCGAAGGCCCGCTGCATTCGGTGCGCGTCGCCCATCATCACCTGATCCAGCCCTCCGAATGGCGGGCCGTAAACGGCATTATCACCGTCCACTGAGGAGCAAGCCGATCAGCCGCTAGACAGCTGACAAAGTCTCCGAGGTGGGGGAAAGGCAGCTGCCTCTCCCCACTTGTCTTGGATCTCACATTATCGGCGGGGGGGCCGGGCTAGCCGGCGTGGTCGACAGGCTTGCGGGCCGATGCGAGCAATCCGGCCTTGCGCGCCGCCCTGACGAAGGCCTTGCGCGCATCACGCGCGGTACGCCAACCGTCGAGCGCGTCGCGGCAGGTCCGATAGGCGGCGCGCCAACTCCGGCCGCGTGCACGGTCCGCCCACTGCTGGCGCATGCATTCGATGGCTTCCCAACTGCTGGCGACCTTGCGCTCGCTGGATTGGAATTTCAACGTGATCGGCTCGGCAAAGCGGACGTCGTCCATCACTTCCTCCTTGTTTTCTGATCGTCTTCTTGTTTGAGCAAGCAACGTTATGCTGGCAGGCACCGACGGCCGGCCGGCGCCGCCGAAGGTGGTCTTCTCTTTGCGCGGTTCAAGAGCATCGCGGCAACAGCCGGTTATTCCTCCTCGTCCGGCCCTTGCAGCAGTTCGATCAGCATCGCTACTCTTGCCGTCGGCAGCGGTCGGCCCTCGTTCACCAGCGCCTCGTCGGCGGCGATCCAGGCCAGGGCCTCACGCAATTCCTGGACCGTCCCGTCCGTCGCCGCAATGTCGGCGATAACGGCGTCGTCGACCGGGCCCAGCACAGAAATGATCTCGTCGCGTGTCATGGTCAGCTCCATCTGCGAGTGCCGGGAATGGGCCCGGCAACACAAGAATCTGGGTCTTGACCTGCGGCAGACAATAACCGGCCGGGGAAGTCAGCGTTGGCGATTGAAGCCAAACAGGCAATCTCCTGCCGGACATCTCGCCGCAAGCGGGGAAATTGGCAGCCTCGCCGAACCGACCGAAAAACCGGCAACGCGAAAGCCACCGGGTCTTGACTTGCGGCGGACAGTAACCAGATCGAAGGCACCGGTCGCCGAAATGGGGCCGGCGAAACCAGGGAGCGCCAGCTCTTTGGCGCTCCTCGTATCTATGTTGCTCGATGGAGGATGTAGCTATGAGAACCGCATTCGATTTTTCCCCGCTCTATCGGTCGAGCATCGGCTTCGACCGCGTTTTCAACCTGCTGGAAAATGCTCCGCAGGCTTTCGACGCCTGGCCGCCCTATGACATCGCGCGCAGGGGCGAGAACAACTACCGCGTCACCATCGCCGTCGCTGGCTTTTCCGAGGACGACCTCGAGATAACCCACGAGCCGAACCTCCTGATCGTCTCGGGCCGGTACAAGGATCCGGACAACGCGGAATATCTGCATCGTGGCCTCGCCGCGCGGCCCTTCACCCGCCGTTTCGAGCTTGCCGATCACGTCAAGGTCGCAGGCGCCTCGCTCGACAACGGCCTGCTCAGCATCGATCTGGTACGTGAGGTGCCCGAGGAGATGAAGCCTCGGCACATCGCCATCGGGACCGATGTCGCCTCGCCGAAGACCGGGCCGAAGGTCACGCAGGTCGAAGCAAACAAGCAGGCTGCCTGAACGCACCAGTCGAGAAAGGAGACTATGCAATGGCTATTCGTGATCTCATTCCCTGGGGCCGGGAGAACAATCAGGCCCCCAGCCTGTTCCGCCACGGCGATCGCGATCCCTTCCTGACGCTGCATCGCGAAATGAACCGCCTGTTCGACGAGGCGTTCCGCGACCTCGACACGCGGCTGCCGTCGCTCGGTAGCTTCTCCGCTGCCCGCACCAGCTGGCCGAGTGTCGAAATCTCCGATGGCGAAAAGGAGATCCGCGTCACCGCTGAGATTCCCGGCATGGACGAGAAGGACGTCGAGCTACTGCTCGACGATGGCGTGCTGACGCTGCGCGGCGAGAAGCGCGAAGAGACCGAGGACAAGGACAGGCAGTTCTCCGAACGCTTCTATGGCCGTTTCGAGCGGCGGATCCCGCTCGGCTACGAAGTCGACGAAGACAAGGTGAACGCGGCGTTCCGGAACGGCGTGCTCAGCGTGCCGCTGCCGAAGACGGAGCGCGCCAAGGCCAAGGCCAAGCCTATAGCCATCAACGACGGCAACGGCAAGTCCTGATGGCTCGCAGCAGGACGACGCCCCTTCTGCCCTGCCGGTTCCGGCGGGCAGAGGGGGGCAAATGTCGATGACCCGTTCTCCCGACACTCCGGTTCCGCCTGACCAGGCGCAGCACGCCCTGCAGTGCCTGACGACCGAGCATTTCGTGCTGCAAAACGCTCGCGCCGCGACCATTCAGGAAGCGAACCAGCGAGCCGATCTGTTCCTGACCTCGGTCTCGAGCGCAACGATTGCCTTGTCCTTCGTCGCGCAGGTCACGGAGATGGGCAGGCCGTTCGTGTTGTTCAGCCTTATCTTGCTGCCTTGCCTTTTCTTCATCGGCCTGGTCACCTTCGTGCGCGCTGTGCAGGTTGCCATCGAGGACATGGTGCATGCCCGCGGCATGGCCAGGATCCGCCACTATTTCGTCGAACTGGCGCCCGTCCTGCAAAGATACCTTGTCAATTCCACGCATGACGACCCCTCGGCGGTGCTGGTCGACAAAGGTCTCAGGCCCTCGCCGCTGCAATATTTCATGACCACCGCGGGGATGGTGGGCACGATCAACGGCGCCATCGCCGGCGTCTTCGCCGGCATCGTTGTTAAGTCCGCTTTCGGCGGAGGCATGTCGCCCGGCGTGATTTGCGGGCTGGCGGCCTTCGCGACATGCATTCTCATCCTGCGGCGCTATCATAGTCGCGCCTGGGCGGCGGCCGAAGAAAGCTTGCCCGCACGGTTCCCAGGCGACAATGGCGACAGCGAAAGCTAGCGCCGACGCAACCGGATGTCGAAAAGTGGCAGGGCGCCGCCCTTGCGTCTTGCGCGCCAATTGACCATCCTCGCCAACATCACTTTGCACCGCGGCCGCGGGGTTCGCATATGCCGACGCTTTATGCGCTGAAACCGGCCTTCCAGGCCAGGCTGCGGCCGCTTGCCGACGGCCTGGCCAGGGCGGGCATCACCGCCAACCAGATCACGCTGCTGGCCTCGGCCCTCTCGCTCGCCACCGGCCTTGTGGTGGCAGCCCTTGCCGGCCACCGCGTGGTCATTCTGCTGATGCCGCTCGTGCTGTTTATGCGAATGGCGCTGAATGCGATCGACGGTATGCTCGCAAGGGAACATGGCCAGGCCTCGAAGCTCGGCATGTATCTCAACGAGCTCTGCGATGTTGTCTCCGATCTCGCTTTGATCCTGGCCTTTGCCGTCATTTTTCCTGCCTGGGGCGTCGTTGCATTTGCTATCGCGGCGATGATCACGGAGTTCGCCGGCGTGCTCGGCATCGCCGCAGGAACCGGGCGCAACTATGCCGGCCCGTTCGGCAAAAGCGACCGGGCGCTGGCGCTTGGCATCCTCGCCGTGCTTATCGCGTCCGGCCTGTGGGTCCCGGCGCTCACGCCGCTCGTGTTTCCGGCCATGGCTACACTCTCGCTGGCGACCGCCATCAACCGGATACGCAGCGGCCTTAACGGGAGCGGCAGCTGAATTCCGGTCTCGCCAGGGAGAACAACATGCTTCACCAAGAGACGGTTGCCGCCGTGGCTCCAGCCAACATCGAGCGGGTGGCGCAGGAGCGCAGCTTCAAGAGCCATGACGGCACTGAGATCTTCTATCGCTATTGGCCGGCACTGTCGGAAAACCGCAAGGGCGCCATCCTGCTGTTCCACCGCGGCCACGAGCATGGCGGCCGCATGGCGCATCTGGTCGACGAGCTCCAGATGCCCGACCACGCCTTCTATGCCTGGGATGCGCGCGGCAATGGCCGCTCCGCCGGCGAGCGCGGCTATGCGCCGTCGTTTGCCGCGCTGGTGCGCGACATCGATTGTTTCGTGCGCGAGATCGGCAGCGACGGCTTTGCCCGGCGCGACATCGCGCTGATCGCGCAATCCTTCGGCGCCGTGCTTGCCGCCGCCTGGGTGCATGACTATGCGCCCGACATTCGCGCCCTGGTGCTGGCCTCGCCGGCCTTCTCGGTCAAGCTCTACGTGCCCTTCGCCAAGCAAGGCATTGCGTTGTGGCAGAAGCTGAAGGGCCGCTTCTTCGTCAATTCCTACGTCAAGGCGAAATTCCTGACGCATGACCCCGAGCGTATCGCCTCCTTCGACGCCGACTCGCTGATCACCCGGCCGATCGCCTCCAACATCCTGGTCGAGCTCTACGACCATGCCGCGCGCATGGTCGCCGACGCCCGCGCCATCACCGTGCCGACACAGCTTCTGATCTCCGGCAGCGACTGGGTGGTGCGGCATGGACCGCAGCACGAGTTTTTCGTCAATCTGGCGAGCCCGGCCAAGGAGCGGCATGTGTTGCCCGGCTTCTTCCACGACACGCTTGGCGAGCGCGACCGCCACAAGGCACTCGACCTGATCACGCCTTTCCTTGAAAAGCAATTCGCGGCGCCGGAAAAGCCGGTCGACCTGACCGAGGCCGACCGCGCCGGCTACACACGCGACGAGGCCGACCGGCTGGCCTCGCCGCTGCCGCTGCTGTCGCTAAGGGGCCTCTACTGGGCGATGAGCCGCGCCTCGATCCGCATGGGCGCCTGGCTGTCGTCGGGCATGAAGACGGGGATTGCCACCGGCTTCGATTCCGGCTCGACGCTCGACTATGTCTACGAGAACGAGGCGCGCGGCATCAGCCCCATCGGCCGCATGATCGACCGCACCTTTCTAGATGCCATCGGCTGGCGCGGCATCCGCCAGCGCAAGCTGCATCTGGAAGAGCTGATCGGCAGCGCCGCCGAGACGCTGAAGGCCGCCGACCGGCCGGTCCATATCGTCGATATCGCCGCTGGCCATGGCCGCTACGTGCTCGATGCCGTGCAGAAATGCGCCGAGCCGCCGGCAAGCGTACGGCTGCAGGATTTCTCCGAGCTCAACGTCTCGCTCGGCCGCAAGCTGATCGCCGAGCGCAGGCTGCCGGCGACTATCTCGTTCCATCAAGGTGACGCATTCGACGCCACCACGCTGACCGGGCTCGACCCGGCGCCGGATCTCGCCGTCGTCTCGGGGCTCTACGAATTGTTTTCCGACAATGCCATGATTGCCCGCTCGCTCGGTGGACTGGCCGGCGCCATGCAGCCCGGAAGCCTGCTCGTCTACACCAATCAGCCTTGGCATCCGCAGCTCGAGATGATCGCGCGCAGCCTGACCTCGCACCGCGGCGGCCAGGCCTGGGTGATGCGCCGCCGCACGCAGGCCGAGATGGACCAGTTGGTGGCGGCCGCCGGCTTCGAGAAGCTCGACCAGCGCATCGACCAGTGGGGCATCTTCACCGTTTCGGTCGCGCGGCGCGTCTGAGCATGAACTTGCCTGCCTCTGCCTTTCCTCACGATGCCCCTGCCCTTCCGGCCTTGCCGCGCGAGCCATATCCCGGGATAGTCCTGCGCGCCGCCCTGTGGCTTGCATTTCTGGCGCCGTTCTTCTACGCCACCTACGGCTTCGCCAATTGGCTGGCGTCGCGGCGCGACGACGTCGGCAGCATCGTCTTCGGCTGGGAGCATGGCGTCCCGTTCCTTGCCTGGACGATCGTGCCCTACTGGTCGATCAACCTGTTCTATGGCTTGTCGCTGCTGTTGAACAATTCGAAGAGCGGCGTCGACCGCCTTGCCGGCCGCTATCTGACGGCGCAGCTCGTCGCCGTCGCCTGCTTCATCCTGTTCCCGCTGACGGCGACCTTCGCGCGCCCGCAGACGAGCGGCCTGCCCGGTTTCATGTTCGCCGTACTCGGCGGCTTCGACAAACCCTTCAACCAGGCGCCGTCGCTGCATATCGCGCTGCTGGTCATCATCTGGGACCATTGGCGTCACAGATTGACCGGCATTGCCGGCGTCGCCTGGCATTTCTGGTGTTTCCTGATCGGCGCCTCGGTGCTGACGACGTGGCAGCACCATTTCATCGACATTCCGACTGGCGCGCTGCTCGGCCTTTTCGCGCTGTGGCTGTTTCCGCGCGACGGCGAGCTGCCGTTCGCCGGCTTCCGCCTGAGCGCTGACCCGAAGGCGCGGCGGCTGGCGCTGTTCTATTCGCTCGGCGCAACCCTTGCGCTGGCCGGCGCGGCTGCCGGCGCGTTGGTCTCGGCGCTGTGGCTCATCCTGTTGTGGCCGGCACTGGCGCTGGCCATAGTCGCTTTCGCCTATGCCGGCGCCGGCGCCAAACTGTTCCAGAAAACAGCCGATGGCCGCGTGTCGCTGGCCAGCCGTCTTCTGCTTTGGCCCTACCGCCTTGGCGCCAAGGCCAATGTGTGGGCGTGGACGCGAAAGTTTCCGGCGCAGATCGTCATCGCCGACGGTGTTTTCCTTGGCCGTTTTCCGACCGCCGCCGAGGCCGACCCCTTCGGCACGGTGGTCGACCTTGCCGGCGAATTGGAAAGACCGCGCGGCGCCTCCGGCCGCTGGGTGAGCGTGGCCATGGTCGATCTATTGCCGCCATCGCCGGAGGCGCGTGCGCAAGCGGTGGCGACGATCGAGGCGGCGCAGAGCCAGGGCACGGTGCTGGTCTGCTGTGCGCTCGGCTTCCAACGCAGCGCCGCCGTCGTCGGCGAATGGCTGGTCGCCAGCGGCCGGGCCGCCACGCCGGATCAGGCGCGAGGCAAGCTCGCCGCCGCGGGCCGGCCGGTGCATCTTGGCGTGGACGCGGCGAACATGACCGCCTATCGTGACAGGGCCGAAGCGTTCGCCGCCGGGCTGATGGTGCAGGTGGCATGGCCGCTGCTGTTGATTGCTGCTGCCTTGCTGGCGGCGCCGGTCATCGGCCTGGCGGCTGCGCCGCAAACATCGTCGCTATCCGCGGCGGCCTGGCTGATCGCCGCCGCGGGTGCCATAGCCACAATTATTCTCTCGGCCCTGCTTTTATTCGACGCGCTGCTGTTCCGGCTGATGGCCAGCCACGCCAGCGAGGCAGGCGGCGGTGCGGCGATCGACGACGTGCTGGCGCGCATGCGGCTGAAACCCACGGCGGCCGGCGGCCGCTCGCTCGACCAGCGGATGGCCGGCACGCGCCGTCTGCTCGCCAAGCAGCGTATCGCCTTCAGCCTGTTCGCGGCGGCCTCGGTCGTCGCGGCATTCTTTTGAGCCCGTCCATGACAAAGCTTCGCGTCAGCACCTATACCCTGCTGCAGACGGTGACCTCGGTCGGCCTGTCGGCACTGGCCTGGGTGGTCACCGGCGTGCGGCCGATCTGGAACGGCAGCCAGCCATCGGACCGGCAGCGTATCTACTTCGCCAACCATGCCAGCCACGGCGATTTCATCCTGCTGTCGGCCTGCCTCAGCGAGAAGGAACGCGCCCGTACCCATGCGGTGGCGGCCGCCGATTATTGGGGCAAGACGCGGCTGCGCCGTTTCATCGCCGAGGACATGCTGTCTTCCGTGCTGATCCACCGGCAATGGACGGATGAAACGCAGCACCCGATCTCGATCATGCTGTCGGTGCTCGACCAAGGCCATTCGCTGATCCTGTTTCCCGAAGGCACGCGCAACATGACCGACGAACCGCTGCTGCCGTTCCGCTCAGGCCTCTACAATCTGTCGATGGCGCGGCCCGATGTCGAGCTTATCCCGTGCTGGATCGAGAACATGTCGCGGGTGCTGCCCAAGGGGCAATTCGTGCCGGTGCCGCTGCTTTGCCGCGTCGTCTTCGGCGCGCCGATCGCCATTCAACCGGGTGAGGAACGCCGCGCCTTTCTCGACCGCGCCCGCGAAACGCTGCTGGCGCTGAACCCCCGGCCGCAGCGAGACGATTGAGGACCAAGGCAAAATGCTGCCGATGATGCACGAAACCCTCATTCTGATTGTCGGCCTCCTGGCGGTGCTGATCAGCGCCAGCGTCGTCGCCGGCGTCTTGTCATGGCGCGCGCCAAAGCCGTTGTCGCCGACGCTGGTCAACCTCACCCAGCGCATCAATGCCTGGTGGGTGATGGTGGTGGCGATCACCGTCGCCTTCTTCTTCGGCCGCCCCGGCATGACCATTCTGTTCGCGCTGATTTCGTTCGCCGCGCTGCGCGAATTCGTGACGCTGACACACAGCCGCCGCAGCGACCACTGGGTGCTGCTCGGCATGTTCGGCATCGTTATCCCGTTCCAGTACTGGCTGGTGTGGACCGCCTGGTACGGGCTCTTCACCATCTTCATCCCGGTCTACTGCTTCCTGCTGATGCCGGCGATCACCGCGCTGCACGGCGACACCGAGCGCTTTCTCGAGCGCGTCTCGGCGCAGCAATGGGCGGTCATGATTTCGGTCTACTGCGTCAGCCACGTGCCGGCGCTGCTGACGCTCGAGGTGCCAGGCTTCGAAGGCCGCAACCTGTTGCTGATCGCTTTCCTGATCATCACCGTGCAAGGCAGCGACGTGCTGCAATATATCTTCGGCAAGCTGTTCGGCCGGCATCTCCTGGCGCCGACGGTCTCGCCGTCGAAGACCTGGGAGGGGCTGGTCGGCGGGCTGGCAGCATCGAGCCTGCTCGGCGCGCTGCTGTCGTTCCTGACGCCGTTTTCGCCGCTGCAGGCAGCCGGCGTCGCCTTCATCGCCTGTCTGATGGGCTTCCTTGGTGGGCTGGTCGCCTCCGCCATCAAGCGCGATCAAGGCGTCAAGGACTGGGGCCATCTGATCGAAGGCCATGGCGGCATGATGGACCGTGCCGACAGCCTGGTCTTCGCCGCCCCGGTCTTCTTCCATACGGTGCGTTATTTCTGGACTGTGTGAAGACTGGCGCCGTTCGTCGCGGTAGCATCCGAACGGTTCAGCGCGACGCTTGCGAAGACACCTGATCCGTTTCGTTATTGCCGTTTTCGCGAAAGCGGTAATAACCCGACCTGCCGCGGTCTTCGCCGCGCTCATTTTGCCGCGGCGAGCGACTCTTTCTTGCGCGCCGGCGCCAGGCGGCGCACGCGGCGTTTGGCGGTGGTCTTCAGCGCCACCGGCGGAGCGCTGGACAACGCACCGAGCACCGCACCGACCATGCCGTGTGCGACGAAATCGGCGTTGATCTCATTGGCCAATCTGGCGTCTGCCTCCTGGTTGTCGCTGTCGGCTTCCGACCACAATACGATGCCCACCCGCAACCTTGGTTTGGCGCGTTTCAGCCGACGGACCAGGAACCGGCCGTGCTTGACGGAATCCCGGTTTAAAAATCCGACGACGACGGTATCGACAGCGTCGAGCTCAAGACGGCGAATGCTCCCCGGTTCCATATCGGCGAAGCTCGCTCTCAACACCGTGGCGCCCTGGATTTCGAGCACCTGCGCCAGCATGGCGGCAGCGGCATCGTCGAGTTCGCCGCGCCCTCCGCCGCACAGCACCGACATGCCCGTGCCATCCGGCAGTTCAGTTTCGTCCTCGCCCTGAACCTCCCCCTGAACCTGCTTGTCCTCGCGTGAGCCGTTGTCCTCGGCCGCGGCCGTATCGTCCTCTTCCGCCTCCTCCTGCGCGCTGTCGTCGAGGTTCGCCACCATCGTCAGCGCGCTGCCCGCGACCTGCTGTCTTTGCTCATCGCTCAACACACCACGCACCCGGTCCTGCTCGCCGAGCAGAAGTGCGGGAATCGCGACCTCGTCATAGAACTCGACCAGATATTTTTCCTCCAGCATCTCCTCGGCATGGTCCGTCGCTTCCTCGGGATCGCCGGCCAGCAGCCGCTGGTAAAGCCGGGCGTGCGGTTCGAGCACGGGTTCGTTGCCGAACAGAACGTCGAGGAATTCGAACTGCGGCACATGGCGGCCGAGCACGACGAGGCAGACCGTGAGCGGCGTCGACAGAACCAGGCCCAATGGCCCCCAGAGCCAGGTCCAGAAGATCGCCGCAACGATGATAGCCAATGGCGACAGCCCGGTGCGCGAGCCGTAGAGCCAGGGTTCGATCACGTTGCCGGTGATCAGTTCCACCACGACGAAAAGCCCGGCGGTCCATAGCACGAGCGACCAGCCGGGCGCCACGGCAAGCGCCAGGAACAGAGGCAACAGCGTCGCTATGACCGGGCCGATATAGGGGACGAAGCGCAGCGCCAGCGCCAGCAAGCCCCACAGCAATGGATTGGGTATGCCCAGCAGCCAAAGTCCGATTGCAATCGGGACGGCATAGACGATGTTCACGACCAATTGCATCAGCAGATACCGGCCGACGCGCTTGCCGGCATCCTGCAACGCCTCGGTGGTTCGATGCAGATCGCCGTAGCCGACGAGGCGTATGAAGCGATCGCGCAGATCCTCCCGCTCGAGCAGCATGAATATGACGACCACAACGATCAGTCCGGCCGATGCCAGCGGGCTCAGCAGCGGGCCGATCAGATTCTGGAGAACCTCGAGCGGTCGTTCGCGCGCGACGATTTCGACCGGGATCGGCTCCCGCGGAGGCTGATCGGCGGCGGGTTGTGCGGGCTCCGGTCTGTCGAGCTCCTGGCCGACGCGTTCGATCACCCGGCTCAATCTGGAAACGATGCCTCCGCCGACGCCGGTTTCCTTGAGCGACCGGACCTTGGTCAGGATATTCGCCTGGTAAAGCGGGATGTTCTGCGCCAGTTCACTGACCTGCGTGGCGACGATGAAGGAGAACAGAGCCAGCACCGTGAATGCGCCGAGCACGCTGGCGATTACGGCAGGAAGACGCGGAATGCCGGCTCGCTTGAGTGCCGATACCATGGGCACGAGCGCAAAGGTAAGCAGCAGCGCGATTGCGATCGGCAGAAAGACCTCGCGCCCGAAATAGAGCGCCGCGACGGCCGTCACGACCGACGCTACGCTGGGCAAGGATGTGCGCGGAAGCGCCCTGGCCGCGGAAACAATGCCCGCCCGCCGGGGCTCCGACAGGTGCGCGCCGTTTCGACGATTTGCCGCCACTTGATACCTCCACCCCGCCACCGCCATGATCGGGCATATTGAGCCGGCGTGCAACTTCGTAGCGTCTCACCCAGCTGGACGCCGATTGCGCTCGTCTGCAGCGCCGCAAATTCAGTCGTGGTAGAATTTTCTGCATTAATGGCGTCACGGGCAATCCTGTTCCATGCCTGCGCCAGAACGTGGAACTTTCGGGTCAAAACGCCGTTCCTTCGTAGATCGCTGATGGACAACCTCAAAGCAGCAGCTCTGGAGGAATGATCATGAACATCAAGATGCTTTGCATGGGCGCGATGGCGCTTTCGATGATGACCGGCGCAGCGCTTGCCGCCGGTGCCACTGGCACTTCGGCGCTCGACGATCCGCAGAAAATGACGCCCTTCTTCACCGACGCCGGCATGAAGAGCATGAAGTCGGAAGCCGAATTCAAGGCGGCATGGATGGCCATGTCCACGAGCGACCGGGCCATGATGTTGAAGGAATGCAGCGACGCAGGCATTGCCAAGATGCATGCCGACTTCTGCAAGATGGCCAACCAGCTCGGTGGCGCCAACAAGTGACCGCCGGCTTCTTGCCGATTGCAATAACGGACCAAGCGAAAGGGCGGGCAGCTCCGCCATTGTGCGACCTTCCTGTCCACACCGGCGGGCGCTCAGCTATTTGAACTCGTGCCGGAATATCTGCGTAATGAAGGCCACGGCTTTTGTTCGATTGCCGTGGCGCCATCGCATGGATGACGGCCTGGTCGGAGCGCATGTCGCGGAGCGGCAATGCCACTATGGGCCCAGGGGGGGTCCCGTCTGCTCGCAACCCGGGTTTTCCGATCGGCCGTCCGCATGGCATTGACAGCCGGCACGCTTGACCCAGTGGGCTTGACCCCCAGCACGCTTGACCTCGCCGCCAACTGTGGAATAGGCCGGGTAATGACCCAACCACCTCCGCACCGGAGCCCCACGAAAGACCCGACATGACTGACGCGATCGTAAGAGACAGCAATGGCACGGCGCTGCACGAGGGCGATTCCGTGACCCTGATCAAGGATCTCAAGGTCAAAGGCACCTCGGAGACGATCAAGCGCGGCACGCTGGTGAAGAATATTCGCCTCACCGGCAATCCCGGCGAGATCGAATGCAGCACCAGGCAGGTGAAGGGCCTGGTGCTGAAGACCGAGTTTTTGAAAAAGGCGTGATCGCCTCGGCACCTTCGCTTCCATATCAATCGCCCTCATGACTGAATCGCTCATGTGAGTGAATCGCCCGCGCGAGGAGCTGGAGGAGCTGCGCCCTCCCCCTATGTTGCACTGCGTTAGATTTGTTGCATTGCAATATCGGCGCATCGGGTCGAGCCTCTGCGAGGTGGGCATTCCTTGCATGAGGTGATTGTGTCGGCATCATTTCGGCCTGACATCGAAGGGCTGCGCGCACTGGCGGTGGCCGGTGTCATCGCCTTCCATTTTGGTCTCTCCGGCCTGCCCGGCGGCTTTGCCGGCGTCGACATCTTCTTCGTCATCTCGGGCTATCTGATCACCCGCCACCTGGTTACGGAAATCACCGAGACCGGGCGGCTGAACCTCTGGCGCTTCTATGCCCGGCGCGCCCGGCGCCTGTTGCCGGCGGCACTGTTCGTCATCCTCGCCACGCTGCTTGCGGGTTATTTCATCCTGTCGCCGGAGGAACAGGCGCTTTATTCGAAAGGCGCTATGTTCGCCTCCGCCTACATGATCAACCTTTGGCTGATCCGGTGGTCGTTCGACTATTTCGCCGCCGACGCCACCAACAACCCTTTCATCCACTTCTGGTCGCTCTCGGTCGAAGAACAGTTCTATTTGGCATGGCCGGCGCTGCTGCTTGCCGCCGCATTGCTGCGCCCCGGCAACCGCACCGCTATCGTCGTCATCGGCGTCGCCGGTGCGGCCTCCTTCGCCGCCTGCGCCTGGCTGACGGAAGTGTCGCAGCCCTGGGCCTTCTATTTCTCGCCGCTCAGGGCCTGGGAATTCGCCGCCGGCGGCCTCGCGACCATGGCACCGGCAAAGATCTGGCGCGACCGGCCGCTGCTGGCCACCCTCCAGGCATGTCTCGGGCTAGCGCTGATCGCGTGGGCCTATCTGATGCTGGACGAAGACTCGCCTTTTCCCGGGGTGAATGCGCTGGCGCCTGTCGCCGGCACCGTGCTGCTGCTGCTCAGCGGCAGCGGCGGCCGCAACCTGCCGAGCGCCGCGCTGGCGCTGCCGCCCTTGCAATGGTTGGGCCGGCTCTCCTATTCGCTCTATCTCTGGCACTGGCCGGTCATCGTCTATGCGGCAATGGTGGTTCCCAACCTGTCCATCCTGGACCGCTTTGCCTGCGCGGCGCTGACGCTGGTTCTGTCGATGTTCACCTATCATTTCATCGAGAACCCGATCCGCCGCAACGGCTGGCTGATGGCCGGAGCAGCGCGGGCGCTGGTGCCCGCCGTCGCGCTGACCGGCGCCGGCGTGGTCGCGGCCTACGGCAATGCGCGCTTTGCCGAGCACAATCTCAGCCCCGAACAGCACGTCATCGCCGACAGCGCTGCCCAGCTCTCCACCGTGCGCGCGACCAATGGCGGCTGCGTGCTCGATTTCGAGACCGTCAAGCCGAAGCCCTGCATGTTCGGCCGCAAGGATGCCCAGCGCTCGGTCGTGCTGTTCGGCGACTCGCATGCCGACCATTGGTCGACGCCGCTGATCAAGGCGGCCGAGAAGAACAACTTTCGCGTCGTCACCTTTCTCAAATCCTCCTGCCGGGCTTCGCGGGTGACGACCTGGAACTGGCGGCTGAAGCGCGACTACACCGAATGCGACCAGTGGCGCGAGCAGTCGGTCAAGGACATCATCGCGCTCCATCCGCAACTGGTGGTGATTTCGGAATTCTCGATCGGCAATGTGATGAAGGAATCGCCCGAGGAGTTGAAGCACGCCGATTGGCAAGCGCAGTGGCGAACGGGCCTCACCTGGACGCTTCAAGCCTTCAGCCAGGCCGGCATCAAGGTCGCGGTCATCAGGGACGTTCCCTACAATGCAAGCTACGCCGACAAATGCGTGGCGCGGGCGCTGTGGCGGGGCCAGACGCCCGCGACATGCGACACGCCGAGGATCATGGCGGCAAACGACGACATCGCCACCATAGAGCGCGACATCGTACGCTCGACACCGAACGCTGCTTACATCGACATGACCGACCGCTTTTGCGACCAGACCACGTGCCATGTCTTCATCGACGGCAAACTAGCCTTCCGCGACCGCCACCACCTGGCGACGCCCTTCGCCGAAACGCTGGAACCGGCGGTGGAACGGGCGCTGTTTTCGGATGTGATGGCGGCGGCTGTAAAGTAACAGTGCCGGATCTTGTCGGATCACGACCCAGCCCCCTCGGCAAGCAACCATACGGGCGTCAGCTGAGGATGAGACCCGCCAGGAAAACCGTAAGGATAAGCGACAGCGGAACTGCAAGAAGGCAGCACAGCTCGAAAGTATTGGCTCGCCAAGAAGTCATTGGTCGCTTTTCCATGTTGGCCTCCTCCCTCAACGGCCAGACCGAGACGGCAGTTCCGCTTAAACGGTGCTCATCCCCACCACTCAATATGCAATTGGCGCAGCTCGTTCCGCTTCCTGGTCATCCATCGTGCACGCGCCAGATGTGTCGCCCACGCCCGGAAAGCCCTCTCCGGCTCCTGCTCCGGATCAATGTGCAGAACGATGCGGGCGACCTCGCGCCAATCGGTCCCTTCCGCCGAAGCGTCGAGCAGCCGGACATAAGTAAGCATGCGATCTTCGTCATAACCGGTCAGCACCGAAGACGTCGGCGCTGCGTTCGCGATATGAAGGTTTGGCGGCTTTTGCATTGCGACCTACCAGCACTGGCGCATCGTAGCAGCCTATGAAGAAGCCCGCGCCCTTTGATCGGAGGATGCGGATTGAGATTCGGCTCGACAGTCGACAAATGCGGGCCTCGGGCGGGGGTTCCCCGCCCAGCTGGTCTCACGCCTCACCCATCGCGATCGGGTGGACGCAATCTATGTATTTTACTATGTATTTCAGTGGAACCTAATTTAGTCGACGCAATTGTGCGTGCGTGAGAAAGCGTGAAATCCAGACCGTCACTGAAGGCCGGCTATCGCGGGATCAGTTGGCCGATGACCCAGTGATTGCAGTCGATTTGACTGAACGGATATTACAGGCGGCCGAAAACGACAGGATTGTCTGCCTCGTCGTGGCAACGGAGCAGCTGGAAACCGACCGCATCGAGAAAGCGGAGCCTAAGGAGACCAGGATTGCCGCAAGCTTCGTCCGGGACTTTGAGGTGATGCTGCTTGTTCTTTATGCGGCCTACGCCCTCGCTGTGCTGGGTGCGACCGCTTTCATTTTGCTGGAACTGGGCCATATTCTGTAGGTCGGCAAGGTGACGGGACTGGCACCGCCCGATTGTCGCTGTTTGACGGGATACATAGGGCGCGGACCACAATCCGCTCGAGGCTTGGAAAGCAGCCAGCCACGTTGCGTCGGCGGCCCCACCCTGGCGTACAGCAAGAGGCGTTTTCGCCCCCGCTGGCGCTAATTTGGGCTCTCGCTTCGTGGCATCTTGCCAATCTATGGAACGAGGCTGCCCCTCAAGGGTTTTTCTATTAGAGGGACGTTAAAGAAGGAGGTAGCTATGAAGAAGCTCCTGCTTGCCTCGGTGATCGCCATCGCCTCGGCGGCTTCCGTGATTGGCCCGGCGAATGCTGGCGGCAGCGTCACGATCGGCATCGGCAACGGCTATGACGACGACTATTATTATCGCCACCATCGGTATTCCGATTACGACGATGAGTACGTCCCCCGTTACCGCTATGATGTCTACGACGAGGACTACAGGCCGCGCTACCGGTACCGGTACCACCGGCGCTGCCACACCGAAGTCATCAGGCACTGGCGTCATCACCACCGGATCATCGAAAGAATCCGTGTCTGCCGTCGTTGACGGATCGATCCGGCCGGTAGTGCCGGCCGGATCGGCGGGGCTTCTCACCTCGGCTTGCGCATCAGCATCATGCCGTAATGCACGGCCAATATGTCGAGCCCGATCTTGAGCAGTTTCACCACCACGTCGCGCGGCTCGCCGGCTTGGTCGGCCAGGCTTTTCACCGTTGCGTCGGCACAGCAGACCTTTTGCACGACGCCGGCGATCTCCCAATGGGCAAGCGCCCTGGTGGCCTCGGCATGGTCGCGGCCAGCGGACAGAATGTGTTCGGCGACGCCGCTGCCGGTGCGGCCGCCGTCGACGCGCTCGGCCCAGGCCATCGGCTTGGCGCTTGCCTCGGACGAGTCGCGAAAATCCTGGCGGTAGCGCATGCCTGCCTCGCGCTGCTGGCGCGACAACGAGGTGAGGCCGCTCAGCGGGTCGACGTTGCGCACCCGCACGATGCCGCCGGTCGCTGTGTGGCCATCATTGGAAACCTCGTAGAGGCGCGCGCCCTCCTGCGTCCCCTTGGCCAGCCGCTTGCGGCCGAACTGGTCGTCCTTCAGCGCGAAATCATGACCGATCTCCTTGCGGATGCGCACCTGCTCGGCCTCGCCTTTCGGCAATCTCGGTGGCCTGGCTTTGGCCTTTTGGGCGGTTTTGTTGCTCATCGGATCAGTCCTCCTGGGTTTTGGTCGTCGGGCTCTGGCGAACTTCCAGCCTCATGGAAGCGGGCTCAAATTGCTTCGGCCGGCAGCGTGCGCAGGAAGCGCGCCGCGTGATAGGCGCAGTAGCTTTTCGATGGCTTGGTGCGCAGTCCGCAGCACAGCATGTCCAAACCGGGCCGGCTGCCGGGGGCGTCGTTTTCCGCATCCTCCTGCAGCGTCGTGTCGAGCGGCGCGCGGCAGCGCTCGAACAGGCAATCGATGAAGCGCATGGCGGCGAAATGCGGCTGGCGGCCGCCGGCAGCGATCGGGCGCGGCGCCGGCATTTCAAGCGGCGCGCCATCGGTCCCGGTGATCCGAGCCGGACCCGGCTGCCAGGCCGGCGGCGCCAGCCTGGCCGACAGCCTGGCGGGGCGGCAGCGTGGCTCGGCCTTCGGAGCCGCCTCCGCTTGACCTGCGGCATTTGATGGCTCAGGCGCCGAATTTCCGAGCCGTCCGCCCGACCGTCCGCCACACCGGCCCTTGGATCTGGCAAGGCCGATGGTGCGCAAACGGGCGGTGCGGTGGACGATGCCGATGATGGCCGCGCGTGAGAGCGGGCTACCACGCTGCGCACCGAGCCTGGTGGCGATCTTCGCGGCCGACAGTCCGCTCATCAGCTAGTTCTCGATTTGTTCCAGTTCCGAGGCGGAATAGCGGGCGGCCATGATGTTTTTTCCCTGCAAAGATGGTTGTGTGCGGCGCCGGCTTCGCCGGCCTCAGGCCCGAAAGCCGGTCAGCCTTCGCGTTGTCTGCTGCGATCGAGCTTCATCTCGGCCGCCTGCCTTGTTGCGCCGGACACTGCCTTGCCCGTCCGCTTGTCGAAGGCGATGACCGTGCCGTCTTCGGTGCGGATGCAGGAAACCGTGGCATCCGCATTGCCGGCCGGCAGGGAATTCGTGGCCGGAGCCGTGAGGGGAACGGCTCCGGCCGTTCCGGCCGCTTGCGCTGCCGGATCCGAGGCGCGAGCCTCGGGCATCGTCCCGGCCGGGGAGGAGGACAGCCGCGACGAAGGGGAAAGGGTTGGCACATGCATGGCCTTGGCGATCGTTTGCGGTACCGCCTCCAGGCCAGCGCTGCCGGCGCGCTGAACGGCGGATTCAAGGACCGAAAGCTGGTGAAGCGACTTGTGCATGCCCATATAAGAGCATAACTCAAATCATAATGCAAGCGATTCTTGCATAGACGAAACCGAATCTTATGCCTCAGATGGAGCCATGGCGAAAACTGCACTGTCGATCAAGGTCGGAGCGGCGATCCGCCGGGCGCGCAAGCAGCGCGGCCTGGTGATGCGCCACATTGCCGAGCACAACGACACCGACGTCGCTGCCGTCGGCAACTGGGAGACCGGGCGCAACCTGCCCAAGACCGAGAACCTTTTGAAGACCGCCGCTTTCCTGCGCGTCGACCCGGTGGCGCTCGGCAAGGGCGAGGTCGTTTTCCTCGAAGATGCCGGACCGGTCGCCGATGCCGAGATCGTCACCGATCCCGGCCCCCTGCCCGCCGGGCCGATGGACATCCAGCTTCTCGGCACCGCCGTCGGCGGCGACGATGGCGACTTCACCTTCAATGGCCAGCCGGCCGGCTATGTCCAGCGGCCGCCGGGGATCCGGCATCTGCGCAATGTGTTTGCGCTGCACGTGCTGAGCGATTCGATGGTGCCGCGCTACGAGCCCGGCGAGATGATCTATTGCGGCGGCCGCGAAGCGCTGCCCGGCGACCATGTGGTGATCGAGACGCTGCCCGAGGAGAACGAGCAAAACGGCAAGGCCTTCATCAAGAAGCTGGTCAAGCGCACCGCTGCCGAGTTGATCGTCGAACAGTACAACCCGCCGAAGACGCTGACCTTCAACCGCTACGCCATCAAGAACGTCTTCCGCGTCATCCCGCTCAAGGAATTGCTGGGGTATTGAGGAGGCGCTTGTTGCCTTCTCCCGAGAAAAGCAGGGCAATCGCAAGTAGGCAAGCGCCCCCCTCACCCGGAATGCCAACCGAATTGCGAAGGGCAATTCGGGCAATCCGACCTCTCCCCGAGGGGAGAGGAGGTCGCCAGCGTTGATGCCAGGCTCTTCTCCCAGCGGGGAGAAGGTGGCCGCCCGCGGGTCTTGCCTCCGGCAAGCCCGAGGCCAGGCTCCGCGGCCGGATGAGGGGGACCCCATATGCGATAGCCCGCCCTGAGGAGGGACCGGCGCCCTCCCCTCAAGCCCGCCTCGACTGCTCCAGCTCTCGACCGTTGAGCAGGCGCGCCTCGGCGCGGGTCCGTTGCCGGTCGTCGATGAAGGCGGCCTGGATCGAGACCGCGGCGCCCGGCAGGCCGTCGGCCCGGCAGGCCTTGCAGATCAGGCGCCCCGAAAGTGCGGCCAGCGGTGTCTCCGGCATCACCCCATGCCGCTTGAGCTCGGCCGGCTTCCACCACCTGTTGCGTCCGCAGTCGATGCACTCGACGGCAATCGAGACAACATCGGCGATCGTCGCTTCCTTGCCTGCCAATGCCATGGCCATCCCCATCGTTGTTCCTGCTTTGTTCGCATCATTATCGGTTTTCCAAGCGGAGTCGAGTCGGTTCCGCTTACACCAACATGAAAGTTTCGCTTGTTCGATTATTTGAGTTATGCTTATACCTGGTGCGGACTGGAATCGGCGCGAGCAACAGAACCGCAGCCGGCCGGCAGCAAGGGAATGACGATGGACCCAGCCCAGTTCGCCCATGCCTGCGGCTATAGCGGCGACAGCCCGGCTATGCTTGCCGCTTTCGCGGCCATCCGCCAGCACGGCATCCGCAAGGCACGCCAGGGTCATCGCCAGCGCAAGGCGGCGATTGATCAGATGAAGCCGAGCCGCGCTCTGTTCCTGGCGGCGATCCGCCCGGCACAGTCAGCCGAGGAAGCACTCGATGACGCCGCCCGCTTCCTGTCGATGTTCCGCAACATGCCGCGCTGGCGGCAGGAAAGGCGCGCCGCCGACCTCGCCCGCGCCAGGCAACAACGCCTCTTCGCCCGCTTCTTCCGCCGCTACGGCCATCGTCTCTGGGCGCTCGAGGCCGCCTGAAGACGCGCGCCTCCCTTGCAAGTCAAAACGGATATTGCGATCGCCAACACTGCGCCGTATGTCTCCGCGCGATGAGCGAGATCGAATTCCGTCGTGCCCAGGCGCCTGACCTGCCGGCGATCGTTGCAATGCTTGCCGACGATGTGCTCGGCGCAGACCGGGAAGACCCGTCCACGCCGCTTGCGCCATGCTATCTCGATGCTTTCAGCGCAATCGATGCCGATCCCAACCAGTTGCTGGCCGTCGCCGTCGACGCCGGGCAAGTGGTCGGAACGCTGCAGCTCAGCTTCCTTCCAGGCATTTCGAGGAAAGGCACCTGGCGCGGCCAGATCGAAGGCGTTCGCATCGCCCGGCAAAGGCGGTCCCGCGGGGTCGGCAAGCTGATGATCGAATGGGCGATTGAAACGTGCCGTTCGCGCAATTGCAGCTTCGTCCAGCTCACCACGGACAAAGGTCGACGGGAGGCGCACGCTTTTTACGAGCGCCTCGGTTTCACCGCCAGTCATCTCGGCTACAAGATGGCGCTGTAGATCAGCATTTCATCGAATTCAGCGCCGACCGCTCATCTTCGCTACCCCACTCTGGATGGAGCATTGACAAGCCGACCTTTCGCCCTGCTCCATCCGCTCGATGATTTACGACCGAACCTGGCTTGAAAAAACCTTTCGCGCAAAGCCCCGGCAGAAGTTCCTGTTCTTCTGGGGCCATCAGCCGTCCAAGGACGGCCGCATAACCACGTCGTGCTTCAGCCAGTGGTGGCATGCGCCCTTTACCGTCGATGGTCTGAGCTATCCGACTGCCGAACACTGGATGATGGCCGAGAAGGCACGCCTGTTCGGTGATGCTCAGACGGCAACACAAATCCTCGAGGCGGCGAGCCCCAAGCAGGCAAAGCAACTTGGCCGCCAGGTGAGCGGCTTCGATGGCACCAAATGGGATGCCGACAAATATCGCATCGTCACCGAAGGGAGCTTTCAGAAGTTCCGCCAGAACGCGGCGCTGCGCGAATATCTGCTGTCGACGCATGACCGGGTGCTGGTCGAGGCGAGCCCCGTCGACCGGGTGTGGGGCATCGGCCTTGCGGCGGATGACGAGAGGGCGGTGAACCCGCTGCTGTGGCGCGGCGAGAACCTGTTGGGATTCGCGCTGATGCAGGCCCGCGATCGGCTGCGCGGCTGAACATTGCCGCCCTCTCGTCATCTGCGGCAGCCTCCGCGCTGCTTGACAATCCGCCGGCGATGTTCTCTTTATGTTCTCATCACAACTCGAGACAATGCGGCGTTCGAACCGCCGCGGGCGAACGGGCCGGATGGAAGCCAACATCCTCCACGCGGATCTGGATGCCTTCTATGCCTCGGTCGAACAATTGCTCGACCCGGCCTTGCGCGGCAAGCCGATTGCCGTCGGCGGCGGGGTAGTGCTTGCCGCATCCTATGAAGCCAAGGCGTTCGGCGTGCGCGGCGGCATGCCGGGACGGCGAGCGCGGGAACTCTGCCCGCAACTCATTTTCGTCGGCGGCCATTTCAAGGACTATCAGCGGCTGGGCGATGCGGCCATCAAGGTGCTCGGCGATTTCACGCCGGTGGTCGAGCGGATTTCCATTGACGAGGCCTTTGCCGACGTCGCCGGCTGCACCCATCTGTTCGGCTCGCCGGCCGAGATCGCCAGCAAGATCCGCCGCCGCGTGCGGGCCGAGCTCGGCTTGCCGATCTCGGTCGGCGTAGCCCGCACCAAGCATCTGGCCAAGATCGCCTCACAGGTCGCAAAGCCCGACGGGCTGGTGGTGGTCGATCCGCGCCACGAGCTGGAGTTCCTGCACCACCTGCCGGTCGAGCTGATGTGGGGCGTCGGCCCGGTCACCAGGGAGCGGCTGGCCGGCATCGGCGTCAACACCATCGGCGAGCTGGCCAAGACCAACAGTGGCGCGCTGGAGCGCCTGCTCGGGCCGGCGGCCGGAGAAAAACTCAACGCGCTGGCGTGGAACCGCGATCCGCGCAAGCTCGAGACGCAGCGCCGCGCGCGATCGGCCGGCGCGCAATCGGCGCTTGGCCGAAAACCGGCCGACGAGGACGTCTTCGTACCCGCTTTGCTGCATCTGGCCGACAGGGTCGCCACGAGGTTGCGGGCGAAATCCCGGCCCGGCCGCACCGTCACGGTTCGCGTCCGCTTTGCCGATTTGCGATCGGTGACGCGCTCGATCACGCTCGACCAGCCGATATCGGCAACCGCCATGCTGGCCGAGATCGCCGAGGCGCTGGTGCGCAAGGTGCTTATCGATCATCCGCATGAAAAGACCATCTCGCTGCTGGCGATCGCCGTATCGCATCTGGAGCAGCATGCCGGCCTGCAACTGGAACTGCCGCTCGGGCTCGACGACGACCGCCGCCGCCCCGGCACCAGGAAGGGCGCGGCGCGCTGGACCGCAGATCGCGCCGTCGACAAGATCCGGGACCGCTTCGGCTGGGAGGCAGTCGGCTACGCCTCGGTCGCGCTCGGACTACGGCGGTCGGTTCCCGACGCGTTTCGGGAGCTGGCCGAGAAGGAGCTGTGAGTTGTGCGGCCGGGGCGAAAGAAGACTATCCGACAGGAGCCAGGGGCGATACGGCCGGCCCGTTCAAGGCCGTGCCGTCGACGGCAAAATGCGAGCCGTGGCAGGGACAGTCCCAGCAGCGTTCCAACGAGTTCCAATGGACATGGCAGCCGGCATGGGTGCATGAGGCCGAGCGCTTGTGGAGCGTGCCGTCCTCATCGCGGAAAGCCGCCACTTTGGTAAGTCCCTCGCGGACGATGGCGCCCTCTCCCGGCCGCAGCTTATCGGCGGAATCGATTTCGCCAGGAGCGACATACTCGGCAAAACTCCTGATCGTTGTCGCATTCTCCGCCAGATAGTCGCCAATCGCGCGTGCCGTCTTGCGGGAGGGTTCGTAAAGTTCCCGCCAAGGGCTTTCCCCCTTCAGGATCAGGTCGGAAATCAGTTGGCCGGCAACAACTCCATGGGTGATGCCCTGACCGGAATCGCCGGTAGCCACGAAGACACGCCGGTCGCCGGGATTGCGGCCGATGAAGCCGGCATAGTCGACGGTCTCCATTACCTGCCCGGACCATCGATTGGCCTCGGTGCCGATATCGGGCACCAACCCTTTGATCCAGTCCGCCAAGGCCGCGAAGCGGTCGTCGGCATCGTCGGCCTGCCCTGTCTTGTGGTCCTCACCACCGACGATCAGAAAGTCGGTTTTGCCTTCACCAGGCTGCAGGCGAACGTAGTGATAGGGATCCAGCGTGTCCCAATAGAGTGCATCCGGCAAAACGTTGCGCGCGATCTCGAACGACATCGCGTAGGTCCGATATGGCGCTTGCTTGGTGTGGAGCGCGACCCGATCGTTGATCGGCGAATTGGTGGCGACAACGGCCGATCTGGCAGACACGGTAAAGCCCGAGACCGTGCTTACGCGGACGCCGCCGTCGGTCTCCTCGACCTTGTCGACGATGGTCTCCGCATAAAGCGCGCCGCCGCGCGCGCGAATGCCAGCAGCGAGCCCGCGGAGATATTTGAGCGGGTGAAATGTCGCCTGATTGGCGTAGCGAAGGACGGGCGCATCCGAAAAGCCTGCAAACGGCACGCCTGCGGTTTTCTCGACGTCGACACCGATTTTCCGGGCGGCGTCCAGTTCCCGCTCGATGACGGATTCCTTTCTGCCTGACGCCGGAAACAGGAAGCCGTCGAGGCGGCGGAAATCACATGTGATGCCCTCCACCTCCTGGATCGATTGGATACGGTCGATAGCGGCCGACTGGCTTCGGTAGTAAATTCGCGCCAGTTCCTCGCCGCGCAATTTGATCAGTTCCGAAAAGTAGTCGTCGCAGATCGATGACAGATGCGCGGTGGTGCGGGCCGTCATGCCGCTTCCGATCCGGCCGCGATCGAGCACCGCCACCTTTTGCCCGGCGATGGCCAGTTCGTAGGCGACCGACAGTCCGGCAATGCCAGATCCGACGACCACGACATCGACCTGTTCACTCCGCTCGAGCGGAACCGCCTCAGGCGCGACTTCGGTTGCCGCCCAAAGCGATACAGTCCTTTCATCGCTGACATTCATGGCGGAACTTCCAGACGCGATAGCCGGTAAACGGACGCGAGGGTTCAAAGTTCCTCGGGACCTTTGACGCCATGGTGCTCAGTGTCGTCCGGGACGGCCGAGGGGAAAACCCAGAGCGGAGCTCGGATATGTTTCCGGCCCCTCAGCCCTCCACCACCTGGAAATGCAGCCGGGCCTGCATCTGGAATTGCCGCTCGGGCTCGACGACGACCGCCGCGGCCCCGGCACCAGGAATGGCGCGGCGCGCTGGACCGCAGATCGCGCCGTCGACAAGATCCGCGACCGCTTCGGCTGGGAGGCGGTCGGCTACGCCTCGGTCGCGCTCGGACTACGGCGGTCGGTTCCCGACGCCTTTCGCGAACTGGCCGAAAAGGAGTTGTGAGCCGGCCTGGCCGGGGCAGTGCGATACACTTTGCGTCAGGAGGGATCGTTTCCTGCAAACGCGACATTCGAGGCGGCCCTGGTCGTCAGACCAAAAGCGTTGCGCTGCCCCAGGCGATCAGGGCGATGCCGGCCGCCCGGCCAACCCACTGGCCGACAGGAAACACCTTTTCGACCAGCACCCGCGAAGGTCCCGAAATGACCCAGAAGCGGGCGTTCGGCAGCGATCCGAGCAGCAACGATTTGGCAGGACCGGAAATCGGCATGGAATGCTGCAATCATCATCATGTCCCGTCCAAGTTGTGGACACTTCCTTCTCAAAGGCGCACTCTTGGCATGCGAAACGCGAGCCAGAGTTTCGTCCAACGCTTCACATGCCTGACTTGCGTCGGTGATTGTCTGACCTATGCGGATACTTCCGGATGGGCAGACCTCACATTGTGTCGCCTATCCGTGATCAGGCTACGGCCTAAGGCACGTTGCAGCCTGTTCCGGATCAACTGGGAGGTAAACAACATGCCTGATTTTCAGCGCAGAGAACTTCTTGTTCAAGGAAGCGCGGCTCTTGCCGCAATTGCTGCTCTCTATACCTCGCGTCGGGCTTACGCTTTTCCAACACGGCCGAGCGAGGAAGTTATTCCGTGGCTGGATCAGCCGACCAAAAATCCCGATCCGGTGGGTATCCAGAAGCAGCTTGTCTGGGAGGATTTGGACAGCTGGATAACGCCAAACGACAAGTTCTTCAGCATCTCGCATTTCAACCGACCAACGATCGACGAGAAGACATGGTCGATGGAGATCGGAGGCCTGGTCAAGAAGCCCTTGGAGTTAACGCTCGCCGACATCAAGGCGCGACCGCGGCAGGAGGTCGTTTTCACAGTGGAATGCTCGGGCAACCACGGATTTCCCTTTTTCACCGGCGGCATCGGCAATGCCCGTTGGGCAGGTACGCCGCTCGCCCCGATCCTCGAGGAAGCCGGTGTTCTGGAGAAGGGCATCGAGGTCGTCTTTTTCGGTACCGACACAGGCGAGATCCCGATACGCGACGTAAAGATGAAGCAGAACTTCGCTCGTAGCTTGTCGCTCGCCGACGCGATGACCCCCGACAATCTCCTCTGCTATGAAATGAATGGAGCCGCCTTGCCGGCGGCCAATGGCTTCCCGGTACGGCTCATTGCTCCAGGCTGGTACGGGATCGCCAACGTCAAGTGGCTAAAACGCATCGAGGTTCGCGATACGCGGTTCATGAGCCTTCTGATGGCCCGTGACTATGTCACCATCCGGGAGGAGGACCACAACGGCGAGACCGTATGGGCCGAGACTTCAGTCGGGCGAGCGCTGATAAAGTCCGCGCCTGCGAAGGTTACCCGGAAAGACTCAGATTACCGCGTCGTTGGGGCAGCCTGGGGGGCGCCGATCGACCGGGTCGAAGTGCAAATCGATCAGGGGCCTTGGGCACCAGCGACCATTGACCACAGTGAGGAGGCAGAACACGCCTGGAAAATCTGGTCCCTGGCTTGGGCAAATCCCTCTCCTGGAGAACACACGGTGACCTCGCGCGCGGTCAGCACCACGGGACAAATTCAACCGGCGATGGACGATCCCTTGATTGCCAAGAAACACACATACTGGGAAAGCAATGGCCAGGTGACGCGCCGCGTGCGTATCGGCTAGAGCATTTTGCAGCCAAATGGAATCATTTGGCGTCCGCATAAATGCGGCAAAACAGATAGTTAGAGCGGGTTGCCGGTTCCAAGAGAACCGGATCCGCTCTAAGAACTTGCTGCCATATGGCAATTGCGTTTGGGTCACCCAGGAGGAGGCTGCCTGATCCGAAAGCTCGCACCGCTCTATATCGAGCATGACGGGTGTAGGCCGTAGATCCTCTTCGCGACGATACCGCTCCCCGAAATCGGAAGCGGAGCCCTTCACCTCTCGACGGCCCTGATCTCCGCGTCGACCAGGCACCAGGGCGCATAGCGGAAGTCGCGGATCTGGATGACCTCCTCGCCCGCCCATTCGACCAGCATGAAGCCGCGCACGGCGCCGTCGGCCGCTTGCGGCTCGCGGATGAGGATCGCCGGCCTGCCGTCGACGAAGCCGAGCGACAATGTCCAGTCGCTGATACGGTCGTAATTGCCGAAATAGGTCGACGCCTGGGCCTTGCCGCGCAGGCGGACGCGGTTGACGACATCGAGCCGGACGTCCTCGGCGATCAGTGCCCTGACCGCGTCGAAGTCGCGCGCGTTGAACAGGTCGACATAGCGCCGCAGCCGGCGCTCGTCGTCGGCGTCGAGCCTCGGGGCGAGCGCCTGCTCGGGCTGCAGCGCCAGCAGCTTGAGCTGCGCCCGCCCGCGATGCAGTGCCGCCTTGGTGGCGGCGAGCGTCGCGCCGGTCACTTCGCAGGTCTCGTGCAGGCTGAGGCCGAGCACGTCGACCAGGATCACGGCGCTGCGCTGCGGCACCGAAAGCTGCATGAAGGAGCGCAGGCCGGTCTGGGCGGCGAGCCGGCTGTCGGCGCTGCCGGAAGGATCCTCGATCACGCTCATGTCGGCCTCGGTCATGCGCGACCTTTCCCGATTGCGCCGCCGCAGGTGATCCTGCGCGGCATTGTGGGCGATACGAAACAGCCATTGCTCCGGCCGTTCGACCATGGCGCCCCCGTCGATCGCCTGCAGCGCCTTGATCAGCACCTCCTGGACGATGTCCTCGCCGTCGATCACCGAGCCGGCCATGCGCGCGCAGTAGCGATGCAGCCTTGGCCGCAACCCGACGAGCATCGCCTCCAAAATCGCCCTGTTCATTTTCGGCGTAGCATCCCGTTTCTGCGCGAGCGGCATGGCAGGCGCTATCCCGCCTTGTGATCCGCCAGCATACGGTAATTGCCGACGACTTTGACAGGCGATCGCATTGCCGGGGTCGAACGGCGTTCGGCGTGGTTTTCCGCAAATGCCTTGAAGGCGGCAAGCCCGGTCAGCGCCGACGAATCGCCGTCCTGGCCGACGATGTGGACGAACGAGCCGTCGTCCAGCTCGAGCACGAGATAGCGCACCGTCGGCGGTGCAGCCTCGCCCAGCGCTTCGAACACTTTTTCGACCAGCGCGCGATTATCTTCCAGGTCGGCTTGGTTCACACCGTATCGAATGAGCGCGTAGTCCATTGTCGTCTCCTGATTGGTTGGTATGAACGAAGGACGACCGGCTGCGCTGAAAAGATTCTCCTTGCCGAAGAATCTTTTCGGTTGCCCGCATCGTCTTTCCCGCGTGGGCGGCTGCGCGGCAGCCATCAAGCAGGAGAGACGAATCATGCATATCCAGTTTGCCGAGCTTCCGGTATTCGACCAGGATCGAGCCAAGGCGTTCTACACCAGGCATCTCGCCTGTCAGGTGCTGGCCGACCAGAAGATGGGTGATGGCGGCTGGCGCTGGATCGAGCTGGCATTTCCGCATGCCGTGACGAACCTGCATTTCATCAGCCGCGCCGACGACGCCCCCGGCGCGGAGCCCGTATTGGTGCTGGTCGACGAAAATGTCGGAGCAATGATCGCGGCGTTGAAGGCGGGCGGCGTCGAGATCATCACCGAACCGCATGAGGCGTCTTGGCAGCCGGGACGCACGGTGGCGGAGTTTCGCGACAGCGAAGGCAACCGCATGGTCCTCGCCAGCCGATAAGCCACCGGAGCCCTCTGTCCGGCGGGGCGTCGTACCTAAGTCCTACCTCCGGCCGGACCATTGGCCCTGCTTCCTTCGTGTTATTATTTCGTGACCTCTGCGCGCCGGAACCTTCCCTTGCATCGGGCGTTCGGGCGCTGTATTCGCGATGCCTCATATTTAGGCAGGCGGAGGAAATGCGAATAAGGGTGGGTGGCGAAACAAACATGGGCCGGGGAGGAGCATCTTACCATGTCGAACCGAAAAATCGGAATGTCCCACAGTTTGGGGCTGCGCGTTGCTGACCTCAAATCCAGAATGCAAAGTGCCCAGATTACCGAGCACGAGATCAAGACGTTTCAAAAGGTTGCCGCCATCATGGGCGGCGCCGAAGGCTCACTGCGCCTCGACGCGGACGATCTGATTGCCGCGTCCTTCCTTGTCGATCCCTTGGACGATCTCCCGCTCTCCAGTTGAAAGCACTGACCGCAGGTCGAAATCCTATCGGGTTTGAACCTGCGATTGCTGGCGGCGGAGCATCCGCCAGCCCAAGCCGCATGCGAGGATGACGTTGGCCAGCGCCAGACCGGAAAGCGCGGCCAACGTCCCGTGCGGGCCGAAGCGCTCCAGCAGCAATGCGCCGGCCGAGGGTGCCGCTGCCTGGGCAATCAGGCTCGGCATGGCGAGGCGGCCCATCAGCTTCGCATAGCCGTTCGAGCCGAACAGCGCGAGCGGCAGCGTTCCCCGCGCGATGGATTCGAGGCCGATGCCCGCGCCGTAGAAGCCGAGCGCCAACGGGATGACTGGCATGCCGGCCCAGAGCGCCGAAACGCCGATCGCGACGAAGGTAACCGAGGCAAACTTGGTCAGGATCGGATGGTGGTAGCGCGCGATGGTCATCTCGATCGCACGCGCCGCCACTTGGGACGGGCCGACCAGCGCGCCGAGCCCGACGGCAGCGGCCAGCGCCATGCCGCTGCCTTGCAGGATGGTGAGCAGATGCACCGACAGCGTCGAGGAGATCAGCGCCGCAAGCGTAAGTGTCGCGGCCAGAACGATCATGATCGACAGATCGGGATTGCCATCGAGAGCCGGCGTCGCCTGGTTCAATCCCGGTTTGACTGGCGGTTTCGGCGCCTCGCGGGGCAGGATCACCAGATAGAGCGGAAGGGCAATCACCAACTGAACAGCCGCGTACACCAGGCAGGTACCGCGCCAGCCGACTTCCTCCAGCAGAAAGGCCGAGATCGGCCAGCAGATTGTGCTGGCAAAACCGCCGAACAGCGTCAGCGTGGTGATGGCGGAGCGCGCACCATGGCCGTAGTGGCGGCCAAGCGTTGCGAAAGCGGCATCGTAGAGCCCCGCCCCCATGCCCAGGCCGATGATCAGCCAGGCAGCGATGTACGCCGCAAGGTTGGGGGCAACGGCCAGCCCAACCTGGCCGACTCCGATGCATCCAGCGCTGAACGCCAGGACGTTGCGGCCGCCATGCCGCTCGATCGACGACCCGACGCGCGGAGAGATCAATCCCGCCACAAGCAAGCCAAGAGACAGGCCGCCGACAACCCATGCCAGCGGCCAGCCGGTATCGGAAGAGACCGCCGGCGCAATGACCGCTGGAAGATAGTAGGAAGACCCCCACGCCATGATCTGCGTCAGGCCAAGCGCGGTGATGATCGCGCCGCGGCTGCGCAAAATGGCCGGCGAAGGCGGCGAAAGGCTCATGCCGCGACGCCGCAGCCACAGCCGCCTTTGCCGACCGCCTTAGCCTCGACGTCGGCGACACAGCAGGCATCCACCGCTACCGGCGCCGGACCGCCGCAGCATCCCTTGTCGGCAATGCCGATCCGCGGCACGGTGCAGACGCCAGTCTCCGGCAGCACGAGCTGGACATTGTCGGCCGCAACCATGTCGCCGGCGATCGCCGCGGCGACCGAGCGCACCTGCTCATACCCGGTCAGCAGCAGGAAGGTCGGTGCGCGGCCATAGCTCTTGATGCCGACCGTGTAGAACCCGTGCTCGGGATGGCTGAGCTCGCGGTGGCCGTGCGGCGGCACGTCGCCGCAGGAGTGCTCGTTGGGATCGATCAACGGCGCCAGTGCCTTGACGCTTTCCAGCCACGGATCGAGCTCGAGCCGAAGCTCGCGGGTCAGCGACAGATCGGGGCGCTGTCCGGTCGCGGCGATGATGCTGTCGACCGGGCCAAGCGCCTGCAAGCCGTCCTTGGTCTGGCCTTCGACGACCAGCCGGCCGTTGGCATCGCGGATCGAGACAGCCGCAAAGCCCGTCACCAGCCTGACGCCGCCGCTCTCGGCGAGTTCGCGCACTTCGGCGCCGAGTTCGCCGCGTGCCGGCAATTGGTCTGCATCGCCGCCGCCATAGATGCGCACCAGGTCGGTGCCACGCGTTGTCCACATGAAAGCCGTGCCGGGCTCCACGTCCGCCAGGCTGGCGAGATCCAGCAAGGCATTGGCGGCCGAATGGCCGGAGCCGGCAACCAGCGTCGTCTTGCCGGCATAAAGGCTGCGATCGCGGCCGAGAATATCGGGTATGCCGTAGGCGATGCGGTCGGCAAACTCGGCTTCGCCTTCTGCAGGAATTCCGCCGGCGCCGAGCGGGTTCGGCATTTGCCAGGTTCCCGAAGCATCGATGACGGCACGGGCGCTGTCGCGTCTTGTACCATCGGCAGTCTCGACTGCCAGCATGAACGGCCGGTTTTCGCGTTCCTTGCTCAGCACTTTGTCGGCGCCCCAGCGCGAGATGCCGACGACCCGAGCGCCGGTTTCGATCGACGGTGACAATTGCGGAAGCTTTGCAAGCGGCTCGAGATAATCCGCGACGAGGTCGTTCGCGGTCGGGAATGCCTCGGGCTCCGGCATCCGCCAGTCATGCGCCTCGAGCAGGTTTCTAGCCGCCTGATCGACGCAATAGCGCCAAGGCGTGAACACCCGGACATGGCCCCAATCCCTGAGGTTGGATGCAACCGTATTGCCGGCTTCGTAGACTTTGACAGGAATACCCTGCGCGATGAGGTGGACCGCTGCCGCCAGGCCGACCGGCCCGGCGCCGATCACCGCGATGGGGAGTTTTTCGATCATCTCCATACCTTCCATCCTTCCGGTAATTTCGAATTATACTGCCAAAAAAATCACGCCGGCGTCTTGGCCGTCGCTTCCGCCGATGCCGGCGCACAGGTGGCGTCGGCGCAGCATTCGTCTGCGAGGTATCCGATGAGCCCGTTCATGGCGGGATAGTTGGCCCGGCAGATCAGCGTGGTCGCCTGGCGCTCCTGTGACACCAGGCCGGTGTCGACCAGCCGCTTGAGGTGATGCGACAGCGTCGAGGCAGCGATGCCCAATCTGTCCTGGATGCGCCCGACCGGCAGCCCCTCATCGCCCGCCCGCACCAGCGTCCGATAGAGCTGCAACCGCGTCGGGCTGCCGAGGGCTTCAAGTTGCGAGGCTGCTTTTTCGAGTTTCATGGAAATACGCTATTTCCAGAATCGCTGCACGTCAAGAGAATTTCGACAAAGATCGAAATAAGCTGATCTCTAGGCGACGCGCTTGCCGCTGGCGTCGATGACGACCTCGCCGTCCTCCTTGGTGAACGGGCCGATATCCGGATTGGGCAGGATATCGAGCACGGCTTCGGAGGGTCGGGCAAGCATGGTGCCGAGCGGCGTCACCACGATCGGCCGGTTGATCAGGATCGGATGCGCCAGCATGAAATCGAGGATCTCGTCGTCGCTCCACTTAGGGTCGCCCAGGCCAAGTTCGGCATAGGGCGTGCCCTTTTCGCGCAGCAATTGGCGCGGCGTCATGCCCATCGCTGCGATCAGCTCGACGAGCTTTTCGCGCGACGGCGGGTTTTTCAGATATTCGATCACCTCAGGCTCCTCGCCGGACCGCCTGATGATGGCAAGCGTGTTGCGCGAGGTGCCGCAATCGGGGTTGTGGTAGATGGTGATGGTCATCGCGCAGCTTTCATCTGTCCGGCTGGTTTCGGTTGGGCGAGCAGCCACCCTGCCAATGCCATGGCGAGCAACGCGCCCAAAAGTTCGGCGGCGATGAAGCCCGGCAGATCGGCGGGGCGGATGCCGGCAAAAGTATTGGAGAACGCTCGGGCGATGGCCACGGCCGGATTGGCGAAGGATGTCGATGCGGTGAACCAGTAGGCGGCGGTGATATAAAGCCCGACCAGCCAGGGGATCGAATCCGGGCGGGAACGCAGGCCGGCGAGGATGGTGAAGACCAGCCAGAAGGCGGCAACCAGTTCCGCAATCCATTGCCCGCTTCCGGTCCGCACCGTCGCCGACACTTGCAGGATCGGCAGTTCGAACATTGCATGCGCGAGCAACGTTCCAGCGATGCCGCCGGCAATCTGGGCGGCGACGTAAGCCAGCGCTGCCTTCGTTTCGATCTCACGTCGAAGCGCGAACACCAGCGTCACCGCCGGGTTGAAGTGCGCTCCGGAGATCGGCCCGAATATGGTGATGAGCACGACCAGGATCGCCCCGGTCGGCAAGGTGTTGCCGAGCAGGGAGACGGCGACATCGTTGCTCAGCCTGTCAGCCATGATGCCGGAACCGACAACGGTGGCGACCAACAGAGCCGTGCCGAGGGCCTCGGCAACAAGGCGGCGTGACAGATTGACCAAGACGAACCTTCTAGCAGTTGCAGGTCACAGCCTGGATCACAGGCTGGCAAAGTTCCGGCGCGCCATTGCAGCAGTCCTCCATGAGGTAGGCCAGCAGATCGCGAAAGCCGGTCATATCGGCAAAGTAGCGCACGCTGCGGCCCTCCCGTTCGGTCCGCACCAGGCCGGCATGCGACAGGATCTTGAGATGGGCGGATATGGTGTTCGGAAATGCGGCGAGCCGCGAGGCGATCTCGCCCGCAGCCACGCCCTCGGCGCCGGCCCGCACCAAAAGGCGAAAAACGTCCAGCCGGGTTTCCTGGCCGAGCGCGGCAAGCGCCGAAAGGGCGAGTGTCTTATCCATATTTCCAGGATTCCAGAAATGGGGAATAGAGTCAACGCGCCTCTGCCAGCGACCCAAGGCAATCGCTTCAGTTTTGAATTCGCCCTTTAAGCGTTTGCGTTGCCCCTCACCTGCCTGCCGGCATCCTCTCCCCGTATAGTGACGGGGAGAGGGGCCTCGTCATCGGTGATTTCGCCAAACATCAGCGGTGCAGAAACGACGCCAACGCTGCGGCCAGCCCCTTCTCCCCGTCACTATACGGGGAGAAGTGCCCGGCAGGGCGATGAGGGGCGGCGCCGACTTCGGCGAAGCTATCGCCTGTCCAAAGCGAGCGCCCGCTGCCCCTCGCCGGCTCGCCCGGCCAAATCAGCCAGGCACCGCGGCGGCGACCGCATCAGCGCGGCCAAGACCGGCAACCGCTTTCCTGACCCGCTCCAAATGCGCCTGGCGTCCGGCGGCCGAGACGCTGTCCATCCGGTAGAGCGCCAGGAATTTGGTTCGGCACAGCGGATGGCAGACGGAGCGGAAGCCGCGCAGCAGGGTCCGCCGGCCCGGTTGTCCCATGATCCACGACATCAGCGGCGTGGCGCCGCATGTGGTCATTGCCAACACCCGGCGTATTTGCCGCAATTTGGGCCGCGGACCGCGTCGAGCGGTCGGCATCTCGAAAGCGAAGCCCGGCACCAGCACGCGCTCCAGCCAGCCTTTCAGCATCGCCGGCAGGCCATACCACCAGGTCGGATAGATGAAGACGACCGCCTCCGCCCAGAGTAGTTCCTGCGCGTGTTCGTGCACCGGTTGCAGGTTCGCCGCCTTGTCGTGGTAACCGCGCCATTCCTGCGTGCGCATGACCGGATCGAAGCCGGTCGCATAGAGGTCGAGCAGGTGGACCTGATGGCCGCTTTCGGCAAGCGTCTCCAGCACCGTATCTCGCACCGCGCCGTTGAAGCTGTCGGTGCAGGGATGGCAATAGACGACGAGGACCTTCATCTGGCGCTCAGACCGGTCGGTCGCGAGAGGATCGCGGCGGTGCATGCAAGGGCATCACATGCAAACAAGCCACCCGCAGACGTAGTCGATCAGCTGTTTTCATGCGAAGCCCCGCAGCCCCCATATCAAGACGCAACACCTCCAGTCGCGTCAAGCCCCGCTCGTTCGCTCAAGGAAAATTGCGCAGACATGGGCTTGCTGCAGGGCGCTGTCCCGCATGCCTTGCGGTACTCTGCGGGATGCAGCGCTGCGGCGTATCATGCCCAAGAACTCCCAGCATTGTTCCCAGAATGTCTGCGCCCTAGCTTCGTGGCGTATCCAAAGCGTCAGGAGAAAAAGATGCAGACAGGAAAACTGGGCGGCAAGATCGCCTTGGTGACGGGTGCCTCCTCAGGCATCGGCGAGGCCACCGCCTTGGCATTGGCGGCCGAGGGCGCCACGCTGGCGATTGCCGCGCGGCGCGCCGAGCGCCTGGACGATCTGGCGAGGCGGATCCGTGAGACCGGCAGCGCGGCGCTGCCGATTGCCGTCGACGTCACCGACGACACGCAAGCCACGGCCATGGTCGAGCGGGTCCAGCAGGAGTACGGCCGGCTCGACATTCTGCTTGCGGTTGCCGGCGTCGGCGTCGCCGCGCCGTTCCGCAACACGACGCCGGAAGAATACCGCCGGATGGTCGACGTCAACATTCTCGGCCTGCTTTATCCGATCCATGCGGCACTGCCGTCGATGCAGCGGCAAGGCGCCGGCCACATCGTCGTCGTCTCGTCCGGCACCGGCCGTTATATCCACCCTTCGGTGGTTTATTCCGGCACCAAGCACGCCGTGAGCGCGATGGCGGAATCGCTGCGCCGCGAGATCGGCAAGGACGGCATCCGCGTCACCTGCATCGAGCCCGGCGCCGTCAAGACCGAGTTCACCCAGAATATGCGCGCCGATGTGCGCCAGGCGGTCGAGCAAAGGCTGGGCGATATGGAGCAGCTGGAAAGCGAGGACATCGCCGCCGCCATCCTGTACGCGGTAACGCAGCCGCCACGGGTCAACGTCAACATCCTGACGCTCTATCCGACGGAGCAGGCGTGAGGTCAGCCTGCAGACGTCGATGCGCTGCGCCACCCCCCCTCTGTCCTGCCGGACATCTCCCCTTCAAGGGGGGAGATCGGCAGCTTCGTCGGCAGCACTCTTTTTGCAACGTTCGCGATTGGCGAAATCAGGGGTGATATCCAATCTCCCCACCTGAGGGGGAGATGTCCGGCAGGACAGAGGGGGGTGCTGTCCCGCCAACCTTGCCCTGCTTCGACTATCCCCCGGTCATCAGCGTGAACACAAGCTGCCGCAACTTGCCGCCCGGGCCGAATTCGACCCGGTCGAAATCGAGGCTCGCCTGCCGCTGTGCCTGAGAGATTCCGGCGAGCCGTCTCGTCAATTCGGTCCTGATCTTGCTGCAGCCGCGGTCATCGGCGACGGTCAGGCCGATGGTGGCCGCCTCGATCTTGTGCACCATGTCGACGATGCTGGCGCCGTGCACCTTCTCGTGGGCGGCGAGGCCGGCTGCGAAAACCTCCCAGTTCTTCTGGATCGCGCCCGGCAGCCGCGCGGCCGGCTTCGGCAAGGTATAGGTGATGATCAGCTTCGGCCGCGCCGACACCAGCACGCAGGCGTCGCCTTGCGGCTGGTAGTCCCTCACCCAGGTCAGCTTGAAATTGGTATGCGCGATGACGCGGCGCTCGCCGAGCAGCGGCCCACGCCCGCCGATCGAGGCATAGAGCTCCGGACCGGATTGCCCTGAGATGGCATAGGTCTCGACCTTCTCGACCGCCTGCCAGCCGGCATGCGCCGGCGATGTCGGCAGGAAGGCGAGCAGCAGGCAAAGGCGAACGGCTGTTTTCATGCAAGTCCTCGCAGCCGCTGCGCACGACGCAAACGACATGCAGTTCCCTTCCGTGGACATAGCCCGCGGCCGGCTATAGTGGGATGCTCGTATACAAGAATCCACAGGCAACGCCATGTCGCCGCGACCGAACATTGCCCGGCAACGCCCTGCCCCCGGGACCCAGTCTCCCGGCGTCAGCCTCTGCCGCGCGCTGTCGAAGCTTGGCCTGTGCTCGCGCAAGCAGGCCGAGCTTCTGGTTGCCGAGGGGCGCGTGCGGGTCGCCGGCAAGATCGTGCGCAACGGCTCGATGCGCGTCGATCCAGGCCGCGACCGCATCGAGGTCGACGGCCGCCGCGTCGCCGCCGAGCGCAAGGTCTATCTGATGCTCAACAAGCCGCGTGGCCTGGTCACCACTCGCGACGACCCGCAGGACCGCGGCACCGTCTATGATTGCCTGGCAGGCCTCGACCTGCCCTTCGTCTCGCCGGTCGGCCGCCTCGACAAGGCCAGCGAAGGCCTGCTGTTGATGACCAACGACACGCGCTTTGCGCAGCGCCTGCTCGATCCCGCCTCGCATGTCGCCAAGACCTATCACGTGCAGATCGGCGCGCTGCCCGACGAGGCCATGCTGGCGCGGTTGCGCGCCGGCGCGACAGTCGACGGCGAATTGCTGACGGCCCGGTCCATCGAGCTGCTGCGCGGCGGCACCAGCACCGCCTGGCTGGAAATCGTGCTCGACGAGGGCCGCAACCGCCATATTCGCCGGCTGCTCGCCGCCCACGATATCGAGGTGCTGCGCCTGGTCCGGATCGCGATCGGCCCATTGCAGCTCGGCGACCTTGCCAAGGGCAAGACACGCCATCTGACTGCCGAAGAGCTGGCGCTGCTTCAGGCCTGAGCTGCTGGCGGCGACTCGATAGTCAGCCAGTCGAAGCCCAAGTGACGCAAGCAAGCAGCGCGGGGCGGACAGGGGTCGCCTTCGACTCCTGGCGGATGTTCCCGAACAGATCGCCCACACCGGTTCGAACGATACCAATCTCCATCGGTATTACATTCCGTCAGCACACAACAGATCGCAGCCGGCCGCTTTGATTTTCTGCATAAAGATCTTGAGCGATTCTTGGGCAGGCATGGGAAGCTGGCCAACCGACGGGACAAACAAATCGATCAGGGCCTGGCGATGGTCTGGAGAGATGCTCTGCGCGAGATAGGGACCATCTGCTCTTAGCGATTCAATAAGAACTATCTTGTTCCCCTGCTTCAGCGCCGGGTCAGCCAGAAAAATTGAGGCGCCACGAAACATTTTCTCTATGCCTCCTCGAGCTTTGGCACCGTTGGCTCGCAACATTTCGGCAGCGTTGGGTTGGTGCGCCAGGAAATCATTGAAAGCTAGCTGGGAAGCGGCAGCAGCCCGAAACACAAGTGCAAACGACTGCGTGGCTTCATCCTGCAAAGGCAGCGGGTTAGCCTGGCCATAGAGCGCGAGTAGCGACCCACTTCTGTCCATTACGAAAGACAGTGCTTCCAGGTCGCTCTCATCGTATGGCGGCGAACCTATCAAAGCCTCGCCGTCCCAAATCTTGTGCAGTAGATCCCGGTCCGTTGGATCTTCAAGATTTGGCAATTTGCCTTCAATCCGGCGCTGCTGCAAAAGTTCATCGAACTTGGCGAACAAATCCTTCGCATAAGCGCGGCCTGTTGGCGGAACATGGGCGTGCGCCCATGTGGAAAATAGGATTGCAAAAATCGACAACACCAAACATTTCATGGCCGTTCCTTTACTTGACTACCTTCAGTAGCGCGACAGCGTTGTCCAAATAATGCAAGGGATAGTCGATATTGTCGATCAACCGGCCGAGATTATTGAAGATATCATCGGATGTCAGCCCGAGTAACGGGCTTGTTCGGAGCGGCGTTCATGGCATTCACCGCCATGCATCCCCGGTCACGTCGACCGATCGCTTCGCATGATGGAAGATGATGCCGACGGCGTGGGCGTATGCCGGAGCGAAGCCGGCTGACGCCGTGCCTGAGATTGCAAACCGCCCGCTTCCAGCCAACGAAGTTATGCACAGAGCGAAGCATCGCTCCGTGCCCGGGCCGGTTTGATGAGCGTTCTCATGGATTTCGGCAAAATCCAGCCCATATTCCTAGATGTGGAGCTTTGAGCGTGAAACTCGCGCGTGCGGTCCTGCTTGCCGCGGCCTTCGTGGCTGTTGCGGCCGTTTGTCCCTCTTCCGCAACCGGAGAGGCGAACGGCCGGGAGAAAATTGTGTTGCGCGTCGAGATAGACGGCGCCATCGGTCCGGCGAGTGCCAGGCAGCTTGAGGAAGCGCTGGCGGTGGCCGCGGACCGAAACGCCCAGGCTCTCATCCTGCAGATGGACACGCCCGGCGGGCTGGTCACCAGCATGCGCGAAATGATCGCCGGCATCCTCGCCTCGCCGGTTCCCGTCATCGGCTATGTCGCGCCCGCCGGCGGGCACGCGGCGAGCGCCGGAACCTACATCCTCTACGCCACCCATCTAGCGGCGATGGCGCCCGGCACCAATCTGGGCGCGGCAACGCCGATCGAGATGGGCGGGCCGCTGCCATCGTTTCCCGGCGGCAAGAACGATGGCCCGGAGGCGGACAAGGACAAGAAGAACGCACCGGCGGGCGACGCGATGATCGCCAAGGCGACGAACGATGCCGTTGCCCTGATCCGCAGCCTGGCTGAATTGCGCGGGCGCAATGCCGAATGGGGTGAAAAGGCCGTGCGCGAGGCGGCCAGCCTATCGGCCGGCGCGGCGCTGCAGGAGCATGTCATCGACTTCGTCGCCCGCGACACCACCGAACTGCTTCAACTGGCCGACGGCCGGACCGTCGAGATCGCCGGCAAAAAAGAGGCATTGGCGACGAAAGGGCTGCCGGTTGAAACGCTTGAGCCAGGCTGGCTCATCCGGCTTCTCGCCGTCATCACGGACCCGAACATCGCCGTCATCCTGATGCTGGTCGGCGTCTATGGCCTCGTCTTCGAATTCACGAGCCCGGGCGCGGTCGCGCCCGGCGTGATCGGCACGATTTGCCTTCTGCTCGGGCTCTATGCGCTCAATCTCCTGCCGATCAGCTATGCCGGCCTTGCCTTGATGCTGCTTGGCATCATCTTCCTGGTCGTCGAAGCCTTGAACCCGACAGTGGTCCTTGGGCTGGGAGGCGTGGCTGCGTTTCTGCTGGGCGCTGCCATGCTGCTCAAGATCGAGGGGCCCGGCTTCGAGATGTCATGGGCCGTTATCGGCACCGCCGCCGTCCTGACGCTCGGCCTGGCGCTGTTGACCGGCAGCTATCTGTGGGCGGCCCGCAAGAACGTTCCGCGTGTTGGCGCACAGGCCATGCAGGGGCTGCCGGCGGAGGTCCTCGACTGGCAGGGCAGCGAGGGCCACGTGCTCGCCCGGGGCGAGCGCTGGCGGGCAAAAGCCGACGAACCGCTTGCGGTGGGCGACAGCGTCGAGGTGGCTGATGTCAGGGGTCTTGTGCTGACGATACGGCGCCGCAATGTGAGAAGCGATGGAGCAAGGCGATGATCATCGGTTATGTGGCCTATCTGGCAGCAGCGCTCGTCGTGGTCATGTTCCTATCCGCGGCCATTCGCATCCTGCGGGAATATCAGCGCGGCGTGGTCTTCACGCTCGGCCGCTTCACCGGGGTCAAGGGCCCCGGCCTTATCATCCTCATCCCCTTCGTGCAGCAGATGGTGAAGGTCGACCTGCGAGTGGTGGTCCAGGACGTCCCGCCGCAGGACGTGATCTCGCGCGACAACGTCTCGGTCAAGGTCAACGCGGTGCTGTATTTTCGTATCGTCGACGCCGAGCGGGCGGTGATCCAGGTCGAAGACTTCATGACCGCCACCAACCAGCTGGCACAGACCACGCTGCGCTCGGTGCTCGGCAAGCATGAGCTCGATGAAATGCTGGCCGAGCGAGACAAGCTCAACAGCGATGTCCAGGAGATTCTCGACCAGCGCACCGATGCCTGGGGCATCAAGGTCTCCAATGTCGAGATCAAGCATGTCGACCTCAACGAGAACATGATCCGTGCCATCGCCAAGCAGGCAGAGGCTGAACGGCTGCGGCGCGCCAAGGTGATCAACGCCGACGGCGAACAGCAGGCGGCGGCAAAACTCGTCGAGGCCGGCAAGATGCTGGCCGAGGAGCCGCAAGCCATGCAGCTGCGCTATTTCGAGGCCCTGCATGACATCGCCGGCGAACGCTCGTCGACGGTCGTGTTCCCGCTGCCGATGGATCTGCTCGGTCATTTCATCAAGCGGGGTGGTGGAGGCGGAGGCGCAGGCGGCGCGACCTAACAAGGCTTGGGTTCCTCGCCCCCGCAGAGCGGGGGAGAGGTGGCCGCGAAGCGGTCGGAGAGGGGGCCTACCGCACTCCTCCCTTTGAATTCATTGACGGCAGGGCGTCCCCCCTCTCCGTCTCGGCTTCGCCGAGCCACCTCTCCTCCACTATCGTGGGCGCGAGGAACCCAAGCTGGAATGAAAGCCGCGACTCCCTCTGTCGCCTTCGGCGACATCTCCCCTCAAGGCGGGAGATCAGCACCCTCACCTCCGCCACGGCGGGACCGGCGCAAAGCGTTTGCCGATCCAGTCGGCGAAGGCGCGTGTCTTGGCGGCTTGCCCCTTGGCCGAAGGCATGACGACATAGACGGCGCCCTCGTCGGCGAGCGTCCAGTCTTCCAGCACTGGCACCAGCCGGCCGTCTGCGAGCTCGCGTCCGACCAGCCAATCTGTGCTCATCATCAGCCCGACGCCTTGCACGGCGGCTTCGACCAGCACCTCGGCGTCGTCGGTGACCAGCGGGCCGGAAACCTCGATACTGACGCGGCGGCCCGTGCTGTCGGTCATCTCCCAGGCCGGAAAGGTCTGGAAGCCCGAGAAGCCGAGGCAGCTGTGTTCCAGCAGCGCCTCCGGCGCAGTCGGCGTGCCCCGGCGGGCGAGGTAGGACGGCGCGGCGCACAGCAGCCGCCGCCGTGTCGCGACCTTGCGCGCCACCAGCCGCGAATCCTGCAGCGCGCCGAGACGGACGGCGACATCGAAATTCTCGGCGACGAGATCGACGAAACGGTTGGAGAACTCGGCCTCGATACGGACGTCGGGGAATGCGGCGAGAAACTGTGGCAGCAGCGGGCCGATCCACATGCGCCCGAACGAGCCGGGCAGCGCCAGCCGCAGCACGCCGCGCGGCCCGCCGCCGGCATGCGCCGACGCGACAGCCTCGGCCTCGTCGACCGCGGCCAGGATGGCGCGGACCCGGGCGAGGAACTCCGAACCCGCCTCGGTCAGCGACACGCTTCGCGTCGTCCGATGCAGCAGGCGCACGCCCAACCGCTCTTCCAGCGAGGTAAGGCGCCGCGACAGGATCGTGGCGTCGCGGCCGATGCGAGCCGCCGCCTTGGTGAAGGAGCGTGCTTCGGCGATTGCCGCGAAGGCGGCCATTTCGGCCAATGCTGCCGGTTCGTACGATTGCTGCATCAGGCGCAGAGCTCAAATGTAGAAAGCGAGAATTATATACCAATAGCGCAGCAGCTAGTTTCACTCAATCCCGGCCCGTCAATCGGCCCATCAACCGGAGTGAGACATGAAAGCGATCGAACTGACTGCCCCGAGACTGGACGCGTTTCGCGCGGCCACCGTTGCCACACCTGAACCGCAGCGCGGCGAAGTGCTGATCCGGCTGCGCGCCGCAAGCCTCAACTTTGTCGACGTCGCGATAGCGAGCGGCAACTATCCAGGTCCGAGCTTTCCGCTCATTCCCGTCGTCGACGGCGCCGGCGAGATCGTCGGCATCGGCGAGGGCGTGTCGAGGCTCGCCGTCAACGACCGCGTCATCGCCCATGCAAAACCGCGCTGGGTCGGCGGCCGTCCGCGGCCTTATGAGACCAGAGAGATGCGCGGGCTGACACTGCCCGGCTCGCTCGCCGAATATGTGGCGCTGCCGGCCAATGCCGTCGTGCCGATGCCGGCGCATTTGTCCTTCGAAGCGGCAGCGACGCTGCCGATCGCCGGCACCACCGCGTGGAATGCGCTTCGCGCCGCCGATGCCGGGCCGGGGTCGGTCGTCGTCCTGCTCGGCACTGGTGGTGTCTCGATCTTGACCCTGCAGCTGGCCAAGGCTGCCGGCGCCACGGTCATCATCACCTCGTCGTCGGACGAAAAGCTGGCCCGCGCCAAGGCCTTGGGTGCGGATCATCTCATCAATTATCGTGAGACACCGGACTGGGACGCCAAGGTGCTCGAATTGACCGGCGGCCTCGGCGCCGACCTGATCGTCGAAACCGGCGGCGCGGCCACATTTGCCCGCTCCATCAATGCCACGGCGCCGGGCGGCACGGTGTTTACCATCGGCTTCGTCACCGGCGCCGAGGCCACCACGAACCTGCTGCCGATCATCATCAAGGCGCTCAAGGTAGTGGGCAACAACACCGGTTCGGTATCCGACCTGCGCGACGCGGCGCGCGCCATCGGCTCCGCCCATATCGATCCGGTCATCGACACGGTCTACAGCCAGCACCAGGCGACCGAGGCCTACGCCCACATGGCGGCAGGCGGCCGGCATTTCGGCAAGCTCGCGTTCAGCCTGTCGTGGTGAGCCTGAAAAGGAGCGCGGCTTTATTCCAGCTTGGGTTCCTCGCCCCACGAAAGTGGGGAGAGGTGGCTCGGCGAAGCCGAGACGGAGAGGGGACTGCGCCCTACGAAGGCCCCCTCTCCGGCCGCTTCGCGGCCACCTCTCCCCCGCATCGCGGTGGGCGAGGAACCCAGGTCTTGAGAGGAGATCGGCAGCCTCACCGCCTCCGCCTAAATCAGCTTCTCCAGCGTGATCGGCAGGTCCCGCACCCTTTTCCCCGTGGCGTGGAATACCGCGTTGGCGATCGCCGGCGCCACGCCGACGATGCCCAGTTCGCCGACCCCCTTGCCGCCGAGTACCGAGGAATGCGGATCGGGAATACCGACCGAGATAACCTCGATGTCTGGAATGTCGGCATTGGTGGCGATGAGATAGTCGGCGAGGTTGTTGTTGACGATGCGCCCATGCCGGCGGTCGACGACGCCTTCCTCTAGCAGCGCCTGGCCGATGCCCATGATGATGCCGCCCTTCCACTGGCTTTCGGCGAGCTTGGGGTTGTAGAGCCGGCCCGAATCCAGCGCCGACACCACGCGCGACACACGAACCGTGCCAAAATCCTCGTCGACGCGCACTTCGATGAAATGCGCGCACCAGCTGTGGCGGGAATAGTCGCCCTCGGTGTGCGGCAGCGCCATGGCTATGGTGGTGTAGTTCTTGTAGCGGTCCTCGACCGTCGAATTGGCCGGCATGGTGTCGCCCTTCGCCTCGATATGCTCGCGCCCGACGCTCCTGAGCAGTTCGGCGATCGAAACTTCAGGCCCGTTGCCGCGCGGCGAGGCGATGCGGCCATTGGCGACGACGAGCGTGTTGGCCTGCAGTTCGTGGAACGGCGAAGCCGGATCGCTGATGGCGAGCCCGATCAGTTGGTCGAGCGCGGCACTCGCCGCCTTGTGCACGGCACCCGTCATCACCCCGGCCAGCCGCGAACCGCCGGTGACGCCGGCGCGGGCATAGCGAGAATCGCCGAGCTTGACGACGACGTTTTCCGCCGGCACGCCCACCACCTCGGCGGCGGTCTGCGCCAGGATAGTATAGGTACCCTGTCCCATGTCGATCGACGAGCTTTCGACCTCGACCGAGCCGTCGGCGAGAATCCGCACGACCGCCTCGCCATAGGCGCGACGCACCGGATAGGTGCCGGCCGCGACACCCCAGCCGATCAGCTGGTTACCGTCGCGCATCGAGCGCGGCCGGGGGCTGCGCTTCGACCAGCCAAAGGCTTCGGCGCCGGCCGCGAAGGCCTCGCGCAGCTGCCGTGTCGACCACGGCTTCTTCGCATGCGGATCCTGCTCGGCATAGTTCCCGAGCCGGATTTCCAGCGGATCGATGCCGACCTCATAGGCGAGCTCGTCGATGGCGCTTTCGATGCCGAAAGCGCTCGGGTTCTCGCCCGGCGCGCGCAATGCCCCCGGCACCACCGTGTTGACCCGCACGACGTTCTGCCGCGACGAGAAATTCGGCGTCGCGTACATGACCGAGGTGACCGAGCCGAGCGGCTCGACCCACATGCCGTCGACCGAGGTCTCGTTGACGCCACGATGCACGATCGACTGGATCTGACCCTCTGCGTTGGCGCCGAGCGCCACCGTCTGGCGCGTCGCCGCCCGTCCGCCATAGGCGGTGAAGGTCTGCGGCCTTGTGACCGCCAGCTTCACCGGCCGTCCCAGCATTTTCGCGGCCGCCGCCGCCACCGCGCCGTAGCCATAGGCGAACGCCTTGGAGCCGAAGCCGCCGCCAATATAGGGCGAGACAAGGCGCACATTCTCGAACGGCACGCCGAACCATTCGGCATAGGTTCGCGCCATGCCATCGAGCCATTGGCTCGGCTCCCAGACCGTCAGCTGGTCGCCCTGCCACTTTGCGATCAGGCCATGCGGCTCCATCGGCGCCTGGTATTCGCGCGGCGTGTTGTAGGCGTTGCAGATCCTGACCGGAGCCGAGGCGAACGCTGTCTCTGCCTCGCCCCATTCCTTGGTCATCGCGTCGACCGGGATACCGTCGCCGGCCTTTGGATCGCTGAGGTCGACGATCGCCGGCGCCTCGTCATAGGCGATCTTGACCAGTGCTGCGGCCGCGACCGCCTGCTCGAAACTCTCGGCCACCACCGCCGCGACATGCTGGCCGCTGAAGGTGATGTCGCGCGCCAGCGGGCAATAGGTAACGGCCGGCGGCGGCGTGCCCAGCCAGTCCGTCGCGGTTCTCAGCGGCAGCATATTGTCGGGCGTCAGCACCAGCAGCACGCCGGGTGACGCCTCGGCCGCCGTCGTGTCGATGGAACGCACCCGGCCGGCGGCAATGGTGCTCTCGACCAGTACCGCGTGGGTCAACCCCTCGAGCTGATGCTCGACGGCGTATTTGGCAGCACCGGTGATCTTGGCCGGGCCGTCGACGCGCGACAGCCGGCCGCCGACCTGATCCGCGAGGACGGCACCGTCCGAAGCGTCGCCGCGTTTGGCATCGCCGGGTCTTGTTCTCAACTCGTGAACGGTCATGCCGTTTCTCCCATTTTTAGGATGGCGCGGGCGACGACGCGCGGCGCCAGTTCGATCTTGTAGTGGTTGGCGCCATGGTCGACGGCGCCCTCGACGGCGAGCAGGCTGGCTTGCCTGACGACCTCCGGCTCGAGCACTTTGCCTTTCAGCGCCTCTTCGGCGGCGTGGGCGCGCCATGGCTTGGTGGCGACGCCGCCAAGTGCGACGCGCAGATCGCGGATCGTCCTACCGTCGGCCTCGAATTCGATGCCGACCGCGGCACTTGCCGCGGCGAATTCATAGGACTGGCGGTCGCGGACCTTGAGATAAGTCGAGCGGCGGGCGGCGGCCGAAGCGGGAATGCTGATCGCGGTGATCATCTCGCCGGGCTCGATCGCATGTTCCCGTTCGGGCGTACTGCCAGGCAGCAGGAAAAAATCATCGACGGCGACCTGGCGGTCGCCGAGATGGACGATCGCGTCAAAGGCGACGAGTGCAACGGCCAGGTCGCCGGGATAGGTGGCGATGCAGGCCTCGCTGGTGCCGAGCACGGCATGGCCGCGGGTGACGCCGCCGATCGCCGAGCAGCCGCTGCCGGGCGAGCGCTTGTTACAGGCGGGGAAATTCGCCGGATCGCGGAAATAGGGGCAGCGCGTACGCTGCATCAGATTGCCGCCGATCGTCGCCATGTTGCGCAGCTGCGCCGACGCCGCCTGCCACAATGCTTCCGAGACGGCGGGGAACCTGCTCTTGATATCGGCATGATCGGCGACGCTGCTCATCCTGGCCAGCGCGCCGATCGTCGCGCCCCGGTCATCGACGGCAATCGTGTCCAGTCCCTTGAGATGGGTGATGTCGACCACGGTCTCGGGTTCGGCAACGCCGCATTTCGCGAGATCGACAAGCGTCGTGCCGCCGGCCAAAAGCATGGCGCCCGGCAGTGCTGCTGCCTCACGGGCTGCGTTGACGGAGCCGGCGCGGAGATAGGAAAAATCCCTCATGATGTGGCCTCCACGGCCGCCTGGCGCACGGCGGCAACGATATGCGGATAGGCGCCGCAGCGGCAGAGATTGCCGGCCATGTATTCGCGGATCTCCTCATCGGAGCCGGCATGGCCCTCGCGGATGCAGGCGACTGCCGACATGATCTGGCCCGGCGTGCAATAGCCGCACTGGAAGGCGTCCTGTTCGAGGAAGGCGGCCTGCACCGCATGCAGCGTGCCATCCTCCCCGGCAAGCCCTTCGATGGTGGTGATGTCCCTGCCTTCAGCCTGAGTGGCGAGCGTCAGGCAGGCCAGCACGCGCTGGCCGTCGATATGCACGGTGCAGGCGCCGCACTGGCCCTGGTCGCAGCCCTTCTTGGTGCCGGTCAGGCCGAGATGGTCGCGCAAGGCGTCGAGCAGCGTAACGCGCGGCTCGATCTCCAGCTCACGTCGATCTCCGTTGATTTGAAGTTGGATTGGAGTTCGGGTTTTGCTTGTCATGGGGCGTCTGGCTCCAGTTGCTTGACGCGGGAGGGGTTGATCTGGCGCTCGGCCGGCGAGCGGCAAGGTCAGCTTATGGCTAGGTAAAGGCTAATCTCCCCCTTGCGGGGGAGATGCCCGGCAGGGCAGGTCCGCTTGACTTGGTGCGACCTCCGGGAGGGCCGCGGCTTGCGAGGTCGAAAGACGTGACATACCCGATCCCGTGATTACATGATAAAGGCGCTCCACAAATCGGAGGCGCCTCCGCTTATTACCTAAGGGCCTGCTCCGCCCTGTTCAAGCCCCGGATCGAAATTGGAGAAATTGGAGAAATTGGCAGGGCAGCCAGCCGTCATGCCTGGAGACAAAAAAGCACCACCGGCCCAAGCCGGTGGTGCTCTCTGGACTGTCTGTAGGGGCAGGACAGTCCAATGATCCTGAGGGGATCGTGCTCAACGTGGGCTCATTTTTGCCCCACGGCATCGGCCGAACAGATGAGGAGTGCCGGCCGCGAGGAAATATCCTCCGTCGTCATCCACCGGCCGTGCACCGGAGGCGGGCAAGATGCCTCGCCTGCCGGAACGCCGGCCCAGACTCGATCCTGTGATTATATTTACTTGCGATTATATTTGTCGGAGACGTAACGAAGGTGGAAGCGTCTCCGTTCTTGAAACGGGACCTGCCTATTCGGTTATGCTTCGGATCAACACTGGAGAAAAAATTGGCCGCGGAGCCGCCCGTCATACCTGGAGACAAAACCGAAGCCGCCGTTGCAAAACCGCTGCGCGCCGATGCGCAGCGCAACCGTGACGCGCTGGTCGAGGTCGCGGCAAAAGCCTTTGCCGCGCATGGCGTCGATGCCTCGCTGGAGGAGATTGCGCGCCAGGCCGGCGTCGGCATCGGCACGCTCTACCGGCATTTTCCAACCCGCGAGCACCTGGTCGAGGTGGTCTACCGGCGCGAAGTGGAAGGACTGTGCCAGGCGGCCGACGAGCTCGCTCGCGATCATCCGCCCGACATGGCGCTCGAACAATGGATGCAGCGCTTCGTCGACTACATCGCCACCAAGCGCGGGCTGTCGACAAGCCTGCGCATCCTGCTCACGACCAACTCAACCCTGTTCTCCGACGTTTCGGGCAGGGTCACGCTCGCTTTGCGGCGGCTGATCGATGCCGCGGTCGCCCACGGCTCGATCCGCGGCGACGTCGATGCCTCCGACGTGCTGCATGCGCTGGGCGGCATCTATTCGGCCCCCGACACCAAGGACTGGCGCCACCGCTCGCGCCGATTGGTGTCGCTGCTGATGGATGGGCTGCGGTTTGGAGCGGCCAAATCCGGCCCATCCAAGGAATGACGAATGCAGTGACTGTCCTTATTTCAGCGAGATGCTCATACCGCTGAGATCGGCATTGACTTGCAGGCCTACCTGCCTGCCCGTGAGTTCGAGTTGGGCACCCTTGTCATTGGTCATGACGATCACCTGGGCCCCTTTGCCGAGCGCGCCGCCACCGCCCGCTGCACCGTACACCCCCGTCACATCCCGGGCGCGGCGTATGTGGCGCACGGTACCTTTGAAATAGGTCTTGGAGGCGCCGAAGGCGAGGCCGCCCGAGATGCCGCCGACCGAGATGGGATATCGGCGACCATGGAAGGTCAGTGTGCCCTCGCCTCCGGAGCCGCCGATGAAAAAGGCCGCCTTGTAGATGGCGAAGCGGATCGTACCGCTGTCGGCATGCGCGACGCTGGCAAAGCTAACTGCCGCCGCAGCGATGACCGCAACCGCGACTGAACGAAATCTGGACGAAATCTTCATGATGAGAACTCCTCAAGATCGCAGCATGCCCAGCCGGCCGGGCACGTCGGCGTCGTATCAAAGTCATAGCTGAACAGTCTCGCCCGTCATTGGTTCCAAGCACCCGGCCTGAATCCGGCTGCGAGAAGACCGCTACGAAACGAGGCGGATGGCGAGCATAGTCCTGGCTGTAAGAACAGTGGCCGAATGGTGGGGATCCGTCGCCGGCGCCCTACGAAGACGTAGGTGTTGAAGCGGAATGGTATTAGTCTGCGCTGTCTGGGGTTTCGGGGAGCGCGGCAAAAGAATGGATTTGAACTCGGGCTATGGCTACCTGCTGATCGGCGGCCTGATCCTGGTCGGTGCCGGGCTCCTGGTCCTTTCGCTGATCGTCAATCTTCGCGTGGCGCATAGTGTGCGTGACGACGTACGCCATCGTGAAAAGCTGCTGGAATATTATCGCAATATCTTTTCGCAGCTGGGCGTGATCCTGATCGGGATTGGCGTGTCGCTTTTCATCTTCTTTTTTCAGCAGAATTATCAGGACCAGCGCAAACGCGAAACGGAGCTCCAGCAGGTTCTCGCCAAACTGGCGGCGCGTATTGCCCGCGGCAGCGCTGTCGTGGAGGCCCTCGGCGAATTCGATGCGCTGCTGGATGATGGCGGCGCCTATGTCAGTCCCGAACTCGGCGGCAACAATGCCGCCGTCAGCGCCCACGGGACGGCGCTCGCCAAGCAGGTTTCCCAGATCCTTCTGGTCGAGCGCGACGTCGATGTTCAGGGATTCGATATTCTCAATCTGTCACGCGATTTCGAAGCATCGTTCGTCGTCAACGAGCTCAACCCCACGCTATGGTTCAACATCGTCCGGGACGAGAGCGACATCAAATATGCCACCACCCAGATCGCCTTGGATTACAAGGACCTGCAGGATGCGATCGGCGGCGAGCCGATCGAGGTTGCGATCGCCAATCCCGAAAAGGAGCGGAAGATCAAGCAGGAGGTGCTCGACGTCTTTTATGATGCCGACCTCCTGCGCCAGCGCAGCAGGCGGTTTCTCGGCCGCGCGTGCTGGCTTTTCAGCAAGGGGCGCGGCTTCGTCAAGCTTGCACCGGCCAATGAGATCGAAGCCGATGCCAGATCGCACCAGGAATGGATCGACCGGTCGAAACCCTTCCTGACGCAGGCGGCATCGGGCAGCGGCGATTGCTTCAAATTGCTCCGGTTCGGCCCGGCATCCTGAACCGGCAAAGGCTCCCTGATCGCCGGTGGCTAATCCCCCACGCGCTGCAGCGTGCCGAGATGATTGTCGTTGAGAAAATCAATGGTCACGGCCGACGCCTTGCCGTCGGGGCCGACGGCAAAGCTGACGGCCGAGGGCCTGTCCGGCATCTCGGCATCGGGGAAGGTCACGAAGAGGTCGCGGTCGAAATGCTTCAGTGGATAGGACCGCGCACCGGCGGGCCCGACCTGGAGGACGAGAGCCTCTCCTTCGCCCGACACAATAGCATCGCCGATGAAGTCGTTGAAGTAACGGCCGGCATAGGCGCTGGCCGGCCCGGCCGGACTTGCCGGAGAGGGCGGCGCGGCATAGGTGGCCTTGGCCGCCGCAATCGCAGGGCCGAACATGCCTGCATAGATATCATCCCATGCCTTTACCTTGTCCTTCCCCAGCGTTCCGTCGAAGACGAGATCGGCGAAGCTGTCGGACAGTCCCTCCGGCACGCCTGTCGGAAAGGCGTTGGCGATGACGACGATGCCAAGCTTCTCCTCGGGAAAGAGCATCACCAGACTGCGTGCGCCGGCGCTGAAGGCGCCCGCATGACCCCAGATCGGCCCGTGCCGGCCGAATTCGACATTCCAGCCGAGGCCATAGAATGCCTCGCCTCCGGAGACGGGGTTCTTGCCGCGAACCATCAAGGGAATATGTGTCTGGTCCAGCGCATCCGCGGTAATGAGTCTCTTGCCGGCATAGACCCCGTTGCCGAGCACAAGGCGCATCCATTGCGAGAGATCGCGTGCGGTGGAACTGACGCCGCCTGCTGGCGCCTGCGCATCCGGATAGCGCTGGACCTTCGCTGCCCAGGCGCCATCGATTTTGACGTGGAGTTCGGCACGATTGGCGTGCTTGATGAAGTCCGAATGACGCGAAGTGGTCGAGGCCATTCCAAGCGGGCGGTAGAGCTTCTCTTCGGCGACCTCTTCCCATGATTTGCCTGTCGGCTTCGCGGCCGCGACGGCACCCTCGGTCAGTCCGAAATTACTGTAGGAATAGCCGGCACGAAAGCTCGATGACGGCGACACGAACCGCAGGCGGCGCAGGATCTCCGCGCGGTCATAGCCGATGTCCTCGAGGTCGTCGCCGGCGGTGCCGGGAAGCCCGCTGCGGTGCGCAAACAGGTCGCGGACCGTGAGTTCGCTGGTCGGATAGGGCTGTGCGAGCCGGAAAGCCGGATCGAGGTCGGCGATCTTGGAATCCCACGAAGCAATCCCGTCGCTGACCAGCGCCGCCACGACGGTGGCGGAGACCGGTTTGGAGAGCGAGGCTATCTGGAAGACCGTGTCCGCATCGACGATCTCTGGTTTTCCGGCTTCGCGATGGCCGAACCCCCTGAGGAAGATCACCTCGTCGCCATGCACGACGCCGATGGCCAGACCGGGCACGCTACCATCCGCGACGACGCCTTCGGCGAGTAACTTGAGCTTCGCAAGGGCCGCGGCGATCCTGTCGGGTGGGATGGTATCGGCCGACGCCGCTTTCGGCAAAAGCACCATGATTGCGATGAAGGCCAACATCCTCCAACGGAGGTGGTTCCGGTTTGTGAATACCCGCATGCTCGGCCCCCTCCGCTTCACCGGCGTGCACTATCGCAGGCCGACGCAGGGAAGGCCAGCCTCACGCTCGACCCGCAATCCATTGACGGATGTCCGCTTCACACCAGTCGAAATTCAGACAGCCGCGCCTGAGCTAGGATGCAGCGCGCAGGCGGAGGCGCCGCCTGCTGACGCGGGCCTTCTCCGCCACCGCGGCGGTGATCTCGACCACGCCGTCTTCACGCGGTCTGGCGTTGGTGACCTTGTGGAGCCGCTCGTAGGGCAACAGTTCCTTGACCCGGGCTTGAAGCGACGCGACTTCGGCTCGCAGATCCTCGCATTCCTGCCTCTGGACGTCGAACTGTATCTGTTCGGAAGCCTGCTGCAGGGAAAGCTGCGAAAAATTCGCGCTGACCGCGGAAAGGTTCATCTTGTCGTTTTCGCTCTCCTTCATGAGAGCGGACAATTTTTGCTCGACAATTTGCTTTTCCGCCACCGCGTCGCTCGCTTGAGCCTTGAGCCTGGCGATCTCGCTGGCGGCTTCGCTGCTCTGGTTGGAGGCGGCCTCCAGTCGCGATCGGAGATCCTCGATTTCAGAGCGCAAGCCGGTCATCTCCGCGACACCGCGTGCAAGCTCAGCTTGCCTGTCACCGTCCCTGATGCGGGCCGCTTCCGTCATTTCCGATAGCTTCGCCTGCGCCATATCGAGCGATTTCTGCAGCCGCATCTCCTCTTTCTCGCTCTTGCCAAGCGCGGCCAGCAGTTCCGAAACCTGGGCGGCGTCATTGGCATGGACAGTCGAGAGTTCGTCCAGCCTGTGCCGGGCCTCGGCCTCCCGTTTCAGCGCCTTATCGAGGTCGATTGACAGGCTGACATGTTTCTCCCGCAGCGTCTCGTTCTCGCGCGAGCGTCTGTTGGCCTCGACGGCTCTGGCCGAGAGCGTTTTGACAAGCTCGCCGAACTCGGCCTCGCGTTTTGCGCTCGCATTGCCTGCCACGACGAGTTCCAGCCTTGCCGCAGCCAGCGCGCCGCGAAGTGCTTCCTTGTCCTCGACCAGGCTCGCCTCGTGCTGCTGCAGGGCCTCGATAGCGCTGTCGCGCTCGCGCTGCTTTCTGGTTGCTTCGTGGAGCTGTTCGGACAGCACTCTTTGTTGCGCGGTCAGGCCGGTATTTGCCAGCTCCAATTCGTTGGCGCGAAGAATGTCGCCGTGGAGGAGTTTCAGGAATTCGCCCGTCAGATGATGCGAGGTCGCGATCTCCGACAGTTTCGCGTTGATTTCCCCCAGATACTCCTGCGCGTCGTGAAAAAGCCCATCGACCGCACTTAAGGCAGCCAGCCGGGTTTGCGTATGGGGGGTCAGCCGTCGTGCGGTCTCGAAGGCATCCGCATTGGCCTCAAGTTGCGAGCTGTCATCCGTTGCCGCGAGATTCTCATCCGACACCGTCTCATCCGGCACGGTGACGTCGTTCAACGGCGACTGATCGTCCACGTTGAGACATTCGCTAAACGCATCCGCCAAATCGGTTTCGAGCTCCTTGAACGCCCTCTCCACAGTCTCGGCACGCTTGATCAAACCTTTGAAATTCATGACCGAATATCCCTCTCGTGCAGCGCCGTTACGGAGCGGACTTTCAACACTTGACCCTCGCCTCCCCCGGATGCGGGTTCATCTCCTGACATGCGCTCTGGCCGACGCACGCTAGGGACAGGCTTGGCCACTGTCCTCGTGTGTTTGAATGACGCAAAGCCGTGTTCTGCCGCGCACCATACCCGAGCCGTTGGCGCCGCTCGCAAAATGCCCACTCATTTCACCCGAAACGGATATGAAGCGGCGCAAGCATGAGGATCGCCTGGTGACTGTTGTAAGGATCGGGCGAGCGCCTCGGTGCTCTGCAGCAGCTACAAGTCACACTCGGACGAGGCGCGTTACGGCCGGGAGGCCTGACCTAATAAATGATTGTGTTGAATACGTTTCGCTGATTAGCTGCTGTGCATTGACCAGGGACAAGACCGATAAATGTTGTCCCGGGAGGACCGCGATGCCGGTGCTTGAGGTTCGCCACGTCTCCAAGAATTTCGGGGCTATCCAGGCCCTGACTGACGTCAGCTTCCAGGTGGAGCGAGGCGAAGTCGTTGGTCTGATGGGGGACAACGGGGCCGGCAAATCGACGATAGTCAAGACCGTGGCCGGGAATTTTCCTCCGAGCGACGGCGAAATTGTAGTCGAGGGCGAGGTTTGCCACTTCCACCAACCCATCCAGGCCCGCGCCAAGGGGATCGAAGTCGTTTATCAGGACCTGGCGCTCGCCGATAATTTGACAGCCGCGCAGAACGTCTTTCTGGGCCGCGAGATCAAGAAAGGCTTCTGGCCGATCAGGATTCTTGACAAGCAGGCAATGATCGACCGCTCGGCAGCGCTGTTCAAGGAACTCAAATCGGAAACCCGGCCGCGCGACCTTGTCAGGAAGATGTCGGGTGGGCAGCGCCAAGCGGTCGCCATCGCGCGGACCCGGCTTTCGAACGCCAAGCTGGTGTTGATGGATGAACCGACGGCCGCCATTTCCGTACGCCAGGTGGCGGAAGTGCTTGAATTGATCCGACGCCTCAAAGCGCAAGGGGTAGGCGTCATGTTGATCAGCCACCGCATGCCTGACGTTTTCGCTGTCGCAGATCGAATCATCGTGCTCAGGCGAGGCTCGAAGGTTGCTGACAAGGACGCCGGCAACACCTCGCCCGAGGAAATCACCGGACTGATAACGGGGGCCATCCGTGGCGAATAGTGCTCGGGAGTCAGTTAGTGTTAGGGAGTCAGTCGGGGAAACCGGCCGGCCGGCCATGTCGGACTTCGTCTCGACCAACGAAAAAACGGCTCTCCAACGTGTGCTTTCGAGTCAGCCCTTCTGGGTGATGATCGCGCTCATCGCTCTCGTCATTTTGATGACAGCCATGGAACCGAGCTTCGGCACCTCCGAAAACGTCGCCAATGTGACGCGCAACTTCGCACCTTTCGGCATCATGGCCCTCGGCATGACGATCGTGATCATCACCGGTGGCATCGATCTGTCGGTCGGCTCGATCATGGGCCTCGTGGTCATCGTCGCCGGTCTGTTCCTCACTTGGCATTATCCCTGGTACGTCGCCTTCGCCATGGGCCTTTTCTCCGGTCTAGCCTGCGGCGCGGTCAACGGATTCTTTGTCGCCTATGTCGGGATGCCGTCCTTTGTGGTCACCCTCGGCATGCTGTCCGTCGCGCGCTCGCTGGCGGTCGTATTCTCGGCCAACCAGATGTTCTACCAGTTCGGGCCCGATGCTCCGATCGTGAAGGCGATCGGTCAGGCGAAATGGCCGCGGCATGGACCCGAGGATTGGGCACCGCACTGGATACCAGAACTGTCATCGCAGTTCTGGACCATGGTGATCCTGGCCCTGATTGTCGGATTCGTGTTCAATTTTACTGCCTGGGCGCGGCATCTCTTCGCCATCGGCGGAAATGAGGAGGCGGCACGGCTCACCGGCGTTCCGGTCAATTGGATTAAATTCCAGGCCTATCTTTTCTCGGCTTTCACTGCCTCGCTCGCCTCGCTCCTGCTCCTCGGCTACAACGGCTCGGCCATCAATGCCATGGGCCAAGGCTATGAGCTGCGCGTTATCGCTGCGACAGTCATTGGCGGCGCCAGCCTCATGGGCGGCGCCGGCACGGCCTTCGGTGCGATCATCGGTTCGGCCTTTCTCGAGGTGATCAGGAATGCGCTGCTGATGGCCGGCATCGATTCAAACTGGCAGGGTGCCTTCGTCGGCGCCTTCATCGTTCTTGCGGTTCTCTTGGGCATGCAAACCGGCGGCAAATCGATTCTCGCCGCGTCGCTGGCAGTCTTGATGCCCAAAAAACGCCGCTAGAAACCCGCCGGCGGGAGGCCCGCGGGATCACACCAAGGAGGAGAACGTCACATGAAAAAACATCTGCTCACGGCCGCCGTCGCGCTTGGCGCAATGGTGCTCGCCGTTTCCGGCGCCCAGGCGAAATACACCTTCGCCCTCGTGCCGAAGAACATGAACAATCCTTTCTTCGACCAGGCACGCGACGGCTGCAAGAAGGCCGAAGCCGAATCCAATGGCGCTGTGGAGTGCATGTATATCGGTCCCGGCGAACATGGCGGTGGCGACGAGCAGGTGCAGATCGTGCAGGACCTCGTGGCCAAGAAGGTGGACGGCATCGCCGTGTCGCCATCGAACGCCGCGGCGATGGCGGTTGCGCTGCAGGCCGCCAAGGAAGCCGGCATCCCGGTCCTCACCTGGGACTCCGATCTCCTGCCCGAAAACAAGGATCTGCGCGTTGCCTATATCGGCACGCACAATTATGAGATCGGCGAGAACCTCGCCAAGCTTGTCATGCAGATCAAGCCTAAAGGCGGCACGATCTGCATCCAGTCCGGCGGCGCCGCGGCGGCCAACCACAACGAGCGCATGCAAGGCATTCGCGATACGCTTTCGGGCACCAAATCGGCGGCCTCGCCCGGGGATCGGCTGACGGGCCAGAACGGCTGGACCGAAATCGAAGGCTGTCCGCTCTACACCAACGATGATTTCCCGCTTTCGGTGCAACAGTTCGAGGATATCATGGCGAAAAACCCGAACCTCGACGCATTCGTCCCAACCGGTGGCTTCCCGCAGTTCATCCCTGATGCCAACCGCGCCGCGGTCGGACCGTACAAGGACAAGATCGCCTCGAAGGCCCTGGCCCTTGTCGTTGCCGACACGCTTCCGGTACAGATCGACCAGATGAAGGAAGGTTTCTCCCTTGGCCAGGTCGGCCAGCGGCCGTTCGAGATGGGCTACAAGACGATGATGGCGCTGAAGGACATGAAGGAAGGCAAGGCTCCGCCGGCCGACCCGACCTACACGGGCCTCGATGTCTGCACTCCGGAGACAGCCGACACCTGCGTCGCCAAATAGTGCTTTTGGGCGGGAGGAAACTCCCGCCCTTTTCATAGGGGATCTCAATGCCGGAATTGTTCTCGCTCAAGGGCCGTGTCGCGTTGGTCACGGGTGCCTCGCGTGGTCTTGGTTTTGCCATGGCCAAGGCACTTGCGGAAAACGGCGCGACGGTGATCGTCAATGCCCGCGACATGGCCGCCCTTTCCGTAGCGGCCGAAAGGATCGGTGCAGAAGCCCTGCCGTTCGACGTCACCGACGCGGCGATCTCAAGGGCGTCGCTCGAAGGAATCGTCGAACGCCACGGCCGCCTCGACATTCTGGTCAACAACGCCGGCATCCAGCATCGTAAACCGCTGGTCGAATGGGAGGACGAGGATTTCGACCATGTGGTTGCCGTCAATCTGTCGGCTTGCTTCCGCATGATGCGCGACGCGGTGCGCCTGATGCTGCCAAACAAGTTCGGGCGCATAATAAACACCGGATCGGTCGCAGCGATCCTTGGCCGTCCCACCATTCACGCCTATGTGGCGGCAAAGGCGGGCCTGCACGGGCTGACACGCTCCACTGCTGCTGAGCTGGGCCGTCACGGCATCACCGTCAACGCGATCGCCCCCGGCTATTTCGCCACCGAGCTCAACACCGCACTTATGCGCGACGAGGCCTTCACCAAATGGGTCGAGGCACGAACCCCCGCGGGCCGCTGGGCCCAGCCTGAGGAGCTCGGCGGAGCCGTGGTGTTTCTCGCCTCCGACGCTGCCGGTTACGTCAACGGGCACGTGCTGGCGGTTGACGGCGGGCTATCGGTTTCCCTGTAACCGGCAAACTGCGTTGAGGAATTTCAACCGGGCGACACTGTGCCGGCAGGGTGTGTCTGCTAGCTAGCCGCTTGAAATGACGAGTTGCTGCATCTGCTGCTGGCCCGGGTCCTCTACGCGGACGCCCACGCCAGACGATTGGATGACGCGCCGTATTGCAGCCGCCGACTTTCGATTCGCAACGGGTTATTTCGACGTCTGGCGGCATCGGTGCTTGATGCCGCCAATATTTCATTCCACACACCGGTCACGATGACGGACGAGATACGGGATCAGCGCCAGGTATTCAGGTGGGCCTTGCCTGCCTCCGCGGTCCTGCATTTGCTCGCCGCCGCGCTTCTTTTGTCCGCACTGCCGGTGTCGCCCCCGCAACCGCAGAAGGAGCAGGCCATCGGGGTGGATCTGGTGCCACCGCCCAAACCATCGGAGAAAGCCAAACCTCCGCCTCCCGCGAAACCGGCCAAGCCCGAAAAGCCGCCGGAAGCAAAGATCGAGACGCCGGCGCATCCGGAAGCCGACCCTCAGAGGCCCGTCTTCCAATTCGGCGAGAAGGACGCTGGTCCTCGCAAGTCTCTGGACGGCAACAGTGCGGAGGATGGTTCGCAGTCACCGGCGGCGCCGCAAGATCCGGATAAACAGGAGCTTGCGCAGCCAACTGCCGTGACAGCGGCCGAAGGGAAGGACCAGGCTGCGCAGCCGGCCGCGGCCCAGCCGCCGAACCCAAACTCGACCGGTGTCGCCAAAGCCCAAAGGCCCTTGAAGCTTCAGGAAGCGAAGAGATTGTTCTCGAAAACAGCAACCGGTGATCCGGTAGCGACAACCGCCATGAGAAATGTGCCGCGCGCCGTGCGGATCGGTCAGCTCTGCAACACGGAGCTCGCACAGCAATTGGTGCACGCGTCGCCCCCCTATTTCCCAGACAGCTTGCTTGAGTATCGACTGAAGGCCGGCACGGTCATGAACGTCGCCAGTGCGCCGTTCCCTGCAAACGGGCAGTGGTACGATCTGAGTTTTCGCTGCGAGGTCGATCCGGACGCGACGAAAGTCGTGTCGTTTGCCTTTCGTGTTGGAAATCCGGTGCCGCGCAGCGAATGGAAGCGCCGCGGGTTGCCCGCCGAATAGGGGGTCGAGGCCACGGAGGCTGGCTGTCCGGCGCCATCAAATCCGGCCGGCGATGTCTTCGCGCGCCCCGGGTGACCGAACCAACACACGCCAAAAGTGGCTTTCGTCAGCGGCCGCCGAAGTCTAGCATACGGCTTTGGGAGGAGGGTTCGATGACTTCAAGTTTCAACGTTCACCATGCTGCCGGCTATGAGCAGCTCATGGGCCGCTGGAGCCAAAGGCTCGCGCCGCTGTTCATCGGCTTCGCGGGCCTTAAGGACGGCGAAACGATCCTCGACGTCGGTTGCGGCACCGGCAGCCTGACCTTCGCGCTCGTCAAGGCCGCTGACCTCAGTGAGGTGGCCGCGATCGACTTTTCGGCCGTTTTCGTCGAGGAGGCAATCCGGCGCAACACCGATCCGCGGATAAAAATCCGCCAGGCGGATGCCTGTGCCCTGCCTCTTGAGGACGGCGCGTTCGACCGTGCCTTGGCGCTGCTCGTGCTCCATTTCGTGCCCGAAGCCGGCAAGGCAGTCGCCGAGATGCGTCGCGTCGTGCGGCCGGGCGGTGTGGTCGCGGCGACGGTATGGGACCATCTCGGCGGCATGCCGGGGATGCGCATGATGATCGACACGGTGGCGGTGCTCAGCGAAGGCGGACGCCAGCTGCGCGCCCGCTATTGCACCCAGCCGATGATGCAGCCGGGTGAAATGAAACGGACCTTTGTCGAGCAGGGTCTCCGCGACGTTACGGAGACCGAGTTGATGATCCGCATGGACTATCAAAACTTCGACGATTACTGGGCGCCGATAGCCGCCGGCGAAGGGCCGCTCGGCAAGTATGTAGCCACGCTCGACGCGGAAGAGCGGGCGCGCACCGACGCCGCCATGCGCGACGCCTACGAGGCCGGCCGGCCCGACGGCCCGAGGTCCTTTGCCAATGTCGCCTGGGCCTGCCGCGGCGTCGTTGCCTGACATTGGCGCTAATGCATGCCGCGCAAAAGTGGGCAGCGGTTTTGCGGTAACGACATGCATAACAAAGAACCTAAAGCGCGTCGCATGAGGCCGATCGAACGCGATGCGCTTTAGCCGATCCCGTAGACCAGCCCGACGCGGCCGTCCGACAGCTGTTCGACCTTGCGCAGTTCGAGCCCACGACGATTTTTCGCCGTCCCAAACAGCGGCTTTCCTTCACCGGCGAGCAGGGGATAGACGATCAGCCTGAGTTCATCGACCAGCCCGGCATCGATAAGGCTCGCGGTAATTCGGGCGCCGCCCATAAGGTAGATGTCCTTGCCGGGCTGCTGCTTGAGGGCAGCAATGTCCTCAAAATTCCGTACGAAGCGCGTCTTTGGCCAGGCCGCCGAAGTCATTGTGTTCGACAGCACATAATGCGGGGTCTGCGCGGCGAAACGGGCCCATTCGAGCTCGGCCGGCTTCGGCAATTTGCCGGTCATCGGCAGCGGCTTGTCGGGCTCGTTCTGGATGGCGCTCCAGTAGCGCTCGTAGCCGGCATACATGACGCTGCCAAGCAGGCAGGCGTCGATTTGCGGCGTCAGGCCGTATTCGTCCGACCACGCGTCGACCCAATCGGCGTAACCCTCTGGGCCCTCCATTTTGCCGTCGACGGAAATTTTCATTCCAGTGATCAATTTACGCATGACTTCCTCCATCAGGCTTGCGGGATGCAAGCACGTTTCATCAGTTCATCGTTGCTTCGTGTGACTGGCGGCGACCTCAGGGATGGCCGCCGCGAGTTACATCAGGCCGGCAGGCGGCGGTCGTATTCTTCCCGCAGGCGGCTCCAGCCGTCCCAGAACGAGGTCGGTGTCTTGCCCGCCAGGCGGGCGGCCAGCAGGTCGAGGTGTATGTGCCAGCCGGCAGTGATGTTGAGCTGGATTGCACGTTCCGGCAGGCGCCGATGGACGACGGTGAGCAGCACATCGCTACCCTTCGCCTCCAGCAGGAAGGAGACGCCGCCGGTATTTCCCCAGGTGATGGAAAGCTTGCGCGGCGGATCGAGTTCGGTGATCCGGCCCTCCATCCGGTGCTCTTCGGGAAAGCCCGCGGGGCGCTGGCCAGGCGGGTCGGTCAGCTCGTCGTTACGCCAGACGAACTCGAACGAGCTGCCCGCCTTCATTTCCATCTGGCCCGCGGCCATCCATTGCCGGCGCAGGTCACTCTCGGTGAGATAGGCCCAGATGCGCTCGATGGGGCCGGGCAAAAGGCGCTGGATGGTGAACGTGGCGGGCTCGCTCAGCTCGCCATAGGCATCGATGGTTCTCATCTGATTCATTGCTCGTCTCCTTCTTTCGGGTTGGGCGATTTCCTGGGCTCATTCTGGGCTTTGCGTGCGTCCTCTTCGCGAAGAAGGCGTTCGAGAACATCGAGACGCCCCGTCCAGAAGCGCTCGTAGAAGCTGAGCCACTGATGGGCGCTGGCCAGCGGTCCGGGGGCTAGTCGGCACAGATGCGTGCGGCCCCTCACCTCTCGACGAATAAGTCCTGCATTCTCCAGCGCCTTGATGTGCTTGGAGGCGGCCGCGAGCGACATCGCGAAGGGTTCCGCCAGCTGGCTGACCGTTTTCTCGCCATCGGCGAGATCGCGAAGCATGTGCCGCCGGGTGGCGTCACCAAGGGCGTGAAAAACCGCGTCCATCTGGGGTGTCTCTAATTCAACCATGTAGTTGAATATAGACGCACGCTTTGAGATAGTCAACCGTTCGGTTGAATAATTGGGGGAAAACCCTGCTATGGCAGATTCAGCAGAATTTCAGAAATCTTCCGGTACGCGCCCGTTCTTTGGCTTCATTGTTCTCAAGAAAGAACCGGATGAGGTCGACCATGTCACTGAATGAGAACACGCGCCAAGCCGCCCGGCAAGAACTCCTGGAATTTGCATCCACCGTCATGGCTGCGTCGCCTTGTGCGCCCATGCCTGGAACAATGTTCGAAATGCTGGAGATCATGGCCATGGAGAGGCGGATGACTTCCAGCCAAAGTAAAGGCGAACCAAATTCTTCTGATCCCTTGACGTCCGCGCCGATTGAGACCCCAATCAGGCTGCGTTTGGTCGAGCTGGTCAGATCGGCATTCAATGTCGCGAGAAAACCCAGGGAACGTACCACTGGCACTTGGCAGTTGCGAGCTTGATCTTGCCCGCGGGCTGCTGCTGCGCGACGGGAAACCTGTTGCACTGCGTTCCAAGGCGTTTGATCTGTTGACCTATCTCAGCAGGAATGTCGGGCGTGTCGCGACCAAGTCGGAACTGATGTCCGCGGTGTGGCCCGATGTCTTCGTAACCGAGGACTCACTGACGCAGGCGGTCAGGGAGTTGCGAAAGGCGCTGAACGACGAAAGCCAAACCATTATCCGCACGGTCGCCAAACGCGGCTACATCCTCTCTCGTCTCGAAGCGCCAAAGCAAGAGCGCGCTGGACAGCCGAGCGTTGCGGTGCTGCGTTTCACCAATGAAGGTGCGCCGGAAGACACCCCTCTGGTGGACGGCTTTGCCGAAGACATCGTCAACGCGTTGGCTCGCTTCGGAACGGTCGTCGTGCTGGCGCGCAATTCCGGCTTTGCATTCGTCTCGGATTCGGCTTCCGATTGGCGTGCCGTTGGCGCCAGCCTTGGCGCAACCTATCTGGTCCGCGGCAGGGCGACTACTCGCGCAGACGGGATGCGGGTCACTGTCAGTCTCACTGCCGCCTCGACGGGTGGAGTCTTGTGGAGCGATACCTTTTCTGCGTCTGGCGGCCAGATCTTCGACATGCAGGAAGAAATCGCTCGCCGTGTGGTGAACCGGCTGGTCGCTCGGCTCGACGACGCAGGTGTCAAGCAGGCAACCCCAAAGCCTCCCGACAGTTTGGCTGCATACGAGCTTCTGCTGCGCGGACTGGCCCGTCTGCGCGGTTATAATGATGATGACAACGAGGCTGCGCGCGGTCTTTTCCAGGCTGCGGTCGACAAAGACCCGGCCTATGCACTGGCGCATTCCTACGTCGCGCTCGCCGATCTCATTATCGGTGGCTATGCCGAGGCATCCCCGGCATTGCTTGGTTCGGTGATCCACCGCGCGGAGTGTGCGGCGACCTTGGCGCCGGAAGAGCCACGCTGCCATCGCGTACTCGCCCAGGCTTTCATCTCGGCCCGTCAGTTCGATGCGGCTGAACATCACCTTCAACGCGCGCTCGACCTCAATCCATATGACGCCGATACGATTGCGCAAATGGGGTTCTTGCTGACGATGAGAGGCAGGCCTCTTGAAGCACTCGCGGCGGTTGACAATGCGATACGGATCAACCCGATCCATCCAGACTGGTACCACTACGATCGCGCCATCGCGCTATACTCAGTCGGAGATTACAAGGCCGCGATTGTCAGCATGTCCAAGGTCCCCTCGAAGACGCCCTGGCGACTTACAAGGCTGGCGGGGTGCCACGCGCAACTCGGCGACCTGGAGGAAGCTCAGCGCATCATGGCAGAGGTCAAGCGGATAGCGCCTGACTATTCGCCACTGGAGTTTGCGCAAACCGGGATTGCCTTCGAACATGCGAGCGACGTTGAACACCTCGTTGCCGGCGTCGCCAAAGCACTTGCGGCTTATGAGGCCGGCCTGGTCGGCGGCCTGCCCGGACATCGTGAGTAGCACCGCACTTATCGCGAAGGGCTGACGAGCCTTCCGGATTGGAGGATTACCTGCTTCTCGTCAGGTAACCACAAATGGCAACTGCAACCGGGAAGCGGAAGCTTCACTTGCCTTCGAAGAAAGTATGAATCGAGACTTCCAGCTTTTCGATAAGCTGAGGGTTGTGGCAACTGCCAGCCCAGATCAGGGCGTTTAGCCTCATCTCTTTGTTGATAAAGCTCACTTTCCCAGAATCCAGCAGGTATTCCGCGATCTCGTAGTGCCGCCCCTTGATAGCCTCGATGAGCGCGTTGTTTCTCCCCGTCTTGTCGGTCAGTTTTATTTCCGCGCCATTCTCCACGAGCAACTTGACGACTTCGAGATGCCCGTTCTTCGCCGCCTCGATAAGAGCCGTTCTGCCGTAGTAGTCAGCTCGCGCGTTGATCTCTATTTGGGGGTGTCTCACGAGGACTGAGATACACGCGTAATGTCCCTTGGCGGACGCAAGGCTCAAGGGCGTGCTCTTCCACTTGTTTCTGGAATTCACGTCGATTTCCGGGTCTTCGATCAGCACCTCGACCACCGCTGTGCGGTCATTGAGGGCTGAAAGGTGAAGTGCAGACCAGCCGCCGTCGTCCGACTGATTGATGTCGGCGCCAGCCGCCAATTCCGATCGAACCGCCTCCGCATCGCCTTTTTCTGCCGCGACCAGCAGGGGAGACCAGTCTCTTGCCCCTTCGGCTTCCAAGCTGTTGGTCAACGCAGTCGCCTCCTCGGATAGTCGGCAGAATACCACAGAATCCGCGATAGTGGGGTCGTCCTGTGTAGGGTTCTCTGGCGCCCGTGGGTCACAGAGCGCTGTCGGCCCGAAACGGAGGATCAGCGCTTCACGTCCGTCTCCTCACATTCTCCTGATATCGACTGGCTTTCGCGGCCATCCAGACTAGATAGAGCCTGCGCCGGGCGGAACGATGCAGAAGGACCTGAACATGCCTGAACAGATTACCCTGAATAGACCTGAACAAATCAGATTGAACGACGGCTCCGCCATTCCGCAAATCGGCCTCGGCGTGTGGCAGGTCGATCCAGCCATCACCGCCAAGGTGGTGCGCTGCGGAATCGAGGCCGGCTACAGACTGATCGATACCGCCGAAGGCTATCGGAACGAAGAAGGTGTCGGGCAGGCAATCCGCTCGGCCGGCGTGCCGAGAAGCGAGTTGTTCATCACCTCGAAACTGCGCAACGGCGCGCATCAGCGCGACGCCGCCTTGCGCGCCTTCGACGAGACGATGAGCAAGCTCGGCATCGAGCAGATCGACCTGTTCCTGATCCATTGGCCGGTGCCCAGCCAGGACAGATATGTCGAGGCCTGGAAGACGCTTATCGAACTCAGGCAATCAGGCCGGATCAAGTCGATCGGCGTTTCGAACTTCAACCACGACCATCTCGAACGGATCATCGGCGAGACCGGCGTCACGCCGACCGTCAACCAGATCGAGCTCCACCCCCGCTTCCAGCAGCGTGACAGACGCGAATTCCATGACAGGCACAACATCCGCATCGAGAGCTGGAGCCCGCTGGGCAGCGGCCGGCTGTTGAGCGATCCGACGCTTGAAGGCATTGCCAGGAAACACGGCAAGTCGGTGGCGCAGACGATCGTCAGGTGGCACCTTCAGGAAGGGCTGATTGTCATTCCAAAGTCGATCCACCAGGATCGGATCGCCGCCAATTTCGATGTCTTCGATTTCGAGTTGGAAGCGAAGGACCTCGAGCTTATCCGGTGCATGGATTCGCCCGACGGCCGCACCGGCCCGAACCCCGCCACGGCCGCATTCCTGTTCTGAGGGCCGACCGGGACGTTGGCATTCCTTCACACCCCCCTCTGTCCTGCCGGACATCTCCCCCTCAAGGGGGGAGATCGGCAGCTTCAATAGCCGCGCCCTTCTTGCAGCGTCGGAGATTAGCGAAGGCCGCGATGCGGGCCAATTTCCCCCCTTGAGGGGGAGATGTCCGGCAGGACAGAGGGGGGAGATGTCCGGCAGGACAGAGGGGGGTGCTGTCCCGCCAGCGATCAAGACTACCCTTCTCGCTAGCCTCATATCCCCGAGCCATCCACCAGCGGCACATCTTCCCCTTCCCAGGGGCTCGGCATCGATCCCTTGCTGAGATTGGCCGACGGCAGCGGCATCCAGCACTTCAGTTCGGGTTCGGCATATTCGACGATGCGTCCTGGCGACGAATCGGAAGCGCGCCAGCCTTCGCTGCCGAACTGATCGGCGCGGGCCCAGTAAGCCATGTCGACCTCGGCCGGCCCCTGCTCGGATGGCCGAACCGTGACAAGGATTCTGCTGCCGTCCCTTGGCGCGCTCGACATGTGGCGCCACTGAGCGGGCTCGTCCATTGCATTTCCTCCTGCGATCTTCGCCTCGCACGGATAGTCGCTTCGCGTTCGGAAGCGGTCAACCCGAACTTTTTTGCCTGAGACAAAACCCCTGCCCCGTCGTCGCGGAACAAGTCATGGCGCGCCGGGTTTGGGCAAGTTGTTGAAGGAAGCAAAATGAGACCAGCGCCGCGACCGATCCTTATCATTGTTGCATGGCAGCCCGCGCCTTTCGTTCGCAACCCGGTCCGGTCGCAATGAGGCAGGCCGGTTCCGATCGTTCCATCCCACCTGAGGAGAGGAAAGGCGGCATAGGCCGAGCGCTCGGCCTCGGCCTGATAACAGGGGCGGCCGACGACGATTGCTCCGCGATAGGCACCTACGCCAGTGCCGGCGCCCGATTCGGACCCGACCTGCTTTGGACGGCTCCGGTGACGTTGCCGATGATGTATGTGGTCGTCTACCTGTCGTCGAAGCTCGGCCAGGTATCCGGGCGGGGATTGTTCCACGTCATCAAGGACTTCTATCCACGGTGGCTGCTTTGGTCCGTGCTTTTGGGGGTGCTCATTGGAAACACCATTGAGGCCGCGGCGGATCTTGGTGGAATGGCGGCCGCGATCAACATGTTCGTACCGCTTCCCATTCCGCTGATCGTGCTGTTCGTGGCCGCCCTCATCTTCGCCCTCCAAGTCTTCGGCTCCTATACTTTGATCCGTAACATCTTTCGCTGGCTGGCGCTGGCGCTGCTCGCTTATGTCGGTGCCGCCATTCTGGCCAAGCCGGACGCCGCGGCGGTGCTGCGCGGAACGCTGCTTCCCAAGATCGAATTCAACCGTGAGTTCCTGTCGATCCTGGTCGCCATCATCGGCACTACGCTGTCCGCCTATCTCTACACGTGGCAGTCCAATGAGGAGGTCGAGGAGGAGATTGCCCAGGGGCGAACGACGCTCAGCCAAAGGAAGGGCGCCACCGACAGCGAACTCCGTCGCTCTCGCCGGGACATCCTCATCGGCATGATGTTTTCAAATCTCATCATGTATTTCATCATCCTGTCGACGGGTGCTACGCTCTACAAGGCGGGCCACCACGATATCGACACGGCTGCACAAGCCGCGGAGGCGCTGCGCCCGCTCGCTGGCCAGGCCGCAAGCGTTCTGTTCGCCGCAGGCGTGATCGGCGTCGGTTTCCTCGCGGTTCCTGTCATGACCACCGGCGCTGCCTATGATGTTGCACAAGCCATCGGCTGGAAAAACAGCCTGCACGCCCGGGCTCGAGAGGCACCCAAATTTTATCTCGCCATCGGCTTTTTTACGGCGATCGCCGCTGGCCTTAACTTCCTCGGCTTCAATCCGATGAAGGCGCTGGTCTGGTCCGGCATTGTTCAGGGCTTCTCGACGCCGCCTTTGCTGCTGCTCATCATGCTGATGACGAACAGCCGCAGGATCATGGGCGACCAGGTGAACAGCCGGAGCACCAACATACTCGGTTGGACAACGACCGCCGCCATCTTCTCGGCGACGATCGGCCTGGTTGCAACCTGGTTCATGTGATCGGGCGGAAGCAAAGGGACGCCGCCGGTTGGATTACCCGTTCCCGCTTACGGACTGTCCCAGCTTTGCCGATCTTGGAAACTCCACAACGTCTCCGCGTGGCCGCTTGTATTGCGCTGCGACAATTGCATCGATCAAGAGATCCAGAGCCGCACGAGCCGTGCGGCTCGTCTCGTCGTCGCCGCTCAAATAATGGCAGGCTCGTTCAAGATGGAGGTGTGCGGCGGCAAAGTCGCTTGTCATCGGCTTCTCCCTGTTGTCCGCCGGCAGGCAAGATGACCGCCCCGATTTACCCAAAAGCAAATATCCACAGCCGGATTTGAATCAAATTGGACTGACTCGCTGCATGCCCGCGGGACAAGGTGCTGGCAGGCCTTTGCATCGCTGGTCGATGCGCTGCGCCGGTGCAGTACGCCGCGTTGAATGAACCAATTGCGGGCGATGTGCCGCAAACTCAGTTCGCTCATCGCCCTGCTTTTGAAATTTTCTCGCTCTTTTAATTCTACAAACTCTCTAGACTTAAAGTAGATCGCTAGACCCAAGATCTTAAAACAGAGCGCTTGAGAGGGAGCCAGGAATGTCGAAGAAGCTCGTTGTGGGGCTGTCGGGCAACTTGACCCGGCCATCGAAGACCAAGGCGTTCGTCGGCCACATTGTCGGGCAGGCCGCCGAAAGCATCGGCGCGGCCTCGGCCGTCTTCGACATCGAGGATCTTGGCGCGTCCCTGCCGCGGGCAAGGCGCCTCGGCGACCTCGACCCGGCGGCGCGCAATATCGTCGAACGGCTGCTGGGCGCCGATATCCTGGTGGCCGGCTCGCCGACTTTCAAAGGCAGCTATACCGGGCTTTTCAAGCATTTCTTCGACCTGCTCGATCCGTCATCGCTGAGGGGCAAGCCCGTCATCCTCGCCGCGACCGGCGGCGGCGAGCGCCATTCGCTGATCGTCGAGCACCAGCTGCGGCCGCTGTTCGGCTTCTTCGAGGCGCTGACCGTGCCGACCGCGATCTACGCCTCCGACAAGGATTTTGCCAATGGCGTGCTGGTATCGGAAGCCATCCACGCCCGCGCCCGGCAAGCGGTCGCCGAGGCATGCCGGGTAACCGGAGTGCCCTACGGCGTCGGCCTTGCCGCCTGAACGCACCACTGACCCGAGATCCCCTTTCCGATCCATCCAGGAGCACGCCGCGATGACAAGATCCACCAAATCCAGGCAAATCAAACTGGGCGCTTTCCTGCCCGGCGGCGGACAGCATATCGCCGCCTGGCGTCACCCCGAGGCGCCGGTCGATGGCGCCACCAATTTCGAGTTCCACAAGCAGCTTGCCCTGACCGCCGAACGCGGCCTGTTCGACGCCTATTTCCTCGCCGACAATCTGACGGTCGGGCTCGGCGCCCGCGAAGGCGGCAATGCCAAGATCGCCGGCTTCGAGCCGGTGACGCTGTTTGCAGCGCTGGCGCCGCTCACCACGCATCTCGGTTTCATCGCCACCGCCTCGACCACCTATGAGGAGCCCTATACGCTCGCCCGCAAGTTCGCCTCGCTCGACCTTCTGTCGAATGGCCGCGCCGGCTGGAACGTCGTCACCTCGGCCGGCGACGAAACCGCGCGCAATTTCAATCGTGAGACGCAGCCTGCCCACGCCGAGCGCTATGCCCGAGCGCATGAGCATGTCGAGACGGTCAAGGCGCTGTGGGACAGCTGGGAGGACGATGCCTTCGTCCGCGACAAGAAATCGGGGCGCTTCTACGATAAGGACAAGCTCCACGACATCGACCACAAGGGCGCGCATTTCAGCGTCAAAGGGCCGCTCAACGTGCCGCGCCCGGTGCAGGGGCACCCGGTGGTGGTGCAGGCGGGGCAATCGGAGGACGGCCGCAAGCTCGCCGCCCACTCGGCGGAAGTCATCTTCACCGCCCATCAGAACCTAGCGTCGGCGCAGGAATTCTATCGCGATATCAAGGCCCGCGTGACGGCCGTCGGCCGCGATCCCGAGCAGGTGCTGATCATGCCGGGCGTAGCACCCTTCGTCGGCCGCACCGAAGAAGAAGCGCGCGCCAAATACCAGCAGCTGAACGATCTCATCTTGCCGGAGGACGGCGTCGCCCTGCTCAACGGGCTGGCCGGCCAGACGCTCGACATCAGGGGCTATCCGCTCGACGGACCGCTACCGCCGAGCAAGGAAACCGAAGGCATGAAGAGCCGCCAGGCGCTGATCCGCCAGATTGCCGACGAGCACAACTTTACCATCCGCCAGCTCTATCAATGGGTGGCGACGGCGCGCGGCCATTACACCGTCATCGGCAGTGCAGTGCAGGTCGCCGACCAGCTGGAGGAATGGTTCGGCAACGAAGCCGCCGACGGCTTCAACATCCTGCCGCCCTGGCTGCCCGGCGGGCTCGACGACTTCGTCGAGCTGGTTATCCCCGAACTGCAGCGCCGCGGCCTTTTCCGCACGGCCTATGAAGGCAGGACGCTGCGCGAGAACCTCGGCCTCAGGCGGCCTGAAAACCCGTGGACCGCCGCTCGCTCGGCCGTGCTGGCTGCCGAATAGTCCCGAGAAGCCCGATACTTTCCAAGCAAGAGGCAAGACGATGACTTTGCAGCACATCGAACAGGCCGCCAGCCTCGGCACGCGTGACAGCACGACAAGCCTCGGCTCGGACTTCCTGCGCCTCGGCGGCCGGGCGGGAATTCGCTTCCTGTCGCGCTACGGCGTCCTCATTGCTTTCCTCGCAATCTGGCAAGTGTCGAGCAGCGCCGGCTGGGTCAACACGGCCGTGCTGCCGCCGATCGACATGATTGTCGCGGCACTTTGGAAGGGGCTGGCCGGCGGCACTCTGCTCGGCGACATCGCCATCAGCCTGCAGCGCGCCGGTCTCGCCTTCGCGGCCGCCGTGCTGGTCGCCATCCCGCTTGGCCTGTTCATGGGCCAGGTGCGCGCCGTCGAAACCGCCCTCGATCCGATCCTGCAGGTTTTCCGCCAGACCTCGGCGCTGGCGCTCTATCCGGTGTTCATCCTGCTGCTTGGGCTCGGCGAAGCCTCCAAGGTGTTCGTCATCTTCTGGGCGACGCTGTTCCCGCTGCTGCTCAACACCATCGGCGGCGTCAAGCAAGTCGATCCGAAACTGCTGGAGATGGCCCGCGTCTATGGTGCCAGGCAGCTCACCGTGTTCCGCCGCGTTGTGCTGCCCGGCGCCGTGCCCTCGATCTTCGTTGGGCTGAGGCTCAGCGCCACCACGGCGCTGCTGCTTTTGATCGCCTCCGAAATGATCGGCGCCAACAAGGGCATCGGCTTTCAGGTGATGAACGCGCAGTACAACTTCCAGATTCCGCTGATGTTTGCCGCAATCGTCATCCTCGCCGGCCTCGGCCTGATCGCCAACCAGGCGCTCGTCAGCCTGCAGCGGCGACTCTGCCGCTGGAGCAATGCCGTCGACTGACCTCCCCTTTCGCCATCGACCAGACCCAAGCCAACCAGGAAAGACCCGCACCATGAAAATCACCCGCCGTTCCCTGCTTGCCGGCGCGCCGTTCGCCGCCGGCCTTCTCGCCGCCGGCCTGCCGCGCTTCGCTTTTGCCGAAGCGGCACCCGTCAAGTTCCGCTCCCTCGCCAGCCGTGGCAGCATCTCTCCGCATGAGCTGGCCGGCGAGCTCGGCTATTTCAAAGGCCTCGGTATCGAGGTCGAGAATGTCGGCTACTCCGGCGGCGGCCCGGAATCATTGTTTGCGCTCGCCTCCGGCAGCGTCGATATTGGCTCGGCTGCAACCGCCGCCGTGATCAACTCGATCTCCGGCGGCAACGACTTCGTCGCCGTCTATCCGAGCAACGGCATCAACAGCAAGGTGCGAAGCGTCTTCTACGTGCTGGACGACAGCCCGATCAAATCGATCGCCGACATCGCCGGCAAGACCATCGCCGTCAACACGCTCGGGGCCCATCTCGACTACACCGTGCGCGAGGCGCTGCACAGCGTCGGCCTGTCGCCGGATGCCGCCAATCTCGTCGTCGTGCCCGGACCGCAGCTCGAGCAGACCTTGCGCTCCCGCCAGGTCGACATCGCGGCGCTGGGCTACTGGCAGGCGACGTTTGCCGGCGCGCTGGTCGACAATGGCGGCGTGCGTGGCGTGTTCAACGACACGGACGTGCTGGGCGAGCTGGCCGGCGGCTTCGTCGTGCTCAGGCGCGACTTCATCGCCGCCCATCCCGACGCCGCCCGCAATTTCGTCGAGCAATCGGCGCGCGCCTCCGACTGGTCGCTGCAGAACCCCGACGAAGCGCGCAAGGTGCTGGCAAACATCCTCGACAAGCGCGGCGAAAACGGCGAGCTGGCGCGCTACTGGACCGGCTTCGGGCTGCGCCAGGGGGCCAAGGCGACGGACCGCGACATCGACTTCTGGGTCAGCGTGCTCGAGCGCGACGGCCGGCTGCCAAAGGGTAAGCTGAAGGCAGCGGACATCCTCTACCGGCCCGGCGAAACCAAGACCAACTGACAAGGCCAACCGGCAAGGCAATCAGCTGGGAGACGAGCCCGATGAGCAGCACAAGCGGCGGTGAGGTCAGCATACGCGACCTGTCCAAATCGTTCAGCATCGGCGGGCGATCGCTTGCAGTGCTGAGGACCCTCAATCTCGACATCCGCTCGGGCGAATGCCTGGTCATCGTCGGCGCCAGCGGATCGGGCAAGACTACGCTGCTGCGCATCCTGGCCGGACTGGAGGCGGCCGACAGCGGCGGCGTCGCCATCGACGGCAAGCCGGTGCACGGCGTCGGTGCCGAGCGCGCGGTGATCTTCCAGGAACCGCGCCTGCTGCCCTGGCTGACGGTGCTCGGCAATGTCGCCTTCGGCCTCGAAGTGCGCGGCATGCCGAAGGCCGAGGCCGAGGAACGGGCGCGCTTCTATATCGCGCTCGTCGGCCTCGCCGAATTCAGTGATGCTTACCCAAGGCAGCTGTCGGGCGGCATGGCGCAGCGCGTCGGCATCGCCCGCGCCTTGACCGTGCAGCCCGAAATCCTGCTGCTCGACGAGCCGCTGGGCGCGCTCGACGCGATGACCAAGATCGGCATGCAGGAGGAACTGGCGCGCATCTGGAGCGAGGAGAACGTCACCATGGTGATGGTGACCCACGACCTCGAGGAAGCGATCTACCTCGCCGACAGGGTGCTGATCCTGCCCAAGGAGAAAGGCGGCGCGGCGCGGCTGATCGACATCGACCTGCCCCGCCCGCGCGAGCGCAGCGAAAGCCGCTTCGTGCGCTACCGCGAAGAACTGCTGCGCGAATTCGGCCTGCACTGAAAGCCTAAAAGGCCTTAGGTTCCTCGCCCCGCAAAGCGGGGAGAGGTGTCTCGGCGAAGCCGAGACGGAGAGGGGCCTTCCTTTTTGAAAGCCCCTGCCCCGCGCTCCTTCCTGGAACCGGATTCCCCGCCCTGCATTTCCTTAACCGGGAGGCGAAGGAGCGCGGCATGAAAGCTTTGTTCGCAATCTTTGGCGGCTTCGTCCTGACGCTCGCCGTATTCGCCAGCGGTCTCGCCTTCGCCACCTGGCTATTGATAGCCAAGCCGGTACGGCCGGCCGTCCCCGTCTCCAGCGAACTGTGGACCAAGGACCCGCGCCCGGTAAACCAGGCCTCGCAACGCCTCGAGCGCCTTCCCGCTCGCGCGGTCCCCGTTCGCACCTCGGAAGTTGATCGCAGCTCGAAACCCGCCGACACCGCCGCAGCTTCGATCCCCGACACCACCGCCACCGGCTCTATCCAGCCACCAGCGGAAGAGCAGCAAGCGCTGCCCGCCGCTCATGTCGAATGGTGCGCCAGCCGCTATCGCTCCTACCGGCCGGACGACAACCGCTACACATCCTACAGCGGACAACAGCGCCCCTGCATCTCGCCCTATCTCAACGCCGGCGATGACGGCAGCTATGTCGAGGCGAGCGATACGTCGTCGGTGGAGGGCTACGCGCCATCGGATGAACCCGGCGCCGCCGAGCTCTCATCCGACCACGTGCAATACTGCTTCAGCCGCTACCGGTCATATCGACCGGAAGACAATAGCTATCAGCCGTATTCCGGCGGGCCGCGTCGGCAGTGCCAGTAGCAGGGCGCTGGGCGGCGGGCTAGCGGACCGAAGGGCATGGTGTCTTGTGCGATCCCACGCTCGAGCGGCTAACCAACGATCACGCAAATTTTTTTGGATCGTTCGGATCGGCGCGGCGTTCATCCGACAGGCAAAGGAGGAATCAAGATGGGCGACCAACGGGACGACAAGATTCGTGAGCGCGCATACCAGATCTGGGAACGCGAAGGCGGGATCCATGGCGATCCCGAGCGGCACTGGCACCGGGCCGAGGCCGAGATCGACAGGGAGGCAGCCCTGCCGTTGACGGCAGGCGATGCCCTGCCGGAAACCCGCGAGGTCGCGAGCTCCGACGTCTTGACGGTGGAGGCCCTCGCGGTTCGCACCGGCATATCGGGCGAACAGGCGCAGGAGCTGATCGACAGGCTGGGCAACGACAGGGCGGCGATCGAGCAAGCCGCGCGCAACCTCAAGGGGACGCGGCGGCCCTAGCCAAGGAGAGACAGATGATCAGAAAACTCAAAGACGGAAAATACCGCCTCTATTCGCGCAAGAAGGATGAAAAGACCGGCAAGCGCCGCAATCTCGGGACGTTTGACAGCCGCGAGGCTGCGGAAAAGCACGAACGCGAGGTGCAGTATTTCAAGAGGCATTGAGGGGCGTGCCGTCGCTTGCCAGGCAGCCGCGCCGGACGCCTGGCGGAACCTGAATTCCAGCCCTCACAAGCCGTCGCGAAGCCGCTACCGCTCCTACAGGCCAAGCGACGACCACTACACATCCTACAGCGGACAACAGCGCCCCTGCATCTCGCCCTATCTCGATGCCGGCGGTGCCCCGCAAAGGAAACGTTCGCCAATTGGGTCACGAATGCCAGCTTGCGCTCAGAATGATTGTCGTATGGTGCAGCATTGCCTGATCCTGAAAGCGGATCATCGCAGTACAATCGCTTCAAATCGGATAGCTGCTATTTGATCGCCGCGAGTGACTTCCCTCGACGCTGATAAGTTGGCAAGGTCATGATCTCGCCGCGCGAGATAATGGTTCGGGGCACTTATTGGGGGAAGATATGGCCACAAACTCTGAAGCTGCCGAGCCGCCATTTGAAACTGCGGTGCCGCTGACCAACGGGTCTTCATTGCAGCTCCCGGTTTCAACTGCTGCCCCGCTTTTCGTCGTCGGCCCCAATGGCGCCGGTAAGTCTGGTTTAATGCTTTCGCTCTATCGGAAGAATTTTGCGAGAGCTGTCCGCGTCGCCGCACATCGGCAGACTTGGATGGAAACCAACTCGGTGCCGTTTTCACCGCAAAGCAAGATCCAGACCGAGACTAACACGAAGAATCAGGATGCTCAGCCTGAAGCTCGCTGGCGCGAATACGATCCGGCCTCACGGAGTGGCTTGATTATCGCTGACCTTATCGATGCGGATAACAACCTCTCTCGGAACATCCGAGCGGCCGTCAAATCTGGTAAGAGCGCCGAAGCAGCTCAGTTGGCGGACGAATTACCTCCACTTGAGACAATCAACGAGCTTTTGGTCGGATCGGGCATTCCAATCGCCATGACGATCGAACCGAATAGCACGATCGTCGCCAGAAAACGTGAGGGCCCGCCTTATAGCATCGCGGCCCTATCTGATGGCGAACGGGCCGCGCTGCTGATCGCGGGCGTGGTACTAACGGCCAAGAAAGGCTCGCTGATCCTTGTCGACGAGCCCGAGAGGCACTTGCACGCATCAATCGTCACACCATTGCTTCTACAGCTCTTCGCAAAGCGTCCGGATTGCACGTTTGTAGTGTCTACTCATGAGTTGAGTTTGCCCGTCAGTTGCCGCACCGCCAGAACCGTGTTGGTGCGCGACTCCAAGACCGTCAATGACGATGTTGGAAATTGGGACTTGGATGTTCTTGAGCCGGGCATTGGGATCGATGATCCGACCAAAGAGGCTATCATTGGCTCACGCCGCAAGATGCTCTTCATTGAAGGAAGCGCGGACAGCTTAGACAAACCGCTTTACGAAATCCTGTTTCCCGGTGTGTCGATCTTTCCAAGAGCGACTTGCAGCGACGTTGAGCACGCCGTTACCAGTGTTCGTGACACCAGTGCAATTGCGTGGATTCAAGCTTACGGAATAGTCGATCAGGACCAGCTCACTTCAGATAAGAAAATAGCCCTTGAGGCAAAGGGCGTCTTCGCACTTGCCGTCTATTCAGTTGAAGCTCTCTACTACAACCCGACCATCGTGGAGTTGATCGCGAAGCGACAGTGCACGGTCATAGAAGGCGATCCTAGTCAGATGATCGTCAAGGCGTGGACCGATCTTCTTGCCGCGATAGCGTCCAACGCGGATCGCCTTGCTGCTCGCATGACAGAGCAAGCCGTCAAGGACCAAATTAGTCTTGAGATGCCCGACTGGAAGAAAATTCAGGCAGGACAGAACGTCAGTATCGCTGTGGATTCGCAGGCCCATTACCAAGCAGAGAAGGCGCGTTTGCAGGGCTGGATCATCTCTAAGGACGTTGACAAGATTATCGCTCGCTATCCAATCCGAGAGACGGCTGCCTTAACTGTGATCGTGAGTGCTCTGCAGTTCAAAAGCCGTAGCCAATATGAGGCGGCTGTTCGCAAGCTGGTTATAGACGATGTTGTGATAAGGAGCATGTTGGCCGAGCATTTCGGTGGGCTTCCCGCTGCTATGACGTAACTAGTCGGCAAGTCTTCTTGAGGATCGGCTCGGGCAAGATAGGGTGAAGGTCGATGCCCTCGGACTTTTTGATCGGCCGAGGAGCGGCGGCTGTCCAATCTCTCCTGAGAGCTGCCGATCCGCTTCAACCAAAATGCGATATATGGCATTTGCTCGGAAAGGTAGGCTCTTGGCGCTAAGCCGACCTTCGAACGGCACGATTGAACACGCGTCCTGCTACCGTCATCTCTGAGCGCTTAGCGCGTCGCTCGGCGTGGTGACGACAGGGCATCCAGCCGCTCCTGCAAGTGCCCGTTGAGCACGATCAGGTGGCGCCTTGCCCCAAACTCATCGACGCTACTCATTGCCGTAGTCTGGCTCATCGAGCGTGCCGACCTCGATCCCGAAGAAGTCGGCCGGATCACTGTCATCGGTCTCGACTACCTGATCAGCCAAATCCGCGAACCCCAGTTCCTTAGTTCCGTCCAAATCGAGGCCGCAGACCTTGCAGCTAAACTTTCGCGGCGACCAGATTCCATCGACGAAAATGGTATTCTCAACTATCTCAGCGGGCCGGTCAGCAATGTGCCTAAGATGGAGCAGACCTTGGCTTTCACACGCGGGGCACCCAGTCGCCTTTACTGCAGTTCCATTGGTGTAGCGTGCCCATGTCACGCCAGATTCGTCGGCCTTTCGACGATCAGACAGTTCCTCAATACGAAGTCCGGCTATAGATTTCTTGCAAGCCTGTATCCGATCAAGAACCTCCTTTCTAACTTTGGCAGACTGTTCAGCTGTAACTTCATTGGCATCTTTCGCGTGCTCCTTGCCTAATAATTCGTCCAAATCTCGACCCATAAACTCTGTCAGGATCTTCGTAACGCGGTAGAAATCGGGTACCCATTTACCCGATTTGAAATCTTGGAAAGCGTCTTCGCCGGTGTGAAGTTCCCGATTTCTCTGTTCCGCAAGGATGAGGCAAGTACGCACGTCCTCCTCTGTAAAGCCCGGCACTAACTTGCCGAGCCGCTTGAAGACGGTATTCGACATGATGGTTTTCGGATCGCTCGTGGGAACTCCGAACGCGTAGAGGATCGCTTCGCCTTCGCTGCGAGGGTCGGCTATCAGGACGGGATGGATCTGGGAAAGCGCTGCCTTTCCTAACAGTTCTAGCGCGAAAGACGCCAAGAGTGGAAATAGTGGACTCTTGCGGTCGGACTCCATTGCCTGCCTGCCATAAACTCCCGCCTTTGCCCACAACGTGTCAGTGGTCCACTCCTGCATGATGCCAAGCCTCCAATCGAACCAGCTCGCGGTTTTCACCCCCGCCTTTGGCGTATCCCCGCGAGTGCGTACAATTCCAGTTGTCAATCAATAGCGCAGATTTTGGCTTCCATTTATGTGGTGACTCGACCCTTGGAACGAGCTTCTTGATGATCTGTAGGCATGCCCATGCTTCTCCGTTTTCGGGCTCCAAGAAATCCGTATCCCACCGGTGAATGAGATGTTTTCCAACTGCAGTCATCCCGCCAACGACAAAGGCCATGCCTCTGACCCTCAGATGCCACTGGCTGCGAGCGTGTATGTCTTGCATCTTCTTTGGCAGATCGATGATTCGAGTAACGTTGGTAGGCGTCTCGTAGGATTGCTGGGTTTCGTTGATCAGAATGATTAGCCGAGGTGGAAATGGTCTAAAGGCGAAGTCACTGTGATGTGGAAAGCTGTTTACACCATGTCGCGCGGATAGTGTGTTGGCTCTTGCTTCCTCGGCGTTTTTCATGGCGAGGTCCGTGGAGGTCACTAGCCCGATACGCTGACGTAGTGCACGTTCTAATAGCGGCTTAGAACCGTCCGGAAAATCGACCGCTACGAAGCCGCCTCTAAGCGCTGCTTCTATGGCGTCCCGAAAACTTTTGACTGCGTCACTCTCAGCCATTTCAACCTATGAGATAAGTGCACTTTGGAGCCAAGAAATGCCCGCTGTTCGTGCCTTGTTATGTAGCGTACACGAAGTTGCTCGACATCTGGGCCACAGGGATTTGGGTCAGAGTGGATTCTGGAGAATTGTCCTGGTCGCAACCAGAAACCACTGTCAACGATGAAAAGTAAAGTGGTTTTCAAATTAGGTCGATTGGCAGCACTGGTCTTATTGGAACCATCAAACGACAAAAAAAGAGAGGGCGAAACGGCTTGCGCCAAGACCAGAGACGCTTCGCCAGCTGTTCCTGCATTCAGGAAATCTTTGCGCCTTTCCTGGGTGCAATCGGCTAATGATGAACGAGGTCGGCAAGTTTGTTGGCCAAGTCTGTCATATCGAGGGAGCTGAAGAGGGAGGCGAACGCTTTCGGGAGGACATGAGCAACGAGGAACGGCGTTCTGCGGCCAATCTCCTGCTGCTTTGCTATGATCACCATGTCGAGACCGACGATGTCATCGCTTATCCTGCAAAGCGGATGCGGCAGATCAAGATCGACCACGAAAAGCGCTTCGCTTCACCCGACAGGGCAATGCTGGCAGAGATGACCGATTGGACTCGCGCTGACGCCGCGACCTTCCCGGTGAATCTTCTTGCGCTTAATCGCGCCTGTGGATGGAATTTCAACCCACCGCATCCAGCCGCTCCTGCAGATACCCGTTCAGCACGATCATCTCCTTGAGCGCCTTCACCGCATCGCCCTTGTGCTGGGCAATGAACTGGTCGGCGACGGCCTGAAGGGCGGCCTCCTGGCGGCTGTCCAGTGTCACGATGTGGTCCACGGTGGGGCCTCCGAGCGTTCCTGTTGAAATTGAACAAAACGGGAACAAAAATGTCAAGAGCGAATTGACTTGGCGAGGAATGCCTTCCTATTTGTCAGTAGGCGGGGCGGTTGCTCACAAATCGAGGAGAGCCGCGATGGGCAGACGAAAAAGCCGGTTCGACAGGCTGTCGGCGAGGGATGCGGAGGCGATCATCAGGGACGCTTTGAGCCTGCGCCGGACGGTGCTGTCGTCGCAGCTGCATCTCAAGGCGCATGGCGAGCTGTTCTGGCAGCTTTGCGGGCTTGTCGAGAAATTGCACGAGGTGCTGGCCAGCGTCGCGGAGAAGGAGCCCGATTACCGGATGGCGGAGCTTGGCCTGCTTCCCCTCCCCGAGGATTACTCGACCCGGAAATGAGCCATGGCCGGGCCGATGGACAGCGTTGGACGTGCCGCCAAGGCCAACATGCTGCTTATCGTGGAGTGCGGCCACTGCTACCACGTCGGGCGCTTCAGGGCGAATGACGTGGCCCAGGTGGTGGGCTGGAACAAGCCGCTGGAAGCGATCAGGTTCAGGTGCAAGCGATGCAGCCGCAAGGACACGACGGTGAAGACGCAGTTCATCGACCAGGATCATCCGCCCAAGGGCTACATCTGGGTGCTGCAGAAATTCAAGCGCTAAAACAAGGAGCCTTGCGCCGGCGCCTGCTGCGGAAATTTGATCTGTGTCGCCGGTTTTTCGACGATCACCAGCGCGTCATCGGGCGCCGTGCGCTGCAGGTGTCTTGTCTCCGACCATGGCGCCGTCAGCCAGGTCTCGGTTTCTTCCGGCGTGGTCAGGATCACCGGCATTGCCTTTTCGTGGATCGGCGCGATCAGCGCGTTGGGCCTGGTCGTCATGAAGCCATAGACCTGGTGCTCGGCGGGGCCGTCCTTGACCTTGCGAATGCCCTGCCAGCGCGTCCACAGGCCGGCAAAGAAGAACAGCGGGCGGTCCTCGCCGAGTGCAAACCAGAAGTTGCGCTGAATGCCGGTCTCGGGGTCCTTGTCGCCGGGCGTCGGGCTGGGCTCGGCGAAGCTGGTGACGGGCACCACGCAGCGGTTCTCGATGCCGAGATATTGCTGCCAATGGCCGTATTGCGGATTGCGGATATTGGTGGTGCCGTAGTCGGCCTTGCCCTTGACCCGCTCCAGTGGCGTCGGCATGCCCCACAGCAGATTGGCCAATTCGCGTTCGCCGTCCGGCGCGTTGCGCACCACCGGGCCGGGCTGGTTGGGATAGATGTCGATGGAGGGTTCGAGATTGCCGAGGATGTCACGCAGGGCGCGGGTCCACTGGCGGATGGCCTGCTGGCTGGTCGTGATATTGTAAAGATTGCACATTTCAGGCCGTTCCCGGATGCTCAGGCATCTTGTTGGAAACGGCCCGGAATTTCCAGCGCTGTCCGTTGGGTTGCTGACACGGCAGGCCGTGTCAGCAATGGTTTTGTGAGACCTACCGCGCCGATTGTCTCATAGCTTGTGCGGCGACTGCCGCCAGAAAAGCCCTCGCCGCGGCATCGCAGGCCGCTCGAGACGGGCCTTTGGCGAAAAGAAGAAGCTCGGCGGCTCGAATGTTGAGCCCGTGCTTCCTTGCGAATGTGGCTAGATCGTAAGGCTTGTTGTCGTAAGGCTGGTCGTCATAGTCGATCGTCAGATCGTAGTTTTCTTTCATTTTCTTCCTCCCGTTAGCGATCTCCCCCTCCAGTCGCTAACGCAAAATTAACGTCGATGGCGGCGGGCGAGTCCACCAATCAGAGATTGTGTAAAAAACGTACGAGCTCGGATGCTCGCCCTCGCAACGGGGCCGCGAGCAATCGCCGCGGACCGGACCGGTCGAAAGAGCCGATTATGATGGCAACGTTGGAAAAGGCTGCCACGGCCTGGTGCCACGGGGTGTCCGCGACGCCTACCGTGCCTAATGGCAGTCATTTTCATCTTCCAGGCCCGGTCCGCAAAGCCGGCCTCGTCGGGTTCGGCTAGAGAATAAATCCGGCTAATAACACCGTAAGGAGCAGTGACAGCGGAACGGCCGCAAGACACCAGATCTCCAACGTGTTGTTTTGCAGCGGGTCCATCGTCAGCCTCACTTTTTGGTTCGTCATTGTGACACTAACGGTTGGTCGGAGGTAGGGGTTCCAAGCGACGCCGTTCATAGAGCGCTGCCTGTGCTGTATATTAGCAACAGCTTGACGACCGCTGAGCCCCTAACGCTTGGGACAGCTTCATTTGGCGCCGGATTGGATGCGTATTCCGCAGGAATGCAAGCGCCCCTCCGCAGCAGCCGTGCGGCGATCGATCGCCGCCCTTGATCAGCGCCGAGCCGATCATGCCCCGGAACCCAATGCCTGCGTCGACCTCCGGCCGAAGTTTCGCTACCACCGAGCCGATCCGATGTTCACTCACAGCCAGCGATGCCCGTTAATAGGACCTAAGTCTGACCTGCCTGCGCAATGGTCTCGTGTACAGCCGGCGCCGGGAACAACTGCGGCCGTCTTCAGTTGATGGCGTCATCTCCTCGAGGAGAAATCGGCGCAGAATCAGTCCCTTCATGCGCTGATTAGGGTCTGCCTGCCATTGCTGGATTTGGCGGGCGGACCCTTGGTTCTGTACGCTCCAGATCGAAAGCGGGTAAGCTCGGGATCACTCATCATCCCAGAAATCCTTTAGTGAGGGCGGAGGTCTTCCTTGCCCCTGAGATGCTTGACCTGGCTTGACATCCGAAAAGGACGACCTCCCAGCGGCCGCACGCAGCGGGGTCGCCCTCAGCCCTCCAGCGCCTCGTGCTGGTAAAGCTCGTCCATGCTGAGCGTCGCAAGCGCGGCGAAAGGTGCCTGCTTCTTCACGCGGCCGTTGCTCAGGATCACCACGTCGTCGCAGAACGAGATGGTGCTGCGATGATGGCTGATGACGATGGTGGTGCGGCGGCCGGCCCGCGACTTGAGCGTCTCGACGATCGCCGCTTCCGACAGCCCGTCCACTGCATTGGTGGCTTCGTCGAGGATGAGGATATCGGGATCGCGCACCAGGGCCCTGGCCAGCGCGATCCGCTGCCGCTGGCCCGCCGAGAGATTGACGCCCCGGTAGCCGACGACGGTCCTGTAGCCCTGCGGCAGCTGCTCGATGAAATCATGCGCTTCGGCCAGTTTTGCCGCGCGCTCGGCGTCGTCGGCCGAGGCCGCGTCCTGGCCGTAGATGATGTTGTCGAAAATGGTGCCGTCGACCAGCTCCAACTCCTGGCTGGCGAGCGCGATGTGCTTTCGCCATTGGCTGGGGTCGATACGGTCGAGCGGCAATCCATCGACGAGGATCCTGCCGCTGTCCGGTTCGACGAAGCGGCACAGGAGATTGACGATCGTTGTCTTACCGGCGCCCGAGCGGCCGATCAGCGCCGTCGAGCGGCCGCTGCGGAGGTCGAAACTCGCCGCATGCAGCACCACCGCGCGCTGTTCCGAACCGGAATAGGTAAAGGTGACGTCCTCGAACTTGATGCCCTGGCTGAGCCCGGGGAACGCCGCGTCACCTTGCGGCGGCGCGGGCTTGTCGGACGGGTCCAGCATCCACGTCACCTCTTCCAGCGACCCGCTCAGGCCTTGCAGCTGGCTCCAGGCCATTTGCAACGACCGCATATAGGGCTGCAGCCGGTAGAGCAGGATGACGAAGGCGACGATCAGCGGGAAGCTGACATCGGCGAACCAGGCGCCGATCACCACCGCCAGGAACAGCATGGCGTGCAGAACTTCGGTCAGCGGCGGCAATGCTCCCTGACGCGTCAAAAGCACGAACGCCGCCCGGCGCACTGCATCCGATGCACGGTCGAATGCCGCCTTCTCGCGTTGCTCCTGGCCAAAAATGCGGATCAGCCGCCCGGCATGCACCAGATGCAGCATCTGCGATGCGAGCTGGCTGTTGCGGGAGGCGACGCTGCGGCTCGGCGCCTTCAGATTTGCCGACAGCATGGCGTGCGCGACCTGCACCAGCGCCAGCCCCAGCGTGACCAGCAACGTCATCTGCCACGATAGAAGCAGCAGGAAGGTCAGGAGGATGATTGCGGCCGACGCGTTAACGATTGCCCCAAGCGTGATCTGGATGGCATCCGAGGCCCGCCAGGATTCGTTGGAGATGATGTTGAGCAGCCGTCCAGGGCTTTGCTGCAGGAAGAACGGGTAGCCTACCCTAAGCAACTGCTCCGACAGCGCGCTGCGGATCGAATGGCTGGCCTTGCCATAGATGAAGGTGGTCAGCAGCGTGTTGGCGAAGGCGAACAGATTCTTCAGAACGATCGAGCCGAGGATGGCGACCGATATGACGATCAGCCGGTCGCGCTCGCTCAGGCTCGCTCCGACATGCTGGAAGACGGCGGAAAAGCCGGCCATGCCGGTCTGCCCCTGCCCCATGATTATGTTCAGCAACGGGATGATCAGGCCGATACCAAAACCTTCGAGCGCGGCGCTGAGCAGCCCGAGCACCACCACGGCCGGAAGCAGGCGCAACTGCTTTTGCCCGAGCGCGCGGCGCAGCATCGGCAGGCTGGGCGGCATCAGTCGCATGATAGCGGATCACCTCGCCTCGGCATTTGCCTGTTGCTCCTGTCGCACTTCCGTTGTCTTTGGCGATTTCGCCAGCAAAAGCACCGCGAACTTGGCCGCGCCGAGCAGATTCATGCCGATGATCGGCCAGTGCGACAGCTTGAGTTCGCGGTCGAACAGCGGGCCTTTCCTCAGTTCGCGTAAGGCCGCCCTCATAGACCAGTAGAAATGGCGAAGCAGCCACGGCGCGTACCGGATATGTTTCAGGCAAAGCCCGCCATTGCCCATGCTGTAGTCGCGATGCAGCTTTTCGATGGCTTTGCGGTCGCGCCGGCCGTGATGGTGATAGATGGTCATGTCGGGCACATATTCGACCGGAATCCCAAGCAGCACCGCCCGCACCAGATAGTCCGTATCCTCCGCCGAGCGCAGCGGGCCGCCGGCGCCGAAGCGTTCGTCGAAACGGCCGATGCGGGCGGCAACATCGCGGTGCATCGTCATGTTGCAGCCGAGTACGAAGCCGCCGGGATGGACATCCGGCGTAAGCCGCGCGCGCACCGGCGACCGCTTGATCGTGAACGGCAGGTCGCGGAGATCGCCGATCTCGACGCGGCCGCCACGGATGACCCGTTCGCCGGCCGCATAGTGCCGCTGCAGATCGCGCAGATAATCCTTGTGGACCGCACAATCATCGTCGACGAAGACCAGCACGCGGCCCCGCGCCCGCTCCAGCCCGGCATTGCGGGCGGCCGCCAGTCCAGGTCGTGGTTCGCGAATAGCCGTGAACGGAATGTCCGAAAGTTCGGCGATGCTGGCCAGCCGTTTGGCCGTGCTGTCGGTCGAGCCGTTGTCGACAACCACCAGTTCGGCAGAGAAGGCAGGGTAGGCGCGGCACGCGGCCTGGATCGACTTTATGCAAGGCTCGAGCACGCTGACACGGTCGCGTGTGCAGACGATGAAGCTGACCGCCGGCGCCGGTCCTTGCTGCGGCTGCGGCGACATGGCCGCCGGCACCGTCGAGCGGCCGCGCTGCTGGAGCTGGTGCGATTTGACGAACATGCGTTGCTAGCTCAACTCAGGGGAAGGCAAAACCGCCGCGGCCGGCACGGACTGCAGATACCGCGACAGGGCATCCACCTGCCTGGTGACCGACATCGAGGCGAGACTGAAGCGCGGCGCGAAGGCACCGGTGCGAAACACGTACTGCTCGCGGCGCCGGATGAGCTTCCATTTCGCCGTCCGTGTCAGGAATTCGTGCATCAGCAGCGGCTGTCTTTCCCCCGATATCAACTGATAGAGGAAATAGAACAGGTTCAGCGTGCCAGCCTGGTAGCTCGGCCTCGTCTCGGCCGGCAGCCCGGCAATCCTTTCTTCCAGCGCAAGGATCCATTCGGCGGCACGGCGAACCGTGCCCATCGACAGGACCTCACCGATGTCGCGGAGGCCTTGCGTCCCTTGTGCGAGCCCTTCGCGCTCTAGGTTCTCGGCGACGATCTTCAAATGCGTCCTGCGCATTTCGCGCTTGTGCCTGTTGGTCACGCTGTCGTCATGGATACGATAGGCGATCAGACTTTCGGGGATCATGGCCGCCGGGTAGCGGTCGGTCAGCCGCCTGAACAGGTCGAAATCCTCGGCATGCTTGTAGCTCGTGTCATAATATAGAACGTCTTCTTCTATGACATTCCTGTTGTATACCACCGTGGAATGCATGAAGATCGTGAAGAACATCGACAATATCCGCAGGCTATTGTCCTGGAATATCGGATCGGGCGACCCCCTGACGACGCGGTTGCCGAGCAAGGTGTCGAAGCCTGCACCGCACAGCGCAAGGTCAGGCTGCTGGTTAAACAGCGCGACCTGTCGCGACAGGCGCCGGGGATAGGCGATGTCGTCGGCATCCATCCTGGCGACCAGATCGCCGCGGGCCACCGCCAAGCCTTCATTGAGCGTTGCGATCAGGCCACGGTTTTCGCGTGAGATGATCGAGATGCGGCTGTCGGCCTGGCGATATTTCTGCAGGATCTGCAGCGAGTTGTCCGTCGAGCCGTCATTGATGGCGATGACCTCCACACGCTCGTAATCCTGCCGCAGGACGCTGCCCAGCGCGGCGGCGAGGTAAGGTCCCGCATTGTAGATCGGCAGCAGAACTGACACCAAGGGAGCAGCCATGATCAGCTCCGATCGGTTCGTTGCAGCTTGCGTGGCAAGCGTGATGCGCCATCAAGCGGCTTGCCCAGATACGCTCCAGCCGCGAGCCATCCGGCATTGGTCGTGTCGATGCCTGCCGGGAAGCCGGCGCGGTCTCTCCGGGCAACATAGGGGAAGTGGCGTTTGAGGCTGTTGAGCGGCATCTCGAAAAGCAGCCACGAGACCGAGGCCAGCATGAGCGTCGCCGTTCCCGCCACCAGGAACCGTCCCGGCCCTTGTTCCGAGACGTTGAGCGGGATCCAGGGCTGCGACTTGACGACCAACGCCAGCACTATCGGATGGTAGAGATAGACGCCGTAGCTGATGCGGCCAAGGCCAAGCAGCGGCGGCAGTTCGAGACCTTTTCCGATATAGCCGCCAACGCCTGTCGAACAGCTTGCAACGATGACCACCAGCGGTACGAGAGGCAGGATCTGCAACAGCAGCCAGAGGCCCCATTCCTGCACCGGATTTGCCGGCGCCGGCGCAAACCACTGCAGAACGAAAAACGCCACCGCGAGCCCCGGCCAGCCAGCTCGAAGCCATTGCGGCAAGCCGGCAGCTCTTGACCGATAGGCGGCAAGCAGCGCACCGGACGCCAATGCGTCCATTGACGCCGGCGGCAGCAGGTCGCGTGCCAAACCGGGCGTTCCAGCGATCGGCCAATAAAACCGATAGGCCAGCGACAGCACGATAACGCCAATGCAGATCGATTCCAGGCGCCGGCGCGGCGCCAGCAGGACGATCAGCGGCCAGGCGATGTAGAACTGCTCCTCGATGCTCAGGCTCCAGAAATGGCAGAGCAGCCAGGGCGTCCATTCATTCTGCGCTGCGTACCAGAAATTCGACAGATAGAGCGCATGCCAGACCAGCGATCCTCTGGACTGCTCCAGGTCCACCAGCCAGACAAAACCCAGCACGGCGAAATAGGGCGGGAATATCCGCAGCGCTCGCCTGATATAGAAGGATTTCAGCGCCGGTCCGGTTTCGAATTCGGCGGCCGCTCTGGCTTCCAGCAGCAGTCGCGTGATCAGAAAGCCGCTCAGCACGAAGAACAGACGCACGCCGATATGGCCCCAGAACGAGGACCCGCCGACCGCGAAGAAGTGGGCGTACAGCACCATCGTCACGGCGATGGCCCTCAGCGCGTCCAATTGGGTGTCGCGCGCATTTCCCATTAGCGGCGTACGCCGGCGGGACGGCGAAACTGCCAATCGGTCAACATGGCGGCGTCGTTCACGGCGCATTTCCAATCGGAAGCGCCCCCCTCACGCAGAATAGGGCCACCATTGTGCAACGCAACACAAAAAGTTGACACATTTGAAACAGGAACGTGAGGCGCGGCTAATAGAGGCTCAAAAACTGCAGGAAACAGCCTGAATTGTCCATTTCTGACGGTTTTTGGCGCCCTACCTTGGCCTGCCGATATCAGTGTCGAATGTGCTGCGATGCAGCAAGCTTGCCGTCATCACGGAACGCGTGAAGCTCATCCGTTCGATCGCCGCCAGCGGCACCGGCGTCATCCTCGTCACACACGATCTCTCCACGGTGCGGGCGCTGGCCGACAGGATCGTGGTTCTCAGCCTTGGACGCGTGGCCTATGACGGATCCGCCAGGCACCTTAGCGCCGACCAGCTGTGGAGCCTCATGGCGAGCGGCGCCCCCTCGCGTCCGCCGGGCAGTAGAAGGCGTGGACCCGCTTCGCGGCACCCACTCACACGCAAGCTTCCCGCCTCTGAGCTACGCCTCCTTGCTGGCATTCGCGAGCCCCACTGTGCGACGCTCCGGGAGCCCCATTCCGACGAGTGCACCGGCGAGCGAGAACAGGGCGGAGACGTCGATTGCCGAGGTGAAACCATCGCTGAAGGCATGTGTAGACGCGAAGCTTCCGGTCCCGGCGAACACCGCACCGGCGATCGCGATCCCCGACACACCGCCCAGAAAGCGGAATGTGTTGAATGTGCCGGCAGCCTTACCGACTTCCGGCCGCGCGACCGCATTGAGAACCGCATTCTGCGCGGCAGGCATGGCCATCGATACGCCGGCACCGGTAATGATCAGCGGGGCGACTAGCTGGATATAGGGCAGATCAGGTGCTGCGATCTGCGCCAGCCAAGCCATTCCGGCTGCCTGCAGGATCAATCCGGCCACGACAAGCCAGCGCTCGCCGACGCGATTGATCAGGCTGCCGGCGATCGGTGCAACTACAAAAAGCGTGGCGGTCCAGGGCAGCAATCCCATGCCGGCGCCGAGCGGCCCACGGCTCTGGGAAAACTGCAGAAACTGCGGCAACAGGAATACGAGGCCGTACATGGCGGCGCAGAGCAGGAAGTTCGCACCTACGCCCGAGGAGAATGCGCGCGCCCGAAAGAACCGCAAAGGCAGCATGGGCTCACGGGTACGCAACTGCCAAAGGACGAATGCGATGGCGAGAAGCAGCCCGGCCGCCAGCGCCGTCAGCACTTCAGAGCTGCTCCAGCCCACGATGTTGCCGCGCATCAGACCCCAGACCACTCCAAATGCCGCCGCAGTTACCAGCACGACGCCGAGGACATCGATTGCCGTGCCCGGCCCGTGGCTCTCCGGAATCCGACGCATCACCAGCGGGATGAGAACGATGCCGACCGGAACATTGAGCCAGAAGATCCAGTGCCAGGAGAGGCCTTCGGAGATCGCACCGCCCGCCATCGGACCGATGATCAGGGCCAGGCCGGTGATGCTGCTGAATATCCCCAGCGCCTTGCCTCGTTCCTCCGGAGGAAAGGCGACGCTCAGAAGCGCCATTGCCAACGGCATGACCATTGCGGCACCCGCGCCCTGAACCGCGCGGGCGGCGATCAGCAATCCGGCATTTCCAGCGAGCGCGCAGGCAACGGACGCTGCGACGAACAGCGCCAATCCGGCGATGAAGATGCGGCGTCGGCCAAACCTGTCACCGAGCGCCGCCCCGGTCATGAGCAGGACGGCAAAGCTCAAATTATAGGCGTTCATCGTCCATTGCAGCGTCTCCAGCGAGGCATCGAGTTCGACCCGCATCGTACTCAATGCGGTCGCGACGACCATCGCGTCGAGAACGACCATCAAGGAGCCTATCGACGTGAGGGCGAGAACCCAGACCTTCGTTGATGCCGCACTTTGCTTGCTCATGATTATGGCGCCTCCGGCTCGAACAGAGAGCCCGCCAGGTTCGCGGGCCCACGCTGCAGAGACGCGGAGGCATCACCAAAGGATTCCAGCCAAAGAAAGTTTTTTCGACCGAATCCTTTTGCCATCGTCGAGCGTCTATAGGACGCTGCGCCCGATGGCGGGCGCCTCTGCCTGGGAGATATGCATGAAATCGACCCTTGTGCGATGACCGGATCCGCACCCGGCACGCCAGAAGGACGGGAGCCATTTGACCGGCTGCTCGGCGAATTGCGGCCGAAACTGCACCGTTATTGCGCCCGCATGACCGGTTCGGTGATCGATGCCGAGGATGTCGTCCAAGAAGCTACGGTCAAGGCGCTCGAGGCGTTCCCCGGGACCGGGCCGATAGCCAATGTCGAGGGCTGGCTGTTCCGCATCGCGCACAATGCAGCGCTCGACCACCTACGCCGTCGCGCCAGGGTGGATGCCGCGCATGCCATCGAGGATATCAACATGATACCTGACCCCGGCATGTCGGCCGAGGGTCGACACACTGCAGCCGCAAGCCTGCAGACCTTCATGCGCCTGCCCGCGGCGCAGCGTAGCAGCGTCATCCTCATGGATGTGCTCGGCTATACGATCGAAGAAATCGGCAACATTATCGACAGCAGCGTTCCGGCGGTGAAAGCCGCACTGCATCGCGGCCGTCTGCGCCTGCGCGAGGTCGCCGGCGAGCCTGACGATAGGCCAGTGCCGTTGTTGGCCGAGCCCGAGCGGGCGCGTCTGGCAGCCTATGTAGAGCGGTTCAACGCCCGCGACTTCGATGCGATCCGCGACATGCTGGCCGAGGACGTGCGGCTTGACCTCGTCAACCGGCTCCGGGCGAGCGGCCGCACGAAAGTGGGCCGGTACTTCCACAATTACGCGGGTATCCACGATTGGCGGCTGCTTCCAGGCGTGGTCGATCGGCGCCCAGCCATTCTGGTGATCGACCCGGACGACTCGGCCGGAGGGCCAAAATACTTTATCCTGCTGGAATGGGCGGGCGACAGATTGGCGAGAATTCGCGATTTCCGCTATGCGCGCTACACGCTTGATGGCGCCGAGGTGGTGGCCCTGCAAGCATAGCAATTCTCTTTCAGAATATCGAACCGAGCACGGGCCAGCCCGCTTCCTTGGAAACGCACCAGCTATTTTGGATCGCGGCCGCTTGTCATCCAAGCGGCCGCCCTTTTCCGCCGATCCAGCTTTAAGCCGGTTGCAACTCCCTGCGCGGCAGCGGCGGGAAGGCGATCGCAATCGCCATCGCGCCAAGCCCGACAAGAGCCGAGCCGATGAACAGCCAGGAATAGCTGGCATAGGCATCGAACACCATGCCGCCGGCGAGCGGGCCGAAAGCCATGCCGAGGCTGGACAGCATGGTTACGGCACCGAACACCGTGCCGAGGATGCGCTGGCCGAAATATTCGCGCGCCAGCACCGCATAGAGCGGCATGACACCGCCATAGGTGGCGCCGAAGATGACGGCGAGTGTGTAGAATTGACCAAGCTCACTAACCGCCAGATAGGCGGCGATGACCACGGCCTGTATGGCCAGCCCGGTGATCAGCACCGGCTTGACGCCCAGCCGATCGGCAAGCACGCCGTAAAGCAGCCGGCCACCCAGCCCTGCCAGGCCCTCGATGCTGTAGATGCTGACCGCCGCCATCGGCGCTATGCCGCACAGCATTGCATAGCTCACCATGTGGAAGATCGGCCCGGAATGCGCTGCGCAGCAGGCAAAGAAGGTCAGTCCCAACACGATGAATTGCGGCGAGCGCAGCGCCTGCGGAACCGTCATGCTGGCACCCCCGGCGGCAACGCTTGGGGCAGCGCCGTCGGCAGCGGGCTTGGGCGGCTGGCGCACCAGAAGCGCGGCCGGCAGTAGCAGCACCCACGCCGTGATGCCGATGTCGAACATTGCGGTGCGCCAGTCGTAGGCCGAAATCAGCCAGCGGGCGAAGGGCGAGATGGTCATTGGCGCCACGCCCATGCCGGCCGAGACCAGCGAGACCGCAAGGCTGCGGTTCGTGTCGAACCAGGCGGAGGTCAGCGCGATCATCGGCGCGAAGAAGGCGCTTGCCGCGAGGCCGACGAGCACGCCGTAGGCCAACTGGAAAACGAGCAGCGAACCGGTGCGGCTGGCCAGGACCAGCGCCAGGCCGAGCAGCACGGCGCCGGTCAGGACGACGATGCGGGCGCCGAAGCGGTCGTAAATGGCGCCCCAGGCGAAGCCGCCGAGGCCCATCACCAGGAAGTTCAGCGTCATCGCGCTCGATATGCCGGCGCGCGACCATTGTGTGTCGAGCGCCATCGGTTCGAGGAAGATCGCCAGCGAGAACATCGCCCCGAGGGCGACACAGGTCATCAGCGCGCCAGCCGCGACGATAACCCAACGATAGGGAAGGCTCATTTCAATTTTCTCCCATGCCGGAAGCGTTGATACGGCACGACCTTTTCGAGCTTCGCCGAGCCGCTTGCGTCCGAAGGACGTTGGACAACTTTTGAATCCGACAATCTGGTTGCATTTTTTATCCAGTCAGGAAATTGCGCCGCTCAATTGTTCCATTCCATTGACCGTGCATCGTCCTGAGCTAGATTTCCAGCCTGGCGATCAGGAGCTATCGGGCATGGAACTTCATCGCGGCCGTCTCATCGACCACATCCAGTTGGTGGTCAGGGATCTTTCGGCCAGCCGGCGCTTTTACGAGGCGGTTCTCAACGTGCTCGGCGTACCGATCGGTGGCGCCGGCAATTATTATTTCTGGGCCGACGAGCTGTTCATCTCCAGCCCCGACAGCCCGGCAGCCCAGGGAAAGCTGACCGGCCGCCATCACCTTGCCTTCCAGGCAAAGGACCGTGCGATGGTCGATGCCTTCTACAAGGCCGGGCTTGAGGCCGGCGGCACCGACAATGGTGCGCCGGGCGAGCGGCAGCACTATCACCCTGGTTACTATGCCGCCTTCCTGCTCGACCCCGACGGCAACAACATCGAGGCCGTCCATCACGGCCCGGCCAACCGCAGCGCCGAGTCAGTGAAGATCACGTTCTGATGATCGGGTGATGGGGGCAAGAATCTTGCTTGCGACGGCGTCGGATCGGGTGCGGAGGTCATTCCGCCCCGCCCTATCGCGTCAGTGCCGCCATTTGGCCCGCCAGGAAGTCGACGAACAGCCGCGCCCGGACCGGCAACTGCCGCCCGTAGGCATGGACGATGTGCACCGGCATGGTCGGCATCGCCACCTCGGGCAGGATGCGGACCAGGCGGCCCCCGTCGAGATCGTCCTGCACCGCAAACCGCATCAGATGCGCGATGCCGGCGCCGGCAAGTGCCGCATTGCGGATGGCACCGCCGTCGTCGGTATCTAACCGCCCAACCGGCACGATCACCGTACCGTCGGCAAAGGCGATGGGATAGGGCCGGCCAGCCATCTGGTAACGGATGAAGTCATGGTTCGCCAGATCCTCGACCGATGCCGGACGGCCGCGCCGCTCGACATAGGCCGGCGAGGCCACCAGCACGATCGGCAGATTGGCGATCTTGCGCGCGACGAGCCCGGTGTCTGAGAGCGGCCCCATGCGCACAGCAACGTCATAGCCTTCGCGGATCAGGTCGGCGTGGCGGTCGGTGACGCTGAGCTCGAGTTTTACTTCGCCATGCTGCGCAAGGAACGCCTGCGCCCATGCGGCGATCAGGCCGCGCCCAAGTTCGACCGGCGCTGTTACGCGCAGCAGGCCGCGCGCCGTATCGGCCATCTGGACAATGTCCTCGGCATCATCCAGTGCCCTGAGCAGCGGCGCCACCCGCTCGTAATAGGCGAGGCCTTCGCTGGTCAGCCCGAGCCGACGCGTCGAGCGCTGGATCAGCCTGACGCCGAGCCGGCGCTCGAGCCGCGCCACGCTTTTCGACACCGCCGACGGGCTGGAGCCGACCAGCTGGCTGGCGGCATGGAACGAGCCGGCATCGACGGTTCGGACGAAGGCGACGAGACCGGCGGTCTTTTCGAGGATGGTGGTCATTCCGGAATTCCAGGCACGAAAGAACGGAGCGTAGGCATCCTAATACGCTTTTTGATCACCATTAGATACCGCTCATCGTCGACAAAGGAGAGATTGATGAGCAAGCTGAACGGCAAGGTCGCCATCGTCACCGGCGCATCCAAGGGTATCGGCGCCGCCATTGCCAAGAGATTTGCCACGGCCGGCGCCGCAGTGATCGTCAACTACGCCTCGTCGCGAGAAGGCGCCGAGCGGATCGTCGCCGAGATCGAGGACCGTGGCGGCCGCGCCCTCGCCGTCCGAGGCGACGTGTCGCAAGCGGCCGACGTGTGTCGTCTTTTCGAAGTGGCAAAATCGGAGTTTGGCGGGCTCGATATACTGGTCAACAATGCCGGCGTCTTCGCATTCGAGCCGCTGGAAGCGGTGACCGAGGCCGAGTTTCACCGTGAGTTCGACACCAATGTGTTGGGCATCATTCTGACCACGCAAGAAGCAGTGAAGCATTTTGGCCCGGGCGGCGGCAGCATCATCAACATAAGCTCGGTCGCCAGCCGCAATCCGCAGCCGAATTCGCTCGTCTACGCCGCCACCAAGGGTGCGGTGGACACGATCACGCTGTCGATGTCGCGGGAGCTCGGCGCCCGCAATATCCGCGTCAACGCCATCGCGCCCGGCGGCGTCGATACCGAAGGCCTCGCACGCATCGGCATTGTCGGCAGCGAATTCGAAAAACAGATCGTCGCCATGACCCCGCTCGGCCGCTTCGGCCTGCCCGACGACGTCGCCCGCGTCGCGGTGTTCCTCGCTTCCGACGAGGCGTCATGGCTGACCGGCGAGCGCATCACCGCCTCGGGCGGCTGGCGATAGGCATGGAGGCCGCGGACCTGCTGTTTCACGGACCATGCCCCACGCCGCGCGACGTCGAGGAACACCGCAATCGATGACGACAGCGATCTAAGCCCTATGTTTCGGCGAGGGAGGAGCGCCGTGCGCCATCGATGATGGCGCAATGCCAGGGAGGTAACGGATGACGGACGACGAAAAAGCAATCCGAAAGCTGGTCGGGACGTGGATGGATGCAAGCAAGCGTGGAGACATCGCGACCGTCCTCAGTTTAATGACGGACGACGCGATCTTCATGGTTCCCGGCAGGGAACCCTTCGACAAGGAGATCTTCGCGGCGGCCGCGCAGGAGACGGCCGGCGTTCATATCGACGGCACGAGCGATATCGTGGAACTACAGCTTCTCGGCAATTGGGCTTTCATCCGCAGCCGCATCGACATGACCGCGACCCCGCCGAATGGGGAGCCGGTCCATCGATCGGGATATGCGCTGACGCTCCTGCGCAAGGAGGCCGATGGTGCGTGGCGGCTCGCGCGCGACGCAAACTTGCTGACCGCGCAAGGCTAGAGCCGGTCTCCGGCATCTCTGCACCGGAAGGCGCGCCAGGGGGAGCGATAAGGTGGCGAAGATGCGTTCAAGGTCGCCCTGAACAGCATTCTCCTCCTCCATCTGATCACACCGGCAAGAGGGCATTCGGTTTGACATCGGCGATGGAGGCGAAAGTGTGTGTTTCGCGCACGCCGGGCAGAGGCAGAATAACCCGCTGCAGGAAATCCTGGAACACCGCCATTTCAGCGATCCGCGCCTTGACCAGATAATCGAAACCGCCAACCACCATATGGCACTCCAGAACCTCCGGGGCTTTCGCCACGGCTTCGGCGAAGCGGTCAAAGACATGCGGCGCCGTGTGGTCAAGCCGGACCTCGATGAACACCAGCGTTCCCCTGCCGACCTTGCGCGGATCGAGCATAGCCCTGACCGCTGTGATGAACCCGTCGCGGAACAGGCGCTTCACCCGCTGGCTGGTTCCGGTCGGCGACAGCCCGACACGCCCGGCAAGATCAAGCGTCGTCCGGCGCCCATCCTCCTGCAGCAGCCGGAGCAGGCTGCGGTCCTATCTGGTCGAGGTCGTCCATTTCACAATCCACTCTATCTCAGGGATTTATGTGCTGATTTCACGCAGAGATGCCAAAATCAACGTATTTCATCATATAAAACCTCGCAATAGCCTGCGTTTCCGGCACCCACTCAAAGCAGATGTGGTGAGCCGATTTCGACGAACACAGGAGTGCAGGATGACCAAGGAAGCGTTCAACCCAGCCGGCAAGAGTGCGGCGGAAATCAGCAAGGGAGCGACCGAAATCCTGGTGCTGAGCGAAGCCGACGTGATGGCGTGCATCGACCTCAGCCAGCTTCTCGATGTCCTGGAAGACGGCTTCAAGGCGCTGTCACAAGGCAAGGTCGTCAATCCACCCCGACCACAGCTCGACATCCCCGGAGCCGGCTACAGTCTCACCATGCCGGCCTGGATGGAGGGCATGAACCTGACCGTCAAGATCGTCAATGTCTTCGAAGCCAACCTGGCCAAGAACCTGCCCAGCCATCTCGCCACCATCAGCCTGTTCGATCCGCTGTCCGGCCTGCCGGTCTGCATCATGGATGGCACCTTCATAACCGCGGTGCGAACCTCCGGCTCCGCCGTGCTGTCGGTGCGCGCGCTTGCCCGCCGGGATGCCAGGATAGCGACAGTGATCGGCGCCGGCGTGCAGGCCAACCAACACCTGCATCTGTTGCCGCTGGTGCGCGACTTTGCCGAAATCCGGGTCGCTTCGAAGAGCTTCGACGATGCGGCAGCACTTGCCCGGCTGCATCCGTCGGTGGTGGCGGTCGCCGACCTCGAGGCGGCGGTGCGCAGTTCCGACGTGGTGTGCCTGGCGACCCACTCCTACCAGCCGGTGATCGACGCAGGCTGGGTCCAGCCGGGCACGCATGTCTCGTCGGTCGGGGTGGCGCCGCCCGGCGGAGAAATGCCGATCGAGCTCATCGGCAAATCCAGTCTTTTTGTCGAAACCAAGGATGCGTTCAAACCGACCCCGGTCGGTTCTTGCGAGCTTGCCGGCTTCGACCCGGATTTCGGCACCGAGCTTGGCGCCATGCTGCTCGACCGCGCGCCGGGTCGCGTTTCCAATCAACAAATCACCACCTACAAGGCGATGGGCATTGCGATGGAAGATATGGTCGCCGCCGATCTCGCCTATCGTTGCGCCAAGCGCCTGCGCAAGGGAAAGCTCATCGTGCTGTAGGCGCGTGCCGCGAGCCAGGCGGGATCGACCTTCCTGACAATGGCCCCTTCGCGGAAGCGGCCGGGCTAAAGGCGGCCTCTCAGGCCGGCTCGCGTTTCAATGCCTGCGCCATGCAGTGGATGCCGCCGCCGGTCTTCGAGATCTCGCTCATGTCGATGGCCGCGACCTCGAAGCCGCGCGCCTTGAGCTGGCCGATCAGCGTCTGGCTCGAGGTTGGCGCGATCACCCTGTCCTTGCCGAGCGACATGAAGTTGCAGCCGAGCGCCATCGTGTCCTGGAACGGCACGTCGATGATCTCGTGGCCCTTGCCCTTCAGCCAGTCGACGATGCCCGGCTCCGTACAAGCAAGGCAGACGGCGGTCAACTTTTCCGCAATCGGCACCACCATCAGGTCGATATGGACGTAATATTCGTCGATGAAGGCGATGCGGGTCTCCCAGCCCTCCTTGTCGAACCAGGCCTGCACCTGGCGCGCGCCCTCCTCCTGCGTGCGGGCGCCGCCGCAGCCGATCAGCACCACGCCATCCTCGATGACATTGAAGTCGCCGCCTTCGAAGGTGCCGGCGGTGACCATGTCGTAGATCGGAATGCCGAGCTTCTCATAGGTGCGGATCGCCGCGTAGTTCTCGCCGCGCCGCCACCACTGGGCCATGGCGGTGATGATGGCGCCGTAGGGCGTCATGACGCTGGAATCGCGCGAATAGACCTGCATCGGCAGCTCCGGCGTCGGCTCGTGCCAGTGGATGTTGACGCCGAAATGCTCATAGGCGGCGGCCAGGTCCTTGTGCTGCGCCTGCGCGATCTGGACGTTGCAAGGCGCCTCGCGCAGATGTTTTCGCGACAGCGAGCTGGTCGAGAGATGGCGCAGGAAATTCGGCGAGCCGAGCAGCACGTCGGTCAGCACATCGGTCTCGTTGGCGAAGCCCCAGGCGGTCAGCGGCTTGGTGCCGCCGGCCGGGTTGCGGCGCTGCAGCGAAAACGGCTCGGCGACGATGCGGTCATGGACGGTCATGGGGTTCTCCTCGTGAAGGGGGCGGCTTGGTTAATCATGCGGCTTGGTTGCCTGGTATCCACCAATCCCGTCCGCGCGGGGTGGTGACATATTCCGGCCAGCGAAAGCCGATCGGCGGCTCGTAGTCGCAGAGCGGCGCGATCCAGTTCGAGCCGCCGATACCACCGCCGGTGCGGGCGACGAATTCGTCCATCGCCGCGTCGCGCGCGGCCTCGTCTTCCAACAGGCGAAGTGCCGCGAGCGCGATGGTCTTTGCGGCGCAGATGACCATCGGGTCGATGGTCGCAGAAATGCCGCCCAGCGCATTCATCGCCCAGGCCGGATAGGCGTGACCATTCTCCGAGCGCAGTGCCGGGCGGGCGACATAGACCCTTGCCGTCGGCGTATGCCACGACATGTCGGTGTAGTCGTCTGAAGTCGAATTGAGCTGCGATGGCGGCAGATCGAGGCGAAGCAGCGCCTCGGCCGCCTGCGGCGCAATCAGCTGCTCCAGCTCGGCGATGAACGGCTCGACGGTTGCCTCGCCGCCGGCATTGACCTGGATTTCTCGGGCGATCGCCTTGGCCGTCTCGTCCCAGCGCGGCGGCCCGACAGCCGCCAGCGCGTCGAAGGCAATGCCGGCCATGACATGATTGGCCAGCCCCGGCCGCGACTTCGACACCCAGTGCCGCTCATGGCGGCAGCCGCTCATCCTGGCGGCGGCCTCCGCATTGCGGTCGAGCATGGCGGTCACCTGCTCGGCCATCGCAACCGTCGGCACGCGGATCATATACTGGATCTCGGCCAGCCCGGCCGGCAGATTGTCGGCGGTCGCCTGCCCGGCGGTCAGGATCGCCTCGCTGATCGACCAGCCGCCCTGATGCGGCAGCATGGAATCGCGCAGCGCCTTGGACGCCATGTACATCATCATGAGCGCGTCATTGGCGCCGGGCGCCCTGACCGCCGAATGCGCCTGCGGGATGGGCGCTGCGTTGCCTGCCGCCCTCGCCCAGTGTTCCGGCTCGTCGCAGATGAAGCGGTAGATCATCGCATAGGCCGCCCCGCAATGCGTGTCCCAGCGCGCCGTGTTGCACAGCGGCAGCATGTAGAAGGGATGGAAGGAGATCATGCCCGCCTGCCCATCGTAATAGCCCTTCGCGGCATGGATCGGCTTCGATCCCCTCACCTTCTCCGCCGGCTCGCCGGTGAAGCGCAGCGTGCCTGATATGCCGTGGCGCTGCATTGCCGCCTTGGTCGCCAGCAGCCCGCCGAGGCTGGCAATGCCGAGGCCGGAATGCGGATCGGTGTGGCCGCCGGCCTGTTCGCCGAGGCCCGGACGCGGTCGCTTCACCGTCGCCGCATCCTGGCAATTGCCTGGCACCGCGTCGTACTCGGCATACATGCCGATCGTCGGGCCGGTCCCATTGGTCCAGTGGGCGCAGAAGGCGGTCGGCATGCCGCCCGAGCCTTCCTCGACCGAAAAGCCTTCGTGCTTCAACTGCTCCACATACCAGGCCGCCGACTGGTATTCGCGCCAGGCGGTCTCGCCGAAGTCGAAGATGGTCCGCGTCCACGCCGACAGCGACGGCTGGATGTCGTCCAGACAGGCAAGCGCGGTCGCTTGCGCCGAGGTCACCGGTTTCTCCATGGCGGAAAGAAAGCAGTGAAGCGCCCCGCCAAAAAGTGATATGTTTTCCCGGCTCATGCAAATTCGGTTCACCTCTTGCGAATTCCCTCCACTCAAGCGCTGCGCGCCCTCGACAGTTTTGCCCGCCATGGCAGCGTCTGGCGCGCCGCCGACGAACTGCATCTGACCCGCAGCGCAGTCAGCCATCAGCTTCGCCTGCTCGAACGCGATCTCGGCTTCGACCTGCTCGAGCGCATCGGCAAGGGCGTAGCGCTCACCCCGCGCGGCCAGCGCTATGCCAGCGATGTGCGCAAGGCGCTGACGGTGTTGGGTGACGCGGTGACGCGCCATGCCGGCACCGGCGTCGGCGGCTCGTTCAGTGTCAGTTGCACCCCTGGCTTCGCCTCGCTTTTCCTGTGCACTCACATAGGCGAATTCCGGCAGATGTATCCCGACGTCGCGCTGCGCATCCTGACGCCGCGCCGCCTCGATGACGTCAGCAATGCCGAGGCCGACGCTTTCATCGCCTTTGGCGTCGGCAACTGGCCGAACCGCGCGGTCGAGCTGTTGTGCGAAATCTCGTTCACGCCGCTGTGCAGCCCCACCCTGCTCAACAAGATCGGCGGCTTCTCCAAGCCGGCAGACGTGTTGCGCGCAAATCTCCTGCATCTCGGTGACACCGAGGACTGGGCGCGCTGGCTGGCGCTGTCCAAGGTCGAGAACCCCGACCCGGAAGGCGGCATCTTCTTTTCCGATATGAACCTGGTCTTTTCGGCGGCGATCGCCGGCCAGGGCATCGCCATGGGCGACGAGCTGACCAGCGGCCGGGCACTGAGCGAAGGCCGGCTGGTCCGCCCCTTCGACATAGCGATCAACTCCCCGCGCTCGTATTTTCTGGTTTCCGAGCACGCCAAGGCGGCGCATCCGGTGCTGGAGGCGTTTGGGAGATGGCTGAGGTCGAAGCTGTCCGAGAACCAGCGTTAATCTCCCCCCTCAGGGGGGAGATGGCCGCGAAGCGGCCAGAGGGGGTGGGTCTAACTGGGCTCGGCCTGCTGCTGCAGAGGAGGTTGGCACTTCAAGCGAAGCGACCCCCTCTGTCGCCTTCGGCGACATCTCCCCCTTGAGGGGGGAGATTGGCGCATAGATGAATCAAATTTGCCGATCAGGCGAAAACTATTCGGTTGCGGTGAGCCGCCGCCCTGCCTACGATTTCGCCTACGCTAAGGAAAGGGCAGGATGCAGCAACCCGGCCGGGCCGCAGAGATCAAGGCAATCGGGATCGGCAAGAGCTTCGGCTCGTTCCGTGCGCTGGACGATCTGACGCTCGATATCGGCCGTGGCGAGTTCCTCACCCTGCTCGGCCCCTCCGGTTCCGGCAAGACCACCTTCCTGATGATCCTTGCCGGCTTCATTCAGCCGACCGACGGTCGCCTTTACAGCGACGGCGTCGATATCACAGAGCGGCCGGCCGAGCAGCGCGCCGCCGGCACGGTGTTCCAGGGCTACGCGCTGTTCCCGCATATGAGCGTCGAGGCCAACATTGCCTTCCCACTCAAGGTGCGCAAGAAATCGGCGGCCGAGATCAAGCGCCGCGTCGGCGAAATGATCGAGCGCGTCGGGCTCAAGGGCCACGAGAAGAAACTGCCGTCGCAATTGTCCGGTGGCCAGCAGCAGCGGGTCGCGCTGGCGCGGGCGCTGGTGTTCGAGCCTGGTGTGCTTTTGCTCGACGAGCCGTTTTCGGCGCTCGACAAGGGCCTGCGCGGGCAGATGCAGGCCGAGATGAAGCGGCTGCACCAGGAGACCGGCACCACCTTCGTCTTCGTCACCCATGACCAGAGCGAGGCGCTGGCGTTGTCGTCGCGCGTCGCGATCTTCAACCATGGCAAATTGCTGCAGGTCGGCGCACCGGACGAGGTCTACGACCGGCCGGACAACCGCTTCGTCGCCGAGTTCCTCGGCGAGATCAACATGCTGCCGCTGAAGGGCGTGCGCCCGGCCGACAATGGCTCGACGGGCGTCTGCGAAGACCGCGCCATCAGCATGCGCTGCAAGGCCGAGAAGGTCCGTGGCGACGCCATCCTGGCGATCCGGCCCGAATACATGTCGATCGCGCCGGAAGCGGCAGCGGGCGAGAACGGCATTGCCGCAACTGCCGTCGCCTCGACCTATCTTGGCGCTGCGACGCGGCTTGATCTGACGACGCGCCAGGGCGCCAAGGTGACGGTGTCGGTGCCGAACGAGGTCGCCGCCTCCGCACTCAGCAAGGGCAATTCCGTCTGGCTGACATGGCCGGCGGAAAAGGGTTTCCTCCTTCCGGACGGAGGACAATGACGATCAGCGTGGCGAATTCGCCACGCTGACTTTCGGGAAATATCAACGACAAAAAAGGGGAACTGACATGACAAACCAAACCAAGAAAAATTCCATCGAGGCGCTATCCGCCAGGGCAGTGCGCGGCGAGATCTCGCGCCGGCAGTTCACGCAGCTGGCAGGGCTGGTGCTGGCCGGCACGCCGATGCTGCTGCGCTCGACCGGCGCCTTTGCCGCGGCGAAGGAACTGGTGCTGGTCAACTGGGGCGGCGACGCCATCACCGCCTATGATGCCGCTTACGGTCAGGCCTTCACCAAAGAGACCGGCATTGTCGTCAAGATGGATGGCTCCGGCCCGACCGAAGGCGCGATCGCGGCGCAGTTCAAGAGCGGCGCCCCGACCTGGGACCTGGTCGACGTCGACCCGTTCTCAGCGATCACGCTCGGCGCCCAAGGCATGCTCGAGCCGATCGACTATGCGATCGTCGACAAGAAGAAGATGCGCGAGGGCTTCGGCTGGGAATACGCCGCCTCGACCTATTTCTTCTCCTATGTCATCGCCTACGATGCCGAGAAATACGGCAGCCAGGCACCGACCGGCATGGCCGACTTCTTCGACGTGGCAAAATTCCCCGGCAAGCGCTCGCTCTACAAATGGGGCGTGTCGAGTTGGGAAGCGGCACTGCTTGCCGACGGCATCGCGCCGGCCTCGCTCTACCCGCTCGACCTCAAGCGCGCGCATGACAAGATCGCCGCCTTCAAGGAGAACGTCGTCGCCTATTGGGGTGGCGGCGCCGAAAGCCAGAGTGTGCTGCTCAATGGCGAGGCCTCGATGGCCATCGTCTGGTCGACCCGGGCTTCGCTCATCGAGCAGGATTCCGGCGGCAAGATCAAGTTCATCTGGGACCAGGGCCTGATCTCGCCCGGCGCGCTCGCCGTGCTCAAGGGCAATCCCGGCGGCAAGGACGCGGCGATGAAGTTCATCGCCAGCACGCAGGACCCGGAGAAGGAACTCATCATGTTCGAAAAGCTCGGCCAGGGTCCGGCCAATCCGGCCGCCGACGCGCTGATCCCCGCCGACAAGAAGCGCATCAACCCCGTCGATCCCGAGAACATGAAGAAGCAGATACCGCTCGACATGGATTGGTACGCCAAGAACTACGGGGCGGCACTCGACGAATACACGAAGATCATCTCCGCCTGACAAGCCGGGATAACCGGATGAGAGCATACCTCTCCGACAGGATGGGCGCGGCGCTGTTGATGACGCCGCTGCTCCTCTTTCTTGTGCTGGCTTACGCCTGGCCATTCCTCGGCGTGGTCAAATGGAGTTTTACGCTGCCCACGCCGGGGCTGGGGCAGTACAATGCGCTGCTCACGGATCAGTTGGTGCAGTCGGTCTTCATCCGCACGCTGCGTATCGCCGCGATCGTGACGATCGTTTCGGTTGCCGCCGCCTACGCCATCACCGTTGTCTGGGTGCGCGGCACGCCGGTGCAGCACGTCGTGGCCGAGTTCTGCATCCTGGTGCCGTTCTGGATCTCGGTGCTGACCCGCGCCTTCGGCTGGGTGGCGCTTTTGTCCAATCGCGGCCTGATCAACACCTGGCTGCAGGCGGTCGGCTTCATCTCGGAGCCGCTGGCGCTGGTGCGCAACGAGTTCGGCGTTATCGTCGGCATGACGCATTTCCTCATCCCCTTCGCCGTGTTTCCGCTGGCCTCTTCGATGCGCAGCCTCGATGACCGTGTGCTGCTGGCGGCGCGCGGCCTCGGCTCCAGCCGCATGCGCACCTTCTGGTCGGTGTTCGTGCCGATGACCCGCTCCGGCATCATCGGCTCGGCGCTGATCGTTTTCGTCTTTTCGCTCGGCTTCTTCGTCACGCCGGCGATCCTCGGCGGCGGCCGTAGCGTGATGATCGCCGAGCTGATCTATCTCCGCATCTTCCAGAGCCCGGACTGGGGCCTGGGCGCTGCGATCAGCGTGGTGCTGGTGCTGTTCGTCGGCGCGCTGATGGCGCTGCTGTTCCGCTATGTCAGACCAAAGCAATTGGTGTAGCGCGATGCCGACCTATCGCCCCGGTCCCGTCTCACTGGTCCTCGCCGCCCTGGTCGCGCTGTTCCTGCTGCTGCCGCTGCTCGCCGTTATTCCGGTGTCGCTGACGCCGAGCCGCATGCTGGCGATGCCGTCCGGCGAATTGTCGCTGCGCCATTACCGGGCGCTGATCGAGGATCCGCGCTGGATCAATTCGATCCTGCTCTCGATCAGGATCGGCGTCGTCAGCAGCGCCTTTTCCACGGTGCTGGCGCTGTGCTTCAGCCTCGGCGTCTGGATGTTCCAGCCGCGCTTCACCGCCGCTCTCGTCGGCTTCGTGCTGCTGCCGATGGTGGTGCCGCCGGTGGTCTCGGCAATCACGCTCTACTTCCTGCTGACCTCGATCTCGGGCTTCTCGTCGTTCTTCGGCTATGACACCTGGCTCGGTGTCGCCATGGCACATGCGGTGATGACGGTGCCCTTCGCCACGGTGCTGATCCTGGTGTCGCTCAGCCAGCTCGACCGCCGCATCGATCTTGCCGCCCGCGGCCTCGGCGCCACCGTGTGGGAACGCGCCACCCGCATCATCATGCCCAACATCAAGTTCGGCATCGTCACCGCGGCACTGCTCTCTTTCGTGCTGTCCTGGGAAGAGATCGGCGTCACCCTGTTCATCACCTCGGTTAACGCCATCACGCTGCCGCGCTTGATGTGGATGGGCCTGCGCGACAACATCGACCCGGCGATCGCCGCACTTTCGGTGATCCTGATCGTCATCACCGTGCTGGTGCTTGTGGCGCGCAGCCTCGTGGTCAGGCTGCGCGCAGCGCAGTGAGGGCCGCCTCACGCCGTGGTGACTGGCGCGAATGAAACCTTGCGCTACGATTTTCGTTATAGGTAGTTCAACACGTCGAAGGCTTCGCCATGAACCAAGGATGGTTTTCCAAGCCGGTTGCGGTTGCGGTCGGCATCGTGGGAGATATCCGCAACATTTCCAACGCACGGCAGGCTGTCGAATTGCTGGAAGCCCACTGGCGTGACGCCGGCAGCGCCAAACACGGCTTGGCACTGCGCACATGCCGCCGCGCCATGAGCGACGACCGCTGGACCGAAGCCGCTAGGGATGCGTTCGTCGAGGCCGCGCGGGAGGCGCATGTCCTGGTCGAGCGAGCCGTTGAACCGCAGGACCGGTCCAGGCAGGCGGGACCGTGATCGATTTGTGAGCCTCGGTGTTTGGCGGATTTTATTGCATCTCAGGCAGCATGGAGCCTTGGAATGGCGCTGACGTCGACCTCGCGCTCCGCGTGCCACGCATCGTAAGCGGCCTGCATCCTGAGCCAGATCGCGGCGCCGTCGCCGAACATCTTTCCAAGACGCGCCGCGACGGCCGGCGACACCGGCTTCTTTTCGCGGATAATATCGTAGAGCTGCTGGCGCGAGATTCCGAGCAGATTGGCGATTTCCACCTTGGTCTTTCCGGTTGCCGGGATAATGTCGTCGAGCAGCGCCCCAGGGTGGGATGGGCAGCGCTCCATCGGACGCATCGGCTCATACACGCTCATAATCGATTTCTCCAATCTAAGCCGTCTCAATGGTATAAATCGACGCGGGCGGCATCATTGGCGTCGAATTCGAATGTGATGCACCACGGCCCGTTGACATGCACCGTGTAGCGGGTCGGGTCGAAGCCCTTCAAAGCGTGGAAGTCGAAGCCGGGCAGGTCCATGTCATCAGGCCTTTCCGAGACTTCCAAACGGTCAAGCCGGACAAGGATGCGCTTATGCATCTTAGCGTCGATCTTCCCGGTCTTTCCGGTTTGAAAGAGGTCCGCCAGCGCCTTGTGCTTGAACGACTTGATCATACGACATGTAAGCATATTGCTTACACGGGTCAAGCAGGTGTAAGCAAATAATTTACAGAATGGTCCGAGCCCATCGGAGGCCATAACTACGCCCGCTGGACGCTGGGCCGGGCCAGCCGAATACCTGCGGACCTATGTCACGGCATCATCCGCTAACCCATGGCGTGGCGGATGGTCTTGGACAGGCGGCTCAAAAATGCCGGTCTGGACGATGCGTCAAGCTTCCACGACAGCACCGCCGTGGCCATTTTCCGCGGCAACACACCGACCGACAGGAACCAGGCGGCAAGGATGGCGCGCCGTCGCAGGGACGCGGTCATTTCGAGGCTGGCGACGGCGCCGGCCGCCCCGAGCGCCAGCCGGGAATCGTCGGCTACGGGGTGTCGGTCTCTGTCCGCGCAAAGCGACGCCAGCCGCTCTTCCAGGTGGACCGGATCGTGGCGGACGGCATCCGACGGCACGATGGTCAGGCCGATCCCGGAGGCCTGGTCGGACAGCGCCTGCATGCGGCGGAAATCGTGGGTTACCCGCCAGCGTGCCCGCTCGGCGAGCTTTTCACCGAAGACCGAATGGTTGGCGCCATGGATCCGGTAGGCGCCGAGGCATTCGTCGATCGATTGGACGTGCCCGTACATAGGCGCCAGCGTTGCAAGATAGCCGTCGGCGCCCTGGCGGAACTCCGGCTCCGGGATGGGCATGATCGATTCCAGCGTTGCGCGGTCGAACGCCAACCCGCTGGTCACGGTCGTCTGATAGCGGCCTTTGTGCAGCAATTTCGGCATCACGTCGCCGCTGTCGAAAGGCAGTTCGGGCGGCGGAAAGACATCTTTGATGCGTTGCCCCTCGTCGACAATATGCAGTCTGGACTGGACCTGAGCGGTTGCCTCGTCCCAGGTGTCGACAATGGTGGAGACGGCGGTTGGATAAAGATAATCGTCGGCGTCGAGGAACAGGACGATCTTGCCCGAGCTCGCCGCAAAGCCGGTGTTGAACGCCGCCGCGTGTCCGCCATTTTGTGCTCGCGGGCATGCGAGTATCTCGTCGCGATAGGATTCCATGATCGTCGTGGAATTGTCCTGCGATGCATCGTCGACGACGATGACCTCGACATCCGCGTAGTCCTGATCGAGGGCGCTGTCGATGCTGCGTTTGAGGAACCGCGCATAGTTGTAGTTCGGGATGATGATGGATACCGGAATCCTGTTTTGGACAGACTGCATCGCGTTTGACCTCGCATCTTGCTTTGGTTCGGCAAAGGCCCTCATGGCCTGCCCCCTCTTCAAGCGCCCTCTTGGCGCGCAACGAGTTCCCCGGGGAAAAAGCTTGCGCTTTCCACGAGGAGACGGGTCACGTTTCGCTTTGCGACTTCGTATTGAGGCCGCCATTGCCTTCGAGGCCTGCTGCCATGGTCAGGGTCGGCGGCAGCAAAAGCTCCGACGATTTCGGCAAGGATGAGTCGCAACCGAGCCCGACGGAAATGTCTCGCCTCGCGATCAGGTCGGGAGCGAAGCGGACGGGTGCCATGAAGGCATGGCGGATACTGGCCTTCAAATGCGGCTGGAACAAGCCCCGCGTCGAAAACAGGGCCACTTCAGGTTGCGTTCAGGCGGCATGCCGCGACCGCCGGTGCTTTTGCCCCGGAGCCGGCGAACCGGCTCCGGGCTTACAGTCATGTGGCCTAAACAGTCAGGCGGCCTGCAACCCCGGCATCGACAGGTCGACTTCCTCCGGCAAGTCGCCAGCCATGGCGGCGGCAAACTTCGTCTGGTCGAGTTCTCCCTCCCAGCGCGCCACCACCACCGTCGCCACCGCATTGCCGATGAAGTTGGTCAGAGCCCGGCACTCCGACATGAAGCGGTCGACGCCGAGGATCAGCGCCATGCCGGCGACCGGCACGGTGGGTACGACCGAGAGCGTCGCCGCCAGGGTGATGAAGCCGGCGCCGGTGATGCCGGCGGCACCCTTGGAGCTCAGCATGGCGACGGCGAGCAGCAAGATCTGGTCGCCGTAGGTGAGCGGCGTGTCGGTCGCCTGCGCGATGAACAGCGCCGCCAGCGTCATGTAGATGTTGGTGCCGTCGAGATTGAAGGAATAGCCGGTCGGGATGACCAGGCCGACCACCGAGCGGTTGCAGCCGGCGCGCTCCATCTTGGCCATCAGGCCCGGCAATGCCGCTTCCGAGGACGAAGTGCCGAGCACCAGCAGCAGTTCTTCCTTGATGTAGCGGATCAGCGCCAGGATCGAGAAGCCGTTGTAGCGGGCGACCGCGCCGAGCACCACCAGCACGAACAGCAGCGCGGTCAGGTAGAACGTGCCGATCAGCATGGCGAGATTGGCGATCGAGCCGATGCCGTATTTGCCGATGGTGAAGGCCATGGCGCCGAAGGCGCCGATCGGCGCGGCCTTCATCAGGATGGCGACGAGGCGGAAGATCGGCGTGGTCAGCGCCTGCAGGAAATCGACGACCGGACGGCCGCGATCGCCGACCAGCGCCAGGGCGACACCGAACAGCACCGAGAAGAACAGCACCTGCAGGATGTCGCCCTGCGCGAAGGCGCCGGTGATGGTGTCGGGGATGATGTTCATCAGGAAGCCGACGATGGTTGTGTCGTGCGCCTTCTCGGCATAGGCCGTCACCTTGGTGGTATCGAGCGTGGCCGGATTGATGTGCATGCCGGCGCCGGGCTGGACGACATTGGAGACGACCAGGCCGACGACCAGCGCCAGCGTCGAGAACACCAGGAAATAGATCATCGCCTTGCCGGCGACGCGGCCGACCTTCTGCAAGTCGGAAACGCCGGCGATACCGGTCGCCACCGTCAGGAAGATCACCGGCGCGATCACCATCTTCACCAGCTTGATGAAGGCGTCGCCGAACGGCTTCATCGCCTCGCCGGTTTCCGGATAGAAATGGCCGAGCAGCACGCCGGCGGCGATCGCCGCCAGCACCTGCACATAAAGATGCCGGTATAAGGGAAGTTTGCCGCGCGGCTCGGCGGCAGCGATTGCTGTCTGCATGACGTCCTCCATGGCGCCCCGATCGAAAGCTCGACTCCCCGGGGCAGTTGTTTGACCAGCAGCCTCGCGACTGCTGAATTCGTTTCTGCAACAGCCGTGCCAGATACGCAGAAGAGTTTTCATCATTGATTTTGTTGAGCATTCGCAAACGTCCGCACTGCTGGACACCTGGCCAAGTGCGACTCTCCGCATAGGTCGAATTGTGTTTTGTGCGAGTTCATGCACAAATGGGCGATGCTGCAACGCCCCGCCGGTGCCTTGTCTTCGACGCCCGAGCAACTCGCCAGGCGCGCGCGCCGAGCCTGGTTGCTGTTTGCGGCCGTCGCCCTGCTGATGGTCACGGCAGCGCTCCACGGCGCCGGCCTTTACGGCCGCACCGCCGAGGTCGGAACCCTGGCGGCGCAGGGGCGTACCGACGCCAATCTGAAGGTCGCGCTGCTGCGCGCCGTGCTCGAAAGCCCGCGCGCCCTACCCCTGCTTTTGTCCGCAGACCAGCAAGTGCGTGACGCGCTGTCGCAGGAAAATGCCGCGGCAATCGATGTGCTGAACCGCAAGCTCGAGGGGCTGGTCTCCGGCACCAAGGCGTCGGTGCTCTATGTCATCGGCACCGACGGACTGGCGATCGCCTCCAGCAACTGGCGCGAGCCGATCAGCTTCGTCGGCAATGACTACCGTTTTCGCGATTATTTCTCCGGCGCAATGCAGGCCGGAACCGCCGAATATTTTGCACTCGGCAATGTCAGCAAGCGTCCCGGCCTCTACATTTCGCGGCGCGTCGGCGACACAGGCGCACCGCTCGGCGTCGTCGTCGTCAAGATGGAGTTCGACCAGCTCGAAGCCGACTGGCGCGAGGCGAACCGCCCGGCTTATGTCAGCGACGAGAATGGTGTCGTGCTGATCACCAGCGTGCCGTCCTGGCGCTTCATGACAACCGCACAGCTGGCCGCTCCCAAGCAGGCCGCAATTCGCGACAGCCAACAGTTCGGCGACGCGCCGCTTGTGCCGTTGCCGATCATGCACCCGCGGGCGCTCAGCCCGGATGTGTCGATCGTTCACGCGATGACGCCCGGCGGCAGCGACGCGGAGTATCTCAGCCTTTCCACGCCGGTTCCTTCGACCCCCTGGCGGCTCGACTATCTGATTCCGGCTGAAGCGCCGATCGCCGCTGCCGTCCGCGAAATGCGGCTTCTTGCGCTCGGCGTCGTCGTCCCGCTGCTCGGTCTGGCCGCGTACCTCTTGTGGCGCCGGCAGTCGGCGCAGATGCGGATTGCCGCCGAACAGGCGGCCCGCACCGAGCTCGAACGCCGCGTCGTCGAACGGACCGAGGATTTGAGCCGCGCCCGCGACCGGCTGCAGGCCGAGATATCAGACCACCGCAGCACGGAAGCCAAGCTCCAAATCGTGCAGCAGGATCTGGTCCAGGCCAACCGCCTCGCCATCCTCGGCCAGGTCGCCGCCGGCGTCGCCCATGAGATCAACCAGCCGGTCGCCACCATCCGCGCCTATGCCGACAATGCCCGCACTTTCCTCGACCGTAAGCAGACCGGGCCGGCCGAGGAAAACCTCGGCGCCATCGCAGCCCTTACCGAACGCATCGGCTCAATCACCGAGGAGTTGAAGGCATTTGCCCGCAAGGGCCGCACCGCCGCCGAGCCTATCGAATTGCGGGGTGTCATCGAGGGCGCGGTCGTGCTCTTGAGAAGCCGCTTTGCCGGCCGGCTCGACGCATTGGCCATCGACCTGCCGCCGCCGAGCCTCAAGGTCATGGGCAATCGGGTGCGGCTCGAACAGGTGCTGATCAACCTCTTCCAGAACGCGCTAGAGGCGCTCGACGGCCGCGACGACGCTCATGTGCAGGTATCGGTCGAAGAGACCGCCGACGGCGTGACGGTCGCCGTGTCCGACAACGGACCGGGCATTCCGCCAGGGATCCTCAAATCGCTGTTCACGCCGTTCAACACTTCCAAGGAAAAAGGCCTTGGCCTTGGCCTCGTCATCTCGAAGGACATCGTCGCCGATTATGGCGGCCGCATCGACGTTTCGAGCGACGACAGCGGCACCCGCTTCACCATTCATCTCCAGACAGCAGCGTAAGCCATCATGACGAACGACAATGCCGCGCCGGTAATCCTGATCGACGACGACCGCGATCTCCTCAAGGCCACCGCGCAGACGCTGGAGCTTGCCGGCTTCTCGGTCTCGGCCTTTGCGGTGGCGGCCGAGGCGCTGGCCGGGCTCGACGCCGATTTTGCCGGCGTCGTGGTGTCCGATATCCGCATGCCTCAGATCGACGGCTTGCAGCTTTTCAACCGTGTCCTGCGGCTGGATGCGGACATTCCGGTCATCCTCGTCACCGGCCACGGCGACATCGCCATGGCCGTCAAGGCGATCAAGGACGGCGCCTACGACTTCATCACAAAGCCCTTCGCCGCCGACCGGCTGGTGCAGAGCGTGCGTCGCGCGGCGGAAAAGCGCCGCCTGGTGATGGAGAACCGGGCCCTGCGCGAGGCGGCCGGAGAGGCGCAGGACGGCCTGCCGCTGATCGGCCAGACACCGGCGATGGAAAGGTTGCGCCGCACGCTACGCCAGATCGCCGACACCGATGTCGATGTGCTGGTGACTGGTGAGACCGGCTCCGGCAAGGAGGTGGTAGCCAGTCTTCTGCATCGCTGGAGCCGCCGCGCCAGGGGCAATTTCGTTGCGCTGAATTGCGGTACGCTGCCGGAGACGGTCATCGAGAGCGAGTTGTTCGGCCATGAGGCCGGCGCCTTCACCGGCGCACAGAAGAAACGGATCGGCCGCATCGAGCACGCCAGCGGCGGCACGCTGTTCCTCGACGAGATCGAAAGCATGCCGGTCTCGACACAGGTGCAGATGCTGCGCGTCTTGGAAATGCGCGAGGTCACTCCGCTCGGCACCAACGAGGTGCGGCCAGTCGACCTGCGCGTCGTCGCCGCCGCCAAGGTCGATCTCGGCGATCCGCGCCAGCGCGGCGCTTTCCGCGAGGACCTCTATTACCGGCTCAACGTGGTGACGATCTCGATCCCGCCGCTGCGCGAGCGCCGCGAAGATGTCGCCCTGCTGTTCTTCTATTTCGCCGAGCGCGCCGCCGCCCGCTTCCATCGTCCGGTGCCGGCAGTGCCGGCGACGGTGCATCGCCATCTGAGCGACCATGACTGGCCGGGCAATGTGCGCGAACTGGCGCATTTCGCCGAGCGGTTTGTGCTTGGATTGGAGGAAGGCGCCGAAGCACAACCCCCTGCCCCGACCCAACCGAACACCGCAATGAAGCTGCCGGAGCGGCTGGAGCGCTACGAGGCCGACATCATCCGCGAGACGCTTGGCCGCAACGACGGCGACGTCAGGCGCACGATCGAAGCGTTGGGAATTCCGCGCAAGACCTTCTACGACAAGCTCCAGCGCCACGGCATCGTGCGCAGCGATTTTTCCAGGTAATCGCCGCCGGGCCTTGACCGGACGGCTCGGCTATTTGGCGTCGTGGAAGATGATGCCGACGGTGTGGCGCATGCCGGAGCGAAGCCGGCTGACGCCGTGCCTGAGATTGACGCGGTAATTGCCCTTGCTGCCCTGGACCGGTCGATTGTGGACCGCGAAGGCGACCGCATCGCCCTGGCGCAGCGGCACCACCTCGGCGCGGCTTTGCATGCGCGGACGTTGCTCGGTCAGCACGAACTCGCCGCCGGTGAAATCCTTGCCGGGTTCGGACAACAGGATCGCCACCTGCAGCGGGAACGCCAGATCGCCATAGAGATCCTGATGCAGGCAATTGAAGTCGCCGGGAATGTATTGCAGCAGGAGCGGCGTCGGCCGCGTCTGGCCCTGCTCGTGGCATTGCTTGAGGAACGCGGCGTGTTCGTCGGGGTAGCGCTGCGCGATACCCATGCGCGCGTTCCAGTCGTTGGCGACCGCGGCCAGGCGCGGATAGAGCGCGGTGCGCAAGCCGCCGATCAAGTCGGGCAAGGGATAGCGGAAATAGCGGTACTCGCCCTTCCGAAGCCGTGCCGCGCCATGTGCACATGGCTGCGGAAATGGCTCTCGTCCGAATAAAGTCCGGCAATCTGCCGGCACTCCTGCGGCGTCAGCAGCTTTTCCATCACCGCGCAGCCATAGCCGCTCAGCTCATCGGCCAGCTTCCGCCAGTCATATCCGGCAACGCGCGCCTCCGCGGATTTCACCGCCGCTTTCGAACCGATCGAGTGGATGGTCATGGCTTCGCCTCCTGTGGCTTCTCTGTCATTTGAGATGGGTGAAACGGCGCGCGCGGACCACCCGTTTCTTGCCGGGTGAACTTCGCGGGATGGGACATCATCCAATTTCCGATTTCGTTGTCGTGCGCTAAACTTGTTCCACTTCAACGGGGCCGCCACCTCCATGATCGTCCAGACCTGCATCAATGGCGCGCGCAGCGCCGATTTCCACCCGCAACTGCCGCTTGATCCCGAAGCCATGGCGCGCGACGGCGCGACCTGCGTCGCCGCCGGTGCCGCCGAACTGCATGTTCATGCCCGCGGGCTGGACGGCCGCGAAAGTCTTGCGCCGGCGACGATGGACCAGACTGTGCTAGCGCTCCGCCGCGCGTGCCCGGGGACGCTGATCGGCGTGTCGACGGGTGCCTGGATCGAGAACGACGACGAGCGGACGCTGGCCGCGATCGCCGGCTGGAGCGAGCTGCCCGACTACGCCTCGGTCAATCTCAGCGAAGACGCCGCGCCCGTCGTGATGGACCGTCTGCGCCAGCGCGGCATTGGCATCGAGGCCGGGCTCGCCTCGGTCGCCGATGCCGAGCGCCTGGTGAGCCTCGACCACGGCAACCGCGTGCTGCGCATCCTGATCGAAATCTCCGAGCAGGAGCCGGACGCTGCGCTGGAGATCAGCGACGATATCGCCGCCGTGCTCGACGGCGCCGGAATGCGCCGGGCGATCCTGCTGCACGGCGCCGACGCCACGGTCTGGCCGTTCGTGCACCGGGCGGCGGCGCGTGGTTGGTCGACGCGTGTCGGACTGGAAGACGGCAAGGAGCTTCCTGATGGAACGGTAGCATCCGGCAACGCTGCGCTGACAGCGGCAGCCGTCGCCATCTTCGAGGCCAGCCGTTAGCGCGGGGAAGCGTTGATGACGGCCAATCTCCTCTTCACGGGGAGATGCCAAGTTTTTGGCAACGAGGCAGGACAAAGTCGGGCGAGCCCAAGTGTGGCCGCGCGCTAATTTCAGTAAAACTTATCTAAAACTTTATGTATTAATTAAACCAGCAGTTAATCAGCACACCAACGATCACGTGTGTTAAAGCTCTCCCGCACCGGGGACCATTTTTGATGAACATCATTCCACAGAATGATCACGCTGCGCCGCGTCGGGTTCAACAATATACATCGATACAGGTCCTGCGCGGGCTAGCAGCCCTCATGGTTGTTATCTATCATCTTCCGGCCGCACTGGGCATGCTCGATCTGCGTATTCCCGTTCTAAACAGTGGCGTCGACCTGTTTTTCGTCATCAGTGGTTTTGTCATGATTCTCTCGACGGAGAACAGACGTCGCGACCACCGAGCATTTTTGATGCAGCGGTTCACGCGCGTCGTTCCGTTCTATTGGGTCATGACCTTCCTCATGGTCGCCGCACTTTGGTTGTTTGCCGGTCATGCAGTGTCTCTTGAGCAGATCAGCAATAGCCTGCTTTTCATACCCTATCTCGATACGGTCACAGGCTATGTCCAACCGGTGCTTGGGGTGGGTTGGACGCTCAATCTGGAAATCCTGTTTTACATTCTGTTCGCGGCGACTATGCGTTTTGGCAGGTTGACGCAAATGGCCGCGGTCGGCGTTGTCTTTGCAATCGCCGTGGCGGCGCGCATCATCTTCAAACCCGCCGCCGACACTGTGCTGTTTTTCTATACCACGCCAATCCTGTTTGAGTTCCTAGCCGGCATGGCTCTCGGCCACCTGGTCGGCAGACTGGCGCGTTTGCCTGCCGTCCCGGGTGTCTCGGCAATCGTGTTCGCCATCGTGTCCATGCTGGTGATGGTACTTGGCTTCAACTTGCCGCGAACCCTTGCTCAGGGAATCCCGGCGTTGATCCTTGTCGCGGGTTGCATCAGCCTGGAAAGCTACTTCCGGCTTTTTGCTCCTCGCGTGCTGGCAAGGTTAGGTGATGCTTCCTACTCTCTCTATCTGACCCATCCTATCGTGCTGCTTGCGACCGCTCCTGTTGTTGCAAGCGTCAGCGTATTACCATGGCTTGCAGGCATGGTTATTGTCGCAACCTGCATTGCCGTCTCCCTGGCCAGCTACGTTCTTGTTGAAAAGCCGCTTTTGGCCATTTCGCGGATGAGCCTTTCCGCCCGTCACGTGAAGGCATGAGTTGCGGCTGCGCCCCGCAGAACGACGCTGTCCCGCCAACCTTAAACCGGCGGCGCTGAACCTTCAAAAGATCCGGAAACAAAAACCCGCCTCGGGAGGACGGGTCGTTGGAGCCAATTGGCACCATACCTAAATTAGTAGCATAGCTGCCGGCACAAAGCAAGAACAAAATGTGGCGTCATCGACGAAACTGCCGACAGGCACAGGGGCACCGCGGATGACATGGCTCTTGCCGTTGTTAAAAATTCCTCATAAGGTAATTTTCATATCCGAAATAAAATCCCATCGTTTCTTTCCCTTTATGAAAGCCTGAGCGTTTGCGGGAACATCTCGATCAGACCGACCGGCGACTGGTCAAGCTGCTGTCGCAGGACGCGCAGCTTGGCGTCAACCGCCTCGCCGAGAAGATGGCGATCTCGGTGCCGACGGTGCGCATGCGGCTGCGTAACCTGCTCGACCGCAACCTGCTCAAGATCGTCGGGCTGCTCAACCTGACCGAACGCCCCGAGCTGATCTCGGCGATCGTCGGTATCAACGCGCAAGGGCGCGGCCGGGCGCGAGAACTGGCGCAGCGCATCTCGGAATTGCCTTTCGTGAATTCGGCCGCCGTCGTCACCGGGCGCTTCGACATCATCGTCGACGTAACCGTGGCCGGCGATGTCGCCGATCTCTACCGCGTCACCAGCGAGCTGATCCCCGGCGCCGGCGAGCCGGGCGAAGTCGTGCGCAGCGAGACCTTCGTCGTCATGGCGTCCTGCAACAAATGGGTCAGCCTGCCGGAAGGCTGCTGGTCGGACGATACGCGGAAGGAAATGGCATGAAGATCGCGGTTCTCGGCGGCCTCGGCCTGCAAGGCCGGGCGGCGATCGCTGACCTCGTTGCCAGCGACGGCGTCGAGCAAGTGGTCTGCGTCGACACTGCAACCGACGGCGCTGCGCGGCTTGGCGGCCTTACCGACCTTGCCCGGGTGCGTTTTGTCGTGCCGGAGGGCGCGATCGGTCCGGTGCTGGCCGATGTGATGAAGGACATCGACGCGGTCATCGACCTGTTGCCGCAGCCGCTGATGCGCGAGGCGGTGCAGGCGGCGATCGCGACGCGCACGCCGCTGGTCACCACCAATTACGGCAAGACCATCGCCGATCTGGCGCTAGAGGCCGAAAAGGCTGGCGTGTCGATCGTGACCGAATGCGGGCTCGACCCCGGCATCGACCTTGTGCTCTACGCGCGCGCCGCAAGCCAGTTCGACACCATCACCGCGATCGATTCCTACTGCGGCGGCATTCCCGAACCGAGGGCGGTGGTCGAGCCGCTGCACTATAAGGTGAGCTGGAATTTCGACATGGTTCTGGTCAGCCAGAACCGCGACAGCGTGCTGGTCGAGGACGGCAAACGGGTCGATGTGCCGGCCGCCCGCCAGCACGACAATCGCTTCATCCACGAGATCGAGGTGGCGGGGCTGGGCAGGCTGGAAGCCTTCCCCAATGGCGACGCGCCGCATTATGCCGGCATGCTCGCCGCCGCCAAGGGGCTGCAGCGCTCCGGCCGCTATTCGCTGCGCTGGCCGGGCTGGTCGGCGTTCTGGGCGCCGCTGAAGCAGCTCGGCTTCCTGTCCGAGGACAAGGTGCCCGGCACCGGCGTCAGCCCACGCGAATTTCTCGGCCGGCTGCTTGGCCCGCAACTGCAATATGGCGCCGATGAGAAGGACCTTTGCGTCATGCGCAACGTCTTTGTCGGCAGCGAAGGCGGCCGCCGCAAGACGGTGACCTCGGAGCTGGTCATCGAACGCGACCTCGCCTCCGGCCTGTTCGGCATGAGCCTCGGCGTCGGCTATCCCGCCAGCATCGTGGCGCAGATGCTGGCACGGCGCGAGATCGCCGCGCCCGGCCTGCTCAATCCGCTGCTGCATGTGCCCGATGGCCGCTTCCTCGATGAACTGGCAAGGCGCGGCATCAAGGTCGCCGAAACGGTGAGCTGGGACTGAAGGATTTTCGAACGGTGGTCGCCGCCGGCAACGGCGCTGCCGCTCAAAAAGCACCTCGATGGGGTGAAACAACAAGTGGAACAACAAACGACAACAAGGAGGAATGCCCAAATGAAGATTGCCAAGCTTTTCATCGCCGGACTTGCGCTCGCCGGCCTCACCGCCGCCGCCAGTGCCGGAACCCTCGACGAGATCACCAAGCGCGGCGAGTTGCGCGTTGCGGTGCAGACGCAAGGACCGCCCTTCTCGCTGGTCGGCGCCGCCGGCGAGCGCACCGGCAGTTCGGTCGAACTCGCCGAACTGATGGCCAAGGAAATGGGCGTCAAGATCACCTTCCTCGACTTCGACTGGGATGGCCTGATCCCGGCGCTGCTGTCGGGCAAGGCCGATCTTCTGGTCGCCGACATGACGCCGACGCTGGCGCGTGGCATGAAGGTCGCCTTCACCAAGCCTTACATGTACACGGGCAGCACCGTCTTCACCAAGGCTGGGACCGCCTTCAAATCCACCGAGGACTGCAAGGCCAAGGGCACCAAGATCGCGGTGCTGCTCGGCGCCACCGGCGAGAAGGAAGCCAAGGCCGCCTTCCCCGATGCCGACATCAAGAGCTACAAGGGCGGCGGCCCGCTGCTGCTCGACGCAGTCAACAACGGCCAGGCCGATTGCGGCGTCAACGACGTCTCGGCGGTCAAGGGCCAGTCGACCGCTTATCCGGCCGGCAGCTTCATCATCATGCCGGACATGCTGTCGAAGGAGCCGCTGGCCTTCGCCACGCGCTATGACGAGCAGGACCTGCTGACCTGGATGAACCTGTTCCTCGACCAGGTCAGCCTAGACGGCCGCCTGCAGAAGAACCTCGACTACTGGGTCAATTCCGACGCCTGGAAGAAGGATCACTGAGTAGAGGGAATAGTGAATAGTGAATAGTGAGTAGGGATCAGTAAGCGCTATTCGCTATTCGCTACTCACTACTCACTACTCACCATTCACCATTCACCATTCACCGCCCCACCCATGCTCGAAAACTTCAGCTTCCGCACCATCGTCGAATATCTGCCCCTGTTCGGGCAGGGCCTCGTCACGACGGTGTGGCTGTCTGTCCTCTCCTTTGCCGGCGCGCTCGCCGTCGGCATCGTGCTCGCCGCAATGAACCTGCAGCGCGGCCGGCTGTTCCGCGTCCCGGCCAAGGCCTATATCGACGCGGTGCGCGCCACGCCGCTGCTGGCGCAGCTTTATTTCCTCTATTTCGGCCTGCCGCGGCTCGGCTTCGTCCTGCCCGAGTTCGTCGTCGGCATCCTGGCCCTGTCGCTGAACAGCGGCGCCTATGTCGCCGAGATCATCCGCGCCGGCATCCTGTCGATCCCGCGCGGCCAGGTCGAGGCCGGCGTCGCTTCGGGCATGACCTATGTCCAGCGCATGCGCCTAGTCATCCTGCCGCAGGCGTTCAAGGTGACGATCCCGCCGCTGCTCGGCCAGGCGATCGTGCTGGTCAAGGATTCCGCGCTGTTGTCGCTGATCTCGGTCGCCGAACTGACGCGCGCCGGACAATTGCTCGCCTCCGACCGCTTCATGCCGGCCGAAGGTTTCATCACCATCGCCGCCTTCTACCTGCTGCTCTATTACGGGCTGAAGGGGCTGGCGGCGCTCTCCGGGCGCTGGCTCGGCCTGGCGGGGGCACGGACATGATCTGGCAACAGCTGCAAAGCATCGCCGGCAGCTATCCCCTCGCGCTGCGCGGCCTCGGCATGACCGTGGTGCTGTCGCTGATCAGCCTGGTGCTAGGCACGCTGCTCGGCTTCGGCCTCGGCATCCTGCGCACCGGCGGCAACCGGCTGATCAGCGGCGCGATCGGCGCCTGGGTCGACCTGATCCGCGGTACGCCGTTCCTGGTGCAGATCTTCCTGATCTTCTTCATCCTGCCGGAGCTCGGCATCGAGCTCGACGCCTTCACCGCCGGCATCATCGCGCTGACCAATCTGGCCGCCTGCTTCATCTGCGAGATCGTCGTCGCCGGCATCCGCTCGGTGCCGCATGGCCAGGTCGAGGCGGCGCTGGCGTCGGGCCTGTCGCGCTGGCAGCGCATGCGCCAGGTGGTGCTGCCGCAGGCGATGCGCATCGTGCTGCCGCCGCTGGTCGGGCAATATGTGCTGCTGATCAAGGATTCCTCGGTGGTCTCGGCGATCGGGCTCACCGACCTCACCCGCGTCGGCTGGCTGGTGGTGCAGCGTGTGCCGAACGGCCTGCTGGTCTTCTTCCTCGTCGGCCTCGGTTATTTCATCGTCTGCTACCCCCTGATCATGCTGGCCCGCCGGCTGGAGCAACGCATGGGCGCGGCCCATGGCGAGGTGCAGTTGTGACATCGAACCCCAAGGGTCCGGCAATATGACCAAAACCGGCATGATCGAATTTCGCGGCGTCAACAAATGGTTCGGCCAGCTCAACGTGCTCAGGGATATCACGCTGAGCGTCGAGCCGCGCGAAGTGGTCGTCGTCTGCGGCCCGAGCGGTTCGGGCAAGAGCACCTTGATCCGCTGCATCAACGGGCTGGAGACGATCCGCGACGGCGACCTTATGGTCGACGGCCAGCGCCTCGGCGACCCCGCCACCAACATGACGCGGCTGCGCACCGAGATCGGCTTCGTCTTCCAGTCGTTCAACCTCTACCCGCACAAGACGGCGCTCGAGAACGTCACCCTGGCGCCGATCCATGTCCGCAAGATCCCACGCACCGAGGCCGAAAAGGCCGGGCGCGAGCTGCTCGCCAAGGTCGGCCTCGCCGACAAGGTCGATGCCTATCCGGCGCAACTCTCAGGCGGCCAACAGCAGCGCGTGGCGATCGCGCGCTGCCTCGGCATGCGCCCCAAGATCATGCTGTTCGACGAGCCGACCTCGGCGCTCGATCCCGAGATGATCTCGGAAGTCCTCGACGTCATGGTCGCGGTGGCCGAGGAAGGCATGACCATGATGGTGGTGACGCACGAGATGGGCTTTGCCCGCAAGGTCGCCCAGCGCGTCGTGTTCATGGACGCCGGCGCCATCGTCGAAAGCGGCACCCCGGACGAGTTCTTCTCCAACCCCAAGACCGATCGCAGCCGCGCCTTTCTGAGCAAGATCCTGCGGCATTAGGGCTCAAACTCAATCAGTTGGCTGCCGCCGATGGCCCGAGATGGGTGGAAAGCGGCCCTTCGCTGGACGTTCCCTAATACGACAGATGCGCGCCGGGCTTCCTCTTAGGGCGGCCATTGCCGCACTTCCACCAGCCGCTTCCCTTATGCTGGCATCAAATCGATGACCCGCATGATCGCGACCGCACTGCTCGTGTTCTGGGTGCCTTCTGTCGTAGCGCCATTAGCGCAGGCCCAAACATCGCCCTTCTTGACTGTGAACTTTTGTTTGTTGTGAACGACCGAAAGTTCTCCCTCAGTCATGTGGCAGAGCATGTCGTTCTTCATCATGTTGTCAGTCGTCTTCGCTCCGGGCTGAATGACAACATCGCGCAGCTTCACCGTTGCATAGGCTGGTATGACCGACTTGCGCTCACCAAGCGCTACAACTCTGACGCCGGGTGAGACCTCCTTGCCCTCATCGGGGCCGTAAGTCTGGGCGGCTGCTGGTGTCCCCCAAGCGATCAGAGGCGTTGCGGCCAGTGTAAGGCCGAGTGCAATTGTGGATCTACGATTGACGGCTTCCATTGTTTCCTCCCTGTTCAAAAGTTGGTCGGAAAGGTAGGCCAACAATCAACGATGGGCCGTTGCGGCGAAGAGTCAACTGACCTTCCGAGTTAGTTCAGTCTCGCTCGCGGCTAGCGAGTTTCACAAACCACTCGGGTCGCCGAGACGGAGAGGGGGAATTGCGCTGACCATGTCATTGCGTGCGACCTTGTCCCGACATCAAAGACATTTCGTTCTTGCGAAGGCCCTCGCTGCCAAAGACCCCTCTCCGGCCGCTTTGCGGCCACCTCTCCCTCGCCCCGCCGCGAGGAACCCAGGCCTATTGCGCATCCGCGTGCGTGCTCAATTCGGCCCGCTTCTCATCCGAGACGACGGCGAGGTCGAGGACCTTCTGCAATTCGGCCGCGTGGCGAAATGACGGTTCGGCCTGGACGCCGTTGCGCACTGCATCGACGAAGCGCCGGTAGTTGGTCGCCACCGTTCCGGCATCCAGAACCTGCCATTTGGCGTTCTCGACGTCTTCGCCGATGCAGGTTTTCAGCTCCGAGCCGGTCAGATTGTGCACGACTTCGATGCCGCCCTTGTCGCCGTAGATGCGCAGGCGGAGTTCGTTCAAATGGCCGGTCGCCCAGCGGCTGGCATGGACGACGCCGAAGGCGCCATTGCTGAAATCCAGCGACATGGTGAAACTGTCATTGGCGTCGAGCCCGTACTCGCCGATCCGGTTGCCGGGCGCCTTGTCGAAGGATCTCAGCCGGCAGAACACATGGTCGATGTCGAGCGCCGCGCCATAGCTGGCGAAATCGAGGATATGGATGCCGACGTCGCCCAGCACGCCATTGGAGCCGTGGCCGCGCGACAGCCGCCACAGCCATTTCGGATCGGTGCGCCAGTCGCCCCAGAACTTGGACACCAGCCAGCTCTGCAGATAGGACGCCTCGACATGCCTGACCGTGCCGATCTCGCCGGCCAGCACCATGGCGCGCGCTCTCTGCAGCGGCGCGACATTGCGATAGGTCAGGTTGACCATGTTGATGATGCCGGCCCGCTCGGCGGCATCGGCCATTTCACTGGCCCTCTGGTAATTTTCGGCCAGCGGTTTCTCGCACAGCACCGGCTTGCCCGCCGCGATCAGCATCATGGTGGTCGGATGGTGGATGCGATCGGGCGTCACGTTCGCCACCGCGTCGAACTTGCCCCATGCCAGCGCCTCGTCCAGCGACGCGAACCGGTTGGGGATACCGTAGATGTCCGAAAACTTGTCGACACGCGTACGGTCGAGATCGACGGCGCCGATCAGTTCGACGCCCTCGATCTTGCCGAACTGCCTGGCATGCTCCTCCGCCATCCAGCCGGTACCGAGTATCAACAGACGCATGATTCTTTATCCTTAGGACAGGGCTTTATCTTCTTGTTTGATCATGGATTTCCCGAACCAACCGTTCGGGATCGTAGCCTAGCGAAAGCCGGCTTCGCCCGCGGAATGAAGTTTTCCGCCGCGCTCGACGATCGGCTCGAGCGCCTTTTCCACCGGCACGTTCGGCGCATCGAGAATGGCCGGATTGGAGCCTTGCGGGTTATGCGCCCATTTCACCGCATTGCGCAGCACCTTCTGGACATTGGCGTCGTGATAGGTCGGATAGGTCTCGTGGCCGGGCCTGAAATAGAAGATGTTGCCGGCGCCGCGGCGATAGGTCAGCCCCGACCGGAACACTTCGCCGCCCTGGAACCAGGAGATGAAGACGGTTTCGAGCGGTTCCGGCACGGCGAACTGCTCGCCATACATCTCCTCGTTCTCGAGCTCGAAATACTCGCCGATCCCGGCAGCAATCGGATGGTTGGGACTGGTCACCCAGAGCCGTTCGCGCTCGCCCGCCTCGCGCCATTTCAGCGTGCAGGGCGTGCCCATCAGCTTCTTGAAAATCTTCGAGAAATGGCCGGAATGGAGAACGATCAGCCCCATGCCCTCCCAGACGCGGCGCGCCACGCGCTCGACCACTTCGTCGGCGACGGTGCCATGGTCCTTGTGCCCCCACCACAGCAAGACATCGGTCTCGGCCAGACGGTCGGCCGGCAGCCCATGCTCCTTCTGCTCCAGCGTCGCCCACGACACCGAAATCTCCGGGTCGAGCTTCAGCGCATTGGCGATCGTCGCATGCATGCCCTCGGGATAGATGCCCGCGACCACCTCGTTGGTCCGCTCATGAATATTCTCGCCCCAGACGACAGCGCGTATTGTCATGATGTCCTCTTGATTGTTTGAAGCTGGAGCCGCCCCTACGGGTCAGTCATAATATCCTCGGCCGGGAATGAAAACCGTCTCGCGGCCGGCTGCTGACAATCTGTTGGAAATCGGGCGGGAAAGTCCACGCGGCAAAACCAGCGATGCCGGCGGGACAGCGCCCCCCTCTGTCCTGCCGGACATCTCCCCCACTTGTGGGGAGATTGGCTGTTATCCGCGATTTCGCCAATCGCCAGCGTTGCAGGATGACGGCAGACAAACGCGAAGTCCGATCTCCCCCCTTTTGGGGGAGATGTCCGGCAGGACAGAGGGGGGCGCGAAGGATCGCGACAAAACGGCTTTCGTAGTGCGTCGCCGCAACCGTCTAAGCGCCGCGGCCCTCTTGGGCGACGCGTGTCAGCGGCTTCGACAGCCGCGGCACCACGACGAGGCGCTTGATCTTGCCCTTCTTGTAGGCGGCGAGGAAGCGGGCATAGTCCTTGAAGACGACACAGCCATTGGATTCGGCGCGGCCGCCGCGCAGCATGTAGGTGTGGGCGAGCAGGCCGTCGCGGCCATATTTGTTGCTGCCGCTGGTAGGGGTGAGACGCAGTGCCTCGACGCCATGGAAGCGCGATTCCCGCAGCGTCAGATTGTAGGTGTCGGGCGGCGTCGGACCGACATTCTTCTTGTGAACGTAGCGCGGCTGGTCGACCATCGAACCGTATCCCGAATGTGCCTCCAGCCGCGAACCGTCGGGCATATAGACAGTCTTGGCCGAGATGTCGTAGACGGCGACGCCGCTGCCCATGCCGGGCGTGGTGAACAGGTTCCTGAAGGCCCCGCCGAGACTGCCGGAAGGCATGTCGGGCTTGGCATAGGCCAGCATGTCGCCGCCCTGCGTCTTCGACCGTTTGCCCGGCTTGCCCGACACCGCCGGCACTGCCGCTTGTGACGAATTGCGAGGCGACAGGCTGCCGGGTTGCGTCTCGGCCGGCGGAGCGTCGGCCGTCTGCACCTTGTTCGCCCTGGCTGCCTGGGTCTTGGATGCCTGGGCCTTGGATGCCTGGGGCGGCTCCGTTTTTGCTGCCTGGGCCTTTGAGGCCTGATCCTTGGGCGCCCGGTCTTTCGGCGCTTGGGCCTGCGGCGCCTCGGCCGGCTGATCGATGACCGCCCGCGGACGCAGCGTCGGCAGCGGAATGCTGTCGGGCATGTCGTCTTGCGGCGGCAGCGAGGCCAACTGGACCTCAGGTTCTTGCGGCTCTTGTGAAACTGCGGGCTCGCTTGCCGCGACGGCTGCCGGGAGCACGTCGATCATCTGCTCCGGCAATGTATTGGCCAACGCCAGCGCCAGGCGCGACGAACGTTCGATCTCCGCCACCGCCGGCCCGAAGCGCACCGATGCCGGGCCGTTCGGGTCGGGAATGCGTACCGGCTCGGCGAACCGGGCGCCGGCCGGCAGGCTTGCGAGCATGACGGGTGAGCCGGAGGAGGCACGGGCAAAGGCGGCGGCAAGCTTTTGCGGCGACAGCGCGGCTTTGGCCACCACGTCGTCGAAGCTTGGTTGCCGCGACGCATTGGCGACAAGCGGCACGCTATTGCGCTTGAGACGCGCCGATTTTCCCCGGTGAACGAAGTTCGATGCCGACCGCAGGCAGTTCGCATCGCATCCATGCTGCAGCAGCTGGGCCGACAGCGCTGCGTTTGCCGCGGCCCATGTCGGGGCCTGCGCCTTTGCAAGGCTGCGGCGAGGATCGGCGAGCGCGATGGTGCGCGGCGCGAGCAGGCTTTGCGGAAGACCGTTGGAAGCGGCGGTGAGCGAGGTTCCCATCGAATAGAGGCCGGCCAAGGTCGCCACCGACCATAAAGCAATGGCTGCGCCGACGGCCGGAACCGCGACCCAGCGCAGGCCGGGCCTCATCGAAGTCAATCCAGTTGCAGGACTGTCACCCCGGGTTTTCGCACTTACAAACGCCATTCAACCACTCTCAATCGGCCGATGCCGGCTAGCGGATTTCGCAGCCGTGACATTCACAGTTCGCCTGGTGCCCCCAGCACACTTCGCGTCTGTTGCCGATTGATTCAAAAGATGGACAAAGTTGGTTAACCAATCCCTCTACCGACCGCCGATTGGGCGACGGTCACACCGAAAAACGCCCTCCAAAACCTGCATAGTTGGCAAAACTGCCCTCCAATGACGACTTTGCTGCCCGTTTTTGTCGGCCGAGTCAAGAAAGCGAAATGACTAGACCTTGCTGGGCGGAGTCGGCCATGGCTGCGAAAGTGAAGCCACGCCGCCCAGAATCGCGCGGCCGGCAGCCGCCGCCATCAGGCCCCGGCGATCGGTCAAACTGGCGATTGTCGACTTGGCATTTGTCGACCTGCCACTCGGGCGAACGAACGGTCATCATCTCGGAGTTCGCGATAGCGGCAAGACGTTTGCTGCATGGCAGCTGAATGTCGCGAAGTGCCGGAACGGGATATCCAACACCTAGACCACAGCCACCACTATGTGAGCCTGGATTTTGGCAGCAACCTCGCCGCTGCCATGCCTGTCTGCAATCGCGGCTGCGGCGTAGTCGGTTGCAGCGTCCAGTTTTCCCGCCTCTCTGGCCTCGATTTCGTTGCGAAGGAGAGTGCCCTGGCAATAAGCAACGGCCGGAAGGCGCGGCGAGGAGGCACGGCTTTGTTCGGCCCTCGTCTCGATCACCACACCGGAAAACCCTGCGTCCTCCAGCTCGCTACGGATCAGTGCCGTATCGTGGTAGCCATGCGGCGTGCGTGCCAGAAAGCGCGGCGGATCGTTCGGAAAAATCCTCGCCAGAGCATTCGTCACATCGTCCGCGAATACATTCTCTTCGATGCGATCCCATACGCTGAATAGAAAATGTCCTCCGGGTTTCAGGACTCGCCGGGCTTCGCGGTAGGCAGATGAGCGGTTGGGAAAGAACATCGCGCCGAACTGACAACAAACGAGATCGAAGGCCGCATTTTCGAACGGTAGCGCCAGAGCATCAGCCTGACGCCATTTGATGCGATCGTCGGGAGCTTGCCGCGAAGCGGCGTAGTCGAGCATCGGCTGGTTGAGGTCGGTTACGACATAGCTTGCATCGGGGGACAGCTTTGGCGCCAATGCGCGGGTGACAACCCCGGTGCCCGCGGCGGTTTCCAGAACGGCGCTTGGCGACAAGGACGCTGCTCGTTGTGCAAGATCAGCGGCGAACGGCTCGAAAATCAACGGCACCATATAGCGGTCGTAGTTTTCCGGAATCGAGCCAGCGAACACCTTGTCCGTTTCCAACATTGCTATCCCCCGTCGCCCGTTTGATGGCTCGCCAGCATAGCATGGAATTGTTCGGCCGCATTCGACCGGGAGGCGGTTCCCTCCCGGAAGCTCCCAAACGCCGTGCTGCAATTATCTGCATATGTGCTAATATATTGCAACCATGCGCATTGGTGCGTGGCCAATATAATGGGAGGATGCGATGAAAACCATAAATCGCAGGTCTGCAATCGCGCTCGGCGTGACGGCGGCCGCGGTAACGCCTTTGTTCACGCTGGCGGCAGCTGCAAAGGTCAAGAAATACGGCCCGAAGGAAGGCAAGGAAATAGCCCCCGGCGTCAGGGTGGTTGAGGTCGGCACCGGCAATTCCGATATCCCCGCCTACAAGAGCATCTCAATTGTCGATGTGGTCTTTCAGCCGGGAGCAGCTGCTCCTGCAATGGTGATGGACAACGACATGGTGTGCACCATTACCGCCGGTGAATTCACGATCAAGAAAGCCGACAAGCAATTCAAGCTCAAGGAAGGTGATATGTATACCTGCTCCAAGGGCAAGACCGACGAGGCAGCCAACACCAGCAAGGTGGTCGGCATCCACCGCATCGCCGTCTTGATACCTGCCTAGCACGTGCCAACGAAAACCGGCCCGCGTCCTCGTCCGGGACGCGGGCCTTTTGATGAGGTGCGTGCTTGTGGGCTGCTTCTCCCTCGGTCCGCTTTGCAAGTGTGCGTTTATATTAGAGATCACGCAAGTTTCTGGATGACTGCCGGCCGGTATGGGGGCCTACATTGGCGCTCTGCATTGGCAGATTGGCAATCCGGCAGCGCGCTGAGCGTTTGGATTCACGAAACGGCTCGGTGCTCCTCCCGAGCTGCCTCCCAGACCTCGCGCGCCGCGTCTGCATTCAGTGCCGCAATTCCCAGGCCAACGATCAGATCCGGCCATGCCGAGCGCCATAGGAAGGCGGTCACCAACCCGGCCAGTATGATCGCAATGTTGGCGACCGCATCGTTGCGGGCCGAGAGGAATGCCGCCCTGGTAAGACTGCCGCTGTGATGGCGGTAGCGCGCCAGCATGTAGGCGCATGACAGGTTGACCGCCAAGGCGCCCAACCCCGCCAGCGTCAGGGCCGTTGGCTGCGGCGGCACCGGCATGTTGAACTTTTCCCACGCGGTCCACAGCGTCGCCAGGCCCGGCACCAGCAGGATAAGCGCCAGCGCCATGCCAACGCGCGAGCGAGCACGCAGCGACCATCCCATGGCGAGCAGTATGAGGAGATTGACCGAGGCATCTTCCAGAAAATCGACGCTGTCGGCGAACAGCGATACCGAGCCGATCGCCAGCGCCACGGCGAATTCAATGCCGAAATAACCGAGGTTCAGCAGTGCGACGACAAGCACCACCCGGCGAAGGCCGTCCGACGTAATAGCTTGCTGCATTGCCTGTCCTGATGTGATGCCGTTGATGCTCTTACCAGCTGCTCTTCCAGCGCAACAGCCGCATGGCATTGGCTGTCACCAGGACCGTCGCCCCGGTGTCGGCGAGGATGGCGGGCCACAGGCCGGTGATGCCGGCGATCGTCGTCACCAGGAACACTGCCTTCAGCCCCAATGCCATGGTGATGTTCTGTTTGATGTTGGCCATGGTTGCTTGGGACAGCCTGATCATGGCGGCGACGTCGCCGACGCGTCCATGCAGCACTGCTGCGTCAGCCGTTTCAAGAGCCACATCGGTGCCGCCACCCATGGCGATGCCGAGATCGGCCGCCGCAAGTGCCGGCGCGTCGTTGATGCCATCTCCGACCTTGGCGACCCTGAGCCCCTGCCCGTTCAACTCGACAACGATGCGCTGCTTGTCCTCCGGCAACAATCCGGCGAGCACCTCGATGCCGAGTTGCTTGCCGATGGCTGCGGCGGTGCGCTTGTTGTCACCGGTCAACATGACTGTTTTGATACCAGCGTCACTCAGCGCCTTCAGCCCGGCGAACGCGTCCGGCCGGGGTTCGTCGCGCATGGCGATGAAGCCGGCAAGAGCGTCGTCGATGAGCAGCACCGACACCGATTTTCCTTCATCGTTCAGTGCCGTGATGCGTGCGGCCAGGTCGGCTGGCAGCGGCGCCTTTTCGCCGGCAGCGGCCGGCGAGCCCAGAAACAGGCTCTTGCCGCCGACGCGACCGACGACGCCCTTGCCGCCAATCGCCCTGGCCTCGGCAGCAGGTGGCACCGGAACCTTGTCAGCATTGGCCCTTTGCAGAATGGCCAGGGCCATCGGATGGCTGGAGCCGGTCTCGAGCGCTGCCGCCAGGGAAAGTACCTCGCGTTCACTGGCGCCGACTGCAACCACGTCGGTTACCTGCGGCTTGCCGAGCGTCAGCGTGCCGGTCTTGTCGAGCGCCACGGCAGTGATGGTGCCGAGCCCTTCCAGCACCGCGCCGCCCTTCATCAGCAGGCCGCGCCGGGCGCCCGCCGAAAGCGACGCCGCAATTGCCGCCGGCACAGAAATGACCAGCGCGCACGGACAGCCGATGAGCAGCAGCGCCAGACCTTTGTAAATCCATTCGTTCCAATCGCCGCCAACGAGCAGCGGTGGCGTGATCGCCACGAGCGCCGCGACGGCGACCACGCCGGGCATGTACCAGCGCGAGAAACGGTCGATGAAGCGCTCGGTGGGCGCCTTGCTTTCCTGCGCCTCCTCGACCAGCTTGACGACCCGTGCAATCGTGTTGTCGGCGGCGGCCGCCGTCACCTTGACGCGCAGCACGCCGTCGCCGTTGATAGTGCCGGCAAAAACCGTGTCGCCAACTACTTTACGAACCGGGACGCTTTCACCCGACACAGGCGATTCATCAATGGCGCTGTCACCCTCGGTGATCTCGCCATCAGCCGGAATCCGATCACCGGGCCGCACCAGAATGATGTCCCCTACGGACAGACTTTCGGCCGGCACCTCGCGGCTCGTCCCATCCACTTCGACTAGCGCCGTCTTGGGAACCAGTGTGGTGAGCGCCTGGATGCTAGAACGTGCCTTCCCAGCGGCCACCCCTTCCAGTAATTCGCCGATTAGGAACAGGAGGACCACCGTCGCCGCTTCCTCGCCGGCGCCGATGATTACGGCGCCGGCGGCCGCCACGGTCATCAGCATTTCGATTGTGAACGGAATGCCGGCGACTGCGGCCATGACCGCTCGGCGCGCGATCGGCACCAGGCCGAGCAGCATGGCGGCGATGAAGGCCCATGGGCCGGTCGCGGGCCAGGCGTCATGAACCGCGAAAGCCACCGCCAGTGCGACGCCGCTGGCGATGGTCAGGCGGCCCTTGGCGCTGTTCCACCATGGCCCCGACATCGGCGCATCATTGTTGCCATGCAATCCCGCTAATTTCTTGTCGTGACTGTGCGTTCTGTGGTCATGGTCGGCCAATTGATCGGAGGCCGGCGCTCCAGACTTGGCGGTCAGCGGAGCAACAGCGTAGCCGAGGCCGGTGACTTTCCTCGCGATCGCGTCAAGATTGCTTTCGGGAGTATGAATGACCGTCAGAGTGCCTACCGAAACGGATACGCTAACATCCTGCACACCAGGCATCCGCCGCACGAGGGTATCGATTTTGCTGGCACAGCTGGCGCAATCCATGCCTTCCACGCGGTAGCGGGTCTGTTGTTTGGTCGCAGCCATGGTGAACCTCTTGCGTCTTCGATCGCGACGCTACATCCTCTAGTGACTAGAGGAGCAAGCGAAAAAATGTCAGCAGGTGTGACCATCGGTGAAGCAGCCCGACGCAGCGGCGTGAAGGTTCCAACCATCCGCTACTATGAGCAGATCGATTTGCTTCCAGCGCCTGCCCGCAGCGAAGCCAATCGCCGGCATTATGAAGCGGCCGACTTGCGCCGGCTCGCCTTCATCAGGCACGCGCGCGAGCTTGGGTTCGAGATCGAGGCTATCAGGACGCTGCTGACGTTGCAGGATAATCCCAATCAGCCATGTGGAACCGCCGACGCCATCGCCCAAGCCCGTCTGGCCGAGGTCGTCCAGCGAATACGCAGCCTTACCGCATTGAAGATTGAGCTGGAGCTGATGGTTGAGGGCTGCCGGCAAGGGAAAGTCTGCGAATGCCGTGTTATCGAGGTGCTGTCAGACCACGATCAATGGGAGGGTCCTCACCATTGATTTGCCGGACCAGAACTCGCACCAGCGCCGATGTCGCGGCATGCGGAGCTTGCAAAAGCCGCACTTTGCAGTCAACCTGAGCGGATGATGGCACGCCTGTCGCCAAAACGCCTCCTGGTCATGCTGCTCGCGTTCCTCGTGACCGCCGGGTTCAGCCTGTCCGCCGCTCAGGCTGCCGTCATGTCGGCGAGGATGGCGATCGACAGCCGCATGATCATGGCCACAGATACCGGCACCACCGACGCCGATATGGCCAAGATGGCCGATGCCAAGGGCGGCGACTGCAACGCGTGCCTCAAGAACTCGGCCGACAATGACAAATCGATGCAATGTGCGCCGACCTGCGTCGCACCGGTTCTGGCGGTGCTGCCGGAAGCTCTCCCCATGACGGGACTGCTGCGGGCCGAGCTGCCGCCGGCGCTTCCCGCCGCGTTCCTGCACGGGCGAAGTCTACTGCCCGAGCCATTCCCTCCAAGACCCAGCGCTCTCGTCTGACGCCGTTTCTGCCGTTCCGCGGCTGATTGGCGGCGTTTGATCGCCCGGTTGCGCGTACTGCGCAACGGGCGCGGCAGCAATGCAATCGATGTCGCGATGTTCGCCGTCGGTTACCGCAAGGGTCACAAGGGTGAATTCCGTTTCAAGTCCGTTCATAACGCGCCGCAAATTCCTGTTTGCGGCGGCGAGCATTGCCGCCTCCGCAGCGATCCGCCCTGCACTGGCGCTGGCTACCGGCGAACACCGGATCAGGGTGGCGCCAGGCCAGGCACGGCTCACCGGCCCCGATGGTCCGCGCACTCCGGTATGGGCCTATGATGGCACGGTCCCAGGCCCGACACTGCGCTTGCGCCAGGGGCAGCCCGCTCGCATCATCGTCGAGAACGGACTGGACGAGGACACCACGGTTCACTGGCATGGCATCCGCTTGGCAAACGCCATGGATGGCGTGCCGGGATTGACCCAACCGCCGATCAGGCCGGGCGAAAATTTCGTGTACGAGTTCACCCCGCCCGATGCCGGCACCTTCTGGTACCATCCGCATGCCGACAGCCTCGTGCAGCTCGGCCGCGGGCTGGCCGGCGTACTCATCGTCGAGGAAGCCGAACCGGTCGCGGTCGACCGCGAGCTTCTATGGCTGCTGCAGGACTGGCGGCTCACCAAGGATGGGCAAATCGCTGCCGGCTTCGGCAACATGATGGATGCGGCGATGTCGGGCCGTGTCGGCAATGTCGTCACCGTCAACGGTGCACCGCCGGCCGACCTGACCGTGAAGGCCGGCGAGCGCGTCAGGTTGCGGCTGGCCAATGCGTCACTCGCTCGCATGATGGCTTTGCGTTTCGAAGGCCACCGTCCGATCATCGTCGCCATCGACGGCCAGCCCTGCGACCCGCATGAGCCGGAGGGCGGACGCTTGGTGCTTGCGCCCGCCATGCGCATTGATGTCGTACTCGACCTGCAGGGCGACCCAGGCAGCCGGCATGCGGTGATCGACGATTACTACGATGGCCTCGCCTACACCCTGACCACGCTCGCCTATGACGCCGGAGCGCTGCGCGACCATCCTCTCGATGCGCCGCTTCGCCTGCCGGCCAATCCGCTGCCGGCCCCCGACCTGGCCAAGGCCGAACGGCATGAAATCGTCCTGCAGGGTGGCATGATGGGCGGCGGCAAGCTGGCCGGCGTCGGCGGCATGATGGGCATGGCGATGCCCGGCATGAACGGCGCCGCCTGGGCAATCAACGGCATGTCGATGACCGGCGACGGCCACGCTGGAATGGCGCCGCAGTTCACGCTGTCGCGCGGCGCCACCTGCCGTCTCACCATCCGCAACGAAACCGCCTGGTGGCATCCCATGCACGTCCACGGCTTCAGCCTGTCGGTGCTTTCGCGCAACGGCTCGCCGGTACCGCACCGGCAATGGCAGGACACGGTGCTGCTCGCCCCCAAGGACACGATCGAATGCGCCTTCGTTGCCGACAATCCCGGTGACTGGATGCTGCACTGCCATGTCGCCGATCACCAGATCGCCGGCCTGATGACAGTGTTCCGCGTGACCTGAAAGCTTTATCCAACCAAGGAGAACTGCAATGAAACTGACCTACCGCCTAGCCGCACAGTCCCTGCTGATCGCAACGCCGCTGCCCGCCTTCGCCGCCACGATCAACGCCGTGATGTACAAGAACCCGCAATGCAGCTGCTGCGAATCCTATGCCAACTATCTCGAGCACAACGGCTTCAAGGTCGACATCAAGCCGGTCAACAATCTCTCTCAGATCAGCAGCGATGCCGGCGTGCCGGCCGACCTCGAAGGCTGCCACACGCTGATGGTCGACGGCTATGTCGTCGATGGCCTGGTGCCGGTCGAGATCGTCAAGAAGCTTTTGACCGAACGCCCGGCCATCACCGGCATAACGCTGGCCGGCATGCCGACGGGCGCTCCAGGCATGGGTGGTGAGAAGCAAGGCCCCTTTGTCGTCTACGCCTTCACCAAGGACGGCAAGGCACCCACCGTCTACGCGACCGAGTGAGGCTGTTGTGAGCAAACTGGCCATGGTCCTGATTGGCATGCTGCTGGCATTTTCGCTGCCGGTATCAGCCGCTGAGCCGCCGCAGAACTTTGTCGTTCACGAGGCGCCTGTCCCCGTGCCGGAAATCAGCTTCAAGGACGGCAATGGCAAGCCGAAAACGCTTGCGGATTTCCACGGCAAGGTCGTGCTGCTCAACGTCTGGGCGACATGGTGCGCGCCCTGCCGCAAGGAGATGCCGACGCTCGATCGGCTGCAGGCCAAACTCGGCGGTCCGGATTTCGAGGTCGTCGCGCTGTCCATGGACCGTGCCGGTCCTGAGATTGTGAAGAAGTTCTTTGCCGAGATCGGCATCAAGCACCTCGCCCTCAACATCGATGCCTCGGGCAAGGCCATGTTCGCCATCGGCTCCGTCGGTCTTCCGGCAACCCTGCTGATCAATCGCGATGGCAAGGAGATCGGCCGGCTGATTGGGCCGGCCGAATGGGACGCGCCCGACATGGTCGACTTCATCCGCAGCCGCATCGCCGCCGAGTGAGAAAGGAACAGATATGTCCGGGTTGAAGGCTCGCTGCGTCGCAACGGCTTTGAACGAGTGGAGGTGTTTGCTGCTGGGCGTAATTGCCATTGCGGCGCTGGCCGTGGGCTTTTCGTATCAGGCCCAAGCCCACTCACTCGACGAAATCGACGCCATGCTTGAGGGCGACGAGAAATATTTCCAGACGATCGACAAGCCGGCACCTGATTTCACGCTGCGCACCGCCGATGGGCGTGTCGTGCGAACGGCAGACCTGCGCGGCAAGGTGGTCGTCCTCCACTTCATCTACACATCGTGCCCGGATGTGTGCCCCCTGCACGCCGAGAAGATCGCCGAAGTCCAGAAAATGGTGAACGGCACGCCGATGAAGGGCCAGGTCACCTTTGTGACCATCACCACCGACCCTGCCAGGGACACGCCGGACGTGCTCAGCAAATACGGGCCGGCGCACGGGCTCGACCCCGTCAATTGGCTGTTCCTGACCACGACGGCGGATCAGCCGGAAGATGCGACCCGCAGACTGGCGGAGGCCTTCGGCCACAAGTTCACGCTGACGGATGATGGTTATCAGATGCACGGCACCGTCACCCATGTGATCGACAAGGAGGGCCGCTGGCGGGCGAATTTCCATGGCCTGAATTTCGCTGCGGTCAATCTCGTCACCTTCGTCAATGCGCTCACCAACAATGTCGAGCGCCCGCACCATGAGCCGGAAACGGGATGGTGGGCGAAGATCAAGGGCATATTCTGAGGCACCATTCACATGCCGGCGGTCCGGCGAAACAGAGGGAAGGAGAACCCTGTGATCCACAAGTCCAATCCATTGCCCGGAGCCATCGGCAAAATGGCCCGTGCCTTCGTCCTGGCCGGTGCGACGGTCTGGCTCGCGCTCGGTCTCCACGACCAGGCGATCGCCGCCGTCGAGATGTCCCAGGACCAGTTCGACCAGCGCATCCACGACTATATCCTCGCGCATCCCGAGGTCGTCATGGAGGCGCTGCAGAGCCTCGATGCCCGCCAGCGCGAGGCTGCGGCAAAAGAGGCGAAAGCCGCCCTGGTGGCGAAGGCCGACGATATCTTCCGGGACCCGGCGAGCCCAGTCGGCGGCAACGCCGAAGGCGACGTCACCATGGTCGAGTTCTTTGACTACAACTGCCCCTATTGCCGGCAGGTTGCGCCGATCATGGCGCAAGCCGTGGCCGACGATCCGCAGCTCAAGATCGTCTACAAGGAATTCCCGATCCTCAGCACGGATTCCGTATTTGCTTCCAAGGCGGCTCTCGCCGCAATGCGCCAGGGCAAATACATGGCATTCCACAAGGCCTTGTATGCGGTGAAGACGCGGGTGACCGAAGCGGTCGTGCTGAAGGTGGCTGCCGACGTCGGGCTCGACGTGGCTAAACTGAAGACCGACATGCAGCGGCCCGATATCCAGGCGTCGATCGACCGGAATACGCAACTGGCCCAGGCGCTGAAGATCAGCGGAACGCCAAGCTTCGTCGTTGGCGAGCAGATTTTCCCCGGCGCGACCGACCTCGCAACGATGAAGAAACTGATCGAGCAGGCGAGGAAAAGCAAATGAGCCGGATATGCTATCCAACCCGCCGGACGGTTGTTCTGGGCAGCGCCTTTGGCGTCGCTGCGGTCGTCGGCTTGCTCAAGGGGCCGGATTTGGCGATCGCCGCGGAGGATTCCGATCTGGTGCGCCGTTTCAAATATCTCAGCCAGAACGGCAACAGCACGTGTTCGGCCAAGTTCACGGAGTCGATTGCGACCATGCCGGCGATGTCGCGGATCACGGGCTCGTGCTGCAGCCCTATGGAGACGAAGCGCTATGCCGAGCAGGTGAGCGGCCTGGCCAGGTACCGCGAGATCGCGATGATTCCAAGCGATCCGTACGATATTCCGGCCGGCATCGCACAGAAGATGATGCCCTACTACGATGTGAAACTCTCCGGCGACGAGCAGCAGGCCTATGACTATGCGATGGCTAATTCCAACGAGAAAGGCCCTTGCTGCTGCCAATGCTGGCGCTGGAAAGTGTATGGCGGATTGGCGAAGTTCCTGATCCGCGAGCACGGTTTCACCGGCAAGCAGGTCGTCGACGTCTGGGATCTCTCGGACGGCTGCGGCGGAGGTATGTGAGACGGCAAGGACAGGACACTTCCGGTTAGCGGGACAAGGCGACGGGCGGCCGATCGGTTTCCTGGTCGTCTTGACCGAATTCCACGGCGAGCTAATTGCCTTCGCAGTCGCCGATGCTTACCGACGAAGGCGGGCCTTCACTGACCGTAAAGGTGATTGCAATGATGAATGGTCCAATGGGTACGTGGATGATGGGCGGCATGGCGCTCGTCTGGGTCCTGGTGTTCGTCGCCCTCTTGCTCGCGATTGCAGCGCTGGTCAAATACCTGCGAACCTGAAGCCCGTAGGGCGCCTACGACCATACGGTAGCAAATTCCCAACAGAAGGGCCCATGTTGCCGCCGGTTGCCGCCGTGGCATGTAAGGCGACCAGGGCAGCACGACGCCCCACCCCTCGTCAGGCAAAGCCGGGAACCGGCTTGGTCTTGCCGCTCAGTTGCGCGCCCAGTGTCAGTGCCTGCGGGAAATTCCGGACGATCGCCGCCATCACGGTAGCGCTGCCCGGGCGAAGGGCAATTCCGGCGAGGGCCGCGGCAGCGTAGACCCGTGTCGAGAACAGTCTTTTCCAGGCCGCCTCATAGCGTCTGGCGGCGGCCTCGCGCCCTGCCCGGCCACTTGGCGCGGATGCGAGTTCGCAGGCCAGCAGCCAGCCGGACTGCAGCGCCATCGAGATGCCCTCGGCGATGACAGGATGAGACTCTCCGGCTGCGTTGCCGACGCGGAAGATGTCCCCTTCGTAGCAGGAGCGAATTCCCGGCCGGATCGGACCTGCGGCAAGCCACGGACCGTCGAGAAGCGCCGGTTCCAGGGCGTCTCTCACGCCCCGGCATGAGTCCACGAGATGGCGGGAGACCGCATCGGCGGCCGACACATGGCTCCGGTGTTTGGGGCCATGTTGTTTGCGTAACCGCGCGAGCATATCGCGGCGGATGCAGCACGAGATCGACAACCGGCCATGATCCGCCGAGACCATGCCGCCATAGCCGCCGGGGAAGGCCAGCAGAGGCATTAAATCCGGCACGAGCGACGACCCGGTGAAATGCGCCTTGAAGCCGAGCAGGTCCGACGGGCGATTGGCCTTTGCGGGCTGGCTGGGCAGTGGTCCCGGGTCCCAGGAGCCGTGTGCGGCGACAATCACCGGCGCACGCAACATCGCCGTTTCGTCCCCGGCTTGAATTCGCACCCTTTGCATCTCGCCATCCCGCTCGATAGCGACGGCGCGGCAGGGCTGAAAGATTTCGACACCCGCCGAGCGTGCCGCCAGCAAAAGCAGGGAATCGAGAATGTCCCGGCCGAGCGCCCGGCCGAAGCCATCTTTTGCACGTGGCCCAGCTCCTGCACGTGGCATTGCCGCCTCGACGCAGGTCTCGCCGGAAAACAAGCCGACGCGGCGGATTTCGGGGCCGGCATTGGCACGCCAGGCGTCGCCGATCTCCAGCCGGTCGAGAAGCGCAAGATTGCTTGCCGAGATATATTCGCCGCAGACCTTGCGGCGCGGGAACTCGGTCTTTTCCACAATTGCCACCGCCCATCCGCGCCGGGCCAGCGTGAGCGCGACGGAGGTGCCCGCCGGGCCGGCACCGATGACGATCGCGTCATGAGTCGACAATCGCGTCATGAGTCGCTGCCGGCACTGGCGCCGACGAAGATATGGGAGAAGAGGCCGGCGCGCCGCTCCTCGACCGGCTTGCCGCTGGCCGCAAGCCAGAGGCCGGAAAGCTCGCTACCGCGAAAGCCGGCACGCACGCTTTGCGCCGCGTCGTTCCGTGTGACGTCGTTGGCGCCGATTGCCGGGAGAAGATGGGTCGCGGTCAGCGCCAGTTTCGCCCGCAACGGCTCTGTCGCCAGGAGCAACGGGGCTTTCGGCCTAATCAGCGAAAACAGATGCATGAGCTGTGCATCATCGAGGTGATGCAGGAACAGATTGACGGTGACGGCGTCGAACCGTGCGCCCTCGATCTTTTCTGCCCAGTCGAAGACATCGGCGGTGACGCCTTCGGCCTTCCATCCCAACCTGTCAAAATCACCGCGCAATTGCGCAGTGACGAGGTCGACGCGGTCGAGCATTACCAGTTCGACCCCAGGCCAATGCCTGGCCATGCGCCGCGCCACCGCGAGCATGAAGGAGCCATCGCCGGCGCCGATCTCCAGGATGCGGCGTGGCGATTTTGGCACAAACCTCTTCAGCAACGACGTCATGATCGGCACCTGAAACATCAGCATGTTGATGCGCCGAAGGTCGCGACGCGCGGTCAGCGCTCGCGGATCGTCGGCCGCAAGTCCGTCGAGGATTTCCGGCGCAAGCTGCCGATGCTCCAGGCCGCTCATGACACCGTTCGAAAGAGCATGGTTTCGGCCGTCAATCCCGGCCCGAACGACATGCCGCAGCCGAGCAGGCCGGGTGGCGCCTTCAGCATCTCTTTCATCACGAACATGACGGTCGCAGACGACATGTTCCCATACCGGCGCAACACCTCGCGCGATGGTTCCAGCGCGGTGGGTTCCAGTTTCAAGGCCCTTTCGACGGCGTCGAGAACCGAACGTCCACCCGGGTGCACGGCCCATAGGTCGATCGCCTCGGTCGGCCGGCTGCCGAGGATGGCGGCCTGGTTGTTCCGCAACGCTTCATGAATCGCCGCCGGCACCTGGCCGGAAAGAACCATTTCGAAGCCGTGGTCGCGAATATTCCAGCGCATCAGATCCCGCCGCTCCCTCGCCACTAGACAGTGAAAGCTGTCGAGCTCGATGCCGGCTGGCTCGGCGGTGACGAGCGTGGCCGCACAGCCATCGCCCCAGAGGCAGAACGACAGCAGCTTTTCCAACTCGGTGGTTTGGCGCAGATGCATCGTGCAGAGTTCGATATTGACCAGCAGGACCTTGGCTTGCGGGTCCGAGCGGACGATGTGGTGCGCCAGCTTGAGACCGTTGATCGCCGCGTAGCAACCCATGAAGCCGATCATCGTGCGTTCAACCGTATCCGGCAGCCCGCAACGCGCAACCAGCTCGAGGTCGATGCCCGGCGCCGAAAAACCGGTGCAGGTGGTGACGATGAGATGGGTGATGCGGGAAGCGTCGTCGCCAAGCTGCAATCCGTCGATGCCCTTTTGCGCCAGAACAGGTGCGGCATCGTCGAACATAGCCATTCTCATGGCGGTTCCGGGAAAGGCGCCCCGGATGAAGGTCCCGGCCAGGTCGGCAGACGGTCCTTCAGGGTCGGACGCCGGCGCAAAGCAGGAATAGCGGTGCTCGATGCCGGCAAGATCGGCCATGCGTTCGAAGAGTCTCCGGCGATTGGCCGCGAGCATGGAGGCCGCGAAACGCAGGTAGAATTGATGAACCTCGTGCTCCGGCACCGCCGTCGCGATCCGGTTGATATACGCTTTGACCGGCATATTCTGTCTCCTCGGCGTATGCACGGTGTAGCGTGCCGCCGGAGGGTCCTTGCTCATCGGCACCCGGTGTCGGACGCCGGGTTTTGAGCGCTGTTCGATAAACGTTTTCGAAAACTGATTTCTTCCCGAAGGTTCAGTATGGCTGTTGGCAGGCAAACGGTTGGAGCCGACGGGCGGTTGCATCGGGCATCCAAAATCGCCACATCATGTTGACCTTCCATCTACTGGAAGGTCTATTTCCCCCACAAAGGAGATTTTCCACCATGAACATCGGCGTCGCATCCGAGAAATCCGGCCTGCCGGCCAAGACGATCCGTTACTATGAGGATATTGGGCTCTTGCATCCGGCCCGGACAGACAATGGCTATCGCGATTACTCGACGGCCGATATTCACCGGCTGCGGTTCCTGCAGCGCTCGCGAAGCCTGGGGTTTTCGGTCGACGAATGCCGCCAGCTGCTGTCGCTGTACCAAGACAGGGAACGTGACAGCGCCGACGTGAAGGCGATCGCGAAAGCCAAACTGGTGGAGATCGACAGGAAGATCGCCGAACTGGTCGGATTGCGCGGCTTGCTCCACCATCTGGTCAGTCACTGCCACGGTGACGAGCGGCCGGATTGCCCGATCATCGACGAGTTGGCGGGACAAGGCGTGGCCCAGTGAGGCTCGCAGCCGCTGTAACGGTGCTGTCGCTTGCCTGCGTCTCTGTCGTGCTCGCTGCCGCCCATTCGAGCCGTGATGCGGTCATCGAGGCTCGCCAGGCCTCGATGAAGGAAATGGCCGCGGCGGCAAAGGCGATCGCCGGGATGTTCGACGGCAAGCAGGCCTATGACGCCGCGGCTTTCAAGGCGGCGGCCGAGACAATCCGCGCCCGCACCGGCCCTGCCTTGATTGCCGAATTCCCCAGTGCGACGTTGGGTGCACCTTCAGGCGCCAAGCCGGATATCGACCCCGCCCGCGCGGAGTTCGAAGGGCTGGCTCGCCACATCGGAACGCTGGCCGGCGCCCTGGCTTCCGACGCCGAGCGGGCACCACCGCATATCACCGACGACATGAGAATGGGTTCCGGCCTGGCGATGGGCGGCGGCAGCCTGCTTGGCAAGCGGCCAGGGCTCGCGGAAGCCGATCCTGCCAAATTGCCGGCGGAGCACCTCCTGCATCTCATCTTGCAGGATTGCTCGAGCTGCCACTCGAAGTTCCGGCAAAAGGTCGAGTGATAGCGTCAGCTCCGCTGCAGCTGAGCCGAAATAAAATTGCGCCAGCCGCCGAAATGCGAAATCTCCTCTGCATTGGTAAGGCCGGCACTTTCGACGAGGAAGCCTTTCGGCGAAGTTCCGTCGTCGAGCAGAAGCGTCCCGATGCCGAGCGGCGGCGGGATCGCGGCAACAAAGCGGCCGAAGGCTTGCGGCGACAGCCGCCAGACTTCAACCTCGATCGCTGCCCCCTTGCCATTGCAGATCCGCTCGAGCCCCGGCCGCGGCACCGACTGGCCGGCGAGCGCGTAAAGCCGATAGAGCGGCGCCGTTCTCGCAGCCCGGGCGAAAATCGCGCCGAGCTGCTGCAACTGGCCGTTCAGCGCCATCCCCGATAGATGCGCGCCGACCACGGCCAGTTCGATCGTGCCTTCGTCCACGTCCACGCGAGGATCGCCACGCTGCGGCAGCGGCCAGCCTGTAGCGCCCAGCGCAAGGCCGCTTGCCGCATGGATATCGCGAGCAAGCGAGGCCGTCAGGTGGTCCTTGCCCGCCGCGGCAAGCAAGGTGACGCTCATCGGCAGACCGTCGCTGCGGGTTCCGCTCGGCACGGCGATGCCGCACATGTCGAGCAGGTTGACGAAATTGGTGTAGGTGCCGAGCCGGCTGTTGGTGACGATGGGGTTAGCCAACACCGCTTCAACCGTGTAATGCGTCGGCGCGGTCGGCACACAGAATAGGTCGACCGAGGCGATGACCGGCGCAAGCCTGGCCTTGTAGGCCTGCAAGGCATAGAGCCCGTTGAAGGCGTCCGCTGCGGAAAGCTTTCGCGCGCCGCCGATGATCTGCCGCGTCACCGGATGCATGGCGGCCTCGTTGGCTTCCATGAAGTCCCTGATCGCGGCATAACGCTCGGCCACCCAGGCGCCTTCGTAAAGCAGGTTGGCGGTGGCGTAGAAATCGTCGAAGGGGATTTCGACCAGCCTGCAGCCCAGCCTCTCCAGCGAGGCAAGGGCGGCCTCGAAACCCGCCTGCATCGCCTCGTCGCCGAAGAAGGTCCAGTCGGCCCTGGCCGGCACGCCGACCGTCAGCACCGGCGGGCACGCGGTAAGCGGTTGGATGCCGAGGTCACGCGAATAGGGATCGGCGCCGTCCTTTGCCGCCGCGACCTTGAACACGTGGTAGGCGTCGTCGACGGTGAGCGCGAAGACCGAGACGCAATCGAGCGTGCGGCAGGCCGGCACGACGCCGGCGGCTGATAGCGAGCCGACGCTCGGCTTCAGCCCGACGATGTTGTTGAGGCCGGCGGGTATGCGCCCCGAACCGGCGGTGTCGGTGCCGAGCGCGAACGAGACGATGCCGCGCGCCGTCGCCACGGCCGAGCCGCACGAGGAACCGCCCGGAACCAGTTTCGGGTCGATCGCATTCCTCGGGATCGGATAGGGCGTGCGCACACCGACCAGGCCGGTAGCAAACTGGTCGAGATTGGTCTTGCCGACGACCAGCGCGCCAGCGGCCTTGAGCCGCGCCACGACGGTGGCGTCTTTCGCCGGCAAGTAGGCATATTCCGCGCAAGCCGCCGTCGTCGGCATGCCGGCAACATCGATGTTGTCCTTGACCGCGAATGGCACGCCCCACAGCGGCTTTGCCACCGGATCGAATGGGCCGAGCCTTTCCGCTTCGGCAAGCATCTCCGCTCTGCTCGCCAGATGGATGAAGATGCCCGGGTCGTCGGCCGCCGCGAGCCGCGCATGGACCGCATCGATCATCTCGCCGATGCTGACGCCGGCCCGATAGGCAGCGTGCAGGCTCGCTATGTCGAAACGTATGTCGCTCATTTGGCCTCGTCCAGAATGACTACCGGCAGGTTCCACTGGATAAGCACGACGCAGCCATCCTTCGTCCACACCGAATGCTCGGTTCCGACTAGGTTTAGGATCACGCTGCCTGAGGCATGATCGCCATTCTCGTCGCTCTGGGTGCCTTCCAGCACGACGATCGTTTCCAGTCCGGCATGGCGGTGACGCGGCACCGCGGCGCCGGGCCGGTAGTTCAGGATCGCGACCGACGGTTCCATCGGCCTACCCTTGAGCAGCCAATGCACCGTGATGCCTTCGCGGAAATGCTCGAATGGGAGATCACGCCATCCACCATTGAGGAGGCCGGCAAAGGCAAGGTTAGGCATTGGAAATTCCCTCGAGCACCTGGTCCGTCGTCGCCGTCCAGCCGACGATGGCGCCCTGAGCCCTGATCATGGCAAGGGTAGCCGCCTTGAACTCGGCGAAGTAGCTCTCAGTGGCATCCTCCGCCAGCAGGCATTCATATCCGCGGTCGTTGGCCTCGCGCATCGTGGTCTGCACGCAGACCTCCGTCGTTACCCCGGCAAAGACGAGTTGCTGTGCGCCAAGCCGCTTCAGGTCGTCGCCGAAGCTGGTGGCATAGAACGCGCCCTTGCCCGGCTTTTCGATGACGATTTCGCCTGGCAATGGGGCAAGTTCATCGAGGATCGCCGTTCCCGGCTCGCCGACGATCAGCACGCGACCCATTGGACCGACATCGCCGATCCGGATCGACGGATTGCCGCGATTGCGCTTGGCCGGCGGCAGATCCGAAAGATCTGCCTTGTGGCACTCCATCGTGTGGATCACCGGCAGGCCGGCCGCGCGAAATCCGTCGATCAGCCTTTTCACTGTCGGCACGATCGCCGTGACCCGGCTGACGTCGTTGCCGAGGCTGGCGCCGAAGCCGCCGGGTTCGGCGAAATCACGCTGCATGTCGATGACGACCAGCGCCATCGCCTCAGGCCTGAAGGCAAACGGAAACGGCAGCGCCTCGATCTCCGCCATCAGTGATGTCCCGCCATGTGCTCGCCGATCGTCTGCACGCTCGCCTGCGCGATCGGCGTCTCGTAGACCAGCGCGCCGTCGGACATGACAAAGATGCGGTCGGAGAGCTCGAGCAGCTCATCGAGGTCCTCCGACATCAGAAGCACCGCCGCCCCGGCATTGCGTGCCTTCATGATGCGGGCGCGGATTTCGGCGACGGCGGAGAAGTCGAGGCCGAAGCAGGGATTCGACACGATGAGCAAGTCGACGTCGCCGGTCAGTTCCCGCGCCAGCACCGCGCGCTGCACATTGCCGCCCGACAGCGACGAAATCGGCGAAGCGAGCGAGGCCGTCTTGACCTTGAACTGTTCGACCAGATGGGCCGCATAGTCCCTGATCGCGCTCGTCCTGATCCAGTTGATCGGCTTGCCGGCCTCGTTGAGGTCGAAGGTCCGGAAGGCCATGTTTTCCGCCACCGTCATCTTCGGCGCGCAGGCATTGCGCAACGGCTCCTCCGGAATGAAGCGGACATTGAGCGTGCGCGCCTCGCTGCGGCTGGCGCCATAGGGCGAGCCTTTCACCAGAACGTCGCCGCCATTGCGCGCCCGCTGTCCGGCAAGGACTTCGAGAAACTCCTTCTGGCCGTTGCCGGAGATGCCGGCGACGCCGACGATCTCACCGGACTTCACATCGAGCTCGCCGATGTCGATGGTTTTCAAGCCGGTGCGGTCGGGCGCCTTCAGCGACTTTACCGTCAGCACCTGCTTGGCGCCGGCCGGCACCGGAGCGCGGCTGTCGAGTGCTGCAATCGGTTGGTCGCCGATCATCATCGCCGCCATCTTTTTGTGCGAAAGCTCCGAGACTTTGCCGGTTCCGGTCAGCCTGCCCTTGCGCAGCACGGTGATGTCGTCAGCAAAGGCCGTCACCTCGTGGAATTTATGCGAGATCATCAGCACGGTTAGGTCGCCGGTCCTGGTCATGTCGCGCACCAGGCCAAGCACTTCCTGCGCCTCGCCGGGAGTGAGCACCGAAGTCGGCTCGTCGAGCACCAGGAAACTGCGGCCGAGATAGAGCTGCTTGATGATTTCGAGCTTCTGCTTCTCGCCGGCCGCAAGTTCCGCCACCTTGACGTCGAGCGGCAGCTTGAACGGCATACGCTGCATGAATTGCGCAAGTGCGGCGCGCTCCTTGCGCCAGTCGATGACGCCGGGCACCTTCTCGCGCGAAATGACCAGGTTTTCCGCGCCGGTCAGCGACGGGACGAGCGTGAAATGCTGGTAGACCATGCCGAGCCCCAATGCCGAGGCATCCTTCGGACTGGCGATCGCGACCTCGCGGCTATCAACCAGCATGTCGCCGGCGGTCGGATGGTAAAAACCCATCATGCATTTGACCAGCGTCGACTTGCCGGCGCCGTTTTCGCCGAGCAGCGCATGGAACGATCCCGCCGGCACCTTGATCGAGACGTCGTCCAGCGCGATGAAGGCGCCGAAGCGCATGGTCATGCCGATGGTCTCGACGCCGACGGCTTTCTTGGCTCCGCTCAAGATCGCCCCCTCACGGCAGTTGCGCGACGAAGGATGCCGAGTTCGACACCGCGCCGAACACGCCGCCCTGCATCTTGATCATCTTGATCGCGGCAAGATGGTTGCCGTAGTCGGTTGCGCCGCAGCAATCCTCCAGCATGACGCATTCGAAGCCGCGATCATTGGCCTCGCGCATCGTCGTGTGGACGCAGACATCGGTGGTGATGCCGGTCAGCACGATGTTTTCGATGCCGCGCTGGCGCAGGATCAGTTCCAGGTCGGTGGCGCAGAACGAGCCCTTGCCCGGCTTGTCGATGATCGGTTCGCCCGCCGCCGGATAGAGGTCGGGGATGATGTCCCAGCCGGGTTCGCCGCGCACCAGGATGCGACCGCAAGGTCCGGGGTCGCCGATGCCGGCATTGATGCGGCGCGAGCGCCAGCGCTTGTTGGCCGGCAGGTCGGCGAGATCGGGCCGGTGGCCCTCGCGCGTGTGGATGATGGTGTAGCCCTTGGCACGCATGGCTGCGAGCACCGACTTGATCGGCCCGATCGGCGCCCGCATCAGCGAAAGATCGTAGCCCATATGATCGACATAGCCGCCCGGCCCACAGAAATCGGTCTGCATGTCGATGATGATCAGCGCCGTATTGTCGGGCCGTAGCTCGCCATTATAGGGCCATGGATAGGGATCGGCATCGATGTAGCGCTGGGTGATCTCGGCTCTGGCGTTCATCGGGAAAACTCCAGTCATTTGGTAATCGACAATTCGCCCGGCGCGCCGGCAAGCGAGCGGCTCGGGGACGAGGTGGCGATCATGATGATGAGCGTGAGGATGTAAGGTGCGGCGTAAAAGAGATAGTAGCCCTGCGTCACCCCGACCGATTGCAGTGCCGGGCCTAGCGCGCCGGCACCGCCGAACAACAGAGCCGCGGCAAAGCAGCCGAGCGGGTTCCAGCGCGCGAAGATGACCAGCGCCACCGCCATGAGCCCCTGCCCCGATGAGATGCGTTCGGTCCAGCTGCCGGGATAATAGAGCGACAGATAGGCGCCGCCGATGCCGGCGAGCGCACCGCCGACGCCTGTCGCAAGCAGGCGCACGGTGTTCGGATTGAGGCCCATGGCGCGCGCCGCATCGGAGCTGTCGCCGACGACGCGCACGATCAGCCCGGCGCGGGTGTTGCGGAAAGCCCACCACAGGAACACGGCAAGTGCCGCCCCGATGAGGAACAGCACATTGACGTTGAGCGCTGCCTGCACCTGCGGAATGTTCGACCAGCCACCGAAGGCGATGGCCGGCAGGTCTGGCGCCGAGGGCTGGATGAACGGCTTGCCGAAGAAGAAGGCGAGACCCGAGCCGAACAGCATCAGCGCGATACCGATGGCGATGTCGTTAACGCCACGGAATTTGCAGATCCAGCCATGGAACAGGCCGAAGCAAAGACCGGCACCGGCGGCGGCCAGCAGGCCGAGCCATGGCGAGCCGGTCATCACAGCGACGGCATAGGCGGTCATTGCGCCGAAGACCAGCGTGCCTTCGAGGCCGAGATTGATGCGGCCGGAACGTTCGGTAATGGCTTCGCCGAGCGAGACGAAGATGAACGGCGTCGAAACGCGGATGGCGCCGCCGAGAATGGCGAGCGGCACGCCCCACAGGCCGATCTCGGTCGCGTCCATCAGGAGCCCCTCTTCCACAGATCGGGATTGAAGACCTTGAAGCGGCCGTAAAAGGTTTCGCTGAACAGGATGACCACGAAGAGCATGCCTTGCAGCACCAGCACTGTGGCGTCGGGCAGATCCATGCGGCGCTGGATCAGCCCGCCCGAAGCGCCGATGCCGCCGAGCAGGAAAGCGACCGGGATGATGGCGAGCGGATTGTGGCGGGCGAGGAAGGCGACGAGGATGCCGGTATAGCCGTAACCGGCGGCGAGCGAGGCGTTGGCGCTGCCTTGCACGGCGCCGACCTCCAGCATGCCGGCCAGCCCGGCAAAGCCGCCGGCCAGCCCGGTGAAGCCGACGATCAGCGGCCCGACGGCAAGCCCTTGCACCTGGGCCGCCCTGACATTGCCGCCGGCGATGCGGGCGGCAAACCCCCAACGCGTCTTTTCGATCAGCAGCCAGGACAGGACGCAGGCGAGAATACCGACGACGAGGCCCCAGTGCACGTCCATGCCGGGAATGTTGCCGATTCGGTAGGCATCCGCCAGCGGCTCGGTCGAGGGTTTGTTGAGCGAGGCCGGATCGCGCAGCGGCCCTTCGACAAGATGGTTCATCAGCGCGATGGCGATATAGGCCATCAGCAGGCTGGAGATGGTTTCGTTGACGGCGCGGTAGTGGCGGAGTGCGCCGACGGCACCGATCCAGATGCCGCCGGCGACCACGCCCGCCGCGCCCATCAGCAGGATGACCAGAAAAGCCGGCGCGCCATTCGCCGCGACGCCGATGGCGGCGGCGGCAACGCCGCCCAGCACGATGGCGCCTTCGCCGCCGATCACGACGAGCCCGAGCCGTGCCGGCAGCGCCACGCAGAGCGCTGCCAGTAAAAGCGGTGCTGCCCGCGACAGCGAGTTCTGGATCGAGAACCACGAGCCGAAGCCGCCGCGCCACATCGTCTCGTAGAGTTGCACCGGCGATTTGCCGACCAGCGCGATGAACACGCTGAACAGCGCCATGCCGACGATCAGCGCCGCGAGCGGTATGACGAAGGCTTCCGCGCGCCGCGCCGCCCATTCGAGCGCCGCCGGATAATTCCTGGCGCCAAACAGCGCCGGTGCGCCCGCAGTGCTGACCGTGTCTGCCATGGCCCCGTCTCCGATCCGGTTCAGGCGGTCGAACCGACGACGCCCTCGACCAGGTAGTCCATGCTTTCGAGTTCGAGCGCGGTCTCGACGAAGGCCTGGCCCTCGGTCGCGACGACGACGCCCTTGTTGCTCTTCAGCGGACCCTTGATGACCGAAAATCCGCCTTTCATCATTTCGGCCAGCGTGCCGTCGAACTGCTTGCGGGCGGCCTCGCCGACGGCGGGGCCGAGCGGGCTCATCTTGACGAAGCCGTCGGCCAGGCCGCCGCGCGTGAAATTGGGCAGCGGCGTGCCGGCCACCAGATCGTCGACGAACATCTTGTAGACCTTGGCCCAGTTCCATTCCGCGCCGGTCAGGTATTTTTCCGGCGCCAGCGGGCTCTGGTTGGCATGATAGCCGCAGACGAAGGCGCCACGCCCGGCCGCCGTCTCGACCACCACCTTGGGGCTGTCGACATGGCAGGTGATGACGTCGGCACCCTGGTCGACCAGCGCATTGGTGGCCTCCGCCTCCTTGACCGCCAGCGACCACTCGCCGGTGAAGATCACCTGGCAGGTGATGGTCGGGTCTACCGAGCGCGCGCCGAGCAGGAAGGAATTGATGTTGAGCAACACCTGCGGGATCGGCTTTGCCGCGACGAAGCCAAGCTTCTTGGTCTTGCTGGTGTGGCCGGCGACGACGCCGTTCAGATACTGGCCCATGCCGATATAGCCGAAATAGGAACCGGCATTCATCGGATGCTTGTCCTTGTTCCACATGCCGCCGCAATGGCGGAACTGCACGTCGGGGAATTTCGCGCACATGGCCAGCATGTGCGGATCGAAATAGCCGAACGAGGTCGGGAAGATCAGCGACGCACCGTCGAGATTGATCATCGATTCCATCGTCTTTTGGACGTCGACCGTCTCCGGCACGTTCTCCTCCTCGACGACGGAGATGCCTTCCATGCCCTTCAGCGTGGCGGCGCCTTCGGCGTGCGCCTGGTTGTAGCCGTAATCGTCCTTTGGCCCGACATAGATGAAGCCGACGGTGGCCGTCGCGGCGAAGGCCCTGCTGATCGGAAACGATGCGGACGCAAGGCCGAGCGCCGCTCCGGCGGCGGAGGTCTTGAGCAGGTCGCGGCGGCTAAGCATGAATCTCTCGGACATTGAATGCTCCCTCTGTGGGGCCTTTGGGGCCGGTTAACACCTCAATGAAAGAAGTGTATGCAATCAGCGTGCCAGTTCTAGAAATGGAATTTATTCCGCAATATCAATGAATGTGCCGATGTGACCTGCACAAAGCCGGAGCAATTGCATACACTTTTTGCCTCCAAAATCGTCAATTTGACATTAAGGCTAAAACATAGGCATACAGAGCTGCGGAGGAATCGAGGCCGGTGCGTGGCTTACGGCTCTAGCGAAAAGACTGGACGGAGGAGACGTGTCGGGAAAGCGCAATTTGATCAGGTCGGGCACGACCGTCGATCAGATGGTGAGGGCGATCAGTGATCGGATCGTCACCGGCTTCCTGCGCCCAGGCGAAAAGCTCGACGAGGCCTCGCTCGCCGCCCGCTTCGACGTCTCACGCACGCCGATCAGGGAAGCGCTCAGCCGGCTCAGCGCCATGGGACTGGTCGAAAGACGGCCCAACCGCGGCGCCACCGTCGCCGTGGTGACGCAGGAGCACCTCGCCTCGATGTTCGAGAGCATGGCCGAGCTTGAAGCGATCTGCGCGCGCTTCTCGGCCGAGCGCATGACGGCCGGCGAGCGCCGCACGCTGGAGGCCGAGCATCAGGCATCGGCGCGCTTGGTGCAGCTCGGGGCCGAAGAAGAGTATGAGCTTTTCAACACCGAGTTCCACACCCGGCTCTATCGCGGCGCCCACAGCAAGCACATTTATGAGTTGACCGTCATGACCCGCGGCCGCCTCGCGCCGTTCCGGCGCGCGCAATTCATGCTGCCCGGGCGGCTGGCCCAGTCCTGGCAGGAGCATGACGCCATCGTCACCGCAATCATGCGCGGCGACAGTGCGGCGGCCGGAACAGCCGCCAAGGATCATGTCTCGATCGTCAGCGAGGCGAGCGCCGTCTTTGCCATCGGCGATCGCCCCAAAGGCAAGGCCGAGCCGTTCCCGACATCGGTTTCCTGACCCTCAATCGACCAACACGGCGACCACGGCGGCACAGTCGCCGGCCTTGACCAGCCCCGGAAAATGCCGCGCCGCCAACAGACCGGACATTTTGGCCCGTATCTCCTGCGGTGCGCCGCCGGTGCGGCCGACGGAATGGACGCGTGCCAGCACCTGGTTTTCTGCCACCGGCTCGCCGAGATCGATCATGGTTTCGATCATCCCGTCGTCCTCGGCGAACGAGAAGCAATCGCCCGATGGCATGTCGAGCCAGCGGGTCGGCTGCATCGCGACCGCGCCGGCGACGATGCCGGCATGGCGCAGCACGTTGAGCACGCCGCGACGCGCGATCCGCACCGTTTCCGCGCGCGAAGTCCCACCGCCGCCGAGCTCGGTGGTGATGAACAGCTTGCCCATCTCCTCAGCGGCGGTGTCGAACATGCCGACCGCGTCGATCTCCAGCATCTTCATCGACCATGGTGCGGAGAACGCTTCGACCGCAGCGAATCCTTTCTCCTCCAATACTTTGTCGGGCCGGATGTGGGCGGCGCAGAACGGCACGAAGTCGAGCGTCTTGCCGCCGGAGTGGAAATCGAGCGCGATGTCTGTACGGGGCAGAAGTTCGCGCTGGAAATAGTCGGCGATCTTCTCGGTCACCGTGCCGTCGGGCCGGCCGGGAAAGCTGCGGTTGAGATTGCCCTTGTCGATGGGCGAGGTGCGGGTGCCGGCGCGGAACGCCGGATAGTTCATCGCCGGCACGATGATGACCGTGCCGCTGACCTGCTTTGGATCGAGCGTGCGGGCGAGATCGTACAGCGCCAGTGGCCCCTCATATTCGTCGCCATGATTGCCGCCTGTGAGCAACGCGGTCGATCCCTTGCCGTTGCGGATCACGCAAATCGGGATCATCACCGATCCCCAGGCCGAATCATCACGGCTGTAAGGCAGCCGCAGGAAACCGTGCTGCACGCCGTCGCGCTCGAAATCGACGGTCGGCGTGATCGGTGATGGGCGAAGGCTGGACATCGGGCTCAACTCTTCACCACCAGCTTGCGCGGCACATTGGCCAGGCACTCGACGCCCGTCTCGGTGATCAGGATGGACTCCGTGATTTCGAGCCCCATCGTCTCCAGCCACAGGCCGGTCATGAAATGGAAGGTCATGCCGGGCTTCAGCTCGGTGCGGTCGCCGGGGCGCAGGCTCATCGTGCGTTCGCCCCAGTCCGGCGGATAGGAAAGCCCGATCGGATAGCCGGTGCGGTTGTCCTTGACGATGCCATATCTCTTCAGGACGGCGAAGAAGGCGTTGGCGATGTCCTCGCATGTGTTGCCGGGCTTGGCGGTGGCAAGTCCCGCCTCCATGCCTTCCAGCGTCGCCTTTTCGGCATCGAGGAATTCCTGCGTCGGCTTGCCGAGGAAAACGGTGCGCGACAGCGGGCAGTGATAGCGGTTGTAGCAGCCGGCGATCTCGAAGAAGGTGCCCTCGCCCGACTTCATCGGCCGGTCGTCCCAGGTCAGATGCGGCGCCGATGCGTCGGCGCCCGACGGCAGCAGCGGCACGATCGCCGGATAGTCGCCGCCGATGCCGTCGACGCCGCGCGTGCCGGCATCATAGATCTCGGCGACCAGGTCGCATTTGCGCATGCCGACTTCGATCTTGTCGACGACGCGCTGGTGCATTGCCTCGACGATGCGGGCGGCTTTGCGCATGTAATCGATTTCGGTCGGGCTCTTCACCGCGCGCTGCCAGTTGACCAGTGCGGTGGCATCGACGAAGCGGGCATTGGGCAGGTGTTTCTGCAGCGACGCGAAGGCAGCGGCCGAGAACCAGTAATTGTCCATCTCGACGCCGATGCTGAGCTTCCCCCAGCCGCGATCGGAGAGCACGCTGGACAGAAAATCCATCGGATGGCGCTCGGTCGACTGCACATAATGGTCGGCATAGCCGACGATGTTGTCGTGCGCGAGATAGGCGGTGCGCTTGGCGCCGTTGGCGTCCTGGCCGCGGCCGTACCACACCGGCTCGCCCGACGGCGGCACGATGACAGCCTGATGCACATAGAACGACCAGCCGTCATAGCCGGTCAGCCAGGCCATGTTGGACGGATCGCTGACGACGAGCAGATCGACGCCCTTGGCCTCCATCGCCTTCCGCGTCTTGGCGAGGCGCTCCGCAAATTCGCCGCGCGAGAATTTCAAATTGGGCTGCATTGTTCTTGGTCCTCGTATGTTGGGCCTTGCGGCCGGTATCAGCTTTCGAAAATCGTACCGGTCTTGGCTGCACGCGCGCGGTCGCGGGCGAGCGTGGCGATCGCCGTGTCCTGCACGCCGGTGCCGGTCAGATCGGCAATGGTGATGTCGCTGGCCGAACGCCGGCCATGCCTTTCGCCGGCGATGATGTGGCCAAGCTCGGTGATCTCGGCATCGGCCGCCATCACGCCCGCCGCGATGGCATGGTGCAGTTCGCCCAGCCGCCGCGTCTGCTTGGCGCTATCGGCGACGTAGAGATCGGCCATGCGCAGGATCGCCGGCGCGATCTCGTTCTTGTGCTCGGCATCCGAGCCCATCGCGGTGATGTGCTGGCCGGCGGAGACGAAGCCGGCCTTGATCAGCGGTTCGGTCGCGGGTGTCGTGGTGACGATAATGTCGGCATCGGCGGCTGCTTTTGCCGCGTCTGGCTCGGCGTGAACGGCGATGCCCAGTCTTTCGGACAATGCGTCCGCCGCGGCTTCGGCCTTGGCGGCATCCCTTGCCCAGATGCGGGCTTCTGTGATTGGCCGCACCAGCATCAGCGCCTCGAGCTGCAGTCCGGCCTGAACACCGGCGCCGAAGATCGCGGCAACGGAGGAGCCCGGACGCGACAGATGTTTGGCGGCGACCGCGCCGGCGGCGGCCGTGCGGATGTCGGTGAGATAGCCATTGTCGAGCAGCAGCGCCTCGACCAGCCCGGTTTTGGACGACAGCAGCACCATCATGCCGTTGACGCTGGGCAGGCCGAGCTTGGGATTGTCGAAGAAACCTGGGCTGATTTTGATCGCAAAACCGTCGATGCCCGGCACATAGGCGGTCTTGACGTCGACCTCGCCGCGATGCTCCGGGATATCGAGCCGCAGGATTGGCGGCATTGCCACCGGCAAGGTAGCGAGCGCGCGAAACGCGTTCTCGACGCAGGCGACGGCATCGAGATCGAGCTTCACGATCTTGCGCAATTCACTTTCGGTGAGGATCGTCATCCGGCTCATGCTGCGCTCTCCGCAATTGCTTCGCCGCAGATGATCTTGCGGTGCAGTGTCATTTCGATGTTGCGACCGGACAGAACGAGCACCGTCGGGCCATTCGCTTTGACCTTGCCGGCAAGCACGGCCGCGATGCCGACCGCGCCGGCGCCTTCGACGATCTCGCGCTCCTGCTCATAGGCATGGCGGATGCCGGTGGCGATCTCGTCCTCGCTGAGCAGGATCACATCGTCGAGCAGGTCGCGGCACATGGAAAAGGTCAGCCGGTTGTCGAGGCCTATGCCGCCGCCAAGCGAGTCGGCCAGCGTCGGCAGTTCCTCGACCAGCACCGGGTGCCCGGCATCAAGGCTTGCCTTCATCGCGGCACCGCGCGCCATCGAAACGCCCACCACCTTCGTCGCCGGGCTGACGCCCTTCACGGCAGCAGCGACGCCAGCCGCCAGCCCACCGCCGGAAAGCGGCACCAGCACAAGGGCGGCATCAGGAACCTGTTCGATGATCTCCAGCCCGAGCGTGCCTTGCCCGGCGACAATGGCGGGATGGTCGAAAGGCGGCAGCATGATCAGCCCGTCTTCGGCGACCAGCCGCTCGACCTCCTGCTGCGCATCGTCCTGGCTGTTGCCGACGATGCGGATCTCGGCGCCAAGCCGGCGGATCTCTTCGAGCTTGTTCTCAGGCACCAGCCGCGACATGCAGATCGTTGCGCGAATACCCTGTAGTTGTGCGGCATAGGCAAGCGCCCGGCCGTGGTTGCCGGTCGAGGCAGCGACGACGCCACGCGCCCTCTCCTCTTCTGTCAGCGAGGCGATGGCGTTCGAGGCACCACGCAGCTTGAAGGCGCCGGTGGTCTGCCGATGTTCGAGCTTGAGATAAACAGCAGCGCCCAAGTGCTGGGAAAGACTCCGGGACGTGACGGTCGGCGTACGCTCGACCTTGCCTGCGATGCGCTGGCGCGCGGCGCGGATATCGGCGAGGCTTATCCTGGACGTGGTCATGGCTCATTAATCAGTTCAGCGGCAGCGTCATGAGACGGCCGAATTCAGGGCGCGGCTCGTCGTCGTCGCAAAGCCGCAGGCAATTCCAGGCCGTCCCCTGGTTGCTGGTGACCACGGGACGGCCGATGGCTTCTTCCATACCGACAACTGCCGCCGCGGACCGCAGCGCCGTGCAGGAGACGAACAGCGCGTCGGCTTGCGGGGCTGTCATCTCGCGGGCCAGATCGACCAAGGATTTCGGCGCAATCCGTGCCATCTCGCGGTCGTCCTCGAAGCCGAGGCAAGTGAAGCTGGCGATCTCGAAGCCATGCTCGGTGAAATAGGCCGCCATCGGCCGGCTGGTCTCGACCGTATAGGGAGTGAGGATGCTGATCGCCCTGGCGCCTAGCGCCTTCAGGCCGCGCACCCCGGCCATCGGCGGCGTGACCACCGGCACGCCGGGCTTGGCGGCCTGCACCGCGGCCTCGATTTCGGCATCGCCGATCACGACGGAAGCCGAGGTGCAGGAATAGCAGATCGCATCGAGCGGCTCGTCGGGGAGGATCAGGGCCGCACCCGCCGTCAGTGACGGCTGCATCTTGCGCAAATTCTCCGGCGTCGTCGGGTTAGCGTAGGGAATACGCGCGACATAGATGCCGATACGATCGCTTGCCACCATGCGGTGAAAATCCGGTTCGCTCGTATGGTCGGTGGCAAGGATGATCAGGCCGACCCGCTTTTCCAGCGGACGCGCATCGAGCGGCGGCCGGGCCGAGTGCAGGCGGATATCGGGTGCAGCGCTCATCGTTCGATCCGCCCATAACGGTGTTCCAGCCAGCGCAGCAGCACCACCGAGAACAGGCTGATGGCGAGGAAGAAGGCGCCGACCAAGGTGATCGGTTCGATATACCGGTAATAGGTATTGGCGACGCTCTTGGCCTGGTTCATCAGTTCCAGCACGGTGATCGCCGACAGCAACGGCGTCTCTTTGAACATGGCGATGAAATAATTGGCAAGCGCCGGGATCATCGGCGGAATTGCCTGCGGAATGATGATGTGCGTCCAGGTCTGCGTGGCGTTCAGGTTGCAGGCCTTGGCCGCTTCCCATTGGCCGCGCGGCACATTGTCGATGCCGGCGCGGTAGACCTCGGCTGTGTAGGTGCCGTAGTGCAGCCCGAGACCGATGACGCCCGCCACCAGCGGCGGCAACAGGACGCCGAAATCCGGCAGCACGTAGAAGATGAAATAGAGCTGCACCAACAGTGGCGTGCCACGGATGAACTCTGCAAGAAAGCCGACCGTGCGCGACAACGCCCTGTTCGGTGACCGGCGCGCCAACGCGATGCCTAGCCCAACGATGGCCGCCAGCACCGAGCCGAGCAGCGTCGCCAGGATGGTGATCTTCACCCCCTCGATCAGCGTCGGCAGGATCTGCCGGACAAAATCCCAATCCCATTCCATTATCAGGCCCGATCCATCATACGCGCACCCCGTCCAGGCCACGCGCCATGCGGCGTTCCAGCGACCGCACGCCCCATGAGATGAGCAGCGCCAGTGCGAAATAGATGACGAGGATGGTGCTGAACGGCACCAGCGTGTTGCCGGTCTGCGAACGCACCACCTGCGCCTGGAAGGTCAGGTCGGCGAGCGAAATCAGCGAAACGACGGCGGTGGCCTTGAGCAGCTCGATGGCGTTGTTGCCGAAGGTCGGCAGCATCACCAGAAGCGCCTGCGGCAGGATGATGTGGCGCATGGCTTGCCAGCGGCCGAGATTGAGCGCGGTGCAGGCCTCATATTGTTCGCGGCCGATAGACTTGATGGCGCCGCGCACCACTTCCGCTGCATAGGCGCCGACATTGAGGCCCAGCGCCAGCACGCCGGCCTGCAGCGGCGTCAGAGAAATGCCGGCAAAAGGCAGCACGAAATAGGCCCAGAACAGCTGCACGAAGATCGAGGTGCCGCGGAAGAACTCGATATAGGCGGTGGCCAGCGCGCGTAGCACGAAAAACCGCGACAGCCGCCCCAGCCCGGCGAGAAAGGCCATGACCAAGGCCAGCACCGACCCCATCAACGTCAATTCGATGGTGACAAGCGCTCCTTGCAAAATCAAGCCGAAATAGCCGGACCATTGGGTCATTGGTCGAAAGGGCTCCGCATTGAATATTTGGCGAGGCGATCACTTCAGCGTCCTTCTCCCCGTTCACGGGGAGAAGATGCCGGCAGGCAGATGAGGGGCAGAGCCAATCTGTCAGAAGCTGGCGTCGCCCCTCATCCGGCCCTTTGGGCCACCTTCTCCCCATCAACGGGGAGAAGGAAGAACGCGCCTACTTCGCCGAGCAGAGCTTGTCGCGGCTCGTCGACATCGCCGCCGCCGCCGAGAAGCCGTAAGGCTCGATGATCTTGGCGAACTCGCCGGACTTCTTCAGTTTCGCCAATTCGACATCATAGGCGTCGCGCAGCGCTTCGTCGCCCTTCTTGAAGGCCGCGCCGTCGCAATAGACCGGCGCACCGACCACCGGCGCGATGACTTCGAGGTTCGGATCATTGGCCTTCTTGACCAGGTCGTTGATCGACAGCACGGGCAGCGAATAGGCATCGATGCGGCCGTCCTGCAGCATCTTCAGGCCGCTCTGGCCGTCCGGCACGACGATGACGCGCTCGCGCGGCACACCTGCGGTGAGCGCCAGCTTTTCCTCTGTGCCGCCACCCGGTGCGCCGATCGTCGCGCTGGTGTCCTTGGCGACATCCTCGTAGCTCTTGAAGCCCTTCGGGTTGCCCTTCTTCACCAGCATCGCCTCGGCGTCGCACAGCACCGGTTCCGAATAGGCGACCGCAGCACAACGTTCCGGCTTCATGAACAGGCCGGCGGTGACGACGTCGAAACGGCCGGCCTGCAAGCCGGGGATCATGGCGCCATATTCCGAGATCGAGGCGACGATATCGTTGACGCCAAGGCGCTTGAAGATCTCACGGGCAACGTCAGGCGCCGCACCCGAAACCTTGCCGTCGGCAGCGACCGCCGTATAGGGCGGCTCGTTGGCGATGGCGACGCGGGCAAAGCCTTGCGCCTTGAGCTCTTCGAGCTTGCTGTCATCGGCCGAGCCGGCCGTCGAGGCAGCCAGCACCGCCGTCAGGGCAATACCGGCGACGCCGGCCAAAATGGCAAATTTCTTCATTGTTCCCAACTCCTTGTTTGTCTGTCTTCTTGGCTTGCTTGAGGCGTCGCCGCCTCGCATGGCAGTCAGACCCGATGTCCGGCCGCAATGATCTTCTTCAGGAAACCTTGCGTGCGCTCCTGTTTGGGATGGCGGAAAATCTCGTCGGGCTTGCCCTCCTCGACTATTCTGCCGCGATCGAAGAACAGCACCCGGTCGGCGAAGTCATGGGCGAAACCCATCTCGTGGGTGACCAGCAGCATGGTCATGTCGGTCTCGGCGGCGAGCTTGCGCATGACGTTGAGCACCTCGTCGACGAGTTCCGGGTCGAGCGCCGAGGTGACCTCGTCGAACAGCATGATCTTCGGCGACAGCGCCAGCGCCCGGGCAATCGCGACGCGCTGCTTCTGTCCGCCGGAAAGCTGCGCCGGCATCGCTTTGGCCTTGTCGACCATGCCGACCATGTCGAGCAGCTCCATCGCCCGCTTCTCGGCGGCGGCCCGCGGCACGCCTTTGGTCAGCATCGGTGCCAGCGTCACATTGTCGATGACGCATTTGTGCGGAAACAGATTGAACAATTGGAAGACCATGCCGATCTTCTGGCGCATTTTTGCCAAGTGCCGTTCATCGGCCGTCAGCAGCCGGCCGTTACGCTCCATGTGGTACAGCTGTTCGCCGTCGACTTGGATGTGGCCGCTGTCGATGCGCTCTAGCGTCATCAGGATGCGCAGGATCGTCGTCTTGCCCGAACCCGATGGGCCGATCAGCGCCAGCTTCTCGCCGGGCATGACCTGCATCGAGAGGCCATCCAGCACCTTGAAGGTGCCGAAGCTTTTCGAAATGCCGTCGATCTTGATGATGGGCGCCGACAATGAATTTCCCGTGCTGGAGAAGCTGTGCCTTTAACGATGCGGATCGCGGCAAATCATGTCAATCAAGAAAATAATATCATGACAATATTTCGGACTCCGCACAATTCCCCGCCAATTGTTGCCTAGATCGCAAGCAGGAGATGCTCGGGATCGCCGAGCAGAAGCTTGGTGACAACGCCGAGACCGGCACGCAGTTCCCCCTCCGTGGTCGAGCCAAGCGAAATCCGCACAGCTGGATGCCAAGGCGTCTGCGAAATGCGAAACGACGTGCCGGGCGCGATCGCCACGCCCTGCAGGCGGGCCTGGGAAACAAAGCTTTCCTCGCCGCGATCATCGGGCAGCCGCAGCCAGACATGCAGCCCGTCGCGATGAGCCCGATAGTCCACTCCGGCGAGCACCTCGGCGGCGATGTCCAGACGCCGCCGCAAAGCCACGCGCTGCCATCGAACGAGTTCCATCGCGGTGCCGTCGGTCACCCATTTGGTGGCGATCTCGGCCACCAGCGGCGTCGCCATCCAGTTCGAGACGAGGTGGCGGTTGGCAACCGCGGCGACATAACGATCGGGCGCCGCGAGATAGCCGATGCGCAGGCCCGGCACCACGATCTTGGTGAAGGAGGTGACGTAGAGCGTGCGCTCGGGTGCAAGCGCCGCGACCGGCGGCGGCCGGTCCTCGACCAACGGGCCGAGGACGTCGTTTTCGATAATGGCGATATCATGCCTGCGCGCAACGGCGGCAATCTGTTCGCGCCGGGCGGCGTCCATCAGCGTCGCCGTAGGGTTGATCACCGAGGGCTGCACGAACACGGCGCGGATGTCCGACAGCCGGCAGGCCTCGTCCAGCGCTTCCGGGATCAGCCCATTGTCGTCGATCGGCAAACCCTCGAGGTTGAAACCGAGATAACGCGCCAGCGGGATCAGTGTGTGATGGCCGATCGCCTCGGTGGCGACGGTCGAACCGGGCGGCGCCACGCTCATCAGCGCCACTGTCATCCCTGCGGTGGCGCCGTTGGTCAGGCTGATGTTCTGCGGCGACGCGTCGAGGCCGCAGAGGCGTAGCCACTCGACACCCACCGCGCGGTGGCGCGGGAACACCATGTTCGGCCTGAACGACAGCGCCGAGCTCGACGGCAGGTTTTCGGCGAGCCAGCCCAGCGCCTGCCTCAGCCGCTCCAGATGCATCGGTTCGCAGACCGGCTTCAGGATGGAGAGGTCGATGACCTCGCCCAGCCGCTCCGGCAGATAGGGCGGCTCCGGCTCGCGGCGCTGTGTCTGCACGAAGCTGCCGCGGCCGACCTCGCCGGACACCAGCCCGCGGCGGATCAGCTCCTCATAGGCGCGGCTGACCGTCTGCACTGAAAGTTTCAGATCGTCGGCCAGTTGCCGGTGCGTCGGCAACCGAGCGCCATTCGCCAGGCGCCCGTCATGGATGGCGCGCGCGAACTGGTCGGCGAGCGATTGATAGGCCGGCCGTCGGATAAGAGCGGGATCTGGTCGCCAAAATGTCATGACTTATTAGAGATCGAAATCAGTGCAATTGACAATCGAAATAATGCGCCATCATGGTGTCCGGCACTGGAAGTGGACGATCATGGCTGCAGCGAAACTCGATCCGATCGACCTGAAAATCCTCGACGCCATCCAGCGCGACGGGCGCATCACCAAGCTGGCGCTGGCCGAGAAGGTCGGCCTGTCGCCGACGCCTTGCTGGATGCGGCTGCGCAAGCTGGAAAAGGCCGGCATCGTCTCGGGCTACCATGCCAGGATCGCCATGCGCGCCATCGCGCCGGTCGCCACCGTGCTGATGGAGGTGACGCTTGCCAGCCACCGCCAGGCCGATTTCGACCGTTTCGAGCGCGTCATCCGCGACATCCGCGAGATCGTCGCCTGCTGGTCTGTCGGCGGCGGCGTCGATTACCTGCTGAAAGTCATGGCGCGCGACATCGACGCCTATCAGCGGCTGGTCGACACTCTGCTCGAGCGCGAGATCGGCATCGACCGCTATTTCACCTATATCGTCACCAAGACGGTGAAGGAGGAGAGTGTGCTGCCAGTGGCGGATCTGTTGCCGGCATCTTCCTGATACCGGAGAGATCGTCTGGCTGGGCAGGGCAATAGAGACAATCTCTCTACGTGCAGGCACGCAAACAGCCTCTCTGTTTGCGCGGCAGAGATAGTCTTGCGGCATCACCCGAACCGGGAGCCCGATGATGTCCGCACATTTTGCCCGCTCGCACCGCCATGAAGCGCTTGATCGCCTTGCCGACCGACGGCTGCTGCGCGAGCTCGCCTATGTCGACGGCCACTGGACGGCAAGCGAGACCGCGGAGAGTTTCGAGGTGACCGATCCGGCCACCGGATCCACCGTCGCTTTTGTTGCCGCGCTCGATGCCCGGCAGACGACATTGGCGATCGATGCGGCATCGCGCGCCTTTCCTGCCTGGCGCGCATTGCTGCCGCAGGAACGGTCGAAAATCTTGCGCAAATGGTTCGATCTGATCGTCGCCGCCAAAAATGACCTGGCTCTGCTGATGACGCTCGAACAAGGCAAGCCGCTGAAGGAATCGCTCGGCGAGATCGACTATGCCGCCTCTTTTGTCGAATGGTATGCCGAGGAGGCCAAACGCCTCAACGCCGAAAGCGTCACCAGTCATCTGCCAAACGCTGAGATGATGGTGCGGCGCGAACCGCTTGGTGTCGTCGGCGTCGTCACGCCGTGGAATTTTCCAGCTGCGATGCTGACCCGCAAGGCGGCGGCCGCCCTCGCCGCCGGCTGCACCATCGTCGCGCACCCCTCGTCGGAAACGCCGCTGTCGGCACTGGCCCTAGCCGAGCTTGGCGAGCGCGCTGGCGTGCCGGCTGGCGTCTTCAACGTTCTCACCGGCAAGGCTTCGACCATCGTTGGGCGGATGTGCGAAGATCCGCGCGTCCGCGCCATGAGCTTCACCGGCTCGACCGAGATCGGCAGGTTGATCGCCGCGCAGAGTGCGCCGACGATGAAGCGTCTGGTGATGGAACTCGGCGGTCATGCGCCGCTGATCGTCTTCGCCGACGCAGATCTCGACAAGGCTGTGGCCATTGCGGTCGACGCCAAATTCGCCACCTCCGGCCAGGACTGCCTCGCCGCCAACCGCATCTATGTCCAGCGTCCGATATACGATCGGTTCTGCGCTGCTTTCGCCAGACGCGTCGAGGCATTGCGGGCCGGCAATGGCCTCGCTGACGGCACTGAAATCGGACCCTTGATGCACGAACGCGCGGTCAAGAAGGTCGAGGAGCAGGTGGCCGATGCGCTCGCCAAAGGCGCGCGTTGCCTGACCGGCGGCAAGCGTCATCCGGCCGGGCCGCTGTTTTACCAGCCGACCCTGCTCGCCGATGTTGGAGACGACGCTTTGATCATGCGCGAGGAGACCTTCGGTCCGGTTGCGGCAGTGACGCCTTTCGACCGCGAAGAGGAAGTCGTCGCCCGCGCCAATGCGACAGAATACGGCCTGGTTGCCTATGTCGTGACTGAGAATGGCGGTAGGCAATTGCGCATCGGCCGCGCACTCGACTATGGCATGGTCGCCATCAACCGCGTCAAGATCACCGGCGCGCCGGTCCCGTTCGGCGGCGTCAAGCAGTCCGGCATCGGCCGGGAGGGCTCGCGTCACGGGCTCGAAGCCTTTACCGATCTCAAATATCTCTGCCTCGACGTAGCGTGAGCCGCGCCGACACATTTTCCTCAGGAGTAGAAAAATGCTCGACCAGTCAAACGAACTCGCCGCCTGGGATCGCGATCACTTCTTCCATCCCTCGACCCATATGGGCACCCACGCGCGTGGCGAGAGCCCGACGCGTGTGATCGCCGGTGGCGAAGGCGTCACCATCTGGGACAACAACGGGCGCAAGAGCATCGATGCCTTCGCCGGGCTCTATTGCGTCAATGTCGGCTATGGACGCCAGAAGATCGCCGACGCGATCGCCGCACAGGCCAAGAACCTCGCCTATTATCATGCCTATGTCGGGCACGGCACCGAGGCGTCGATCACGCTTTCCAAGATGATCATCGACCGCGCGCCGCAAGGCATGTCGAGGGTCTATTTCGGCCTCTCCGGTTCCGACGCCAACGAAACCAACATCAAGCTGATCTGGTACTACAACAACGTGCTCGGCCGGCCGGAGAAGAAGAAGATCATCTCGCGCTGGCGCGGCTATCACGGCTCCGGCATCATGACCGGATCGCTGACCGGCCTCGACCTGTTCCACAACGCCTTCGACCTGCCGCGTGCGCCGGTCCTGCACACCGAGGCGCCCTACTATTTCCGCCGCGCCGACCGCTCGCTGAGCGAGGAGCAGTTTTCGCAATACTGCGCCGACAAGCTCGAGGAGATGATCCTCGCCGAAGGGCCGGAAACGGTCGCCGCTTTCATCGGCGAGCCGATCCTCGGCACCGGCGGCATCGTGCCGCCGCCGGCCGGCTACTGGGAGAAGATCCAGGCGGTGCTGAAGAAGTACGACGTGCTTTTGATCGCCGATGAAGTGGTCACCGGCTTCGGCCGATTGGGTACCATGTTCGGCTCCGACCACTACGGCATCAAGCCCGACCTGATCACCATCGCCAAGGGCTTGACCTCGGCCTATGCGCCGCTCTCCGGCGTCATCGTCTCAGACAAGGTCTGGCAGGTGCTGGTGCAGGGTTCCGACAAGCTCGGCTCGCTCGGCCATGGCTGGACCTATTCGGCGCATCCGATCTGCGTGGCCGCCGGCGTCGCCAACCTGGAACTGATCGACGAGATGGACCTGGTGCGGAACGCTGGCGAGACCGGCGCCTATTTCCGCGCCGAGCTGACGAAAGCCGTCGGTGGCCACAAAAACGTCGGCGAGGTACGCGGCGACGGCATGCTGGCGGCAATCGAGTTCGTCGCCGACCGGGACGACCGCGTCTTCTTCGACGCGTCGCAAAAGATCGGACCGCAGATCGCGACCGCGCTTGCGGCAAGCGGCGTCATCGGCCGCGCCATGCCGCAGGGCGACATTCTCGGTTTCGCGCCGCCGCTCTGCCTGACGCGGGAAGAGGCCGACATCGTCGTCTCCAAGACGGCCGATGCGGTGAAGAGCGTGTTTGCCAACATCTGAAGAACCGACATGAATGCCATGACCAAGACCATCCCCGCCACCATGGCCGCCGTGCAGTTGATCGGTCACGGCGGACCGGAAAAGCTCGTCTACCGCACCGACGTCAAAGTACCTTCGCCCGCTCTGGGCGAGGTGCTGGTCAAGGTCACCGCTTGCGGCATGAACAACACCGATGTCTGGGTGCGCCAGGGCGCCTATGGCACTGAGGAGGATGCCGCGGCCGTGTCGACCTGGCGCCGCCAAGGCAACACGCTGACCTTCCCGCGCATCCAGGGCACCGACACGGTCGGCAACATCGTTGCCGTCGGCGACGGCGTGTCGCCGGCCCGCATCGGCGAGCGGGTGATGGTCGATTTCTCCATCTATAATCGTGACGACGATTCATTGGCCGACATCGACTATATGGGCCATGGCCGCGACGGCGGCTATGCCGAATACCAGACAGTGCCTGCCGAGAACGCCCGTATCGTCGACACCGACCTGACCGACGTCGAACTTGCCACATTCTGCTGCGCCTATCTCACCGGCGAGCAGATGTTGGAACGCGCCGCATTGAAGGCCGGCGAGCGCGTGCTGGTCACCGGCGCGTCGGGCGGCGTCGGCTCCGGCATCGTGCAGTTGGCGCGGGCGCGCGGAGCCATCCCCTATGCCGTCGTCGGCAAGGGCAAGGAACAGGCGGTGCTCGACGTCGGCGCCGAAGCGGTTATCACCCGTGGCGTGGCTGACCTGCCGGCTGCGGTAAACGAGGCGACTGGCGGCCAGCCGATCGACGTGGTTGCCGACCTCGTCGGCGGCGCGATCTTCAATGACCTCTTGCGCATCCTCAGGCCCGAAGGCCGCTACACCACCGCCGGCGCGATTGCCGGGCCGGTCGTGCAGCTCGATCTGCGCACCATGTATCTGAAGCAGCTGCAATTGCATGGCTCCAGCCAGGGCACGCGACACGATTTCCGCCGCATCGTCCGCTACATCGAGGAGAAGAAGATCCGGCCGCTGGTCGGCGGCGTCTACAAGCTATCCGATTTCCACCGCGCCCAGGCGGATTTCATCGCCAAGGATTTCGTCGGCAAGCTGGTGGTCGTGCCGGATGCGGTCGGCGTCGCTAAATAGCGCGATCAGCTCTGCGATCGGACCTGCTTGGCGGCAGCCTCGAGCGACCGTTCAAACGCGTCGATCACCTGGTCGACCTGCGGCTCGGTGATGATCAGCGGCGGGCAGAAAGCCAGCGCATCGCCCATATTGCGCGAGATGACGCCGTTCTGTTGCATGAAGCCGTTGACGAGCCCGCCCAAGGCACCAACCGTGCCCCACGGCGCCCTGTTCGCCTTGTCGCCGACCAGCTCGACCGCTGCGATCAGGCCGATGCCGCGCACCTCGCCGACAAGCGGATGCGAAGCGAGCGTGCGCAGCCGCTTCTGCATATGCGCGCCGACCGCACGCGCATTGCCGACAAGGTCGCGCTCCTCGATCAGCTTCAGGTTCTCGATCGCGACCGCAGCTGCAACGGGATGGCCGCCGCCGGTGAAGCCGTGGCCGAACGTGCCGATACGATTGCTTTCGTCGGCGATCGGCGCGAATACCTTGTCGTTGATCAGCAAGGCCGAGATCGGCAAATAGGACGAAGAGATCTGTTTCGACAGCACCATGATGTCGGGCCTGATGCCGAAGATCTGCGAGCCGAACATCTCGCCTGTTCTGCCGAAGCCGCAGATCACCTCGTCGGCGACGAGCAGGATGTCGTATCTCGACAGCACCGCCTGTATCTTCTCCCAGTAGCCGGCCGGCGGAACGATGACGCCGCCGGCACCCATGATCGGTTCGCCGAAGAAGGCGGCGATCGTTTCCGGTCCTTCGGCGAGGATCAGCTTTTCCAGCTCGTCGGCGAGCCGTGTCGAAAACTGCTCTTCGTGTTCACCCGGCAGCGCCTCGCGCCAATGGTGTGGCGTCGAGGTGTGCAGTACATTGGCGATCGGCAGATCGAACGAAATGTGGTTGTTGGGCAGTCCGGTCAGGCTCGCCGAGGCGATGGTGACGCCGTGATAACCCTTCTTGCGGCTGATGATCTTCTTGCGTGCCGGCTGGCCGAGCGCATTCGATCGGTACCAGATCATCTTCATGGCCGTATCGTTGGCCTCGGAGCCGGAATTGGTGAAATACGCCTTGCTCATCGGCACCGGCGCCATCTGCACCAGTCTCTCGGCGAGATCGATCAGCGGCGAATGCGATTTGGAGCCGAAATCGTGATAGTAAGGCAGCTTCGACATTTGCCGTACCGCCGCATCGACCAGCCGCTTCTCCGAAAAACCGACCGCGACGCTCCAAAGCCCGGCCATCGCCTCGATATAGCGGTTGCCGGCAAGGTCCTCGACATAGATGCCGTCGCCCTTCTCGATGACGAGCGGCCCCGACTCCTGATGCTTGCGCGCATTCGTATAGCCATGCATGTGAAAGCTTATGTCGCGGGCTTCGGGAGAATTCGGTCGTGCGTCCATGATGGCTCCTGTGCTGCACGCGGAAACAGTCCTGCCGCCGGTCCGGCTCGGCAGGTCCCCGCGCATTATGCCGTTTGATGCATCTTTCTCGAACGGTATAGTGTCAAGCGCTTTCGACAGGGCCAGCGGATGGATGGACGCATGCAGAACTTCGGCTTGACCTGACCGTGGACCATGTCGACTGCATTGTCGCCGGCGCCGGCGTTGTTGGCCTGGCGATCGCGCGAGAGATGGCGCAGCGCGGCATCGATACGCTGGTCCTGGAAGCCGAGAGCGCTATCGGCACCGGGACAAGTTCGCGCAATTCCGAGGTCATCCATGCCGGCCTCCACTATCCGGTTGGATCGGTGAAGGCCCGGCTCTGCGTGGCGGGCCGGGAAAGACTCTATCGCTATTGCGAGGAGCGGGCGATCCCACACGCGCGCTGCGGCAAGCTCATCGTCGCCACGAATGCCGAACAGGAGCCGGTGCTCGCCTCAATCCGGGCCAATGCACGCGCTTGCGGCGCCGGCGACCTGGTGCCCTTGAGCGAAGCCGAGGCGCATGCGCTGGAGCCCGGCCTTAAGTGTACGGCGGCGTTGCTGTCGCCCGCCACCGGTATCATCGACAGCCATGCCCTGATGCTTGCCTTGCTGGCTGATGCCGAGGCGCACGGGGCGGCACTCAGCCTCAACACCCGCGTCGCTTCCGGCCGCATCGAAGCGGGCCGCGTCGTGCTCGAGACGGTGGACGCTACCGGCGGCGAGCGCTTCGAGATCGCCACTCCGCGCTTCGTCAATGCCGCCGGGCTTGGCGCCGCAGCGCTTGCCGGTTCGCTTGAAGGGCTCGATCAGCAATTCGTGCCAAAGCTCCATTATGCCAAGGGCAACTATTTTTCGGTGGCCGGCCGGGCGCCCTTCTCGCGATTGGTCTATCCAGTGCCCGAACCCGGCGGGCTCGGTGTTCATCTGACGCTCGATCTCGACGGCGTCACCCGCTTCGGGCCGGACGTCGAATGGACCGATCAACTCGACTATCGCGTCGACCCAGCTCGTGGCGAGCGCTTCTACAGCGAGATCCGCAAATACTGGCCGGACCTGGCCGATGGCAGCCTGCAACCCGCTTACAGCGGCATCCGGCCAAAACTGTCCGGTCCCGGTGAGGCCAATGCCGACTTCGTCATCCAGGACGTGGCGGTGCACTGCGTGGATAGCCTGGTCAACCTGTTCGGCATCGAAAGCCCCGGCCTGACCTCCTGCCTGGCGATTGCCGACCATGTCGCGCAGCGCCTCGCTCAGAAGTTGTAGTGTGCGGCGCCCCGCGCTCGATGTGCACTGTATCAGGGCGCATTGCGAGAACTTTCAGACGCAAGTCGCTCATGAGGCACATCGCGCACTTGCAGCCCGCTTCGCGCTCTGATTCCCTGCGTGGTGGGCTGTCCTGATTCGCACTGCCCGGTTCAAAGTTTTCGCAGTGCGCCCGGGACAAGCTTCCAGCGACCACTCGGCGTATCCAGGGAGAACGGCAATGAACACCGCGACGAGGCCGGTAATCTCGGAGATGAGGCCCAAGATCACCGTCGTCGGGGTCGGCGGCGGCGGCGGCAACGCCGTCAACAACATGATCGCCGAAGGCCTGCAGGGCGCGGAATTCATCGTCGCCAACACCGACGCCCAGGCCCTTGCCATGTCGAAGGCAACGAGGCTGATCCAGTTGGGCGCTCATATCACCGAAGGTCTCGGCGCCGGGTCCCTGCCCGAGGTCGGCCGTGCCGCGGCCGTGGAATCCATCGACGAGATCATGGATCACCTTGCCGGAACGCATATGTGCTTCGTGACCGCCGGTATGGGAGGCGGAACCGGCACCGGTGCCGCGCCTGTTATAGCGCAGGCAGCGCGGGCAGCCGGAATACTGACCGTCGCCGTCGTTACCAAGCCATTTGTCTTCGAAGGCAGGCGCCGCATGTACGCTGCCGATGAGGGCATCGAGCGCCTGCGCGAAAGCGCCGATACCGTCATCGTCATCCCCAACCAGAACCTGTTCAGGATCGCCGACGCCAGAACCACGTTCGCCGACGCGTTCGCCATGGCCGACCGGGTTCTCTATGCGGGCGTCGGCTGCATCACCGATCTGATCGTCAAGGAAGGCCTGATCAATCTCGACTTCGCCGATGTAAAGTCGGTGATGCGCGACATGGGCCGCGCCATGATGGGTACAGGCGAGGCTGCCGGAGAAGGCCGCGCCAAGAAGGCGGCGGAAGCGGCAATCGCCAACCCGCTGCTCGACGAAGCTTCGATGATGGGCGCCAAGGGCGTCCTTGTCTCGATATCGGGCGGCATGGACATGACGCTGTTCGAGGTCGATGAAGCGGCTACCCGCATCCGCGAGGAGGTCGACAACGATGCCGACATCATCGTCGGCGCCATCTTCGACAAGGCACTCGCCGGAAAATTCAGGGTATCGGTCGTGGCGACCGGCCTGCGGCGTGGCCTGGACATTCCACTGCTGGCCGAACCGGAAGTTCGCATGAACTGAACGCGTATCGCGTGCGGCTCGCTCAACTGATTGCCAGCCTCGCGTCACCAGGGCCGCGCGCCGTCGATGACTTCCATGGCGCGTGCAGCAAAACGGCCGGCCAGCGGTGCCACATCCGCCGCATCGGCCGCAACCGCGCTGCCGGCCAGCACGCGGTCGGCGATGCCGACGAAGATCACTGCAAAGCGGAACATGGCAAACACCAGATGGAACCGCCGCAGCGGCGCCGTCGGCATGGCGTGGGCGAAGTAATGGTCGAGGAATTCGCGTTGTGTCGGAATCCCGAGGGCTGCCTGATCGAAGCCGAGGATGCCGCCATATTCGTCTGATGAGGAATGCCAGGGCATCGAGCAAAAGCCGAGATCGGCAAGCGGATGGCCGAGCGTCGATAACTCCCAGTCGAGTATGCCGATCACCTCGGGCCGCTCAGGATGGAAGATGAGATTGCCGAGACGGAAGTCGCCATGCGCGATCGAGACGCGGCCGTCGTCTGGCGGAAGATGTCGCGGCAGCCATTCGGCTACGGCTTCGAGCGCGGCGATGCGGTCGCTCGGCGATTCCCGCAACTGTCTGGTCCAGCGCGCAATCTGTCGTTCGAAGTAATTTCCTGGCCGGCCGTAGTCGCCGAGCCCGATCTCTTCCGGCCGGACGGCGTGCAGCTTCGCCAGCGCCTCGGCCATGCCGAAATAGACGCCGCGCCGCTCGTCCCGCGCCAGTCCCGGCAACGCGCCATCGTGGAACACCCGGCCGTCGAGCCGCTGCATCAGATAGAACGGCGTGCCGAGCGGCTCGTCGCCGTCGTGAAAGAGCAGCGGCCGCGGCACCGGCACGTTTGTCGACGCTAGCGCCGCGATCACCCGGTACTCGCGATCGACGGCATGAGCGCCGCGCAGGATCGGTCCCGGGGGTTTCTTGCGCAGCACCATGCGGCGGCCGCCATAGTCGACGAAATAGGTCGGATTGGATTGGCCGCCGACGATCCGCTCAAGCGACATTTGGCCATCGCCAAAACGCGCTCTCAGAAAATCCTCCAGGCGTGCTGGATCGAAATCCATCCTCATTGCCGGCTCAGCGGTTCCCGCCGCGACGTGTTTCGTCTTGCATGCCGGTTTCGACATGCCAGTGCCAGAAGCCTGTACCTTCCTCGTTGAGGAAGCGATTGAGCACCATCTTGTGGACCTCGTCGGCGCCGTCGACCAGGCGAGCCTGGCGGGCATAGCGGTAGATCCATTCGAGCACAGTGTCTTTCGAATAGCCGCGGGCGCCGTTGATCTGGATCGCCACGTCGGCGGCGTCATGCAGCACATTGGCGACCTGGATCTTGGCCATGGAAACCTCCTTGCGGGCAAAGCCACCGCGATCGAGCTCCCAGGCCGCCTTCATCACCAGCAGCCGCCCGATCTCGATGCGCATGGCAAGGTCGCCGAGCATCAGCTGGATACTCTCGCGGTCGGCCAAAAGCTGCCCGAAACCGCTACGCTCGGCGGCATAGGCGCGTGCGATTTCAATGCAGCGCTTGGCAAGGCCAAGCCAGCGCATGCAATGGGTGAGCCGCGCCGGACCGAGCCGGACCTGGGTAACCATGAGGCCGCGGCCTTCGCCGGCAAGCACATCCTCGACCGGGACTTCAAGTCCGTCGAATTCCAGCTCGCAATGGCCCCCATGCTCTTCCGGTCCCATGATCTCGATGCGCCGCAGGATCCGCCAGCCCGGCTGGTCCTTGTGGAACAGCAAGGCCGAAAGGCCGTGACGCGGATCGTTCGACGTGCGCGCTATGAGAATGAAGTGGCTCGCCTCTTGCGCCCCGGTGATGAACCATTTGCGGCCTTTGACGACATATCTGTCGCCACGCCGTTCGGCTCTGGTCATGATCATCGACGGGTCGGAGCCGCCGCCCGGATGCGGTTCCGTCATTGCGAAAGCCGAACGCACCTTGCCCTCGACGATCGGTTTCAGCCATCTTTGCTTCTGCTCCGGCGTCCCCAGCCGTTCCAGCACCATCATGTTGCCGTCGTCGGGGGCCGCGGAATTGAACACGACTGGACCGAAGATCGAGCGGTTCATCTCTTCATAGCAGACGGCCATATCCACCTTCGAGAGGCCGGCCCCGCCGGTCTCGGGTTTCAGCTGCAGGCACCACAGGCCGGCTGCTTTCGCCTTGCCCCGCAGCGTTTCGAGCAGCGGCAGTGCGATATTGCCATGGCCGTCATAGGAAGCCTTGTCTGCCTCGAGCGACAGGATTTCGCGCTCGACGAAGTCGGCGATCCGGCTGCGGAAGGCCTCGGTGTGGACGGAAATGTCGAAATTCATGGCGCTCACAAGGATGAAACGAGATGCCGCCATCGGCTCCGATGGTCGCGCCGGTAGTGTAACTGCCGTCGTTGACTGGGAGCAACAGCAGTGCGCCGGCCGTTCCTTGCGCACGTCAAAGCGCCGGTTCGATATGGATCGATGCCGGCGTGCTGCCGATGCCGGTCGAATTCCAGGATCAAAGAGTACTCAGGTTTCGTATGGCTAACGTCCGCGACAATGCTCAGATCAATTCGATGACAGCGCAGCCATAGCCGTCCAGCGTCAATACTCCGGAGACAGGCACTTCGCTATCGAGCAGGTTGCTGCCGGAGGGAATGCCGGTTACCGCAACGGGCGTGTCTTTGATGTTTTGCACGAACAACAGCCGGCGTTCGTCATTCTCGCGCATCGTGACCTCGACGCCGTCCGGCAGATCCGGAACCAGAGGCTCCACATTCGCATCCACGAAAGTGCGCGTAGCGAGTTGAGCTGTCAGCTCCGGGGTTAGATAAGTGCCGACATAGAGCACACGGCCCTTGCCGACGGCGCGGGAGGTAATTGCAGGCGTTCCTGCCGCGTAGCGGTTCGACCAAACCCCTACAATTTCGACTTCCGGTTCGACTGCGAGGCTCTCATAGAAATAACCGGCATCGAACTCGTGGTTTCCGACGGTGAAACGACGGATACGGCGGCTGGATTCGGCCGGTCTGTCGGGAGGAATGACGAGCCCGCCGGAGCGCGACATGGTATTGAACAGGCCATTGGCCCCAGGTGCCGCCAGCCGCCCGAAATCCTCGACGCGAACGCCGGTCAACTTCGACAGCGACCGGCCCGGCGCTGTCTCGCGGATGACGTGGTTGTTTTCGTCGCGGGTTCCCGTGCGCGCGCCGATGATGACGGTACCGCCATTTTCGGCAAAGACTTGCAGCCGCTCGGTCCAGCTGTCCTTCCAGATCACCCAATGCGGCACGTAGAACACCTTGAGCTTCGACAGATCGTCTTCCGGATGGATGAAGCCGCAGGCGATGCCGCGGTCATAGCAATACTGATGCAGCAAGGTTGCGTCGTCCTGCGGACTTGGCAGGCCGATGGGGAAGGTCTTGTGGGCTTCCTGATTGTCGAAGTCCGAGCCGGCGATGCCGACATCCATCCGCACATAGGTGCCGAGGATCTTGTCTTTCAGTGCCGTCATCTCGGTGGCGAACTGCCTGGCTTCGTCATAGCGGCGGCGAGCGACATCATCGTGGTCGATGATGCCCATCCAGTATATCTCCGCACCGAAATGCGCGGGGCGCCAGCGGAAGAACATGATACCATCGGCGCCACGTGCAACCGACGACATCGCCATGCGTCGCATTTCGCCCGGCTCCGGCGTCAGCGTGCAGAAGCCCGGCTGGGCGCCAAAGCCCGACTGTTGTTCCGGCACTATGTAGTTGCCGGAAAATCCCCTGCAGATGTCGAGATGCAGCGCCTGGATCTTGGCGTGGTTGCCTAGGCGAAAGAACTCGTCATAGAGGAACGGATAGATGTCGTAGCCGACGAAGTCGAGATCGGTGGAGAATTGGCCGCGAAAGTCGATGTCACGCAATCCGCCGAGATTGTGGAAGATGAACCAACTGGCGTTCGCTTCTCTCAGGATCTCGACCTGGTCGTGCTGGAACCGTGCTGTCGAAAAGGCGAGAAAGCGGTGGTAGTCCTGGAGGTGACCGGGACCGGGAAAGGACGGGGAAAAATCCAGCGGGAAGACAATTTCGCTGAAATCGCTGTAAGCCGTCGCCCAGAAGTCGCCACCCCAGGCGAAATTCAGCCTATCTATCGTCTGGTAGGTTTCCTGGAGATAAGCCTGGAATTCCTTCAATGCCGACGGCGAATAGGATTCCGGCATGCTGGTGTTGAGCTCGTTGTCGGTCTGCCAGCCAATGACATTTGCGTTGTCGCGGTAGTGGTCCGCCATCGCCTTGGTGATCTTGCGGCTATAGTCGCGAAACACCGGGCTGCTTGTGTCGGCATACTGGCGTGAGCCGTGGCTCATCGACCGGCCATTTCCATCACGCCGCAGGATTTCCGGATGTTTTGCCGTCAGCCAGCGCGGCGGGGTGGCGGTCGGCGTGCACAAGATCGTGTTGACGCCGTGACGCGCGAGGCCCTCGATTGCCCGGTCGAACAGATCGAAATCGAAGGTGCCTTCACGCGGTTCGAAAATGTGCCAGGCGAATTCGCCGAGGCGGGCGACGTTGAAGCCGGCCTCAGCCATGCGCCGGGCGTCGTTGTCCCAGTAACTCTCGTCCACATGTTCGGGGTAGTGCGGCGCGCCGACCAGAAAGCGGTCGGTCTGGATCGTGCGCCAGACCGACAGGGCGCGGCCTTTTGAAGTCTTGTTCACGAAGGATACTCCTGCAGATCAGTCGGTGATGGTGGATTTGCGGGCACTGATCGTCCGCTCATCGACAGAGGAAAAGAGATAGACGTCACGCGGCTCGACCTTGAAGCCGACGGTCGCATCCGCAGCGACGGCACTTGCATGGCCGATCTGGACGGTGACGTTGCCGCTGCCGCTTTCGGAACTGACGCATTGCAGCGGGCCGGCGTCGGCATAGAGGATGGTCTCGCGGCCGAGATGCTCGACCAGCCGTGCCCGTCCGGCAAAACTCGCCGTCTCTTCCGCGGCCAAGCTGATGCTCTCCGGCCGGATCCCCATCGTCACCCTATCCCCGACCTGCACGGATGCAGCTTCCGTCAATTCGACAGTCAAGGGAGAAAGACCGGCGGTCGACAGCGTGGCGGCGCCGCCGGAGACAGCGGCGACCGTCACTTCTAAAAATTTCATCCGGGGTGCGCCGAGGAAGCCGGCGACGAAGAGATTGGCCGGATTACGATAGAGTTCGAGCGGAGCGCCCACCTGCTCGACCGAGCCGCGATTGAGCACGACGATACGGGTTGCCATTGTCATCGCCTCGGTCTGGTCGTGCGTGACATAGACCATGGTGGCGCCGAGCCTGGCATGCAGATCGGAAAGCTCGACGCGCATCTGCGTGCGCAAAGCTGCGTCGAGGTTGGACAATGGTTCGTCGAACAGGAACACGTCGGGCGAGCGGGTTATCGCACGGCCGATGGCCACACGCTGACGCTGGCCGCCGGAAAGCTGTTTCGGCCGCTTGTCGAGCTGGTCGGCAATGCGAAGGATCTTGGCGGCTCGCAGCACGGCGGCGTCGATCTCGGCCTTGGGGCGATGCGCCATGCGCAGGCCGAAACCCATGTTCTCGGCGACCGTCATATGCGGGTAAAGCGCATAGGACTGGAAGACCATGGCAATGCCGCGCTCACCCGGCTCGGTGGTGGTGACATCACGGCCGTTGATGAGAATCTTACCGGTCGAGACGGTTTCAAGCCCGGCGATGATCTTCAACAGCGTTGACTTGCCACAGCCGGACGGCCCGACGGTGACAATGAACTCGCCCTGTTCGACGCTGAGATCGATGCCGCGCAGCGCATGGTAGCTGCCATAATTCTTTTGTATCTGCCGGAGTTCAAGACTGGTCATGGAGCCCTGCTTGCGAAATCAGTTTCGGATCGGGTGGGCGACGCCTTGAAGCCATGGTCGCTCATCCCTTGACCGCTCCCATGGTGAGGCCGGTGATGAAGTGCTTCTGCATTAGGAAGAACATGGCAACCGGCGGCAAAGCCACGACGATGGTGCCAGCCGAGATCAGGTTCCAGGCCGAGACCCATTCGCCGCGCAGATTGGCGAGGCCGGCGGTGACCGGTTTGACAGTATCGCTGATGGTGAGCACGACCGCCCAGAAATAATCGTTCCAGATAAAGGTGAAGAGCAGGATGGCCAGCGCCGCGAGAGCCGGCCGCACCAATGGGACCACGACATGTACCAATGTCTGAAACGGCGTCGCGCCCTCGGCCCTGGCGGCCTGAAACAGTTCTCCCGGCAAGGCGGCGATGAAGTTGCGCATGAACAGTGTCGCAAACCCGGTCTGGAAGGCGACGTGGAAGATGATCAGGGCCGCCATCGTGTCGTAGAGGTTGAGCCGCACCATGAGATCGCGCACCGGGATCATCATGATCTGGTGCGGCAGGAAGTTTCCGCCGACGAACAGGGCGAAGACGAGCATGTTGCCGCGAAACCGATAACGGGCGAGCACGAACCCGGCGAGCGTGCTCAAGATGAGAACGCCCATCACCGAGGGGATGGTGATGGTCAGGCTGTTGAGGAAGTAGCGGGCCATTGGCGTCTGGGTGAAGACCGCCGTGTAGTTGTCGACCAGGCCGAATTGCGTCGGCCAGCCCCACAGATTGCCGCCCATGACATCCTGCGTAGAGCGGAACGAGGTGAGAATGATGGCAAAGAGCGGTGCCAGCCAGACAATCAGGATGCCGGTCACCAGCACGACATAGAGGCGACGCCGCCAAATAGCCGTTTCGGGAAACGGGCGAGGAAACATCAGCCGCCCCTTTCATCGGCGCGGATCATCCGCGTCAGGTACCAGGCGATGAAGACCGCCATGATCACGAACAGCACCGAAGCAATGGCCGCGCCATAGCCGAAGCGGTAGGAAAAGATGGACTGCTCGAACATCTGATAGGCAAGCACCTCGGACGAACCGAAGGGGCCGCCGCTGGTCATCACCGAGACCATGTCGAAGGAACGCAGTGCGCCGACGACGGTGACGGCGATGGCGATAAAGGTGACCTGTGTCAGCTGCGGCAATACGATGTGGCGCAGCATGTTCCAGCCGCTGGCGCCGTCGACCCGCCCGGCGCCGATCAGGTCCTCGCTGAGATTGTTGAGGCCGGCGAGATAGAGCACCATGCAGAAGGCGATCTGCGGCCACAAAGCTGCGATCACGACGGCGAAAGTGACGAAGTTTTCATCCGACAGCACTGCCGGGGCGGTCGCGCCGAAGGTGCGGAAGACCAGGGCGAGAAGCCCGAATTCCGGCGTATAGACCCAGGTGAAGACAACGCCGACGGCAACCGAAGCCAGCACCAGCGGAATGAAGAACAGCGATTTGAGCAGGCGCATGCCGCGGATTTTCTGGTTGACGAGCAGCGCGATGACGAGGCCGAGCGGCGGCGCCAGCATGAACATCACCAGCCAGATCAGATTGTTCTTCAGCGAAACATAGAACTGCGGATCGGCAAACAATTCGCGGTAGTTGCCAAGGCCGATCCAGACCATCGGGCTGAAGCCGTCCCATTCGTGCAGGCTGATCCATAGGCTCTCGACCGCAGAGGCCAGAATGACGTCGGAAAACAGCAAAGCGGCGGGCAGGATCAGAAGTGTCGGTGTCAGCCACCAGCGATGGCGGCGCCAAAGCTTCGTCATTTTGGGAGACCTCATTCACCGGAACGCATCGGGGAGCGGGCAAGACCCCGCTCCCCTCCGCTGGGAGGCGCTAGACCTTGAAGATCCGGCGACGGGTTCCCTCGAGACGCTGAAGAATGGCATCCCGGCGCTCCGGCTTGGCCATGAATTCCTGGAAGCCGACCAGACCCGCCTGGGCCATGTCGGGATCGGTGTCACGGTCGTAATATTGCGACGTGCCGGCCACCGTCTTGAGGCTTTCCACAGCTGCGTTGACCAGCGGGTCCTTGCTGGCCGGAAGGTCGTTGCGCGGCGGAACGTTGCCGCCAGGTTCCAGATAAGGGCCGAAATTTTCCGGCTGATAGAAGAAGGCGAGGAACTCGCGGGCACCCGCCTTGTTCTTGGCGTTGGCCGGGATGTGGACCGAATTGACCGAGAATTCTTCGTAGCGGTCGAGGGCGCCGTCAATCTTCGGGAAAGGCGCGAATGTCAGCTGCTCGAGATCCTGCTCAGGGAAAGTAGCCTTCACGAAGGCGCCGAGGTTCATCATGCCGGCCTTCTTCTGGGCGAGGAAGGCGCCGGCCTCCTGCCAGCCGAACGACGTCTGATCCGGCGTGAAGAAACCCTGCTTGATCAGGTCTTCCCAGTGGTCGAAAACAGCCTTCAGCGCCGGGTCGGTATAAGCCATCTTGCCGTTCATCAAGGCAAAGTGCTTGTCGAGACCGTTGATCCGCAGGTTCATCTGGTCGAACCATCCGGCCGCCGGCCAGAGTTCCTTGGTGCCGATGCTGACCGGAATAACGCCGGCAGCCTTGGATTTCTGGCCGTAAGCCAGGAATTCGTCCCAGGTCGCCGGTACCGTCAGTCCGTGCTCGGCAAAGAGGTCCTTGCGATAGAACATGCCCCACATCGTGCCGCCGGTCGGCAGGCCATACTGCTTGCCGTCGACCGTGACCGCACCGGTCGTGGCACCCAGCACGTCCTTATATTTCTGCTTCTCGAACAGATCCGAAATGTCGTCGAACAGGCCGCGGGTGACGAAAGCGCGCATGCGGTTTCCGGAGAACCAGAAGCAGATATCCGGCGCGCCGGCCACAAGGTAGTTGCGGATCGCGGTCTTGTGGGCCTCGTGATCCATGTTGTTGATTACAACTTTGGTGCCTGACTGCTTCTCGAAATCGGCCGCGATGCGCCGCAAAATCTGCAGGGCATCTGCATTGTTTTCGTCTGAAATGATGGTGACTTCGCTCGACTGGCTGAGTGCCGGCATCGGGAAGCCCGCGAGCGCTGCGGCGGAAATGCCGCCCGCTCCCTTCAGGAAATTGCGCCGCGTAGACGGCTTTCCAATCCACTTGAACGTCATTGTTACTCCTCCCGTGTTGTCAATTCTCTACTGGCACTCCGGCCGGCGCGGTTGTTCTTCTTCAACGGCGCGGATCGGCAGCTCACCTCCCGGGCAAGAGAATATGCTTGCCCGCCCCTTCAGAGCGCGGTGACATTGCTAACCGGATTAATTTCGCTGACCCCGGTTCGGGTGTTGAACAGTCGGACAAACTTATGCATATGTTTTCTCCAGAGGCAATAATTAATTTACAAAATTAAGAAAGCGGATCCGTGAAACTCAAGGGTGACCCGAGTACGACTCGGGCGATGAACCGCAGACTGATCCTCAATCTCTTGCGGCAGGAAGGAGCGCGCAGCCGGGCCGACATAGCGTCAGTTACCGGCCTCAGTCCGGCAGCGGTCACCTTCGTCGTGGCCGGCCTCATCGAGGAGGGCCTGCTGATCGAAGGCAAGACAGTCGTGGGCTCGGCTGGGCGCCGCCCTATCCCGGTGGATATCAACTATGCCAACGGCCTTGCCATAGGTTTCAAGCTGATGGTCGGATCGGTCGAATGCGTGGTCACCGATCTTGCGACCAATCCGCTGGGCTCTCTGCGCGTCAAGCTCTCGGACAGCGATCCCGACCATATCATAGCGACCTTGGCCAAGGCGGTACCGGAGCTGATTTCGATTGTCGATCGGCCCGCTGCCAAGCTTGCCGGGATCGGCGTTTCAATGCCTGGCGTCATAGACAACCAGAAGGCTGTGTGTATCCGCAGCAATCGCTATAACTGGGACAACGTTCCCCTTGGCCCGATGCTGGCCGAACTGGTAGACGTCCCCGTGTGGCTTGAGGACGACACCAATGCCTATGCCATTGCCCAGCAACTCTTCGGCCTGGGACGCCAGCACCGCAATATGGCTGTGCTGGCGATCGGCGTCGGAATCGGCTGCGCGCTCGTCTTCGATGGCAAACTCTATCGCGGCGCGAACGGTGCCGCCGGCAAGTTCGGCCACAGCTCTTATGAGGAGAACGGCCGCCTTTGCGAGTGCGGAAAACGCGGCTGCTTGATGGCCTATTATGCCGAGCCGGCGATCCTGCGCACCTGGCGCGAAGCCACCGGGCACGACGAAGCGGATAGCAAAGTCAGCCTTATGGCAGCCTTGGCAGACCGCGAACCGCGAGCCGTCGCCATTCTCGAAGAAGCCGGACATGGCATCGGCCGGCATCTCGCCAATCTTGTCAACATCACCGACCCGGAGGTCATTGTCGTCGGCGGTGAAGCCGTGTCGTTTGGCGATGCGCTGTTTGGCCCAATGCGGCTGACCCTTGGGAAAAATACCTTTCGCGCGGCACCACCAATGCTGCTGGACTGGGAGGACAATTCCTGGGCAAGGGGAGCGGCTGCTCTCGTAACGCAGAAGCTCTTTGATTTCGAAACATCTGCCGGCAACGCCGCTCCGCTTTCAAAGCCGGCCCTATGGTCGGCATAGGCGAGTGAAATAGACAGCCCTGCGCCTCAGGCCGCCCGAACGCTGCGCGCTCCGCGCGCCCAGGCCGGCAGCCAATCGCCATGCGCAACCAGCAAATCATCGACCAGCGACCATATCTGGTCGAGGTCGAGCTCGGCCGCCGTATGCGGGTCCATCATCGCTGCGTGATAGATGTGCTCGCGGTTCTCGGTCATCAGCGCCTGGACCGTCAGTTCCTGCACGTTGATATTGGTGCGGATCAACGCGGTAAGCTGCACAGGCAGCTCACCGATGAAGGTGGGTTGAATGCCCGAGGCGTCGACGAGGCATGGCACCTCGGCGGCGCAATTATATGGCAATGACGTGATGCAGCCATTGTTGCGGACGTTGCCGTAGATCACCGACGGCTCGCCGGTCCAGACCGAGTTCATGATCGAGGACGCATATTCCTTCGACTGCTCCACTTCGATCTTGTCAGCCGAGCGATAGGCTTCCGCTTGCCCCTTCCAGCGTTCGATCTGCTCGATGCAGCGCTTCGGGTATTCGTCGAGCGGGATACCGAATTTCTCGATCAGATCTTCGCGCCCGTCCTTGATGAAATAGGGCGTGTATTCCGCGAAATGTTCGGAGCTCTCGGTGACGAAGTAACCGAGGCGCTTCAGCATCTCGTAGCGCACTCTGTTCGGGCAGCGCGGGTTCCACCCCGGCTTCGGCGCCCGCCCTTCGCTGTAGGCGCGCAGCAGATCCGGATAGAGGTTGCGGTAGGAGCCGTCCGGCTGGCGATGCTCGAACTTCAGGTAGAAGGCCATGTGATTGATGCCGGCCGAGCGGTAGCGAATTTCCTCGTAGGGAATGTCGAGGTCATGCGCCAGCTCCATCGCCGTGCCTTGCACCGAATGGCAAAGGCCGACCTGCTTGATGTCCGGGTATTTTTCCGCGATCGCCCAGGTGTTGATCGCCATCGGGTTGACATATTGCAGCATGATCGCCTGCGGGCAGATGGCGCGCATGTCCTCGCAGATCTTCCAGAGATGCGGCACGGTTCTCAAGCCTCGCATGATGCCGCCGACACCGAGCGTATCGGCGATGGTCTGGCGCAGCCCGTATTTCTTCGGAACTTCGAAATCAGTTACCGTGCAGGGCTCGTAGCCGCCGATCTGGAAGGCGACGACGACGAAATCGGCGCCCGCCAGCGCCTTGCGCTGGTCCGAGTAGGTTTCGGCTTTGGCCTTTACGCCAAGCGTCGAGATCAGCTTGCCGACGACGATTGCGCTTTCCTCGAGCCGTTGCGGATTGATGTCCATCAGCGCGATCGTCGCGCCGGATAAAGCCGGACGCTGCAATATGTCGCCGACGATGTTCCTCATGAACACCGTCGAGCCAGCTCCGATGAAAGCGACCTTGGGATTTCTTGCCACAACGACCTCCGGCATAAGCAATCAGGCTACCTCGAAAGCGGCTTTGACCAGCCGTTCGGTGTAAGCGGTTTTGGGATGGGACAGGACTTCGTCGACCGGCCCCTCTTCGACGATCCGGCCGTGCTGCATGACGATGACGCGATGGCACAGCGCCCGCACGACCTTGAGGTCGTGCGAGATGAAGATGTAGCTCAGGCCCCGTTCGCGCTGCAGCTTGCGCAGCAGTTCGATGATCTGCGCCTGGACCGAGAGATCCAGCGCCGATGTCGGCTCGTCGAGCACGATGAATTCGGGTTCGAGCGCGACGGCGCGGGCAATCGCAATACGCTGGCGCTGGCCGCCGGAAAACTCGTGCGGGAAGCGCGACAGGATATCGCCGGGCATGCCGGCGCTGATCAGCGCCTCGCGCACCCGCTCGATCCGATCGTTCCTGGTGGTGCCGATGCGGTTGACGACCAGCCCTTCCTCGATGATCTGGCCGATCGTCATGCGCGGGTTGAGCGACGAGAACGGATCCTGGAAGACGACCTGCATGCGCGACCGCAACGGCCGCATCTGCCCCCGCGAACAGCCATGGATCGGCTGGCCATCGAAATAGATCTCGCCGCTGTCCGTGGTGTTGAGCCTGAGCAACGCCTCGCCGAAGGTGGTTTTGCCCGATCCGGATTCGCCGACGAGACCCAGCGTCTCGTGCCGCCGAAGTGTCAGGCTGAGGCTGTCGACGGCGACGAGTTCGCGCAGGTCCGGCCTCATGAACGTGCCATGCCGCAGCATGAAGGAGACGCGCACATCCTTGGCTTCAAGAATGACGTCGGCGCCTTCCGGCAACGGATTTGCCTGGCCGCGCGGCTCGGAGGCAAGCAGGTGACAGGTGTAGGGATGCTGCGGATTGGCAAACAGCTTCTCCGTCACATTGTGCTCGCGCATCTCCCCATGCTGCATGACGTAGACATAGTCGGAGAACTGCCGCACCACCGTCAGGTCGTGCGTGATCAGGATCACCGCCATGCGCAGTTTCTTCTGCAGGTTTCGGATGAGATTGAGGATCTGCGCCTGAACCGTGACGTCGAGCGCCGTCGTCGGCTCATCGGCGATCAGCACATCCGGATCGTTGGCCAGTGCCATGGCGATCATCACACGCTGGCGTTGGCCGCCGGAAAGCTGGTGCGGGTATTGCTTCAGCCGCGCCTGGGGTTCAGGAATCTGCACCTGCTGCAGCAGCTCGAGCGCTCTTGCTTCGGCCTGCCTGCGGCTCATCTTGCGATGCACCCGTATCGCCTCGACGATCTGGCTGCCGATCGTGTAGATCGGGTTGAGCGAACTCATCGGCTCCTGGAAGATCATCGAGATGCGGTCGCCGCGCAGTTTGCGCCGGGCACGCTCGGAAAATTTCAGGATGTTCGCGCCGTTGTATTCGACGGTCGATTTCGGCGACACCACCGCGCGCTTCGACAACAGCCCCATGACGGTGCGCGCCGTCACCGACTTGCCCGATCCGGACTCGCCGACAATGGCGATCGTCTCGCCGCGATAGAGCTGGAACGAGATGTCCTTGACGGCTTCGACCATGCCGTGTTCGACCTTGAAATCGACGGCGATGTTGCGGGCATCGATGACCGGGTTTTCCGAACGGCCGTCATGGTCGAGCCGGACAGGCGGTGCGAAGGATTTGACGAGCGCGTGTTGCATCATGTCACGTCAATACGGATCGACCGCATCGCGCAGTCCATCGCCAAGCGCGTTGAACGCGAAGACGGTGACAAGCACGAAGCCGACCGGCGAGAGGATCCAGGGATAAGTGCCGATGACCGAATAGGTCGCGGTGTCTTGCAGCATCAGGCCCCAGGAGATCAGCGGCGGCTTCACCGCGAAGCCGAGAAAACCAAGGAAGGATTCGAGCAGGACCACGCTGGGGATTGCCAACGTGACCGCAACGATGACGTGGCTCATCACGTTTGGAAAAATATGTTGCATGATGATGCGGCCGTCCGTGGCGCCGACCGCCATCGCCGCACGAACGTAGTCGATCCGCGCCAGTGCCAGGGTCTTGCCGCGCACCTCGCGCGACATCTGCGCCCAGCCGAGTGCCGACATGACAACGATCACGAAGGCCAGAAAGACATTCGTCGGCGCCGTCACCGGAACGAGTGACGTCAGCGCCAGATAAAGCGGCAATTGCGGAAATGCGAGCACCAGTTCGACGAAGCGCTGGACCCAGACATCGAATGTGCCGCCGAAATAGCCCGACACCATGCCGACCGTCGTGCCGATCACGGTGACGATGAAGACCACGGTCAATGCGATCATCAACGAGATGCGCGAACCATAGATCGCACGAGCCAGCACATCGCGGCCGAATTTGTCGGTGCCAAGGAAATGCACCGGCTGGCCGTCGGTCGAGCCGAAGAAGTGCCGGTTCGCGGGAAGCAGGCCGAGCAGTCTGTACTCCGCTCCCTTGACGAAGAAGCCGAGCAGCCGCGGATGGTCGTAGTCCGGCCCGACGACGGGTTGGAAGGTAACCGGGTCGAGGTCTTCCGAATCCGCCAGGGCATAGACGCGTGGCTGGAAGACGAAGTTGCCGTCTCTGTCATGGAAGCTCATCATCTGCGGCGGGGCAAAGCCGACATCGGTCACCTTGGGATCCATCGGTGCGAAGAAGTCGGCAAACACCGCCAGCAGCACCAGAAACGCGACCAGGATGAGCCCGGCCATGCCGGTCCAGGACCGTTTCAGGCGGCGCCAGACGAGCGCGATGTAGCTCTCATTGCCGCGCGGCTTGACCTTGGCCGGTTGCTCGGCAAGTGGCGGCAGCGAGGGCTCGAAAGCAAGCATCTCAGGACCCTGCATATTGGCGCACACGCGGGTCGAGCATAACGAGCAGCATGTCGGCGATGATGTTGCCGACGATCAGCGTCGCCGACAGCACCATCATGAAGGTCGCCGTGACATAGACGTCACCGACCGCCATCGAACCAACGATCGCCGGGCCGACGGTCGGCAGGGCAAAGATGATCGCCGTCTCGATCTCGCCGGTCAGCATATAGGGCAGCACCACGCCCTGATACATGACCAGCGGATGCAGCGCATTGGGCACCGCATGGCGCATGACGACCGCACCGCCGCTAAGGCCCTTGGCGCGAGCGGTTTCGACATATTGCGCATTCAGCGTGTCGAGCAGATTGCCGCGCATCACCCGCATGTTGTAGGCGAGCCCGCCGAAGGTGGCGATGGCGACAACCGGCCAGACATGCCGGACCAGATCGACGAACTTCGCCCAGGACCACGGCGCCCCGCCAAATTGCGGCGAAAAGAAGCTGCCGATCTCGGAGACGTTGAACTGGAAGACCAGCAGATAGACGATGATCAGCGCCATCAGGAAGCGCGGTACCGTCATTCCGAGGAAGGAAATCGCTGACAGCGTACTGTCGATCCAGCTGTACTGCCTGGTCGCCGCCCAGATACCAAAGCCGATGCCCAGCACCGAAGCCAAGAGGTGGCAGACAAGCGCAAGCAGCAGCGTGCGCGGCAGCCGCTCGCCTACCACGTCGGCGACGGGCTTGTTGTAATACAGGCTGTGGCCGAAATCGCCCCGGGTGACGATGCCGGCGATCCAGTTCAGGTATTGGAGCGGAACCGGCTTATCGAGGCCATGCTCCACGCTGTAAGCCTTCGCCTGGGCATCGGCCTCGGCAAAGGAGGCTCCACCCTGGTTGATGAGCTGCAAGCGAATGTAATCGGCATAGTTACCCGGCGGTGCCTGGATGATCGCGAAGGTAACCACGCTCAAAATGGCGAGAACCGGTATTGCGGATGCTATGCGCATAAGCAGAAATCGCAGCATCGACCGTTTTTCTCCTCGCTCAGGTTCTCAGTTATCCCTCACCGCTGGCTTTGTCCCGGCCGCGCCAGCAGCGCGGCCGGGAATTTTCAAGTCAGGGGAGGAAACTCAGTTCGTCGGACCCTTGTCCCCGGGCTTTCCGGGAAGCTGCTCGGGAAACAGTTCATATTTCTGCTGCTTGTCGGCGGCCACCCAGACCCGCTCGCGGACGATCGAATCCTCGGCCCAGTTGAACATGAAGATCGGCGTTCCCTGCGGGATATTGGAGAAACGTTTGTTGATGATCAGCGCGCCGGGATATTCGGTGAGCCCGACGGTATAGACGTGTTCCGTCGAGATCTTCTGGAACTGCTTCATCAGGCTGGCGCGCTGGTCATTGTCCTGCGCCGAGACGAACTTGTTGACGATGTCGACAAGGTCCTTCTCGAACGGCATCAGATCAACCTGGCCGTTTTCCGGAGCGCGGTGGTTCCAGCTGGTGCGTGGACCGACCGGCGCCAGTTGCTCGGTGTTCTGCACTACCGAGGTGAGCTCCGTTTCGTTGCGCCTTACCAGCCAGTCGAAGCGACCGGAGTAATTAGCCTGATCGCGCTGGGTACCGTTCAACCCGTTCAGGACAACGCGAAGACCTAGCTTCTCCATCTGGCCGACGATGCCCTCCGCGAGGCTCTTGTCGGTGGTGTAATCGTTGTTGACGAGCATCACGATCTCGACATTCTTGCCGCCGGCGGTGCCGGCAGGAAAATTGACGAACCCGTCGCCGTCGGTGTCCTTCAGGCCTGCCTTGGCGAGTTCCGCCTTGGCGCCTTCGAGATCGAAGGGGTAGTAGACCGTCGACTTCCGGTCGTAGAAGCTCGTACCCGAGGAGAAGCCGCCCGGATAGATGGCAGTGAACGGACCCTTGACCAGCGAGTCGCCGAGCGCCTTGCGGTCGAGCGCCATGGTGACGCCCTTGCGGAAATCCTCGTTGCGGTTCAGCTCGCGTACCGCCTGTCCGCGCTCGTCGGGGTTGCCCCAGCCATTGGCTGAGAAATTCATGCGCAGATTATAGCCGATCAGCCGCGGGCCGAAGGCAAGCCGTGCCGGCGCGTCCTTTTGCGCCGCTCGCTTCAGCGAGGCGACGAAGTTCTCCGGCTGCTCCAGATTGGAGAAGTCGCCCGCCCCCGACACCGCCTGAACGTCGCGGTCGGCCCAGGTCGACAGCTTGTAATGCAGCTCGTTGAGATACGGCAGCTGGTTGCCCTTCTCGTCGACCTTCCAATAGTACGGATTGCGGCGCATGACGATGATGTCGTCGGGGCGGTATGCCACCGGCACCCAGGCACCCATCACCGGCATGTTCATATATTCCGGCGGGAAGGCGTTCTTGAACTGCTCGTAGGTGTTCTTCGAATATTTCGGATGCTGCGGCTTGAGGATATGCGACGGGCCCGGACAGAAGGTGCCGTAAGCCATGGCGTAGAGATATTGCTTCGGAAAGGCGTCCTTGAAGGTCCACTCGACGGTATAGTCGTCGATTTTCTTCAACGTCGTGCCGACGCCGAAGGTCTCCTGCGTCGCGCCGTTCAGCGGCGACACATTAGGGTCGATCACCTCGTCGTCCCAGTAGAACATCACATCGTCGGCGTTGAACGGAACGCCGTCCGACCATTTCGCGCCCGCGACCAGATGCATCGTCAGCGTGTGGCCGTCCTTCGACCAGTCCCAACTCCTGGCGAGGTTAGGCAGCGGCTCCGTGTCCTTGGCCTCGACCTGGAAAAGCGGTGCGGTGCGCGTCAGGCATTCGGAAAGGCCGATGTCGATGCCGCCCCAGCCCTGCGTCTGGCCGGCGCCATAGTTCCAGCCCTCCGGCCGGCCGCCGATGACATGGCGCATGGTGTCACCGTAGACACCGACGCCGTCCGGCATATTGCCGGTCTTGAAGACCAGCGGCTCCTTAGGCAGCCGGTCCTTGACCGGCGGCAGCTTGCCTGCCTTGACGTATTTGTCGGTGACCCAATCGGGTTCGTGGTATTCTGGAAGTGCCTTGAACTCCAGGATCGAGTCGCGCGCGACGTGTTTGATCTTTCCCTCGGCGGGAAATTGCGCGGGCACCGGCGGCACCGTCGGCTCGGATGCATATGCGCTCAGCGCCGAGGCCGAGACGCTAAGCGCCAGCCCGGCGAGAATGCCAATGTTTCGAAAGTTCCTCATCGTCTCTCCTCCCTGTTGTTCAGGAGCGCGTTGACGCCGCTCCATTTCTCCTCGAACGATATGCAGACGGTGCGGCGCCGAAAATCCCTCCGAAACTTTACCGCAATCCGTCCTGATGAAATTCAGACGGCCTGCTTGAGAGCCGATTTTTCCGCACGCAATTCCTCGATCGAACGGACGTCGCGTCGCGCCGCACCGGCCCATTCGCGGGTCTTGACCCTGGATTTCGAAAGCCGCTCCTTCGCGGCCGGCACCGCATCGGCATATTGCGGCAGCCAGCGGGACTGGGCGACGACCATCTCGTCCACCATTTGCCAAACCTCTTCCGGCGTCGAAACCGCGCCGACCAGCGGGTCGTGCAGGACCGCGAGCTTCAGCAGGTCGATATCGCCGGAGATTGCCGCATGAACCGACATGCGCTGGACGTTGATCGAGGAAATGCAAGTGGCAGCGCAGGCCTCCGGCAGCGTGATGCCTGCCGCCATGTTGATACCGAAGCGGTCGACGAAGCCGGGCGACTCGACAATCGCGTCCTGCGGCAGGGTGGTGATGATGCCGTTGTTCTTGACGTTGAAGTGGCCGCGATAAACGCGGTTCGTCTCCAGCGCTTCGAGAATGTGGCTGGCATGCTCGTTGGAGCGTTTGGCGGGGTCTATCGGCCTGGCGGCGGATTCGAGAAATTGTGGGAATTCGGTTTCGAACCAGTTGCGCGTTTCGGTCGAATAACGAAGGTAGCCGCCGGTCTCGCCGTGGATCCAGTCGGACATGTCGATCCAGCGGGTGATTTCGTCCGGCCGCTTGCGATACCATGGCAGGTATTCGGAAAGATGGCCGTTGCTTTCGGTCGAATAGACGCCGAAGCGCTTCAGGACGTCGATGCGCAGCTTTTCCTGCTGCGAATAGACCGGATGCGCCTCGAAGGCGGCAACCAGCTCGTCCTTGCCGATCTTGCGGCCGTTGAGACGCAGGTCGATGAACCAGGTCTGGTGATTGATGCCGGAGCAGATGTAGTCGAGCTCGGTGCGCGACTTGGCGCCGAGCACTTCGGCGATCTGGTCGGCGCCATGCTGGACGCCGTGGCAGAGGCCGACAGTATCGACCTTGCCATATTCGATCGCCGCCCAGGTGTTCATGGCCATTGGGTTGGCGTAGTTCAGGAATTTCGCCCCAGGCTCGGCGACTTCGAGGATGTCCTTGCAGAAATCGAGGATTACCGGAATGTTGCGCTGGCCGTAGAGGATGCCGCCGGCGCAGATCGTGTCGCCGACGCATTGGTCGATGCCATACTTCAGCGGAATGCGGATGTCGTCGGCATAGGCTTCGAGACCGCCGACGCGAACGCAGCTGATGACGTAGCGGGCACCCTCGAGGGCAGCACGGCGGTCGGTCGTTGCCGTAACCTTGGTCGGCAGCCTGTTGAATTCGACGACCCTGTCGAGGATCGACTTGATCATCTGAAGGTTGCGCTCGCTGAGATCGGTCAGCGCGAATTCGACATCCCTGAATTCAGGAACGCACAAAATGTCGGTAAAGAGCTTCTTGGTGAAGCCGACGCTTCCGGCACCGATGATAGCGATCTTGAAACTCATCAGTCTCACCTCGACCTGATCGAATGCTAGGGCAAAGGCGGCGAAAAGAGGCCCGGCCCGCCTGCCGTGGCATGCAGGCTGGAATCCGGCACTTCCTCCCGTCCGCTCTTTGACCGCGGTTTCTTTTGCTTTTCTCGAGGGATTATGCGCCTAATTCAGCACGCGACCAGAGAAGGATTATGCTTTTAGGGGTAATTTTGTGCTGCGGAACTTGATCGACGCCGGGCCGGCGGGCAGGACGGTATCGCTGCCGCGCGGCCGCCAGCGCCTGCACACCATGCCGACAAGCACCGGCTATGAAGTTCGCGAGAACGAGGTCTACGACTGGGATGGGCGCAGGCGCGGCCAGACGCCGTTTACCGTGCTCCAGCACACGATCAGCGGCACCGGCCGATTGCGCTACGAGAACCGGAACTACCGCCTGCAAAAGGGCGATACGTTGCTGGTTCTCGTGCCGCACAACCACCGTTACTGGCTGGCCAGGGGCGAACGCTGGGAATTCTTCTGGATATCGATGAACGGCGAGGAGGCACTGCGCATCCACAAGTCGATCCTTGCCGCCGTCGGTCCCGTGCTACGGCTGAAGCCCTCGACGATCGATCATCTGGCCGATTGCAGCGTGCGCCTGATCACGGGCGCGGTCTCGCCCGGAGCCGCCTCGGCCGTCGCCTATGAAGCAGCCATGGCGCTCTACGACGATGTCTTCGGCTCGCATGCCGTCACCGACGACAAGAGCGCCATGCAGCCGGTCATCGATCACATCAAGGCCAACCTCGACAGGCCGCTCCGCGTTGCCGATCTCGCCGAGATCAGCGGCCTGAGCCGTGCGCATTTCTCGCGCTGCTTCGCCGAGAGCGAGGGACTTCCACCCGCCGAATTCGTACTGCAGCAGCGACTGCAGCGCGCGGCGAAGTTGCTGACGAAGGCCGATTTCCTGCCGGTCAAGGAGGTCGCCATCATGTGCGGCTTCGAGGATGCCAATTATTTTTCGAAGGTCTTCCGCCGCCTCTACGGCGTCAACCCGACGCAATTCCGCACCAACGGAATGTATGCCAGCCTGGGAACCGCCCGATAGGTTGGCATCGCTTGGCATCGGATGTGGGAACGCTTTTGCTTCCCCTTGGTTTAGGACAGGAGAGCCTGCTCGCCGCTGCCGCAACCCGCTCTTGGCGGAGATCAGGCCACAGATGTCACGGGAGTGATCGATGAACAATCCCGATCCGAACAACCCGAATCCACTGCCGGACAATCCCAATCCGGAGCCGGCCCGGCCGCCTGCCCCGCCGGAGACTCCGCCGGCAGAACCTCCAGGCGTACCCCCGCCCTCGCCGGATCCAATTCCAACGCCGGACCAGGAGCCAATCGGAATTCCTCCTGGCACGCCTTCCGAAATTCCTTCGGAACCGACCTTTCCCGGGCCGACCGCCTGAAGGGCGGTCGGTATGGAGGATGGCAAGGGTGATTTTGGCGAAGCGCTCGAAACGGGTCTTGCCATGGAACGTTTTGCGCTGGCGCTCATTCACCCTTCCATCATGGAAACCGGCGGCGGGCCCTGCAACCAATGGAGGTTAAAATGAAAGTCGGCAACTGCATGACAAAGGACGTCGAGATCGCCAGTCCGCAGCAAACCCTGCGCGATGCGGCAGAAATGATGGGTCGCCTCGATGCCGGCGCAATGCCGGTGGGCGAGAACGACCGGCTTTTCGGCATGGTAACCGATCGCGACATCGCAATCCGCGGCGTCGCCCAAGGCAAGACACCTGACGCCAAGGTACGGGAAGTGATGAGCACCGAGGTCAGGTATTGCTTCGAAGACGAAGACGCGGAGGATGTTCTGCGCAACATGGCTGACCTGAAAGTGCGCCGGTTGCCGGTGCTAAACCGCGACAAGCGCCTGGTCGGCATCGTTTCGCTGGGCGACCTCGCCACCAACAGCGAGACGGCGACAGCAGGTGAAGCGCTAAGCGGCATCTCGCAACCCGGCGGCGAGCATTCGCAAACGATACACTGACCCCGCACGACCGGCCGGCCTTTGCTACGACCGAACCGCCGGGTGGATAGACGCCGGCCTGCCGGCGAAACTGTTCAGAGGCGAACTGGACTGCAACCCGATGAGGAGCAAGCCATGATTACTATGAAGGCCGTCCGTATCCACGATTTTGGTGGACCGGAGGTTCTTTCGCTGGACGACGTTCCCTTGCCTCAACCGCGCGACGATGAGGTCACGCTCAAGGTCTGCGCGGCAAGCGTCAATCCAGTCGACTACAAGGTTCGCGAAGGCTCGTCAGGCGCAGATCTGCCCGTCACGCTCGGCCGCGACGTATCCGGCGTGGTGGAACTGTGCGGCACGCGGGCCCATACGCTGAAGAAGGGCGATCCGCTATATGCCATGCTCGGCAACGACCGCGGCGGCAACGCCGAATATGTCGTCGTCAAGGCAACGGAGGCGGCGGCGAAGCCGCAACGCTTAAGCCACGCCGAAGCCGCCGCCGTGCCACTTGCGGGCCTTACCGCGTGGCAAGGCCTTTTCGATCACGGCGGTCTCAAATCCGGGCAGCGGGTCCTCATCCATGGTGGCGCCGGCGGCGTCGGTCATCTGGCGGTGCAGTTTGCAAAGGCTGCGGGCGCCTTCGTCGCGACGACCGTTTCCGCGCAGGATTTCAATTTCGTCCGCGCGCTTGGCGCCGACCAGGCGGTCGATTACAAGAACCAGCGCTTCGAGGAGGTTGTCGAGGACGTCGACCTCGTCTTCGACCTGGTAGCGGGTGAAACACAGGACCGCTCGTGGGACGTGCTCAAGCCCGGCGGGACGCTCGTCTCAACGCTTTCCGAACCGTCGGCGGAAAAGGCCCGCCAGCATCGGGCTCGCGGCGTTTCCTATTTGACCAAGCCGAACGCGGCACAGCTTGCCGAGATCAGCCGCCTCATCGACGCCGGGAAGGTCAGGCCATTCGTGCAGGCAATCTATCCTCTTGAGGAAGTCGCCAAGGCAGAGGAACAGCTCGAGAAGCAGCACACGCGCGGCAAGATTGTGCTTCAGGTAGCCGCCTGAGCACTCGCCGAACAACAGGCCGCAGGCCCGTTTGCGGAGTGCTCGGACACAGGCCGTTTTCTGCTGTCCAGAAGCCCGGCGGCCGAGAGTTTGACACAGGACGGCGCGCCGGGCCTGGCCGGCTTAGACAGGTGCCGGCTGAAGCAGCATGCGCCGGGTTTGCCGGGATGCGCAAATCAAACAAATCAAGGAGATGCAACGGATTGTGAGGCACGTCGCGACGACACCGTCGCACGGGCCGCCGTCAGTTAACTGCGAAGCGAAGGGCACAGCGTTTACCGACAGGCGGGCTAGGTTCCTACCGGCCGCAAGCCGCAAAAAACCGCTTCAAACTGTCGAACACCGGCGATAGGTTCGAAGCATGTATCAATCCGTCAATCCGACCTCCATTGCCCGTCGCGATCAGATGTTTCCAGCGCTGACTGAGGCGGACCTGGACCGCATGGGCCGTTTCGGCGAAGCCGTGTCCTATGCCACAGGCGAACAGATCGTCAAAGCCGGCGAGCTGGCGCCCGGTCTGATCGTGGTCCTGTCCGGCAAGGTGGATATCATCCAGGGCGGCAGCTTCGGCCGGCGCGAAACAATCGTCACGCACGGTGCAGGCAATTTCGTCGGCGAGTTGGCGCAGCTTTCAGCCCGACCCTCACTGGTGGATGTGGAGGCGGTCGAGCCGGTCGAGGCGCTCGTCATCCCCTCGCAAAGGCTGCGGGACCTGATGGTGCAGGAAGCAAACCTCGGCGAGCGCATCATGCGGGCGCTGATCCTGCGTCGTGTCGGCCTGCTCGAGAGCGGCACAGCCGGACCGATCATTGTCGGACCGGTCGACAGCGGCGACGTGTTGCGGCTGCAAGGTTTTCTGGCCCGCAGCGGTCAGCCGCATCGGGTTCTCGATTCGGCTACCGATTCTTGCGCCAAGACGCTGATCGAACGCTTCCATGTCGATATCCACCATTTGCCGATCGTGCTCTGTCCGAACGGCAAGCTGCTGCTCAATCCCGGAGAGAACGAGCTTGCCCGCTGCATCGGCCTGGTGAGGCCGATCGACGCCGGCAAGCTGTACGACGTGGCCATTGTCGGCGCCGGACCGGCCGGCCTCGCGGCGGCCGTCTACGCGGCTTCCGAAGGGTTGTCGACGATCGTGCTCGATTGCCGTGCCTTTGGTGGACAGGCGGGCGCCTCCTCGCGCATCGAGAACTATCTCGGTTTCCCGACCGGCATTTCGGGGATGGCTCTGATGGCGCGCGCCTACAATCAGGCGCAGAAATTCGGCGTCGAGATGGTGATACCGGACGAGGCGAAGCGGCTGGGCAGTGCAAGCGACACGTCCGGCGCCCACTACACGCTCGCTGTCGGCAGCGGGGAGACCGTGCGGGCACGGTCGGTGGTGATCGCCAGCGGAGCGCGCTATAGCCGCCTCGACATGGCAAACCTGGCGCAATTCGAGGGAACCTCCGTGCATTACTGGGCTTCGCCAATCGAAGCGCGGCTTTGTGCCGGGCAAGAGGTAGCCCTGGTCGGCGCCGGCAATTCGGCTGGTCAGGCTGCTGTCTATCTGGCGGCGCATGTGAAGAAGGTATGGCTGCTGGCGCGCGGCAGCAGCCTCGATGCGAGCATGTCGCGCTATCTGGTGGAGCGGGTCAGGGCACAGCCGAACATCAAAGTGCTGGCTGAGACGCAGATTGCGGCCCTGGAAGGCGACGACGGCAATCTTGGCAAAGTGCGCTGGCGCAACCGCGACACCGAGACAGCACGTCCGATCCGCCACCTCTTCCTGTTCATCGGCGCCGATCCGAACACCGACTGGCTGGCGCAATGCGGCGTGGCGTTGGACGCGAAGGGCTTCGTTCGCACCGGGCCTGACATTGGCCAGGAACGTGGTGCACTGGAGACGAACCGCGGCGGGGTGTTCGCCATCGGCGACGTGCGCTCCGGCTCGATCAAGCGCGTCGCCGCTGCCGTCGGCGAAGGCGCCCAGGTGGTTGCAGCGCTGCATGCATATCTCGCGCGAAACGGCAGTCTCGCCGTGGCGCCACAACTGGTCAGGAGCGTATGATGGCAGACGAATGCAGGCACGCCGGGGATATTCGCGACGTGACGCCGAGCGCGCTCGGTTGCGAGGAATGCCTGAAGAGCGGTTCGCAGTGGGTGCATCTGCGGCTCTGCCGCACATGCGGCCATGTCGGCTGCTGCGACGACTCGCCCAACCGTCATGCGACCAAGCATTTTCGGGCAACCGGCCATCCTGTCATCGAAGGCTACGATCCGCCGGAAGGTTGGGGATGGTGCTACATCGACGAAATCTTCCTCGACCTCGGCGACCGCACCACGCCGCAAAACGGTCCGATACCGCGCTTCATTTGAGCTTTTTGCGAGCGGCCCGCTACAGCAACTCCAGGAAAAGTGTGAACGGTTTTCGTCCGGAATTGCGTCAAAACAGAAGATAGAGCTGTTCGGCGTTTCCGTGAAACGAAGCGTTCTAATGCACGTCGCGCAAAAGTGTGCAGCGGTTTAGCGATAACGACATGGATAAAAACAAGAATCTAAAGCGCGTCGCATGAGGCCGATCGAACGCGACGCGCTTTAGTCCAGGGCTGCTTCGGCTTGAGCGGGCGTATCGCGTCCCTCTGGTGGTGCCGATGAACGCTCGCGCATATGCCTGACGGTCTGAAGGACACGATCGGCAAGAGATGCAAGCGCACCCTGTGCCGTGCGCGTCCCGATGACGGATTCCAGCGTAACCGCCTGCGTTGAGAATTTGTGTTTGAACGACTCTGCGCCACAGAGGAAATCGACCGTGCTCAAGCCGTGATCGATCGACCACTGTACATAGTCCATCAACAGGATCACACCTGGCGACGCCCGGCCGAAATCCGGATCGAACGTCGTCACGAAGGCCATCATCACGTCGTGCTGGACGAAGTTGATCGACACCGCGACCATCACGCCATTGCATTCGAGGACGAAGATATGCAGCACGCCGGCGCGCGCCAGCGCATCGACGAGCGCGGCGAGTACCGGCACGCCCTCTTCGAAGAGGTCTGACTCACGCATGCGCTCGGTCAGCCATTTCCGCTTCAAGGCCGCGAGGCGCTCCAGTACCGGTTGCAGCGGCTCGTCGGGCGCAAGCAGGCGAAATCTCACCTCTCCGGCTTCTTCCAGCGCTTTGATGCCGCGCCGATAGTTCTGGCGCGTCTTTTTCGACTGGTCCGCAAACCATGCCGCTCCGCTTTCCCATTGTCCGGCAACGCGATAGCTGACTTCCGTTCGGTGAAAGTGACGAAGCCTGATGCCGCCGGAAGCTCCCGGCGTGAAAATTTTGCGGGCCGCCGCATCCGGCGAGAGACGACTGATCAAGGCAAGATCGAAGCCACCTGCATCGCAGAGTTGGGTCCATAGCTCCTGCAGCGCCGACAACGAGCATTCCGGAGCGACGAGAATATCCCCATAGTCGGTATAGCTGCCGGCCGCCCATTCGAGAAACCGCAGCCTCCTGCGCCTGCCGATCGCCAGCGGAACGACAGCAACGAGTCTCTCGCCCTTCCACACCAGGCCGATCCGCAACGCGCACTGGTCGCGGCGTTGTACGGTACTCCACCATGCCGAAATCCAGGCATGGCTTTGAAAGATCAGCCCGTCGGTGCGATGCCAAAGCTCCATCCAAGCGGCTTCGACCGCAGCCAGGCGATCCGCCGAACGGACGATTTCCAGGCGCTCCGCGCCTAGGACGTCGATGGAAACGGCGGTGTTCATGAAGGAGAACTGTCCTGTGGCTGCGCGACCACATTGGGCCGTCTGTGAAACAGTCGCATGACATGCCTTGCCATCTTCTTGAGCGGCAGGATGTAGAGCCCAAAGAGCGACTGGTAATCGCGCACATCGCGATCGACCAGGCCAAATTTCAGGTCTTCATCCGGCTCCGGGACAAATTGCGTTCCGAACAGACGATCCCAGAACGAAAAAAGCAGGCCGAAATTCTTATCATAGTGACGCGGGTCGATGCTGTGATGCACCTGGTGCCAGTGCGGACACAGGATGATGTTGTTCAACGGGCCGAACGATATCTTGAGATGCGTATGGCGAACAAAGTCCATCATCAGGATGTTGCGGATGACGTAGACGTTGATGCCGAAGATAGCGACCTCTACCGGATCGAGTGCGATCAGGCTCCAGATACCGAAGCAGATGCCCGGGATGACGCCATCCCACATACGGTTCATCAGATCGTCCAGCGGATGAACCCGGTCCTTGGTGATCCCCACCATCACCTCGGCCGAATGATGCACCTTGTGCAATTCCCACAGGAACGGGAAGCGGTGCTGGGCGACGTGGTACAGGTAGTATGAAATGTCATAGGCGACCAGCATGGTTGCGGTGAAGATGACGATCGTCACCGGTCCCGCCGGGCCGGCGAGAAGCGGCGCGTGGATGTTAAAGAGCCAGCCGATTGCCTCGCGTGTGCCATAGCCCACCGCGACGACGAAGGTGACGCCGGCAGGAATGAGCAGGAAAGGCATCATCGCCCGTTTCGTAATCCAGAACAGGGCGTCGGCTCGCGCCGACGGGTGCAGGATGACTTCCGGCGGGAAGGCGAAGTCGAAAAAGTCCCTGAGGGATTTATGTTCGACAGTTCGCCAGTAGGCGATCACCGCGCTGCCCAGTGCGGTGAGGAGAAGCAGGCCGAGCGTGGTCAGATTGACGTTCGAAAGCTTTTCCACAATCGCTCTGGCAAATTCGGAAAACATCGTTGCAGCGGCTCCTGGTCGTAAGAAGGCAGTCTGGGGTCGTAAGAAGGCGATCTGGCGAATAGCAAAGCACAAAATTCCCGCCAAACTCGCTACGCCGCCTGCAACCAGTGGCTGTTGCGGGCACGGCGGGCAAAGCAGGCTGGATGGTGCGAGACTAGCAGATCAACGGTAACGAAACCGCTAAATGTCCAAACGTAATTAATGTCGAATACGGCTGGAACTCGCCCGGCAACTCTACGTTGGCGCCGGTTTTTTCCGTTGCGGCGGGTGAATTGGGGCAAGATGGATATCGATCCCGGTTTCGCCCACTTCGCCGTGCCAAGCGAGCCGTTCGGCTTGCTGCCTGGTGCCAAAACGCAGTGAAACCCAACCGCCTCGGCCCGGCATGTCACCGCCGGCGCCGATATCGAGCGCAGCATCAGGAAAGCGGATGGCCAACAGCGCCTCGTCGCCGCGCAACACCGTGACCGTGTTTTCGTGCCGGTCGGCATGGAGACCGGCCGCCAGCTGGAAGACGATCTCGGACTGGCGCCTGCCGCCGAGCAGTTGGTCGGTGATGAGGATGCCATCGGCCTGGCGCGCCAAAGTGCGCTGATGCACGACGCCGAAGCGGCTTCTATAGCCGTCATGCCGGGCGCTCAGCCTCCAGTGCGTTCCCGGCTCGCTCTCCACCAGCGCTGCGACTGCCTTGTGCGACCAGTTGAAATTTCCAGCGATGGTGCTTTGGCTTTTACCCTCGATGTTCAGCGTGTTGTGCGCCGGTGTGGAGCGGAACCAGTCGCGCCATGCGCCTCCCGAACCGTAGAGCCAGGTGCCGGGATCGACCAGCACCGGCTCACCGTCGATGCACAGGGTAAGCGACAGCGCGTCGGCATGGCCGTGCGCCGCTATCGAGAGATAGCCAAGCGGTCCATGATCGAACGTCAGTTCGACATTGCGGCCATTCATTGCTCCGCGCCAGACTGAGAGCCCGCCTTGCGCGAATGTCTGCAAGCCATGCACCGCGGGCGCCGGGCCCGACGGCGCACCAAAGAAAAGCGAACGAAAATCGTCAGGCTCCGGCGTGTTGCCCGGCGTCCCCAGTAAGCCGTGGATGGCGGCCGCGACGGATCGGATATAGTTCGGCTCGTCGCCCAGCTTCAGCACATGGCCCTCATCGTCGTCGCCGAAGCGGGCGGCTTTCTGTGGCAGCCAGCCGACGAAATTGGCGAAGGCGCCCAGACGCGCTTCGACAGCCGAGGGAAACGGCGTTCCCGCCTGGCGTGCCGCGGCGGCGCACAGCAAGATGAGTTCGGCGCTGAAGGCTGCATAGGTCGGCGTTTGCTCGGCACCGGCGCCGTCGGCAAGAATCTGCTTGTGCGTCTCATTCAGGAGGGCGCTGCGGGCAATTTCGGTTTCGGCTCCGAGCGCCAGGCCGACCAGATATTCGCCAGCCAATTCCGCGACGAGATGGTTGTTGGCGGAGGAATATCGCGATGGAAACCGCGGCAGCCAATAGGCGCTTGCCGCGAGTATTTCACCGGCTTTCCGCAGTGTCGCCGGGTCAAGCCGGTCGCGGACGAGGTCCAGGGTGACGATCAGGCTGATGGCTCGCAGCGCTACTTCGATGCCGGAAGCCCAGCCAATGCCTCGGAACGGCGGATTGGCGGAATACCAACTGCCGATCGCCAACTCAATGGCACTCCGGGACCGATTATCCTCGCTGAGGAGCAGGTGTGCAGCCAGTGGCGGCAATTGCTGCAGCCGGTTGATCTCCCAGACATATTTTATATCGCCAAGGTCGCCGCCATGGCGAAAATCGATGTCGAAAGTATGAGCCTCGGGGCCAGGCCAAAGCCTGCCGGTCACCGGATCAAGACGCCAAAGCTCAGCAGGAAACAAAAGATCGGGCTCACGCTTTGGCCATGTCCGCCCGAGTGCCGAAAAACGGCCCTGAAGCATCTCTTGCGCGGCCGCCGCTAGGGCTTGCCGTTGAGCGTCGGTCGCTGCCAGCGCAGCATGACGAAATCCGGGCAGCACCGGGTGCAACTGCGGCGATGGATAGCGCTCCCACCCATCATCGCGGCGGCGCGACGCGATCCTTCGACGTTGCTCCACCAGCCGGTGCAACACCTCGGCCGGTCCCATGCTGCGCAATCGGTTGATGTACCAGCCGATTCTCATGCACGCCCCGTCAACGTTTCGGTCCTTGTATACCATGCCGTCGAAAAGCTGCGGGCCGGCAATCTTCTTTCCCGTTCGTTGCGGTTAATATCTCCCGCGAGCATGCGGAGGTAGCGATGGGAAAAGCCGTGTATGTTGTTGCCTGGGTGCTCGCCTTGCTTGTGGCGGCCGACGCAGCGCCCATCCCTCTCAAGCGCGGCGTTGGCGTGCATCAGTGGCTCAACTGGTCGCCGGTGGAGAAAGACGGAACCTACGTTTGGCCGCCCTATCGCAGCGAAAAGGAGTGGCTTGCGGAAAGCAGGCCGCCCACCGACTGGCCGTCCGGGGAGGTGTTTGCCCACATCCGATCGATGGGCTTCGACTTCGTCCGGCTGAGCGTCGATCCCGGCCCGCTGCTTGCCAGCGAGGGCGCCAAGCGGCAGCAGGCGCTGGACATACTTGCCGCCGCCGTCGAGCGGATCACGTCGACCGGCCTCAAGGTGGTTTTCGACCTGCATGGCGTCACTCAGGTTCCCGACTACAGCATGGAGATGATCTATGGCGGCGCCGACAGCGAGGGCGTTGCCCGCTATCGTCAAATGGTTGTGGCGGTCGCCGCCATGCTGGTCAAGATAGGCACCGACAGAGTCGCCCTCGAACCTTACAACGAACCCGCATACTACCCATGCGATGCGAGCGGCAGCGATGACTGGCAGCGGATCATGGCAGGGACCGTCCACGACATTCGAGCGGTCAGCAGCGAACTTACCATCGTTGCAACCGGCGCCTGCGGCGGCAGCATTGCCGGATTGGTCAACCTCAGCCCCGGCTTTGATGACCCAAACCTCTATTACAGCTTCCATATGTATGAGCCGCACAGCTTCACCCACCAGCGGCCCGATGACACAATCAGCTTTGCTTCGGGACTTCCCTGGCCGGCCGACAGCAGTACACCCGAAGTGGTGACCGAAACCCTTAGAGCGCGGATGGAAGCTGCCGGCTTGAGCAGGGTCGAGCAGATGATGAACATGGCCACCGCGCGCCAAGCAATCGCGAAATATTTCGAGCAGAACTGGGGCCAGAGCCAACTGGAGGCGAGCTTTCGCCAGGCTGTCGACTGGGCTGAAGGCCATGGCATTCCCAGCCGGCGGCTCTTCATGGGCGAATTCGGCGCTATCCTCATGTCAGCGGACGGCCGCATGGGCGCCTTTGAGGCCGACCGTTCGCGCTATCTCAAGGTAGTGCGCCGAGAGGCCGAACGCTTTGCGATCCCATGGTCTGTCTGGGAGTTCTCCAATCCCTATGGGATGAGCCTCATCCGGCCCGATGGCCCCCCGGTACCCGACCCGGAGATGCTGCAGGCATTGGGCCTGCCATAGGTGCCGTCACTCCCCCTCACCAGCGAACAACCGGTGGCAACCCCTGACCGCCAGGCTTGATCGAGGAACGGCCCGTAGCAGCTTTTCTCCCGGTTGGGTTGTATTGGCACGAAGTGTTTAACACATTTGTTGTACTGAAGTGAGGAATGCGCGCGCCTAGGGGGGACAATGTGTGGAATTGCCGGATGGATCGGTCGAAGGGCCGAAAATCCACAAGAGCGGGCCGCCAGAATGTCAAATGCATTGCGGCATCGCGGTCCCGATGCCGAAGGCACCGAGATATTGGACCTGAACACCGGCGAGGAACAATTGGCATTGGTCCATCGCCGCCTGGCGATCATTGACTTGGCGCCCGAGTCGAATCAGCCGATGCAGATTGAGAACGGCCGTCTCAAAATAATTTTCAACGGTGAGATATATAACTACATCGAGCTGCGCCAGGAACTGATCGGCCTTGGCCATCATTTTCGAACGCGCTCCGACACCGAGGTGCTGCTCCGAGCCTACGATCAGTGGCACTTGTCCATGTTCGACCGGCTGAGCGGCATGTTCGCCTTTGCCCTCTGGGATGCTCAGAGGCAGGAATTGATCCTCGGCCGGGATCCCTTCGGGGAAAAGCCGCTTTACCTCATGCAAAGCGAAAAATTGCTGCTGTTTGCCTCGGAGATCAACGCATTATTGTCGTCGCAGCAAGATGCGCAGCAACTCGATCTGGATGCCGTGCACGAGTATCTGAACTGGCGTTATGTGCCGGGACCACGCACGCTTTTTAAACAGATCCGCAAGCTCAATCCCGGCAGCTATGCTGTCTGGTCGCAAGGGGTAGTCAAGGAAACGCGCTACTATACGCCTCCGGACCAGGCGACCCTGACCGAGCGGATCGACGGAAAAGCCGCCAAGCGGCGATTTCTGGAACTGCTCGACCATTCCGTCGAGATCAGGATGCGCAGCGATGCACCTTTTGGGGCCTTTCTCTCCGGAGGACTCGACTCCTCGGCTATCGTCGCGCTGATGGCCAGGCATAGCGCCACGCCCATTCGCACGTTTTCTGTCGGGTTCGACGACGCAGCCTATAGCGAACTTGCATTCGCCCGGCGCGTTGCCGATCATTTCAGGACCGATCATTGCGAACTTGTCATCCAGCCAGGCGATCTGATGGATCACCTGCCAGCGATGGTTCGCCAACGCGGGGCACCTGTTTCGCAAAGCAGCGATATTCCAATTTACCTGATGTCGGAGCGAGCCTCCCAGGACGTCAAGATGGTGCTCACCGGAGAAGGAGCCGACGAGATTCTCGGCGGCTACCCCAAGCATCGCGCGGAATCACTGGCCGGTATCTACCAGTCGCTTGTTCCAGCCTCGCTGCACGATAACGTCCTTTCCCCTTTGGTACGCGCCATGCCGGGCGCGTCGGCCAAGGTCGATACGTTTGCCCGCACCGCGGGCGAAAGGGACTTTGCCGCTCGGATGGTCTCCTGGTTTGGAGCCGTTTCGGCGCGGCAGCGCGCTTGCCTGATCGGTGAGTCCGTAAATCGCCGTTATGAGCGCAACGACTTTCCGTTCTCGTCAAGCGCTGCGGCCTCCCATCTTCGCCGCGTGCTGTTTTTCGATCAGACATCGTGGCTGCCCGACAATCTCCTGGAACGAGGCGACCACATGATGATGGCCGGTTCAATCGAAGGAAGAATGCCGTTCCTCGATCGCGATCTGGTTTCGTTCGTCAGCAAATTGCCCGATCGCTACAGGCTGGGTTGGTTGCACAGCAAGCAGATCCTGCGCGACATCATGGCCAATATCCTTCCCGAGGAAATTCTCAGCCGCCGCAAGGTCGGGTTCAAGGTACCGGTCGCCGAATGGTTTCGCGGATCGATGAGGAACTACGTGCATGACCATCTTTGCTCGCCTCACTCCGTTATTCGCAGCTATCTGAGTCCGAAACAGCTCGATCAAATCGTCTCGGAACACACCACGCGTGCCGCCGACCACGAAAAACTGATATGGGCGCTGTTGAATTTGGAGATATTCCACCGCGAATTCAGGCTCGAAGCGCCGCCGCGATCGTCGGCCTCAGCGCTTGACCGGTTGACGGCTTGACGCGGCCGACCGCCAGACATCGCAGATTGCGCCGACAAATGGGGCGAGCTCAAGCCGTTCCCGATGCACGGCCATGGCACCGGCACCAAGCCTTGCCCTTAGTGCTGGGTTCTCCACGAGGCGGCTCAACGCGTCGGTCAACGCTGTAATATCGCCTGGCGGCACCAGCAGCCCGGATTGCCCGTCGGTGATTATGTCTTCGACCGCGCCAACCGGGGTCGCCACCACCGCCAAACCGGCTGCCATGCCTTCGATAACCGACATCGGCAGATTTTCGGCGAACGAGGGAAGAACCAGAATATCGGCCGAAGAGATCAGCGATGCGACATCGTCAGGTCCCACCCAGCCCGGAAAGGCGATCCGGTCTGCAATCCCCAGCGCGGCTGACTTTGTCCGTGCCGCCTCGACTTCGCCATCGCCGGCAATCGTCGCGCGCCAATTCTTGACAGGGCTCATGCGGTGCAGCGCCTCCAGCAATTGCGGTACGCCCTTGCGGTCGCCGATGCGACCGAGGAACAGGATATGCACATGGTCGCCGCCGCCGACATGCGCCAGCAACGGGACTTCGGTCGCATTGGGCACGATCACGATATTGCCGGCAGCGCCCGGCGCCCGGTCGGCGACGAAATCGCGCCAAAGCCTGCCCAAAACGATCACCCGATCGGCATGCTCGAACAGAGCTTTGATACGGCGGCTTATGAAACCACGGTCGGCTTTCCAGAATGTCTGATACTGCGCCCCGTGCAAATGCAGGACATAGGGTATCGACAGCAGCCGTGCGCAGGCGGCGATCACCATCTTGCGGTAGGTGCTACCGGAAACTGAGATGTTGATATGAATGACATCGGCGCGTCCAGCCAGACGCGCTTTAAGCATCCGTAAGCAAAAGCCGAGCATATAGAAGACCGAAAGTCCGACATGGCCCGGGCCACGGCTGGCAAGGAAGCACACATCGATGTCCGCAATTTCTTGCCGTTCGAACTCTTGTTTCAGCGCCCCCATGATGCGGTCGATGCCGCCCTGCCCCGAAACGCCCGACGGCGTCGCGACCAGGACATGTATTTTTCGATCGGATATGAGGCGCTGCAACATGATGGTACTCTAAATAACACAGACCGGGTAACTGCAAAGCAAACGTTCCCGATAAGGTTTACGGCAAATCTTTTAGTTCAAACTGAATCTGTTCACCCTTCGCCGTCATCGCGCTGGATTTTCCGCCAGTCGGCGGCTAGTCGGAGGTGAGTTTTCCAGGGACACGCCCTTGCTGCTCCGTTCCACCCTCATTTATGCTCCGGCGATCCTGCTGACGCGAATTTCGGCGCTGCTCCTGCTGGTCGTAGTGACGCGTTTGATCGACCAGACCGAGTATGGCCTGCTCACCCTAGTGGTGACCGTCGGTGAAATGACCGACATTGCCGTGACCAACTGGCTGCGCATCGCCTTGCTCAGGCTGGGCGGCAAGGGCGAGGTCAGCCGCGGCAGCCTGATGCTGGCAGGGCAGGTGTTGCTTGCGACCACGACCCTGGCGCTGGTCATATCGGTAGGCGCGTCGGCAGTGGTCGTGCCGGAACGCTGGGTCGAGTTCGCGATCGCGGTCTGCGGCTATCTGGTCGCCGGATCCATCAGCCGCTTCGCGTTGACGGTGCTGCAGATGCAGCAGCGCCATTCGGTCTATTCGATCCTAGAAGCCCTGCGTGCCCTGCTGCAACTCGCGCTGCCGATCGGCGCCATTCTTGTCTTCCAGGATAGCTTTCTGACGGTTTCGCTCGGCTCGAGCCTCGGCGCCTTGATTGCCGGCATCGTGGCGGGGATCATGGCATACCGACGGGTCGTTGCCGGTCCGCCGCGCTTCACCCACAGGGACTTCTTTGCGCTCGGTGTGCCGCTGGTCATCATGGCGCTGGTGGGCTTCGGGCTCAACAGCGCGGAGCGTCTGTTCCTCAAGATCTATTACGATGCCAGCGCTGTAGCGATCTTCGCCGCAGCCTATGCCCTGGCCCGCCAGCCGATCGACATGGTCGCCAACGCCATCAACATGGGCGCCTTTCCCGAGGTGGTCAGCCGGTTCGACGAGGATGGGCCCGCGGCGTCGGGCCGGCTGCTGTCGCAACTGATGGCGCTGATGATGCGGCTTTGCCTGCCGATTGCAGCGATGCTGGTCGCGCTCAGCAGCGATATCACCGAGCTCATGCTGCCCTCGCAATATCACGGCCGCTTCGGCCTGCTGTTTCCGATCATTGCCTTTAGCGTGCTGTGTGCCAACCTCACCAGCTTCGTTTATGGCGTCGTGGTGCACGCGCACAAGCGGCCGTGGCTGCTGATCATCGCCAATCTCTTCGGCTCGGTGGCAACAATCACATTGTCCCTGCTGTTGATCCCCCCGATGGCCGAGATCGGCGCCGCTTTGGCGCTAGCGGGCGGCTCGGTGGTGGGCTCCATAACCTGCATTATCATCAGCGAGCGGCTCACGCCGGTGCCGGTGCCGTGGCGCGACATCGGTGTTTCGGTGATCATCTCGCTCAGCACGGGGGTGGCCGCCAAGCTTGCCAGCATGGTGGCCGGCGACGTGCCTGCGATCTTCTCGCTTGTCGCTGGCGGCACCGCCGGCGCTGCGGTTTTCTTCGGGCTGACCTCGTTGTTCCACCCTGTGGAAGCGACGCAATTCGTCGCCCAGCTGCGGGCGCGGCTACGGATCGCGTAAAGCGAAGTCCAGGCCAACGCCTCTATTGTTGGGAAAACGCGAACCTATAAACCGGCGTTTCGGCGCCAGCGACGCTCCCAGAACTCCCGGCACAGCAGCCCGGCGTAGGCAGTGTTGGTGTCGTAGTAGCGGCGCCACAAGCGTTGCGGCTCCTGGACCACGCGGAACAGCCACTCCAGGCCCGCCGCTTGTATCAGCTTCGGCGCACGGGCAACCTTGCCGCCATAGACGTCGAAACTGCCGCCCACGCCCATCACGAAGCTTGAGGCGAGTTCATCGCGGTAGCGTTTGAGAAAGCGTTCCTTGCGCGGTGTCGGCATGGCCACCAGCAGGCAGTCGGCGTCCGAGGCGTTGATCGCCGCGACGATCCCGGCCTCGTCCTCCGGCTTGAAATAACCGTTGCGCATTCCCGCTATGCTGAGGCTCGGATGGTCTTTGGCAAGTCTCGCTGCAACCGCGTCGAGAACGTGCTGTTCGGCCCCCAGCAGATACGGCCTGAACCCACGCTTCGCGCAGAGGCTCAGCAGATTGATCATGATGTCGACGCCCGCCACCCGCTCGGGCAGCGCGACGCCGCACAGACGTGCGCCCCAAAGCACGCCGATGCCGTCGACGTTGACCACGTCCGCCCCTGCCACGTCCTCGCGCAGTTCGGCATTCTGGCGCATGGTCACCAGCTTGGCGACGTTCACGACCACATGATGCAGCGGCCGCCGCAGGGTCATCGCCTCGTCGGCGATGGCCAGCGTCTCTGCCATGGTCAGCGCATGGATAGGTGCGCCAAGGAACTCCCGGCGCCGTGACGCCAACAGGGAATGCTGCGCCCATGCCGGGGCGTGCGCGTTCATGCGGCCTGCTCCCTTGCAAGCGTCACTTGTGCGACCTCTGGTTTCTTGCCTTCGATGCGGGCGTCCGGCTTGCGTGCCTTGCGCCAGGTCCACAGCCCCCTCGTATCGACGAGCTTCTTGTCCTTGAGCGCTTCGGGGTCGACCAGATTGAATTGTCGATGGTCGACCAGGAGGACGACGATGTCGGATTTGTCGATGGCCGAAAGCGCGTCGGTGAACACGATGCCCCTGCCCTCGAGCTCATGCGGCAGCGAATTTGTGTTGGGTTCAGCCGCAATGATCTTCACATTGGGGATATCGGACAGGAGTTTCACCACCTCGACGGCCGGGCTCTCACGCAAATCGTCGATGTTGGCTTTGAAGCTGAGGCCAAGACAGGCGATCGTCTGTTTGCGGGAGGGGTCGAGCAAGGCCTCGATATCCCTGACCACCGACATGGGCCGCTCGGAATTGATCCGGCGTGCCGAAGCCATCAGCCGCGTGCTGTTGGGTGCGGCGTCGATGATAAAATATGGATCGACCGCAATGCAGTGACCGCCAACGCCCGGGCTCGGCTGGAGGATGTTCACGCGAGGGTGTCGATTGGCGAGATCGATCACTTCCCATACATTGAGCGACAGGTCCTGACACACTGCGGCAAGCTCGTTGGCAAAGGCGATGTTGACGTCGCGGAACGCGTTCTCGGTCAGTTTCACCAACTCAGCACTTTCGGCCGTTGTCATGAACAGGTCGCCGGTGACGAAGGTCGAATAGAGTGCCGCGGTCCGCTCCGACGATTTGCGGGACAATCCGCCGATCGAGCGATCGTTGTTGATCAGCTCGGTCAGCACCTTTCCCGGCAGCACGCGCTCGGGCGAATAGGCAACCAGCACATCGGCGTCTTCGCCATGCTGGACCGGAAATTTGAGATCGGGCCGCAGCTCGGCAAGCAGCCCGGTCATGATACGCGTGGTTCCGACCGGCGATGTCGATTCCAACACCACAAGGTCTCCCCGCTTCAGCACTGGGGCGATGCTTCGTGCCGCCGCGAGCACGTAGGTCACGTCCGGCTTATGGTCGTGGGTCATCGGGGTCGGCACGGCGATGATATAGGCGTCCGCCGGCTGCGGCGTGCTGTAGGCCATGAGCTTGCCGTTAGCCACGACCTTCTGGATCAGGCCGTCAAGGTCCGGCTCGACGATGTGGATTTCGCCGCGGTTGACCTTCTCGACCACCGCTCCGTTGACATCGACGCCAATGACGTTGAGCCCGCGGCTGGCGAAAATGGCGCAGGTCGGCAGGCCGATATAGCCCATACCGATTACAGAAACGGTTTTGATTTCAGCCATGATGCAGCAGTTCCTCAACAATCCGGTTACTGGCCCGGCCATCGCCATATGGGTTGTGTCGTTCCGCCATGCCGCGATAGGCAGCCTGATCGTCGAGCAGGCGATTGGCGTTGAACAGGATTTTCTCGACATCGGTCCCGACAAGACGGGCGGTGCCGGCCACGATCCCCTCGGGTCGCTCGGTATTTTCGCGCATCACCAGCACCGGCTTGCCGAGCGAAGGCGCTTCTTCCTGCACGCCGCCGCTATCGGTAAGCACCAGATAGCTCTGCTTCTGCAGGTACAGAAACGGCAGATAATCCTGCGGCTCGACCAGATGGATGTTCGGCACGCCTTCCAGCTCTGCGTTGACCACCGAGCTCACATTGGGGTTTGGATGGACAGGGTAGACGATCTGCACGTCTCCGCGCGCCGCCAATCCCGTCAACGCCGTACAGATGCGCTGGATGCCGCCATCGAAATTCTCGCGGCGATGGCCGGTGACGAGGATCATTTTCTTGGAAGGGTCGAGGAAGGGGAAGCGGGCAGCGAGCTTCGCGTTCATCAGCCTGTCGGCATCGATCGCGCTTGAAAAATGCAACAGCGTGTCGATCACCGTGTTGCCGGTCACGAAGATGGTGCTTTCGGCCTTTCCTTCGGCGATGAGATTGTCGCGCGCCTGAACGGTCGGCGCAAAATGCCAGGTGGCGATGTTGCCGGCAATCTTGCGGTTCAGTTCTTCAGGAAACGGCGAGTTGATGTTGTGGCTGCGCAATCCTGCTTCGACATGAGCGACCGGGATACGCTTGTAGAAGGCAGCCAGAGCCGCGGCCATCGCCGTGGTGGTGTCGCCCTGTACCATGACGATATCGGGCTTCGCCTTGTCCAGCACCTCGGCCATGCCCAGGAGCACGCGCGAGGTCACGTCGAACAGCGACTGGCCGGGTTGCATGATGTTGAGATCGTGATGCACAGGCAGGCCGGTCAGCTCGACAACCTGGTCGACCATTTCACGATGCTGGGCGGTAATGCATATTTCGGTGATGAAGCCTGGATGAGCAAGGGCGGCACGCGCCACTGGAAAGCATTTGAGTGCCTCCGGCCTCGTGCCGAACACGATCAGCAGTTTCTGCCTGGACGGCAGTTTTGGACGTGAAAGGACGTTCATCGCTGATCCTGGTCGCCTGCAGCCCTCGGGACATGCCGACTATTGCCCGCAAGAGCCATAATAGCGCCGGACAGCGCCTTCGTGATCTCAATTCTTAATATATGATTAACAACCAAGGCTGCGTTCTCCCGGATTAACTCTTATGAAAGGTTGGGCTGACAAGTAGTCTATGGTAATAGTCTTGAAAAAGAATATATTGGATTGACTAATATTTTAATCATCGGCCACGCCAACGCATCCCGGCGCTGGGAAAATGAGCTTCTGGCGCGGTTGAGTGCGGCTGGACATGCGGTTTCGAGTAGGCGCGCGCCGACGCCTGAACCCAATTCGCGCGGGATGGATAATGTGCTGGCGCTCGAGGGCCGGCGCTTCGGCCCCTCACTGGCAAGCCGTTCCGGGCCGTTGCCGTCCGGCGATACCAGCCCAGTCGATCTTATAGTCGATCTCACCGCTACCGCCGCACGACGGGGTACGCCTGTCCTGACGCTCGAATTTTGCGGCCACAGCAGCTTTGCCGCGGGCATGACCGAGATGCTGGCGAGCAGGCGGTTGCCTGAACTCACCGCGCGCCTCGACGGCGTTGCCGTCGCCAGGGCACGGCCGATGATCAGCGACCGGTTGTGGCTGTCCCGCGGCAGCAACGACCTGCTCGCCGGCGCCATCTCCCTGATTGCCCAATGTGTCGCCCGCTTCTCCACGGGCAAACTTGCGCCGATTGCCGAGAGCCCGGCGCCGCCCCTGCAGAAAGGCGGATTTATCAGGCATTATCTGCCCTTTTTCGGCAGGGGATTGCTCGACCGCGCCGCGCAAAAACTGCGACGTGGTCGGCGTCCCTTCTATTGGCAGGTTGCTTACCGGCTGATCGACGGTCCAGGCGTCGCCGAAACCGGACAGCTGGATGGCAAGCCGTTCACCGTGCTTGCCGATGACGGGCAGCGATTCTACGCCGATCCGTTCGTTCTCGAGCGCGACGGCCGCCACTTTCTTTTTGTCGAGGAGTTCCCCTACGCCATCGGCCGCGGCGTGATTTCTGTCGCCGAACTTGGCACCGACGGCACTTTCGGCGTGCCGAAAATGGTGCTGGAGGAAGCGCATCACCTGTCATATCCGCAGGTGTTCGCTCACTCCGGCGAGATTTTCATGATCCCTGAAAGCGCTACGGCGCGAGAACTGGTGCTCTACCGTGCCGTGCAGTTTCCGGATCGCTGGGTACGCGATACGGTGCTGATGACGGACAGGGATTTCAACGACGCCACGCTGCTCGAATCCGACGGCCGCTTCTGGCTGTTGGGGACTGAGCGGTTCGGTCACGGCAGCGCATCCGACACGATGGCCGTCTATTCCGCTCCGGCGCTGCGTGGGCCCTGGGCTGCGCACGCGCTCAATCCGGTCGCCGTCGATCACTCGGCCACTCGGCCCGGCGGCGCCTTTATCCGCCAGGACGGCTCGCTGCTGCTGCCGGTGCAAAACGGCTCGAGAGCCTATGGCGGCGGCCTGGGCTTGATGCGACTGGATCGGCTTGATGATTTCGACGTCCGTTTCGAACTGCCCCACCCAATCGATCCCGGGACGGCATGGGCTCGGGCGGGCATTCACACGCTCAACCGCGCGGGACGTGTCGAGGTCGTGGACAGCGCCAGCTGACCGGATTTGAGGCCCGTGCTTAACGGATCTCAGCCGGCTTCAGGTTGGAATGCAGCGAGCGAAGACATGCTCTCCGGCTGGTTTCTGTAGGGCTGGTTCCTGTAGGCAAGCAGCAACACCACGATGATCGTCATATCCGGCGTTTTTGACGAAAGCGCGTTATTTGACAGCGCGGCAAGCAAGAACGTTAAAGTGCCGATCCATGCCGGCAGCGGCGCCCCGCGCAGCAGCCGGAAGACGAACCAGAAGATCAGCGCTGTAAACAGCAGGGCTATGGGCAGGCCGAAGAGCAAGATAATTACCACCGGCGCGCTTTCGATGTAGGGCAGATGCAGCTTCTGCCGGACGATCGCCAGCAGGTCGTCAACGTTCATGCCGAACAGGATGTCGTTCCAGCTGACCAGTCCGAATACCTGGTAAATCGTCACCCGGGCCATGAAGTTTTCGTCGAAGATGGTGTTGCTGAACCGATTCAGCAGACCACCCGCAAACAGTACTGCCACGAGCACCGCGCCACCCGTGACGGTGAACATCAGTACGACAGATTTGGCCTGCCGCTCGTATTTGAGCGATAGGCCCGGCCAGGGCACGAACAGCAGCAGAATGACGATTTCCGCCGTGGCGAGCATCAGCGCAGCGCGAGCGCCTGACGCAGCGCAACCGATGAACAACAGGAAGATCGCCATGACCCGCACCCAGATGCGCCAGTGCGTCAGCGGCACGAATCCGATGGTTGTGGCGCAGAGCGCGCCCAGTGCCAGCGGATGGGCCGACAGGCCAGTTGGCCTGAATTGCAGTTCGTTCAAGCCATAGGGCAACAACCGATGTTGAGTCACCGCCTCGATGGTGCCGATGACAGCGCTCAGGATCGCCATTCCAAGCACGACGTCTCCCAACGCCCGCCGCACCTCTGCATTCAATGCCAGCATCAACAGGCCTGTGGCGCCGGCTACCAGATAGGTATCGATGATGAAGCCGGAGGAGCCCGCACGGCCGGTAACGAACAGATAGGGCACCAGCACGAACATCAGCACCGAATAGCGGATCAACGCCTTGAATATTCCAATTTCGTCGCCGTGCAGCAGAAACGGCCGGCTGAAAAGAACGATAGGAAGCAGCAGGATGATCGCATAGGTGCCGAAATGCAGCTTTTCGTAGAACGAGCCTCCCTGGGCCGTATAGTCGACGACCATGTTCATCACCTGCGGCGACACCGTAAAGCGAAGCAGGAGCGCGAACGCCGCGCATAGGAAAAACAGCAGCGAAAGCGCGTTCTGACGGCGCGCTCGGCTGGACGATAATCGTTCCGAAGCGGCAGCGGGATAGCTCATGGCCCATCCAAATGGCGATATTCGAACGGCATTCTGGGCAACGAAATCCCTTCAACGTCCGCCGGACGGACCGGGTGTATGAACAGTAAAATGGGCCAACTTGGAAAATAAGATGTTAACGATGTTTCTGTAGAGCAGGCCAAGCGTAATGATTTAACAAGGGTTGTCACCATGTCTGCCGGTTCCGGCACACCCCCTATCTCCGCGACGGCCTCCAACAACAGTGCATTCGAGCGTATCGCCAGTGCACGGCGCAGGGCATTGCTGCAACAGCATGGCCCAGTCGCGGCGCTAAGCTCCGCGCCGGTGGCGCCGCAACCTCCAGAGCCTGTCGCAACGGTGACCCTGGACAAGATCGGCGATTTCCTCGAGCTCGATTTTCGACGCCTGTTCGTCTGGCTACGGGCCGGCCTCGCCCTGGCGTTCATGCTGGCGGTAATCGGCGGCATTGTCGGCGGCGCCTATGCATTGCTGAGCAAGCAGCGTTACACCGTCACGACGGAGGTCCTCATCAACCCATCCAATTTGCAGGTTGTAGAGAACGACCTCTACTCACAACCGGGCCAGGTCGATAGCCAGCTGCTCAGCACGCGCAGCAAGCAGCGCATCCTGACCTCGGGCAACGTGCTTTCCCGTGTGGTGGACGAACTGAATCTGACTCACGATCCGGAATTTTTCGATCCGGACCGGGGCACATCCTCGTCGGGCGCTGTGGCGAAGCCCGACCCGAGGCTTATCGCCTTGAAGAACCTGGCGGACCGGGTAGACGCCATCGCGGACCCGACCTCGTTTGTCACAACCCTCTCGGTATCTGCGGAAACCACCGCTAAGGCGATCCTGATCTCGCAGGCCATAGTCAAAGACTTCCAGGAAGAACTGGCCAAGGCCGAAGCTGCCGGCGCCAGCCGTGCCGCGGCTGCCCTTGACAGCCGGCTTGGCCAACTCAAGAGCGACGTGCAGACTGCCGAAGAGAAGGTCGAGAGCTACAAGCGCAGCCACGATCTGTCGTCCAGTAATGGCCAGCTCGTCAGTTCGCAGACGCTGACACAGCTCAATGGCGAAATCGTCGATGCGCAATCGCGCGTGATCGCCGCACAGGCAAGCTACGACGCCCTGGTTGCCTCCGGCATCAATGGAGCCAATCCCGACCCCACGGTTTCGGAAGCGCTCGCGGCGCTGCGCGACAGATCCAACAGCCTGCGGCAGCAGATCGATTCACAGTCGATGACCTTCGGCCCGCGTCATCCGACGATTGTCAGGCTCAGGACGGAGCTCGAGACCGTCAACTCGCAACTCCGGGCCGAGTTCTCTCGCACCGTCGGCACGGCAAAGGCCAGCCTGGACAAGGCCAGGGCCTCGCTGGCCTCTCTCAACGCCAGGATGAACGATCTGAAGAGCAACGTTTTCACCGACAGCGAGTCCGAAGTCGCCCTGCGTGAACTTGAACGCGATGCCGCCTCGAAGAGAGCCGTCTATGAGAGCTTCCTGTCACGTGCGCGCCAAATCAGCGAGCGCGAGCAGATCGACACCACAAACGTACAGGTGATTTCGACCGCGGTGCCGCCGCCAGGGCGCTCATGGCCACCGCGCCCTGCCCTGGTGGCAGGCGCCGGAGCGTTCGGAGGCTTTGCCCTGGGCATGCTACTGGCCATCGGCATGGGCATCATCCGCGACATGCGCCGGCCGCCGAACCGATCAGGCCTTGCCGCCAGCCGAGCCTGAAGCAAGGCATGGTGAAGCGCATCGTTTTTCACATTGCCAGCCTGAGGGGCGGCGGCGCCGAGCGTGTCTTCGTCCTGATGGCAAATGAACTGGCGTCGCGTGGCCACGAGGTCACGCTTTTTACCTGGAACGCGGAAGGCCCTAACGCCGCGCTGCGCTCCGCTGCCGTCCATCTGGTCGACTTCGGCCTTCTCTTGCGCGGCGAGGGTTACGCCAAGTCAGCGACGCTGAAAGGCATCGTGCGAAGCGCAAATTTGTTCCGCCGCCTTGATCCTGATGCGGTCTATAGCGCCCCGGAATTCGCCAATCTGGTGATCGCGCTGTCACTCATGTTGGCCAGAAGCCGGGCAAAATTCTTTCCAAGCTTCCACGCCGCCGCCTCGCTGCCTGCCAGCGGCCTCGGCGCGAGGCTGGCGATCTGGCTTTACGCGCTGGTTGCAGCGCGTGCAACCAAAGCCATCGCCGTTTCGGCGGGTGTCGGCCGTGACATCATCGCGCGCGGCTTCCCCGAATCCAAGGTCGTCGTCATCAACAACCCGCTGCCGCCGGCTGAAGCACCGCAGGGGACTTCCTATGCCTGGCAGGCAGCGTTGGCGGCGATGGGCGATGGCCCGGTCATTGCCACCGCCGGGCGCCTGGTGCCGGTCAAGGACCACCGGACTTTGCTGCGGGCCTTCGCTGCCCTGCGCGCCGGCCGCCCTGCCCGGCTTGTCATCTTCGGCGAAGGTCCGCTGGCTGCCGAATTGCACGCCTATGCCGAGCAGATCGGCATTGGCCAGGACGTACTCTTTGCCGGCTACGTCAACGATCCCGCAGCCTGTTATGCCGCAGCCGATCTGTTCGTCCTTACATCCACCAGCGAAGGCTTTGGCAACGTCTTGGTCGAGGCCATGGCTGCTAGTGTCCCCGTAATCTCCACCGATGCTCCGCATGGCCCGCGCGAGATACTCGGTGACGGCCGTTTCGGCACCTTGGTGCCGGTCGGTGACGCCGCAGCCCTGACGGAGGCGATGGCCGAGATGCTGGACCACCCCACCCCTGCTGCCGTGCTGAAAAGCAGGGCGGCGGATTTCACAGTCGACAAGATTGGCGATCAGTACGAAACCTTGCTCTAGTTGTCGCGCGCGGCAGCAGGGTCGCGGTTGGATGCGATCGACGTGGTCGGGCTTTGATTGCCGTAATCTCTTCACGGGCTGGGGCGCAACGATTCATCGTGAGGCGTTCCGTCGTTCCTTGAGTTGTTGGGCGAGGAAATCCTTGACCGAATCGAGAACCGCGTCCCGTTCATGAGATACGCCTGGCAGCAAATCGAAGCGCACGCGCGCACCCGCTGCCTCGAACGATCGACACAATGCCATGAGGCGTTCCGGCCGTGTTCGCCCCGCATCGTTAGCACCCGGCATCCAATGGGCGCTGCCTTGGACATGAGTGATTTCCCAAGTCTCCAGGTCGGCGTCGCCGACGATCATCTGGAAAGGCACTTTTGCCAGCGCTGTGGCATCGAAGGTGATGCCGAACTTCTCCGGCAGATCACGAATGCCCACCCACCAGTCACGCGTCGGATCGAGCAAGGTCACCGAGCCTGGCGCGCCGATTGAGGCCGCCCAGAGCCTGTCGGGATGCAGGATAGCAAAACGATGCGTGAAATGCCCGCCGCCGGAAAATCCGAACATGGCAAAGCGGCTCCAATCCTGACTGTATTTGGCGCTGACCTCCTCAACCATGGCGAGCAGCACCTGATCGTAGCGTATGTTGCCCTCGAGCATATATTTGTACCCGCTGCGGGCATCATCCCCGAGAACGCCGATTGGAAACAGCGGACACAAAACGGCGCAGCCGTTCCAGCGTCCGAACTCGGAAAACGCGTCGCGGAATCCAAGAAAAGAGGTGCGGCCGGTGCCATGGATGGCGACCATCAGATCGACTTTGGCCCCTTCCCCAACCGCGGGAGGCACATACAGGCAGTAGTGAAAGCGCGGGTCTAATTTGGAAGCAAAGATGGCCGTCCCGCCAAGATCATAGGTAGCACGACCGCGATCCGCGACCGACTTCTTGGCAATGGTAGTCAATTCGACGACTCCTTAGTAGGCTCGGCGTTCATGGCAATCGTATACCGGTCGGCCGACCTAGTGAACTGGAGACGCCTCCAGGCAGCCACGAGGAGAACCTCGTCGTGCATCGGAAGCAAGGCGCCGGCGGGGCGATCGGAGGCAAAAAGAATGCCTCCCCCAACGCCTCGGGAAGCCGCCATTAACTTTTCGTTAACCATGCCGGGCTAGCCTTAACCAATCAGTAAGGACTCGCCTCTGTGACCTGCGTCGCTCCCATCCAAAACAAGTCCATACGCTTTCGAGCGCGCTCGTTTGTAGCCTTCACCCTCACCCCTGAGGCCCCTTTAGGGGAATGGCTGCAAAGCCTCGATCACTGGACCGAAAACTCTCCCGGCTTCTTTGCCGGCCGTCCGGTCGTGCTCGATCTGACTATGCTCAAGCCCGAGGTGGGCGAGATGCGGGATCTGGTCTCCCAGCTCGCAGAGCGCGGGATTCGCATCTACGCGATCGAGGCCGATGGCAACGTTGCTCTCGACGCCGATCTGCCGCCGCTCCTCGTTGGCGCCAAGGAGGCCATCGCTGACGCGCTTTACGTGCAGCCGGACCCGAAGGCCGCCACTGAGGCCAAGACGGAAGAGCCGCAGGCGCCGAACTCATTGATGATCAAGGCACCGATCCGCTCCGGCCAGTCGATCTTTCATCCCGATGGCGATGTGGTCATTGTCGGCTCCGTCAGTTCCGGATCCGAGATCATCGCCGGAGGATCGATTCACGTCTACGGCACGCTGCGTGGACGTGCGTTCGCCGGCGCCACGGGAAATTCCGCGGCTCGCATCTTTTGCCGGAAAAACGAAGCCGAACTTCTGGCGGTGGACGGCTGGTACCGCACCGCCGAGGAGATGGACGCCTCCTCGCGAGGAAGGCCGGTACAGGCCTTTCTCGAGGACGGCGCACTTTGCGTCGCACCGCTCAACTAACAACATTGGAGGCACAAATATGGGCAAGGTAGTGGTTGTCACATCCGGCAAAGGGGGTGTCGGCAAGACGACCTCGACGGCCGCTCTCGGCGCCGCGGTCGCGAAAACCGGCAAGCGGGTGGCCCTCGTCGATTTCGACGTCGGCCTGCGCAACCTCGATCTGATCATGGGCGCCGAGCGGCGCGTTGTTTTCGATATCGTCAACGTCATTCAGGGAACCGCCAAGCTCTCGCAGGCGCTGATCCGTGACAAGCGACTCGAAACGCTGTTCTTGCTGCCGGCCTCGCAAACGCGCGACAAGGACGCTCTCACCGAGGAAGGCGTCGCCGATGTCATCGACAAGCTGCGCTCGGTTTTCGACTACGTCTTCTGCGACAGCCCCGCCGGCATAGAGCGGGGCGCGCAACTTGCCATGCGCTTTGCCGACGAGGCGGTAATCGTCACCAATCCGGAAGTGAGCTCGGTCCGCGATTCCGATCGCATCATCGGCCTGCTCGACTCCAGGACGATGAAAGCCGAGCAAGGTGAATCGATTGCCAAACACGTGCTCGTCACGCGCTACGATGCTGCGCGCGCCGCCCGCGGCGAGATGCTCAGCATCGATGACGTGCTCGAGATCCTGTCGACGCCCTTGCTGGGAATAATTCCCGAGAGCCAGGACGTGCTGCGCGCATCCAATGTGGGCGCGCCGGTTACGCTCAGCGAAAACACCAACCCCGCCGCACGCGCCTATATCGACGCGGCAAGAAGACTCGAGGGCGAGGACCTGCCGGTCATTCTGCCTTTCGAGCGGAGGGGCCTCCTCGACCGGCTGTTGGGAAGGAGGGCAGCATGAACCTGCTCGATATCTTCAAGCGCCGCGGCAGCGCGCCCGTGGCGCGCGAGCGCTTGCAACTGCTGTTGGCTTACGAGCGTCGAAGCCGCAACCAGCCCGATCTCGTCTCCGTGCTGCGCGAGGAGATCATGGCGGTGATCGCCCGGCATGTTCAGGTCGATCAGGATTTCCTGCAGGTGAGCATGGATCACGGCGAAACGACTTCGAGATTGGAGATCGACATCCAGATCCCCAACAAGGTCGCAATGCCCATGGCCGCGGCGTTCTAGCGGAATCCTTCAGTCAGGGCTTGCGTCGGCTGCTGCCGAGGTTGCGGCATGGTGGTTGGCGTGTTTGACCGGTCGCCACCGCCAAGTCGCGCAACTCGAGGATAATAACCACTGCCTCACCAAAACCCCGCGGCCGTTTCCAGCCGCGGGGCGCCTTGGGAGGGCCTTTCGAAACCCGTGGTCAGATGTTGGCGAGCAATTCGTTGACGCGACTTTCCATGTCGGCAAGGGCGGTGTCGACGTCCTTCTGGCCGCTGATTGCTGCACTCATCTCTTCGCCGATGATGTCCTGGATCGCAAACTGACGCTGTACGGCGGACGGCAGCGGCTTGCCGAGGTCGGCGACCGCAGAGATCGTGTTGCGATGCGGCAGGGCCTTGAAGGCGTCCGAGGTGATGACGGCCTTATAGGCCGGCAGGTGACCGGTGCGCGACCACTCAAAGTCGTTGTCGGCGAAGAACTTCAGGAATTTGCCGATCGCCGCGATCTGTTCAGGCGTGCGGTCTTTCTGCGAAACGGCCCAGGTGTGGCCGTCGGCATATTGCGCGTGGGCGCCGCCAAACAGCTGCGGATACGGATAGACCGCATAGCCGCCCTTATTGAGCGCCGTACCCTTGGTCTCGGACTGGGCGTTGTAATCGCCGACCACCCAGGTGCCGTTAAGGTGGACACCACCCTCGCCGGCAAGGAAGGCGTTGATCGAGCCGCCATAATCGAGATCCTTGGTGGTGTAGCCCTTCTCGAAGATCGCCTTGTACATCTCGACGACCTTCTTGGCTTCCGGCGTATTCAACTTCACATGCTTCGGATCCGCAAAGAAATCGGAATCCTGCTGGAAAAGATAAGTGTAGAGGTTGCGTGTGTAGAGTGCGGTCTCATTGGCCAGGTTCTGGACGAAATAAGGCTTGCCCGTCTTCTGCTTGAACTGTTCGGCCTGGGCGAGCAGTTCCTCGGGCGACTTTGGAAAAATCGGCGTGCCATCGGCATTGACGAGGCCGGCTTGTTTGAAAAGATCCATGTTGACGTGATAGAGCATCGTCCAGCTGTCGATCGGCAGGCCATAGATCTTGCTGTCTTTGGTGGCGCCATTGCGCGCCGCGTCGGTGAAGGCGTCGGGTGTCAGGCCGACTGACTTCAAGAGATCGTCGAGCGGCATCAACAGGCCCTTCGACTGATAATCCGACAGTACGGATTCATGGATCGTGACGATGTCCGGAGCGTCGCCTGAAGCGAACTGCGCGGTCAGCTGATCATAGCCGGGCCATTCCACGGTGGTGACGTTGACATGGACATCGGGATTGTCGGCGTTGAACTTGTTGATCAGCGAGGTGATGATGCCGCATTCGCCAACGGCCTTGGTGGGATCGGTGTTGGTGCCGAAATCGGCATCGCAGGCGCCGAAAAAGCGCTGCACGCTCAGTTCCGTGGCCGCGAAGCTTGGAGCTGCGAGCATCATTGCGCCCGCAGAGACTGCGGCAAACAGGATTTTCTTCAGTTTCATATCAGTTCCTCCTACTGAGTTTCCGCCGCTCCACCCTGGATTGGCTTTCGTGCTTCAATTGCTGCGCATTCCCCCCGGCCGTCAGGCAATCTTCGTTATCTCACCGCAGCGCCGGAGACCGCCGTGACGATGTATTTCTGGAAGAACAGGTAGACGATCAGGATCGGTGCACCGGCAAACACCGCCTGCGCCATCAGGAAGCCGATGCCTTCGGACTGGGCGAAGTTGGTCTGGGTCGAGGCCATGCCGACCGTCAGCGTGAACATGTCCTTCCTCGTCGCCGAAATCAGGGGCCAGAAATAATCGTTCCATGCGCCGAGAAAGGTAAAGATGCCGAGCGTTGCCTGCGCAGGCAGCGTGAGCGGCAGAAGCACCTTCCAGAAAATCCTGAGCCGGCTGGCGTTATCGAGCATGGCGGCTTCGTCCAGCTCCTTCGGGATGGCTTTGAAATACTGGGTCATCAGGAAGACGCCGAACGGAGCCGAAAGGCCCGGCAGAATGAGCCCTTGATAGGTGTTGTGGAACTTCAGCATGCTGAAGATCTGATGACGGGCGACGAGCACGGCCTGTTCCGGGACCGCCAGGCCGAAGAGCACAATCACGAACAGCACGTCTCGGCCGGGGAAATTCAGCCGTGCAAAGCCGTAGCCGGCGAGCGACGACAGGATCAACGTGCCGAGCGTCAATCCGCCCGAGACGATGATGCTGTTGCGCACCCAGATGAACACCGACGAGGTGCCGACGGTGTTGATGTAGTTCTTCAGCGTATAGGGCGCGTGAAACACCGAATTCGGATCGGCCATCAGCTCCGTATTGTCCTTGAGCGACAGGCCGATCACCCACAGAACCGGCGCGATCATGACGATCGAAAGCAGGATGACGAGGGCTAATAGCACATGGTCGCCAAATGCCCGTCCCTTGATGGAAGTGGCTGGAGCGCTCATGCTTGGTCTCCCCTGCTGCGTGTCACCAGGTACTGGGCCATGGCCGCGATCAGGATGAGGATGAACAGGATTTCCGATGCCGCGGCACCCAGGCCGAGATCCCAGCGACGGAATGCGGTATCGTAGATGTAGAGCACGATCGGCTTGGTCAGGTTGTTCGGACCGCCGCGCGTCATCAGCCAGGCTTGGCCGAACAGCTGGAATTGCAGCACGATCTGGATGATGATCACCAGGATGAAGGTCCGCTTGATCGACGGCAGCGTGATCGAGCGTAGCGTCTGCCAGCGATTGGCATTGTCCAGGGCTGCCGCCTCGTAAATATCCTGCGGAATCTGCTGGAGCGCCGAGAGAAAGAGCATCATCGGCAGGCCGATGCACCACCAGATGGTGGCAATGGCGATGCCGATCATGGCCAGGCTGGGATCGGAAATGAAGGCCGGGGCCGTTGCGCCGAACCATCCGTAGATCGTCGACAACAGGCCGACATTCGGAATGAAGACGATGCGCCAGATCAGCGTGACGATGGTGACCGACAGCACCGAGGAGGAAAAGAACAGCGTCCGCAAAACCGCGGCAGTGCGCGTGCGGCGGTTGAGGCAAAGCGCCAGGAAAAGGCCGATCAGCGCCAGCGTCGGCACCGTCAGAAGCACGAAGTAGAAGGTGTTCCAGATCGATTGCAGGAAGACCTTGTCGTGATACAGCCTGGCGTAATTGCCGAGACCGACAAAATTTCCGGACGAGAACGTGTCGGCCTTGTGGAAACTCAGCCACATCCCCCAGAGCAGCGGGAAGAGCAGCAGCGTGGTGAAGAAGAACAAGAATGGCGCAACGAAAATGAAATTTCGCCATTGCGGCGCATAGATGTCGGCGGTAGGGGCTCTGACGCCGACAGCAAGCGTCGCGGTCGGGGACATCGCCAGCCGGTCAGCCATCTCAGGCCTCCCTCGCATGCCAGGCGCGGCCGGTCTCGTTGAACAGATGCGATTTCTGGCCGTCGAAGGCGAGCCCGATTCTGTCGCCGACGGCGACGCGGCTGTTGCCGGAATCCGAGCCGACGATCTGCTGGCCATCGCCCAGCCGCGCGTAGATCAGGGTGCGTTCGCCGAGCCGCTCGAGCACATCGACGACGCCGTCGGCATTGCCCTGTCCGGCCGCAACGATGCGCACGTCTTCTGAACGGATGCCGAAAGTGTAGTTGCCGTCGGTCAGTTGGCTGGAGGCGATCTCGGTCTGCACCGAGACGCCGTCCGCAAACCTGGCCGTGGCGTTCTCGCCGGATTTGTCGAGCGTCGCATCGACGAAGTTCATCGCCGGCGCGCCGACGAAACCCGCGACGAATTTGGTCGCCGGGCGCTCGTAGATCTCCATCGGGGTACCGATCTGGTCGATCTTGCGATTGTTCATGACGACGATGCGGTCGGCCAGCGTCATTGCCTCGACCTGGTCGTGGGTGACGAAGATCATCGTCGATTGCAGCCGCTGGTGAAGCTGGGCAAGCTCGATGCGGGTACGGGTGCGCAACGCCGCATCGAGATTGGAGAGCGGCTCGTCGAACAGAAAGGCCTTCGGCTCCTTGACGATCGCACGGCCGATGGCGACGCGCTGGCGCTGACCGCCGGAGAGCTGGCCCGGCTTGCGATCGAGCAGATGCGGCATTTCCAGGATGCGGGCGGCTTCGTTGATGCGCGCCTCGATGACCTTGCCTGGTACGCCGATATTCGCAAGCCCGAAGGCCATGTTGTCGCGCACCGTCATATGCGGATAAAGCGCATAGGACTGGAACACCATCGCAATGCCGCGCTTGCCCGGCGGCAAATGATCGATGCGCTCGTTGTTGATGGCAATCTCGCCGCTATCGACAGCTTCGAGCCCGGCGATCATTCGAAGAAGCGTCGATTTTCCGCAACCGGACGGCCCTAGGAACACGATGAATTCGCGTGCCCTTATGGAGAGCGACAGATGCTCCAGCACCGTCATGGCACCGAACTGCTTGCTCACGTTCCTGATCTCGATATCGGCCGTCACGTCGACGCTCCTCCTCAGCGTTTGCGCTTTCTCGATGATCCGCCTGAACTCAGAGCCTCAGGCGTATGACCTGGTAGGAATAGGCCGGCAGCGACAGGCTCAGCTTGCCGCCGACGAGCGAGGCGCCCTCACCCTTCCTGGGGCCGACATTGCCAGGGTTTTCGGCCGAATTGACGGCTTTCAGATCGGCGTGTGCCATCACCTGGTGATCGACGATCTCCGCCGCGCCGAAGCCGGTGAGGTCGACCACTGTTTCGATTGCCTCGCTCGAATGGCGGTTGACGGCAAAGAAGGTGACGTGGCCGGTTTGCCTGTCGTGCACGCCGGCAACATCGACATAGGCGACGTCGCCCGCAACGGCGGATTTGTAGGTCGGGCTTTCCACCTTGAGATCCAGCGCATTGCCGCGGCCATAGCTAGAAGCAAACAGATAGGGATAAAAAATCGTCTGCCGCCATGCCGGGCCATTCGGAACGGTCATGATCGGCGCGATGACATTGACCAGTTGTGCCAGGCAGGCGATCTTGACGACATCGGAACGGCGGATGAAGGTGTTGAGGATCAGGCCGACCTGCAGCACATCCTCGAAATTATAGATGTCTTCGAGCAACGGCGGGGCGAACGGCCAACCGTCGCTGCCGCCGAGTATTTTCTTGTCCTGCTCCTTGGAATGGTACCAGACGTTCCATTCGTCGAACGAGATGTAGACCTGCTTGTTGGAGCGCTTCTTGGCCTTGATATAGTCGATGACGCCGGCGACCGAGACAATGTAGCCGTCGAGCTTTTCGCTCATGGCGAGATAGTTCGGAGCGTCGTTGGCTTCGTTGTCGAAATACATGTGCAGCGAGATGTAGTCGACCTCGTTGTAGGTATGGTCGAGAACCGTCGCTTCCCATTCAGGGTAGGTCGGCATCTTGGCATTCGAGGAGCCGCAGACCACCAGCTCGAGTGACTTGGAGAAGGCGCGCATGGCCTTGGCCGTCTCATGCGCCAGGCGGCCATACTCGTCCGCGGTCTTGTGGCCGATCTGCCAGGGGCCATCCATTTCATTGCCGAGGCACCAGAGCTTGACGTCGAACGGCTCCTTGCGGCCGTTGGCGATGCGCTTGTCGCTCCATTTACTGCCGCCGGGATGGTTGGCGTACTCCAGAAGGTTGCGGGCTTCGTCGAGGCCGCGCGAACCGAGATTGACGGCAAGCATCATCTCGGTGTTGGCGCAGGTGCACCAATCGGCAAATTCATGCAGGCCGACTTCGTTGCTTTCCGATGTGTGCCAGGCAAGGTCGAGGCGGACTGGGCGCTGTTCCTTGGGGCCAATGCCGTCTTCCCAATTGTAGGCCGAGACGAAATTGCCGCCGGGATAGCGGACGATCGGAACATTGAGTTCCCTGACGAGATCGATGACGTCCTGACGCATGCCGTTGGCGTCCGCTGTCGGATGGCCGGGCTCATAGATGCCGGTGTAAACTGCCCGCCCCAGATGCTCGATGAAGGATCCGTAGAGCCTCGGATCGATTTCCGAGACAACATAATGCGGATGAGCCGTAACGGCTGCCTTCATGCATTCCTCCCATCGATATCACAAACGATGATTTAAATCATCTTGCCCGATATCAAAGCGGGATTGGCAGCCCTTCGTCAAGCCAAAATACCCAAATGTAGGACAATTAGACGAACGCTTTGGCACAGCAGAAAGCTAGCTAATTGAAATTGCTAAGTTATCTTCAGAACCCGGTTTCATGATATCAACCAGTTTTGATCCTGAGCAGGATGTCCTGATCGTAATTTCCAAAGCCCTTGCCGAAAATGTTGATCCCGCCGGGGCGCTTGGCGTCGTCCTTGACGCCGATACGGACGCGGATTGAATGATGGCTCTTCAGATCGAGTGCGGCGAGGCCGGTTTCGGAAATCCTGAGGCCGTCGACATAGGTGCCGTCATTGGCAATTCGCCAGTTCTTCAACTTGCCGTATTGCGAGCCCTTGAGCTTCCACCAGGAGGGCGTGAAGACGCCGCGCTTGTCGCCGAAATCCCCCGGCGACGTCCAGGTGCCGACATCGACACCATTGATTGTCAGCGTAATGTCCGAGGGCCAATCGGCGCTGGTGCCCGGCACTTCCGAGGACAGCTCTATCGCCACTTCGAGTCCGGTGATCTCGGCATTGGCGAGCTTGGCATTGTTGGGGAACTGGTATTCGACAAAACCGCGCGTGAACCATAGCAGACCGGCTTTCATGCGGTCCGGATCGAGGAAAGTGTTGGGAACATCGAGCAGACCGATGATGCCGTCCGGCGAGCAAAGGCCGCAGGGCGCGGTAACCTCGAAGCCGGTGTAAAGCCCGATCGGCATCGACACTTCGATCGCGTCGTTCTTGACCGCACGATATTCGCTCTTGAACACGACGAGCACTTCTTCGGCCGTCGGATAACAGATTTTCTGACTGCCTTTCTTCGCTTTCAGATTCTCGGTGCGGATCAGCCCCGCATCCTCCAGCACCTGGATGTTTGTCGAGACGGTCGACTGCGGCAGCGACAGCACGGCGGCGATTTCGTTGACATTCATCGGCCCCTTCTCATGCAGCAGTTTCAGCATCGAGATACGCGCCGAGGAGGCAAGCCCCTTGAGCACGGCAATGCCTTCCTCAGGTTCAATCACCAGAAAATTGCGACTCATGAAATTGCCCGGCCCATGTAAAATCTATATCCGAAATTAGCCTGTATATCGGGAAATCTGATTTAATCAATGTGCAGGCGGAACGCCGGGCAATTTGTTGAATCCGGCAGGGCGAGGGTCGCGCGGTGGCCCTGCACAGAATTTGTGCAGGAGCCATATGCAGAGTGGACACCTGAACGCCGATCGCCCAATCTAGTCCGGAGCCGAGCCCGGTGATGGCGGCTTGCACATAAAGCGGTTGGACGGGTCGTGACCAAAGGGTGGAAATTATACGATCAGCGACTGGCCTGGGTCCTCGTCGCGCCTGTGCTTTTACTGCTTACCCTGCTCCTGCTGCTGCCGATCGCGATGATGACGGTCTACACGTTTTTCACCTTCGTCACCGCGGGGGTGGAGTCGGCGGTGCTGACCTTCGACAACTGGAAGGAATTCCTCACCGACAGTTACTATCACGGTTTTCTTTGGAAGACCGTTCGCGTCGGCGCCATCACCGCTGTGATCTGCGCGATCCTTGGTTATTTCCCCGCCTATTTCATCTGGGCCACGACCTTCAGGCACAAATGGCTGCTGTTGCTGCTGCTCATCGTGCCGTTCTGGATCAGCTTCACCATCCGGACGTTCTCGTGGATCCACATCCTCGGCGAACAGGGGCTGATCAACGTCCTGCTCATCAGGCTGGGCGTCATCAACGAGCCGTTGCCGATGCTCTACACCGAGGGCGCCGTCATCATGGGGCTGCTGCATTTTCTGCTGCCCTATATGATCCTGAACGTCTATGTCAGCCTGGAAAGCATCGACCGCACGCTGATCGCCGCCGCCCGCTCGATGGGCTGCACCAGCGCGCAGGCGTTCCGCGAAGTGACCCTGCCGCTGTCGATGCCGGGGCTGGGCGCCGGGCTGCTGCTCTGCTTCGTGCTGGCGGCCGGCTCCTATGTGACGCCGCAGCTGCTCGGCGGAAGCCGCGACGCGCTGTTCGGCAACTTGATCTACGACACCATCATGGGGCAGCTCAACTGGCCGATGGGCGCAACGCTTTCCATCGTCCTGTTCGTCCTGCTCGGCGCGGCCGCGGCCGCTTACAGCCGCTATATGGGCCTGTCGCAGATCATGAAGGGTCTCAGTGCATGAGAGCGGATCATCCCGATCGCGAAGGCAAATGGGCGTGGCGGCTGACCGGCGCGATCACGGTGTGCGTCTATGTCTTCATGTTCGCGCCGATCATCGCCACGGTCGTGCTTTCCTTCAACGCCTCGATGTTCGGCGGCTTTCCCCTCACCGGCTTCAGCCTGCGATGGTATGAGAAGCTGCTCACCAACGAGCCGGTTCTCGACGCCTTCCGGACATCGATGTGGATTGCCCTGGTGACGGCGACGGTGACGACGCTGCTCGGCATCATGGCGGCATTGGCGCTGGTGCGCTTCGAGTTCCGTGGCAAGCAGGCGATCAACACGCTTGTCATTCTTCCCGCGCTGGTCCCCGAAACGATACTCGGCGTCGGCCTGCTGGTCATGATCAAAGCCGTCGACCAGCCGCGCAGTATGACGCTTCTGGTGCTCGGCCACATTCTGCTCACGCTCCCCTACGTGGTGCTGATCGTCCAGGCGCGCATGGTCGGCATTAAACGTTCCTATGAGGAGGCGGCACTGTCGCTCGGAGCGCCGCGTGTGTCGACATTCCGCGAAATCACGCTGCCGCTGCTCATTCCCGCAGTGCTTGCCAGTGTTCTGCTCGCTTTCACCATTTCGTTCGACAACACCTCGGCCAGCCTGTTCTGGCGGCCGGCGGGCGTCGAGACCATGCCGACGCAAATCCTTTCGATGCTGAAGATCTCGATCAGCCCCGAGGTGAACGCGCTCGGAACCGTCATGATCCTTTTGACGGTCGGCATTCCCTTGGCTGGCGGGCTCATCCTGCAAAGCCTGACCTGGTTCAAGGCAGGCAAGTGAAAATGAAAATGGGAGAATGGAAATGAAACTGACAACCACCAAACGACTGGAGAGGCTCAACGAACGCTATGCCAATGGCGACATCAGCCGGCGATCATTCCTGACGCTGACGGCCGCCGCTGCCGCCGCCACCGGGCTTTCCCTGCCCTGGATGGGACGGGCGCTGGCCGCGGTTTCGGAAGTGCGCTTCGACGGATGGGGCGGCGTGGTGCAGGAGGCGATCGACAAGTACGCGTTCCAGCCTTACACCGCCAAGTCCAAGGTCAAGGTCGTCCAGGGCACCTTTGGCGACGAGAACGAGATCATCACCAAAATCAAGACCTCGAAACCAGGCGACTTCCAGATCGTCCATTCTTCCGGCGTCAACTACTACATCAAATACGTCAATGGCGGTTTCAATTCGGAGATCAACGAGGCGAACATTCCAAACATGGCGAATGTGCTGACCGCCATGATCGAGCCGTTCCGCAAGATCACGCCGAAGCTGTCGGCAGTGCCATATGATTACGGCACCACCGGCATCGCCTACAACAACAAGGTCATCTCGCCGGAGGAAGCCAAAGAAAAGGGCGCCAACCTGCTTACCGACACGAAATATGCCGGCAAGATCGGCGGCTACGCCGATATGACGACGCGCGTCTGGTATGCGGCGCTGCAGACGAAACAGGACCCCAACAACATCCAGGATATGGATGCGGTCTGGGCCAGGGTTCGCGAGACCCGCGACCTGGCCAAGAAATTCTGGAGTTCCGGCGCGGAACTCATGGACCTCCTGTCGCGCAACGAGATCGTCGTCACCGACGCCTGGTCAGGACGTGTCGCCGCCCTGCAGCAGCAGGGCCAGCCGATCGGCTATCTCGACCCTGCCGGCTCATACGCATGGATGGAGGACATGCTGGTGCTCAAGGGATCGCCCATGGCCGAATGCGAGGAGTTGATCAACTTCATGCTGGATCCGGCCACGTCGATCGCCGTCGCCGAGGGCCAGAACTATCCGCCGTCCCTTGACCCCACCAAGGTGAAGCTGACCGATAAGATCGCCGCGCTTCCGGCCTTCGACCCGACCGGATCGATGAAGTCGCTGACCTTCGCCGATCCGCTCTACTGGGCGAAGAACGAAGACGCCTGGACCAAGCAGTGGGACAGGGTGTCGAAAGGTGCATGACGACAACAGCCACGACCATCAGCCCCGGCCGGCTTCGGCCGGGGCTGCTGGCGACCCGCTCGCCCAGAGCGAGCGGCAGCCGATAGGAAAGCCTGCGGTCGAGTTTCGCGACATTGATATTTTCTACGGCAAGTTCGCCGCTGTGCGCGATTTTTCACTGGCGATCCGCAAAGGTAGTTTCGTCACCTTGCTGGGGCCGTCCGGGTGCGGCAAGACGACGATCCTGCGATCGATCGCGGGCCTGGTCGACATCTCCAGTGGCCAGATCTCGATCGGCGGAAAGCGGGTCGACGACATCCCGATCTACAAGCGCAACATTGGTCTGGTGTTCCAGAACTACGCGCTCTTTCCGCACAAGAACGTCTTCGACAACGTCGCATTCGGCCTGAAATACCGAAACGTGCCGAAACCGGAAATCGTGCGCCGGGTCAAGAAGGCGCTGGATATGGTGCGGCTGCCCGGCAGTGAGACAAAGCTGCCCTCACAGCTTTCGGGCGGCCAGCAGCAACGCATCGCACTGGCCCGCGCCATCGTCTTCGAGCCGGAAGTACTGCTGCTGGACGAGCCCTTGTCGGCGCTCGACGCCAATATGCGCGAGGACATGCGCGTCGAGATCAAGAAAATCCAGAGGGAGACGGGCATCACCGCTATCTTCGTGACGCACGACCAGGAAGAAGCCTTGTCGATGTCCGACCACATCGTCGTGATGAACGCCGGCCTGATCGAGCAGATCGGCTCCCCCGCGCAGGTCTATGACCGGCCGGCCACCGCATTCGTCGCCAATTTCCTTGGCAAGGCCAACATGCTGCCCGGCAGCGTGACGGTGATGGACGGCAAGATGGCGATGATCGCGCTGGCCAGCGGCCATGTCGTAAAGGTGGCCGCGCCGAAGGCGCTCGCGACCGGCAGCGCGGTCACCGTCGTCGTTCGCCCGCAGAAGCTTACCGTCGGTACCGCCGGTGCTGCCAACAGGCTGGCGGGACGGATCGTCTCGACCTCCTATCTCGGCGGCAATGCGGTCTACGAGATCGACATCGGCGCCGGCACGCAGGTGCGCGCCAACACGTTGATCGACGGCCAGCCGCTGCGTGAAGGCGAAACGGTCGATGTCTGCTTCGACCCGCTGGGCTGCGTGCTTCTCGACGCGCAAGGCTTACGCATCGCCTAGCGAGGCGGAACTGAGCCGTTCAGTCTTTCGCGTCACCCTTTGGCCCGAGAAACCGCGCATAGACCTCACCGACAATACCGCGCCGGAAAACCAGCACGCAGACCATGAAGGTCAGGCCGGTGGCGATGGTCACCGGAAAACTCGAGGTGGCGAGCGTGTTTTCCAGGCCGACGACCAGACTGGCGCCGATGATCGGCCCGACCATAGTGCCGATGCCGCCGAGGAGCGTCATCAGAATCACCTCGCCCGACATCTGCCAGGTGACGTCGGTGAGCGTGGCAAACTGAAAAACGATCGCCTTGAGCGCGCCGGCCAGCCCGGCCAATGTCGCCGACATGACGAATGCCGCCAGCTTGTAATTGGCAACGGAATAGCCGAGCGAAATGGCCCGGCTCTCGTTTTCCCGGATGGAACGCAGGATCATGCCGAAAGGCGAGTTGATGATGCGCCAGATGGCGAACACGCCGATCAGGAAGACTGCCAGCACGAAATAATAGATGTTGATCGATACGTTCAGGTCGAGCATTCCAAGCAGCTTGCCACGCGGCACGCCCTGGATGCCGTCCTCACCTCCGGTGAACGGCGCCTGCACGCAGAAGAAGAAGAACATCTGCGACAGCGCCAGCGTGATCATGGCGAAATAGATGCCTTGCCGGCGGATGGCAAAGAAGCCCATCACAAGGCCGAGCAGCGCGGCTCCCAGGACACCGAGCAGGATGCCCGCTTCCGGCGGCCAGCCCCAGACCTTGACCGCGTATGCGGTGAGATAGGCCGCCCCGCCGAAGAATGTCGCATGGCCGAAGGACAACAGCCCGGTGTAGCCGAGCAGAAGGTTGAACGCGCAGGCAAACAGCGCAAAGCACAGCATCTTCATCAGGAAGATCGGATAGACGAAGAAAGGCGCCACCAGCAGCGCCAGGATGCCGAGCCCCACCAGCGTCCATGCAAGCCATACCGAACTTTTGACGCGCGTCTCGCGAAGTGAGAGTTCGGCCATCTCAGGCATCCCTTCCGAACAGGCCGGCTGGCCGGACCAGAAGCACGATCGCCATGATGACGAAGACCACCAGATTGGAGGCTTCGGGATAGAAAACCTTGGTCAGGCCTTCGGCGAGGCCAAGCATGTAACCGGTGACGATCGCCCCGAGGATCGATCCCATGCCGCCGACCACGACGACGGCGAAGACGACGATGATGAGGTCAGATCCCATCAGCGGGCTCACCTGATAGATCGGCGCGGCGAGAACCCCCGCAAGCCCGGCAAGAGCGGCGCCGAGGCCGTAGGTGAGAGTCAGCAGCAACGGCACGTTGACGCCGAAAGCCTGCACCAGGCCGGGGTTCTCCGTTGCCGCGCGCAGATAGGAGCCCAGTCTGGTCTTCTCGATCAGCGCCCAGGTGACGAAACAGACGATCATCGAGGCGACCACCACCCAGCCGCGGTAATTAGGCAGGAACATGAAGCCGAGATTGGTTCCCCCGGAGAGCAGCGGCGGCACGGAATAAGGACTTCCCGATACGCCATAGTAGTAACGGAACACCCCTTCGAGCACGAGCGCGAGGCCAAAGGTGAAAAGCAGCCCGTAGAGCGGGTCGATGTCGTAAAGCCTCGAAAGCGCCAGGCGCTCGACCACGACGCCGAAGCAGCCGACGATCAGCGGCGACAGGATCAGAGCCGGCCAGTAGCCGATGCCGAACCGGGTGAGAAGCAGGTACCCGATGAAGGCGCCGAGCATATAGAGCGCGCCGTGGGCGAAATTGATGACGCGCAACAGGCCGAATATGACAGCCAGGCCCAGGCTCAACATTGCGTAGAACGAGCCGTTGATGAGGCCGACCAGCAACTGGCCGAGGAAAGCCTGAACGGGTATTCCGAAGATCATCGTCATGGCGCCATCATACACCCAGCACTTCATGCAGCAGCGTCATACGATCCGGCAGTTCGCCGACGGGAAAACCCGCCACGACCTTGCCGTGCTCCATCAGGTAGAAACGGTCGGTGACGCGGCTGGCAAAGCGGAAATTCTGCTCGACCAGCAGGATCGTCATGCCGCGCTTTTTCATCGTCGCCAGCACGTCGCCGATGCGCTGCACGATGACGGGAGCCAGTCCCTCGGTCGGCTCATCGAGAAGCAGCATTTTCACGCCGGTCCGCAGCATGCGCGCGATCGCCAGCATCTGCTGTTCGCCGCCCGACAGCCTGGTGCCGGGGCTGTTGCGTCGCTCCTTCAGATTGGGGAAGAGATCGAATATTTCCTCCACGCTCATGCCGCCCTCAGCGACGATCGGCGGCAAGACCAAATTCTCGTCCACGGTCAATGTTGCGAAGATGCCGCGTTCCTCCGGCACCAGGCCAATGCCTTGATGCGCGGTCCGGTGCAACGGCAGGCGCATCAGATCCTTGTCGTCGAAAAAAATCTGGCCGGTTCGCTGGCGGATCAGCCCGATAATGGCGCGCAATGTCGTGGTCTTGCCGACGCCGTTGCGCCCCAGCAACGTCACCGTTTCACCTGGAAAGACGTCCAGGTCGACGCCGTGCAGCGCATGGCTCTCGCCATACCAGGCGTTGAGGCCGCGGACTGCGAGAAGCGGCGCGGCGTCACTCATCGGCGGTGCCCATATAGGCGATCCTCACCCGCTCGTCGCGGCTGACCGTGGCGTAGTCGCCGGCGGCAAGGATTTCGCCGCGCTGCATGACGGTTATCCAGTCGCAAAGATCGGCTACAACAGTCAAATTGTGCTCGACCATCAGCACCGAGCGCTCCTTGGCGACCGAGCGGATGATGTCGGAAACCGTGCGCACATCCTCATGCCCCATGCCGGCCATCGGCTCGTCGAGCAGCAGCACTTTCGGGTCGAGCGCCAGCGTCGTGGCGATCTCGAGCACGCGTTTCCTGCCATAGGAGAGATCGGCGGCGGGCCTGTTCTTGGCATCGTCGAGGCCGACCGACCGCAAAAGCTCCTCGGCGCGCGGCGTCAATCGATCGAGCGCAGACAGCGAGCGCCAGAACTGAACGCTGAGCCCGCCCGGCCGCTGCAGCGCAACGCGCACATGTCGAGCACGCTGAGATGTGGAAACACCGCCGAGATCTGGAACGAGCGCACCAGGCCCATCCGCGCGACCTTGGCTGGCGAGGTGCGGGTGATGTCGTGGCCGAGCAGTTCGATCCTGCCGCTGGTCGGCGGCAGGAACTTGGTGAGCAGGTTGAAGACGGTGGTCTTGCCGGCGCCGTTGGGCCCGATCAGCGCGTGGATGTTGCCGTGGTAGAGGTCGAGATCGACATTCCTGACCGCAACGAAACCGGCGAAGTCGCGCCGCAGGCCTCGGGCGGAAAGCACCACCCGCGGCTCACTCGGTTCGGGCGGTTCCATCGGTCCGCCAATCACTCGCCGGCGGTGGGACAGCCGCTCTCCTTGGGGCTCAGAAACGCCTCGTTACCGGGGATCGTGGCGAGCGGTTTGTAATAGTCCCACTCCTTGGTGCTCTCGCTCGGCGACTTGACCTGATAAAGATACATGTCGTGAACCATGTTGCCGTCGGCCTGCACTTTGCCGTTTGCCGTAAAGACGTCGTTCACTGGCATCGCATGCAATTCCTTGGCGACCGCCTCGGTTCCGTCGGTGCCGGCTTTGTCGATCGCCTTTAAATACTGGGTCACCGCCGAATAGGTGGCGGCCTGGATCATATTCGGCATGCGGTTGGTGCGCTTGAAGAACCGCTGGGCGAACTCGCGGCTCTTGTCGTCGCGATCCCAGTAGAAACCTTCGGTCAGCACCACGCCTTGCGCCGCCTCGAGGCCGAGCCCATGCACCTCGGCCAGCGTGAACAGAAGTGCTGCAAGCCGCTGACCGCCCTGCACGATACCGAATTCGGCCGCTTGCTTGGTCGAGTTGGAGGTGTCGAGGCCAGCATTCGCCAGGCCGATGACCTTGGCGCCCGACGATTGCGCCTGCAGCAGGAAGGATGAATAGTCGGTCGAGCCGAGCGGGTAACGCACCTCGCCAACCACCTTGCCGCCATGGCTCTCGACGAACTTTGCGGTCTGCTCCTTCAGCGAATAGCCGAATGCATAATCGACTGTGACGAAGAACCAGCTGTCGCCGCCTTGCTGGACGAGAGCGCCACCGGTCCCCACTGCCTGCGAATGCGTGTCGTAGGCCCAGTGGAAGCCATAGGGCGAGCACTGTTTGCCGGTAAGCTCGGTGGTCGCGGCGCCGGTGACGATGTCGATTTTCTTCTTTTCCTTGGAAATCCCTTGGACGGCGAGCGCCACCGAGGACGTTGTTAGTTCCATGATGGAATCGACCTGTTCGGTGTCATACCACTGCCGCGCAATGTTGGAGGCGATGTCCGGCTTGTTCTGGTGGTCGGCGCTGACGATCTCGACCGGCGCACCTTGCACCTTGCCGCCGAAATCCTCGACCGCCATCTTGGCGGCCTCGACCGACCACTTGCCGCCGAAATCTGCATAGACGCCCGACTGGTCGTTGAGAATGCCGATCTTGACCTTGCCGTCGGAAACCTCGGCGGCTGCGGCAGGCATCGCAGTCGCTGCAAGAAGCGCGGCCGAGACCAGGTACGATATCTTCATTGGTGACTTCCTCCCTTATGATCGACAACCGAGCAACATATCGGCGGCTGCCTGCTGCGGCACGAAAGAGTGGCCTCCCACTTTCCATCCTCTCCGGCGCAAAATCACGCAGCGCTCTACGGCCGCTTATGCCCGTCCCTCAAATCGTAGCATCGCTCGGCAACGCGAGAACAGTTACTTTAGTATTAGGCATTTGCGATGCCGGCCGCGCACCGCCGAAGCGCAACATAGCGTCGGATCGTGCGGCGTCCAGATCGGCCTCTATTCTCGCCGAAGCAACGATTACGGCTGAACGGTCCTGATCCGATATCGCTGACCGAGAATTCCCATCGTCAACCCTCGGCTGGATGATGGCACGCAACCAGGCGGCCCTCGCCAATGCTTTGGAGAAGCGGACGCTCGCTGCGGCAGATCGGGGTGGCAGCTGGGCAACGGGTGTGGAACCGGCACCCGGAGGGTGGGCTCATCGGGCTGGGCAGGTCACCCTTGAGCACCAGCCGGCCGCGCCGCGCCCGGTCGATGCTGGGTACCGGCACGGCGGAACGCAGCGCTGCGGTGTAATGATGTCTGGGCGCCGCAAAGACCTCGTCGGTCGGCCCGCTCTCCACGATCGATCCCAGATACATGACCGCCACACGGCTCGAGATCTGGCGCACGACAGAAAGGTCGTGAGCGATGAACACATAGGTCAGGTTGAACTCCTCGCGCAAGTCGGCGAGCAGATTGACGATCTGCGCCTGGATCGACACGTCGAGCGCCGAGACCGGCTCGTCGGCCACGATCAGCCGTGGCCGCAGCGCCAGCGCGCGGGCGATGCCGATACGCTGACGCTGGCCGCCGGAGAATTCGTGCGGATAGCGCGATGCGTGCTGGGGCGACAAGTCGACCCGGCGCAGAAGGTCGGCCACGCGGTCCGCCATTTCCGATGTCGAGAGGCGTTCATGGATGCGGAATGGATCGGCCAGCAGATCGCCGACCCGCCGGCGCGGATTGAGCGAAGCGCTGGGATCCTGAAAGACCATCTGCATTTGCCGCCGCAGCGGACGGAGCTGGCCCTGGGATGCGTCGCTGATATCGCGGCCCTCGAATTCCAGCGACCCCGAGCTGATTTCGGTCAGGCGCACCAGACACCGGCCAAGCGTGGACTTGCCGCAACCGGACTCACCGACGATGCCGAGCGTTTCCCCGGGCCAGATGTCGAGCGACACCGTATCGACCGCATGCACCGTCCGGCGCTGCGCCGGAAAGATCGAGCGGCCGACGCTGTAACGTTTCGACAGATCGCCGGCGCGAAGCAGCGGGCGCGGCACGGCATTCATCGTTGCATCTCCACGCCGCCAGCCCTCTGGGCAGCGAGCTGTCTGCGCGTAGGCTCCGGCAACAGGCAGGCGGCGCGATGGCTCTCGCCTTGCATGATCGGCAGTTGAACCAGACAGGCGTCGTGGCGAAAGGCGCAGCGGGGGCTGAAGGCGCAGCCTTTCGGCAGGTCGGAGAGCGACGGCGGAATCCCCGGGATGGCGGCGAGCCGGGCTGGACGTGGTCCCTCCATCGGCGGGATCGAGCCGAACAAGCCCCATGTGTAGGGATGCAGCGGCGCCCGGAACACGCTGCTCTTGCCGCCCTCCTCGACAAAGCGTCCGCCATACATCACCAGCACCCGGTCCGCGACTTCGGCGACGACGCCAAGATCATGCGTGACCAGGATCACGGCGGAGCCGAACTGGTCGCGCAGTCGTCCGATCAGTTCGAGGATCTGCGCCTGCACCGTAACATCGAGGGCTGTAGTCGGTTCATCCGCGACGAGCAGCGCCGGGTTGCAGGAGAGCGCCATGGCAATCACCGCACGCTGGCGCATGCCGCCGGAAAGCTGGTGCGGGTAGCTGTGGACGACCCGATCCGGATATGCGATGCCGACCGCATCCAGCAACTGCACCGCCCTCGCCCGCGCCGCTTTCGCCGACACCTTTTCATGCGCGCGCACCTGCTCGCCGATCTGATTGCCGATCGTATGCACTGGGGTGAGCGCCGACATCGGATCCTGGAAGATCATCGCGATCTGGCGGCCGCGAATGACATCGAGCGCACGCCGCTTGAGCCCGATCAGCTCCTGTCCCATGAAACGGATGGAACCGGAGACGATAGCGTTGGGGCTGTCGATCAGCCCCATAATGGCGAGCAAGGTCTGGCTTTTGCCCGAACCGGACTCGCCAACCACACCGACGATTTCGCGCTGCTCGACGGAGAACGAAACACCTCCCACCGCGCGCACCAGGCCCTCGTCGCTGCGGAAGGAGACGGTGAGGTCCTTGACCACCAAAAGAGGAGCATCAGCCGACATTGCGCGCTCTCGGGTCGACGATGACGAAGACGACGTCGACGACGAAGTTTGCCATCACCACGAAGAAGGCGGCGTAAATCACCGTGGCCAGGATCATCGGCAGATCGAGGGTCTGCAGCGCCTCATAGGTCAGTTTTCCGACGCCCTGCAGTCCGAAGACCACTTCGGTCAGCAGCGCGCCGCCACCGACCAGGGCACCAAAATCGAGGCCGAACATGGTAACAAATGCGACCAGCGAGGTCCTGAGGCCATGATGCAGCAGCACCCGGCGTTCGCCGATCCCCTTGGCCCGGGCGGTGCGGATGAAATCCTCCTGCATCATCTCGATCAGGCTTGCCCGCAGCACCCGGCCATAGAGGCCGACATAAAGGGTTGCCAGCGTGAACCACGGAATGACGAGCGCCTTGAACCAGCCCCAGGGGTTCTCGGTCAGGGGGATGTAGCCGAGCGGAGGAACCCAGGAAAACAGCCAGCTGTCGTGCCAGCGGCTTTGTGTCAGCAGGTTGGCGACCTCGCCCAGCCAGAAGACCGGGATCGACACGCCTATCAAGCTCAGGATCATCAGCGCCCGATCCACGAATGTACCGCGCGTTGCGCCTGCGATCACCCCGACGATCAATCCGCCGAGCACCCACAGCACTGCCGCGCCACCGACCAGCGACAGCGTTACGGGAATGGCGCTTATCACGGTCGGAATGACGCGTTGCCCGCGATTGACGAAGGAGGTGAGATCGCGGCTAACGAAAAGCCGGTTCATCATCAGCCCATATTGCACCGGCAATGGCCGGTCGAGACCGAAATCGTGGCGCACCTGGATCAACGTCTCTTGCGAAGCATTGCGGCCGGCAATGCGCGCCGATGGATCAGCGCCAGGCGTCGCAAAGAAGATCAGGAAAGCGACGACGCTGATGCCGAACATGACTAGCACCATCTGGCCAAGCCGGAAGCCGAGCGCGGCAACCACTAGACGCCCCTCGGCGAGGATTTCGGATCGAGCGCGTCGCGCACGCCATCGCCCAGAATGTTGAAGGCCAGCACCGTGATGACAATGGCTAGCCCCGGCGCCAGTGCCACGACCGGCCGCGAATAGAGCAGGCCCTGGCCGTCCTGGATGATCGTGCCCCAGCTGGCATCCGGCGGCTGCACGCCGATCGACAGGAACGACAGCGAGGATTCCGTCATCATGTTGAGCGCCAGAATCAACGGCACGAAAACGATGATGCGGGTCACCACATTGGGCATGATGTCGCGCAAAAGGATGCGCCAGGGCGACGCGCCTAGGCCGATCGCAGCGGTGACGAATTCGGCATGCATCAAGGTCAGGACATGGCCGCGGATCGGTCGCGCCACATAGGGCACATAGACGATGCCGATGATGAAGACCGGTAGCCACAGGCTGCCGGAGCGGATTTCGAATGGACCGATCTGGATGCTCTGCGCAATCAGCACGATCGACAACGAAATCGCCAACAGGAAAATCGGAAAGGCCCAGAGCACGTCGAGAATGCGCGACAGGCCGATGTCGACGATGCCGCCGAAGAAGCCGGAAACGACCCCCAGAAACGTCGCGAGGACAAGGCACAGCACGGCTGCAGCACCGGAGATCAACAGCGAATCCCGTCCGCCGTAAAACAGCCGCGCCGCGACGTCACGGCCCTGGTTGTCGGCACCGAGCATATAGGGGCCGATGCGCCAGGTCGGCCCGATCGGCGTCATGCCGAGGCCAAGGCCTTCGGTGGAGGGCTGCAGCACCGGCTGGGTCACCCCATCGACAACGATCTCGCCATTGAGATTGGTCACAAATGGATCGGTGCCGGAGACGTATCGCGCATAAAGCGGCGCCGCGAGCGAGGCGATCACGATGACGACGAGCACGGCGAAGGCAGATATTGCCGAACGATCGCCTTTCAGCTTGCGCCAAGCGGTGCGCCACGGGCCATCGGTGGCCCGGCGAACCGGGATGGCGGGCTGGTCCGCAATGACATTGACCATGAACAGGATTGCCTAGGAAAAATCGCGGCCTGGAAGATGCGCTGATCCGCCGGAAAAGGAAATGCGACGGAGAGCCAGCGGCACTCCGTCGCATTGGCTCCGGTCGGCTATTCCACCCAGGACTGGCTGACGATCCAGTAGAATTGCGGGCTGAAGGTGAAGTTCTTCAGCCTGGAAGAGATGACATCGACGCGCTTTGGCGTGAACAGGACAGCGACCGGAGCCTTGTCCGTCACGGCCTTGTCGATGGCGGTCCAGAGTGTCGCGCCCTTGGCCGGATCGGCGATGGTGGCTGCCTCTGCCTCGTCCATCGATGCGTCGATCGACTTGTCGCAGAACCCCGAAATATTGACCGAGGCGTCGGAGCCCGGCGTAAACGAGGCACAGCTGAACAAGACCTGCAGGAAATTCGACGGCGCCGGGTAATCCTGGAACCATTGCGAAATCGAAATCTGCACCTTGTTATTGGTGTTCTGGATGTAGGTGAACTGTATGTTCTGCGAGATCGGCTTGACCGACGTCTTGTAGCCAAGCTGGTTGAGCACGTCCTGCAGGTACACGCCGATCGCCTTGGAGACGGTGGTGTCCTCGGTGATGATCGTCACCTCCTGACCTGCGGTTCCCGATTCAGCGACCAATTGCTTGGCCTTGTCCATATCCGGCGCGGACCACTTCTCACCTGGATTGGCGGTGAACGGGCAATAGGCTGCGAATGACGGGAAGCCCGGCGGCAGGATCTGACAGGCCGGCTGCGCCAGATTGCTGCCGCCGAACAGCTTGACGATCGCGGCGCGGTCGATCGCGAAGTTCACGGCTTGGCGAACGCGTATGTCGTTGAACGGCGCCAGATTGGTGTTCATCGGCGCGTACCACATCGCCGTCAGCGGGTGAACCGTGACCTGCTTGGCATATTTGGTGCCGAGTTCGGCGAGACGGTCGGACGGCGGCGGATCGAACATCCAGTCCGCCTGGCCATTCTCGACCGCCGTCACCGCCGCCTCGTCGGTAAGGCCGAATTCATAGTCGATCTCGTCCGGATATCCGGCCGGCTGCGCTTCCTTGCTCCATTCCTTGAAATGAGGGTTGCGCACAATCTTCATCAGCTTGTTGGGGTCGTAGCTGGCGATCATATAGGGTCCGGTGCCCGGAATCGGATCGGTGCCGGCGTCCTTGAGCGGCGCGCTCGCCGGCAGGATCGACGCGTGTGGAACGGCCAGCTTCTGCAGGAACTCGGCATCCGGCTGGACGAGTTTGAAGGTAATGGTTCCGGCCGCATCGTCAACCGACAGGCCGCCGTCGAGGGTGCATGTCGCGGGCGCCTTCAAGCACGCATCCGCACCAACGATGCCTTTGTAGAAGGTCCCGGCCGTCGGCCCGCTGATCTTGAAGATGCGCTGGAACGAAGCCACCACGTCCTTCGTGGTGACATCCGAGCCATCCGCGAATTTGATGCCCTTGCGCAGCTTGAAGACATAGGTCTTGCCGCCGTTCTCGACCTGCGGGAGGCTTTCCGCCAGATCCGCGACGACCTGGAAGCCCGTCTTGTCCCCGGCCTTCTTGTAGGTCACCAGGCCATCGTAGAGGACATAATTGATCTGGAAATACTGCAGCGTGTAGTTGATGTGCGGATCGGCGGTGCCTGCCGCGGCATTGGCCAGCAGTCGGAGCGTGCCGCCTGGCTTGCCCTCGGCGGCCAAGGCACTGCTTGCCGGCGACATCATCGTCACGCCGAGCAAAGCCAGCCCGGGAATCAACGCTGTAAATGCTTTTTGGAGTCGCATATTTGTTCCCTCATGGAGGCGTGTCGGCTTTTGCCGCGCTGAACCCGGTGGATCGACCATCGCGCGGCTGAAAACAGTCTGGGTTTGCGAACGGCGTCCGCTACTTCGCCCAATCGCAAAAGACTACGGCGAGCGAAGCCGGACGGGATAGCTATTAAGATAGATAGGGTCGGACAGGCTTATCCCGCCTATTTGTTGAGCAGCCGGCCGACATGGCTATTTGACAAGCAATCATCAGCGGGTAAGCTTGCCGGATGCAAAGCCTTCCAGGCGATCTAGAGAGCCGGTTCCGAACTGGAATGAGCATCGACGCTGCCATGGTGGTGGCGACGGAGGTGCTGGAGCCGATCGGTTTCACTGCATTCATCTACGACTATACGCCCGTGCCGGTCAGTCACAAGGGCGAGCTTATCACGCCCTCGCTGATGGCTCTGCGCAACGTGCCGCGCGACATGCAGGATCTCTGGTGCAAGGGCGGATATTATCAGCTTGACCCGGTGCAGGAGGCCGCGCTCACCGTATCGAGACCGTTTCTCTGGTCGCACAGCGGCGTTCAGAGCACCGTCATGCAGCGCGTGCTCCAGTCCAAGCACGATCCTGTGGTCAGCTATTTGCTTGACACCAGGATGACCTGCGGCGTCACCGTACCCATTCGCCTTGCCGGCGGCGATCTCGCCACCTTCACCGCGATCCGTGCCGATCCGGAGGCCGGGTTCGAGCTCGAAGCCAGACCCTTCATCGCCGAGATCGGCGATCTGGGTCATCTGCTGCATGACTCCGTCTACGCCGGTTTCGACGCCGGAATCCGCACCTGCCAACATGTCCATCTGACGTCGCGCGAACGCCAGTGCCTGCGCCTGGCCGCTGCCGGACTGACGGCCAAGCAGGTCGCGCGTGAGATTGGCCGCGCGGTGCCTACCGCAACGCTGCACCTCAACGCGGCGACGCGAAAGCTTGGCGCGCGCAACCGCTTCCATGCCATCGCGCTCGCCGCCCATTACCGGCTGCTCGAACCGGAGCATTGAGGCTCGCGACCTGCGGGCGATCGGCCTCCTCCCGGGCAAACCCATAACCGGCAAACCTATAAATAGTGCTAGCTGTAAATGCGCCGGGCCGCTTAGTACCGTCGGCCGCAAAACAAGGCTTGGGAGGGCCCACAGTGGCTCCTGCTGCGCCATGATGCGGAGCTTGGATTGTGACGGCACATGCGATCACTGAAGGATTTAGCTACTACAACGGTTATCGCACCTGGTACCGCGTGACCGGAGACCTCGGTTCGGGCAAGCTGCCCCTGGTCGTCGCTCATGGTGGACCGGGCTGCACGCACGACTATGTGGACTCATTCAAGGAGCTTGCCGGAACCGGGCGAGCCGTCATCCACTACGATCAGATCGGTAATGGCAAATCGACCCATCTGCCGGACAAGGGCGGCGACTTCTGGACCGTCGATTTCTTCCTGGGCGAACTCGATGCGCTGCTCACCCATCTCGGCATCGACAGCCGCCACGCCCTGCTCGGCCAGTCCTGGGGCGGCATACTCTCGGCCGAGCACGCCGTGCGCCGCCCTGAGGGGCTCAGGGCATTGATCCTGGCCAATTCACTGGCCTCGATGGCGCTGTGGGTGGACGGGGCCCGGCAATTGCGCGCCGAGTTGCCAGCCGATGTTCAGAGTGCGCTCAACCGGCATGAAGCGGCGGGAACCACCGATCACCCCGAATATGTTGCGGCGACGAAGGCTTTCTACGACCGTCATGTCTGTCGCGTCGTTCCAATGCCGCCAGAGGTCGCCCGGACATTTGCTGCAATCGAGGAAGATCCGACCGTCTATCACACCATGAATGGTCCCAATGAGTTCCACGTCATCGGCACGATGCGGAACTGGACCATCGTCGACCGCCTGCATCGGATCGAGGCGCCGACCCTGGTTTTCCGCGGCTTCTACGACGAAGCGACCGAGGCCTGCGTCCAGCCCTTTCTGGATCTTATCCCGTACGTCGAAGGCCTGGTCTTCCCGAATTCCAGCCACATGCCGCATGTCGAGGAAAAGCACGACTGCCTCACCGCCGTCGGGCGCTTCCTGGCCAAATACGATTGACGTTCCAGCAACACGCCCTTCAGCCTGCGGTGGCCGAAGACGAGTGACAGTCCGCTCTCGGCAAGGTCGGCGAGCAACTCCTCGTTGCCGCCGCCGGTGCCATGACGATGCCGTCGATGCGGCGCTCCAGCACCCGGTCGATCTCGCGCGCTTCGCGTGCCGTGTTTCTCGTCGGTGTTGAACAGCAGAATATTATAGCGCTCGGCGCGCTGGTGGGCCGCGTCCTCCACTCCGCATACGAACTCGGCGAAAAAGGGGGTGGTGACGTCCGAAATCGGCGCGGCGATGGTGCCGGTCTGGGCGGCGCGCAGGCTGCGCGCTGTGCCATCCGGCCGATATCTCAGCGCGCTGAGCTGTCTTGAGCTTCTTTTGGTCTCGACGCTCAGGGCGCGCGAACCGTTGACGACAGGGGAGACCAGCGCGGTCGACGCCGAGTGCGAAGGAATTCGGTGCCTGCGGGTATGGAACGTGTGCACCCCAAATTTCGCCAAGCACGTTGCAACCGAAACCATTAGCGGCCGTTAAAGGTCGGGTGGTTTAGCGGGAGGCTTTCATGCAGACGTATCTCGTCGAGCGTATGGACGGCGACGATCTCGGTGGGCGTCGTCAACGCGCCGAGTCCGTTCAGAGCTGCGGCCATGGTGACCGATGGACATATTACCTTCCGAAAATGGGAAAAGGACTGGATCCGTGTGACTGACGAAAATCGGGGACAGATCTATGCATATTGTTTCGTCCCCGGCAGCTATTCCGACACCGAAGCATCGCCGGTATCGCCCGGGAGAAACACAGAATAGGCAATATGCCTGAATGGCGGCAAATTCCGTCTCGATCCCACCTTGGTCTTCGATCCCGCCTTGGCATGTGTGCAACAGGTGTTGCCAACTTGGCACAAACGCCAGTGCTCGCTGCGTCATGCGCACCACAGCACCCAGCGAGCCCGGAATGATTGGCTCGGCCGGCGGTTTGCGAAACAGGCGAAGTGACTAACCAAGCGTCCTTGAGGGAAGATCAGGGCATCATCAGAATGATCGATGAAAAGATTGGGGCGGGGGGCGATAAGTGACCCTAATCTTAGCGTGGGCAACTCATGTCTTCGGCATATTTGGGATCAGAAATCGCGGATCAGGATCTAGCGGTGGATTGTCAGACAGCGACCTCCGATAATTGGTCAAGTGTCTCACAATACGCACTGGATCAGGGTGGTCCCGTACTGCGCCCATTTCAAAGATTGGGCGCCGATTTTACCAACATTGCCGCCTTCGAGCACCTGAGAAGTATCGTCCGCCAGTACCCCGACAAGCTTGCAATCAGCGACGGCGCCAATCGTCTGACCTATTCCCAGCTTCTCCGGTCAGTTGAGACGCTGTCCTACCAGATCGCGGCGGCCGTCCCAGACGGACAGGCGATAGGTATTCTTCAGGCCAACTCGGCCTGGTATCCCATCGCCATGCTCGCAAGCATGACGGCTGGACGGCCTTCGGTGCCACTGAACGCGCGAGATCCTAGCTCGCGGATTCTTGAAATCGTGGCCGGGGCGCGGCTCTCAGCTGTCCTGGGCGAGGGCAATGTCCGACCCGACGGTTTGCCTCACCGGGTCAGTTGGATCGATGTGTCGACCAGTGCGGCCTCGCAGGCTGGGCAAGTGCCTCAGTCTTATTCCGTATCTGTCGATGCGCCCGCCATCGTGCTTTATACGTCAGGAAGCACGGGCCGGCCCAAAGGCATCGTTAACAGCCAGCGCAGCTTGCTGTGCCGGGTCCAGCAATATGTCGATGCATGCCACATCAACTCGGATGATGTTTTCCTGCCATTGACCGGACCCGCCACAATCGCGGGGTGCCGGGAAATTCTTGCAGCCCTTCTCACCGGCGCCACCTTGCATCTGGTCGAAGTCGAAGCGATCGGCTTGCGCGCCGTTCAACGCCTGGTGCGTTCCGAAGGCGTGACAATCACCTATCTGGTGCCGGCGCTGCTTCGCGCTCTCATGGCAGACGGACCTGCTGAAGCGTTCCATTCACTTAGAGTCGCCCGGATCGGTGGCGAGAAGGTGCCCTGGACCGACATCGCCCTGCTGCGCAAGGCCGTCTCCGATACGTGCCTCATCCAGATCGGTTACTCGTCAACCGAGACCACCGGCGCGCAATGGTTCCTGCCGCGAGACTGGCCGGAGCATGGAGATTCGGTTCCAGTTGGCTGGCTGCTGCCTGGAATCACCTTCGCAATTGTCGACGAAACGGGCCGCTGCGTTCAACCGGGCCGCAGAGGAGAGCTTCTGATCAGGAGCCCGTATGTCTTGCTTGGCCATTGGGAGGACGGGGCGGTTTTCCCGGCGACATCAGACCCGGACGATCCAGGCCTTCGGATTTTCGCGACAGGTGACCTCGTTCGACTTGATAATCAAGGCCTACTGCACATCGTCGGTCGCAAGGGGCGCCAGGTAAAGATCAATGGTCGACGCGTCGAGCCAGCCGAACTCGAACGGGTGCTGCGTTGCGCACCCTCTGTTGCGGATGCTGTGGCAATCGTGGCTGCGGCGAATGAGCTTGTCGCCTTTGTTGTTCCTCGGGGCTCGGCCGAAGTGACCTTTTCGGACGAGCTTCGCCAGCTTGTCAGGACCAATCTGCCGCCGCCGCTGCGTCCCTTGCGGTTGCACACGATCGCCGAGATTCCGCGTCTGCCGAGCGGCAAAGTCGACATCACGACACTTGCAGAGATGGATCTTTCAGCCAGAGAGACAGCAGCGAGCGCGCGACCGCTCGAGCCGCGGGGCAAGCTGACGGCGCAGCAGGTCGTCCAGCGGGCATGGACCAGCATTCTCAATACGCGCGTGGCGGCAGGGCGCTGGGATGACGCCGGAGGAGATTCGCTGAAGCTGCTGCACTGCGTCATGGAAATCGAAAGCGCCATCGGGCAGGAACTCGGTCTTGAGGCCTTCACCGTCGGGATGAGCCTGGACGAAATGGTCAAGGCGGTCGTATCTGCCCAGGCAGGCGATCAAAGCGCGCGCGCCGAGAAGCACAACCCTCCCATTCTTTTTCTGTTCCCGGGATCCGTCGGCTATGGCCCGAGCCTTGCTGCCTTTGCAGCAGCGATGGGCAAGGTCACCCGCGTTGCCCCGATCAGGTATCCGGCTCTGGCTCTAATACTGCGCGGACAAAACAGCCTCGCCGACATGGCCGATGCCGCCGTCGAGCAGATCCGCCGCGCTCAACCGTCGGGTCATGTACGACTTCTCGGCCATTCGCTCGGTGGCGCTGTCGCTTTCGAAGTTGCGGCGCGGCTGCTGGCCGCCGGGCGAACCGTAAAGTTCCTCGGCATCCTCGACACCAGCCTCGTCGGCGAGCGAAGCGCCTACTTGGAGACGTTTACGCGCACATTCAATCGAATCCGGACCAACCGCGTATCTGCTTACCGGATGGCTTGCCGCGCCCTCGCGAAAGTCGCCGTGAAAATGCGGCGAGAGGCGCAACTGGTCCAGCTTCTCGATCGCTACGCTCAGGGACAGTTCAATGCGACGAGCTTTAGAACCAAACTGGAACTGCAGGAGGTTTTGCGGGCACGGGCCTTCTTCCAATGGCTGACAGAGCCGAAGCCGGCGCTGCCGATCACCGGCACCCTGTTTCGCTGTGCTCGACCCGGAATGACTCTGGCCATCGGCTGGGATCGCGTTTTCGCCCATCTGGACGTGATTCCGATCGTCGGCACCCACATCGATCTGGTCATAGAGCCTCACCTCGCCACCAACCGTCCCCTTATCGAGAAAGCGGTGGCGCAGACCTATTCGCCAACCGAGTCTCGCAAACTGGAGTACAAGTCATCGACCTGACCTCAACATTCGGCAAGGACGCGCTGGTGCTCGACGCTGGCGCTGAAGTCGATCGCATCGTCCAGATCTTGCGCCAGCAGGTCTTTGGCACGCTGCGACGTCGAGGGGTGGTTGTCGGCCTCTCAGGCGGCATCGACAGCTCAGTCGTCGCGGCGTTGTGTGTTCGCACCTTTGGGAAAGACAAGGTCCTCGGGATATTCATGCCGGAGCGCCATTCCTCCGGCGACTCGCTAAGGCTCGGCCGCACTGTTGCCGCACAGCTTGGTATCGATACGATCCTGGAGGATATAACGCCGGCCCTTGAAGCAATCGGCGCCTATAGACGGCAGATCGAAGCAATCCAGACTGTCGTTCCCGAATATGGGGACGGCTGGAAATGCAAGCTGGTGCTCGCCTCGGTTCTCGAGAGCAACGGTCTCAACATCACGCGCCTCACGGTTCAGGACCCTGAAGGCAAGACCGACACGGTGCGTCTGCCGTCGGCCGCCTACCTGCAGATCGTCGGTGCAACCAATTACAAGCAGCGCCTGCGCAAGATGACCGAATACTACCATGCCGACCGCCTCAACTACGCGGTAGCGGGCACGCCGAACCGCCTGGAGTACGACCAGGGCTTCTTCGTCAAGCAGGGCGACGGAATTGCCGACCTGATGCCAATCGTTCACCTCTACAAGACCCAGGTCTACCAGTTGGCCGAATATCTTGGGGTGGAGGAAGAGGTCCGGCGCAGACCGCCCACCACGGACACCTTCTCGCTGGCGCAGAGTCAGGAGGAGTTCTACTTCGCGCTTCCTTATTATCTGATGGATCTGTGCCTCTACGGCTTGAACCACGGGATTGCCAACGAAGACGTCGCTGAGGCCACCGGCCTCACCGTGGTGCAGGTTCAGAAGGTTTTCAAGGATATCGACAGCAAGCGGCGCGCCGCACGTTATCTTCACGCGCGGCCGTTGGTGTCCTCTTCAATGGGCGAGGGCTAGGCGATGTGCGGCATCGCCGGAATTGTGTCGCTGAGCACCGCCGCGGCGCCCCCGTCCCGGGATGCGCTGATGCGCATGGTGGGCGCGCTGGCGCATCGCGGCCCGGACGAGCGCGGCCTTTACCGGGACAGACGTGCCGGATTGGCGCATGCCCGCCTGTCCGTCATCGATCTCGCGAGCGGCCAGCAGCCACTCGCCGGCGCGGGCGACACAATGTGGATCGTCTTCAACGGCGAAATCTTCAATTACGTCGAGCTGCGACAAGACTTGGTCGCGCTCGGCTATCGCTTCCGCACACGCAGCGACACCGAGGTCATCGTCCATGCCTATCATGCCTGGGGCGAGGCCGCCTTCGAACGAATGAATGGGCAGTGGGCAGTCGCCATCTGGGACTCCGTGGCGGGTCGTCTCGTCTTGTCGCGGGATCGGTTCGGCATCTGCCCGCTGCACTTTTGCGAGCATGGCGGGCGGCTTTACTTCGCCAGCGAGGTGAAGGCCATTTTCGCGGCCGATGCGGACATACCCCGCGCCTTCGATCCAGCCGGCATCGATCAGACTTTTACACTTTGGACTGTCGCGCCGCCACAAGGCGTGTTTGGAGGAGTAAGCGAACTCACGCCGGGGCATGTCCGCATTTATGACAGCGGCGTCGTTCGCGAGCGGGCTTTTTGGAAGCCTGGCTATCCAGAGGTTGGCGCACCCGGCGATGATGAATTCAGCGGCTCGCTTGATGACGCGGTGGAGGAAGTGCGCAGCGCCCTGGAGGCCGCGACGGCGCTCAGGATAGTACGCGCCGACGTGCCGGTCGGCTGCTATTTGTCCGGCGGGCTCGACAGCTCACTGGTCACCACGCTGGGGAGACGCTTCGCGGGCGAGCGCTTCCAGACCTTCTCGCTGCGTTTTGCCGACGCCGAGTATGATGAGACGCATTTCCAGCGCCTGGTTGCCGGCGTGGCCGGCAGTGACCACCATGAGGTGGTTGTTTCGCGCAGCGATATCGCTGGCATCTTCCCTGAGGTGATCTACCACACCGAGCGGCCAATCCTTAGGACCGCGCCGGCGCCACTGTTCCTGCTCTCGAGACTGGTGCGCGAGCATGGCATCAAGGTCGTGCTGACCGGCGAAGGGGCCGACGAAATGTTCGCGGGCTACGATTTGTTCCGCGAGGGCAAGGTCCGCCGCTTCTGGGGACGCCAGCCCGCCTCGACGCGACGCTCCCGTTTGCTGGAGCGCCTCTATCCCTATCTCAGCCGCTCGCCGGTGCAGCAGCAGGCGATGGCACGCCAGTTCTTCGGGCGCGACATCCACGCCTGTGACGCGCCTGGTTTTGCGCATGGCACGCGCTGGCGTACCACAAGCGCCATCAAGCGGCTGTTTTCGGCAGACATGCGCTCCCAAACGGAGCGCCGCAACGCCGTGTCCGAGCTGCTTGCCCGCCTGCCACCGGAGTTTTCGCGATGGGGCTCTCTTGCGCAGGACCAGTATATCGAGATCCAGACGCTGATGTCGGGATACCTGCTTTCCTCACAAGGGGACAGGATGCTGATGGCTCATTCCGTCGAGGGGCGCTTCCCGTTCCTCGATCATGAACTCGTGAGGCTCGCGAATTCGCTTCCGGCCGCCTACAAGCTGCGCGTGCTCGATGAAAAGCATGTGCTGAAGCGCGTGGCGCAACCGATCGTGCCGTCGGAAATCGTCACCCGCAAGAAGCAGCCTTACCGGGCCCCCAACGCGCTTTGCTTCGTCGCAGATGGCGCTCCGGCCTATATTCGCGAGGCACTTTCGGAGCCGGCGCTGCGCGAAGCGAACGTCTTCGATCCTAAGTCGGTTACCCGGCTCCTGAGCAAGTGCCAGGCCAGCGCCGGCGGCGGCGACCTGTCCAACTCCGACAATATGGCGCTGGTCGGGGTGCTATCGACGCAGCTTCTCCATCAGCAATTTATCGCGAGCCGTCCAAGTGGGGCTCGCACGCTCAAGCTCAGCATCGATATCGACCGCGTGCATCGCGAAGAGGTGCTCGCGTGATGCATGGCGCCGTACCGCTCCTGCACGACTATCTCACCCACTCTGCCAGCCGGCTCGGCGGCAAGGTGGCCCTGGTGTGCGGCAACCAACGTGTCACCTATGGCGATCTCGATATGCGCTCGAACGCCATAGCGCATAATTTGACCGAGGCTGGAATCACACGTGGCGATCGGGTGGTGATTTTCGCCGACAACACTGTCGAGGCTGTCGTTGCGTTCTGGGCGGTGCTCAAGGCCAACGCCGTGGTGTGCATCGTCAATCCGCTCACCAAAAGCGACAAGCTTGATTATCTGCTCAACGATTGCCGCCCGACGGCATTGATCACCGACAAACACCTGCACTCGATTTTCAGGGAGCCGGCGCGGAATTGCCCATCGTTGCGCCGCATGATCGTCTCCGGACCGATCGAACGCAACGACCTGCAAGAACTGCCGCATGCTGTGCGCTGGGATACTGCGGTCGCGCCAGCCCGCAGCACGCCGCCCGCGCGCCGCTGCATCGATATCGATCTCGCTGCGATCATTTATACGTCCGGCTCGACGGGCGAACCCAAGGGCGTGATGCTGACGCACCGAAACATGATTGCCGCGTGCGCCTCGATTTCCTCATACCTGGCGCTTGCCGAAGACGAGGTGATCCTCAATGTCCTGCCGCTCGCCTTCGACTACGGTCTTTACCAGATGATCATGGCATTCGGCGCCGGCGCCCGGCTGGTGCTTGAACGCTCGTTCGCCTTCCCGGCGCAGATCCTTGGGCTGATCAAGCAAGAGAGGGTGACGGGTTTTCCCGGCGTACCGACCATCTTTGCCACACTCGGGGAGCTCAAGTCTCTCAGGGATCAGGATTTTTCGAGCATTCGCTACGTCACCAACACTGCGGCCGCCCTGCCGCTCAAGCACATTCTCCTGCTTCAGGAGCTGTTTTCTGGCGCCCGTATCTATTCGATGTACGGCCTTACCGAATGCAAGCGCTGCACTTACCTGCCACCGGACGATCTGGAGCGAAAGCCGTTGAGCGTCGGGATCGCCATCCCCAACACGGAAATGTGGATTGTCGACGAGCATGACAGGCGGGTCGGCCCCGGCGTCGTTGGTCAGCTCGTCATCCGCGGAGCGACGGTGATGAAGGGCTATTGGGGCAAGCCGGAGGCGACAGCCAGGAAGCTCAAGCCCGGCCCGCTGCCGGGTGAGCAGGTCCTGTACACGGGCGACTACTGCCGGATGGACGCCGAGGGCTACCTCTACTTTGTCGGTCGCGGCGACGAGATCATAAAATCGCGCGGAGAGAAGATAGCGCCGAAGGAGGTGGAAAACGTGCTGATGAACATTGCGGGCGTGCGGGAAGCCGCGGTCATCGGCGTTCCGGACGAGCTGCTCGGGCAAGCAGTGAAGGCGTTTGTCGTGATGGAGCAGGGAAGCATGATCGGTGAAAAGCAGTTGCAGAAAGAGTGCCAGAGACGGCTGGAAAACTTCATGGTTCCGAAGTCCATCGTCATCGTACCCAGTCTGCCGATGACCGACACGGGCAAACTCAAAAAAACGGCCCTGTCATGAGTCGGTACCAGGGCGAAGTTGATCAGCATTCATCTTTTGTACCGGAGGCGAAATCAATGTTATCTACCAAGGATAGAACCGATACCTGCAGCGAACAAATTCGCGCTTTCCTGGCCTCGAATTTCTATATAGCCGATCCGGAGAGCCTGGAGAGCGACACCTCGCTTCTCGACCAGGGCATCGTGGACTCGACGGGGGTGCTCGAGGTTATCGGCTTCATCGAGGAGACCTTCGGCATCACGGTCGAAGACAGCGAGTTGCTGCCCGAGAACCTCGATTCCATCCAGGGAATTGCGCAATACGTCATGCGCAAGAGAAACTGATTCCCGAAACCTTGCAGCTCTGTTTCAAGTCCCCGGCCGTTAAGCCGCGACAGCGTGTCTGAAGCCTGCCGCGACTGCAGTGCTTATGCCTGCGCTTTTGTGTGTCCCACAACCACCCTGCCCTCGCCCGCTGGATTGGTAACTGCCCGGATACTCTCATAAGCCTTGGAACGCTCGAGCAAACTCATGACCTGTCGGTCCTGGCCAAGCCCGACCTCGAAAAGCAGGATGCCTCCGCGCCGCAAATATCGCGGCGCCTCCTTGAGCACCCGCATATGGATGCTCAGGCCGTAGGGGCCGGCTGCGAACGCTTCACGCGGCTCGAGTTCGACCAGATGCGAACGGTCGCCCTCGAGCCGTTTTTCGGAAATGTAGGGCGGGTTGCAAACGATCACGTCGATCGTGCCGTCAAGCTCCAGGCCGGAGAAGGCGCTGAATAAGTCGCCCTGAAGCACCGTTACCCGCTCCTCCATATCAAGATGGATGACGTTGCGGCGCGCGACCTCCACGCATCCGTCGGTAAGATCGCTTGCCCACACGCGCGCGGTGGGAGCGTGGTGTGCGATGGCGCACGCCAGATTACCCGCGCCACAGCACATGTCGACAACGCGAGGTACCGGCAAGTTCAGTTGGCTCAGAACATCGAGAGCGGCCTTGCCGAGCAGTTCCGTTTCCGGCCGAGGAACAAGCGCACCGGGCGAGACCAGCAATTGCAATCCCATGAAGGTGCTGCGGCCCCTGCCATAGGCATCGGCGACATTGATCTCTTCGCTCACGACACTCGCCTTCCCGTTTTAGCCGGCGTTGGTGGCCGACAATGGCGTACCGATGAAGTGTATCTCAAAATCGTTTAACTCTCGATCGACAAAATCAAAACCCATCGCTCCCCAGACGCTTTGAAGCCTTGATGCTACGAAGATGACCATAAGCTTCTGCGCCGTGTCATGATTAGGAATATCTCCTTACTCGACCCGGTTATCCCCAGCCTGGCGAGCCAGTTGCCGAATTCTCAGCCTGGCGTCACGATTTTGCTACATTTTAATCAAAGAAGGCACGTATGTAAGCAATTCGTAATGTTCCAGCAGCGGGGCGGAGCTGCTGCTTCCCGGAAGGTTAAAGTTTGTCCCTCATCGAAAGAACCGACGAGATTGCGCGGCAATTTCGCGTCAACGAGCGCACATCATGAAGTCAACCAAAGGGCGCTCGCTCGATCTACGCTCCGCAATGTTCGGCTGTGTGCATGGCCTCGTTGGCGTAGGCGTTTTCTCCGGATTGATAAATATCCTCGCCTTGACCGGCTCCGTCTACATGCTCCAGGTCTACGACCGCGTGCTGCCTTCGCAGAGCGTGCCGACTCTTATCGGATTTACAGTCGGGATGCTGGGACTTTACGCGGCCTATGGGCTCCTCGATTTCGTGAGGCTTCGCCTGTTAGTCCGCATCGGCAGCCGCCTGCATAAAAATCTTCAGCAAAAGGCGTTCGCAGCCTCGCTTTCCCTGCCCCTCGTCGCCGGGCCGGATGCGAACCGGGTACACCCGCTTCGTGATCTGGACCAGCTACGTGGCTTTCTTTCCGGACTGGGGCCGACCGTCTTATTCGATGCTCCCTGGATACCATTTTATATGGTGGTCATCTATCTGCTGCACCCGGCGCTTGGTGTGCTGGCAACGCTCGGCGCATGCGCCGTTGTGTTTTTGACGGTGGTTGCCGAGATCATCGGCCGCAAACCCGCGGCTCGTGCATCTGAAACACTCGTAGCACAGCGGCTTCTGGCCGATTCCGGCCGCCGCAACGCAGAGGTTGTTCAGGCGATGGGCCTGTCCGCTCCGCTTAGCCGGCGCTGGAACGAGGTCAGTCATCTTTATCTGAAGAACCAGGAACGGCTTTCCGACGTCGTCGGCGCAGCGAGCTCACTGTCGAAGACGCTTCGAATGGCCTTGCAATCATGTGTGCTGGGGCTTGGTGCCTACCTTGTGATCGGGGGCGAAGCCTCGCCGGGCGTGATCATCGCATCGTCCATTTTGCTGGGCCGCTCACTGGCGCCGGTCGATGTGGCCATCGCAAACTGGAGGGGGTTTCTGGCAACCCGCAAAAGCTATTCCGAGCTGGCGGCAGCACTGGATGCTTTTGCTGGCCAGCAAGAGACAATGGAGCTGCCGCGCCCAAAGGCGGAGCTAGCGGTCGAAGAATTGACCGTCGCGCCACCAAGTCTGCAGAAGCCAACCATCTTCAATGTAAGCTTTCGCTTGGCGAGAGGCGCAGGGTTGGCGGTCGTCGGCCCGAGCGGCTCCGGCAAGACCACGCTCGTGCGCGCTTTGGTCGGGGCATGGAAGCCGCTTCGTGGCACGGTAAGATTGGACGGCGCCTCGCTCGATCAGTGGAATTCAGAACTGCTCGGCATTCATATTGGCTACCTGCCACAGGACGTTGAGCTGTTCGACGGGACGATCGCCGACAATATTTCGAGGTTCGGTGGCAAAAGCGACGCAAAAGGCGTGCTGGCAGCTGCCAAGGCTGCGGGCGTGGACAAGATGATAATGCGTCTTCCGCAGGGTTTTCAAACACGCATCGGAGAAGGCGGCGCGGCCCTTTCGGCTGGGCAGAGGCAGCTCGTCGGGCTTGCCAGGGCACTTTACGGCGATCCATTCCTCGTCGTTCTTGACGAACCAAATTCCAATCTGGATGCAGACGGCGATGCTGCTTTGGCCGGCGCAATCCTGGCAGTGCGTCAGCGCGGCGGTATCGTGATCGTCGTTGCGCATCGCCCCTCCGCTCTCGTCAACATCGATCAGGTACTCGTCCTGTCGAACGGGATGCTCCATTCGTTCGGCTCGCGTGAAGACGTTCTGGCAAATGTGATCCGGCCCTTCCCGCGTCCGGACAAGCCAAACATTGTCGTTCCGCTGCAGCACGGTGCAAGCGGGCATGCGTGAGGTATTGCTTAGTGTCTAACGTGACCATGTCGTCGTATGCTGCGGTTGGCGGCGAAGTCCAGCCGACCGGGGCGAAGCCGGAGTCGGATGGCATTCGAGCCAATCTACCCTGGGGTAATCTGGTCCGGAGCCTGGCAGCGAATTGTCGTTCCGCCGCACAAAGGTGCAGCCGGGCATATGTGAAGTATCGCTCTACTGTTACCGTGTCGTCATACGTCGCCGCCGGTGGCGAGAGCCGTTCGTTGGAGACGAAGCCAGATCCGGATGGAATCCGGGCCAATCTGCTCTTGGGCCTGGCAACCAGCTTGCTGTTGATCTTTGGCGGAGGGCTCTGGTTGGGATTGACCAAGATTGCCGGCGCGGTGATTGCGCCTGCGACTGTGGTCGTCGAAAGCAACATAAAAAAAGTCCAGCATCAAACCGGCGGCACCATCGGCGGAATCTTCGCGCAGGACGGCGATCATGTGAAGGCCGGCGACGTGTTGGTCAGGCTGGACAACACCTTGACCCGAGCAAACCTGCAGATAATCACCGAGGATCTCAATCGCGCCACCATTCGTCTGGCCCGACTGGAGGCCGAGCGCCAGGGTCTGCCGGAAATGCAGATCCCGCCCGACCTTCGGGCTCAAATGGGTGACCCGCAAGTGGCGGCACTTGTCAGTGGCGAGCGTGCCTTGTTTGAAAGTCGTGCTGCGGCGCTGGCTGGCCAGAAGGCACAATTGCAAAGCCGCGCGAAGCAGCTGGAACGTCAGATCGATGGCCTCAAATCGCAGCAGTCTGCGACGGACGAGTCTCTGGATCTGCTGACCAAGAACCTTGCAGATGTTGAATCTCTCTACGCAAAGAAGTTGGTGTCCAAGGAGAGGTTGAGCAATGTCAGCCTGGAGAAGACCCGGACTCGCGGCGAATCGGGACGCCTTGTCGCAGCGATAGCGGAGGTACAAGCTCACATCAGTGAAACGGACCTGCAGGTGCTTCAGCTCGACGAACAAATGCGGAGCGACGTGACCAACGAACTTCGCGAAACGGAAGCCAAGCAGACCGAGCTCAGCGAGCGCAAGGTGGTGGCCGAAGACGAACTCGGCAGGACAGACATTCGTGCCCCGCAATCGGGCACGGTACAAGAATCCTCGGTCCACACCGTCGGCGGCGTGATTGGCGCTGGAGAGGTGCTCATGATGATTGTGCCCGATTCCGACAACCTTGTCGTCGACGCTTCGATTCCTCCGTCGCGTATCGATGAGATTCATCCCGGACAGCAGGTGTCGATCCGCTTTCCGGCGTTCGACGCCGGCACCACACCTGCTTGCGAAGGCTCAGTCAACCGCGTCTCAGCAGATCTGATCAAGGATCAGCAACGCCAGCTTTCCTATTTTTCGGCGCGCATCGACGTCGAGAATGAAGCGACCTGCCTGACAGGAGACAAAATACTCAAACCCGGCATGCCCGCCGAAGTCCACATAAGAACCGACGAGCGCAGTGTCTGGTCCTACTTGATGAAGCCTTTTACCGATCAGTTTTCCAGAGCCTTCAGGCAGTAAAGGGGTTGCCAAACTCAACCGGCAGTGCGGCGGCCAATTGGATCGGAGCCCGGCCGATCGCTATCGGGTCGCCGCGTTTTCGAGAGCGCTGCTGAACCTGACCTCGATCGTGTCTCCCGGCATGACCTCGGTGTCTTCTTGGGCCGGCTGTTTCCGCCATTCTTCGTCGACTTTGCGAATGATCGTGACCTCGGCCTGGATCCTTTCGCCGGCAACCGGCAACGGCAGGGCGGCAGCTCCCGTAGGCTGCAACTTCTGGCTCGCGGCGCGAAGCCTTGCGCTGACGTCGGCAAGACGCACATTGGTATCCTTCAGCTCGGTCAGCAGACCGATCCTTCTTTGGTTGTCATTGCGTTCGTGCTGTCTGGCAAAATCGTCCTGCTGACGTCGTGCTCTCATTAGTTCAACCGAGGTTTCGAGTGCCCGGCTGGAAGAGAGCACCAAAGCGCGCCGGACATCGGCGAGCCGGGTATTGGTTAGATTTCCCGACTCAAACGCTTTTCTTACGCGCGCCAGCTCGTCTTCGTCCGCCTTCACCCCATCCGCTTCGGCCTGCTCGCGCTCGAGCAAGGTCTCGGTTTGTGCAGCAGCATCCTTGCCACTTTTATCGAGAAAGCTCTGCTCTTTCTGGAAATTGTCCAACGAGAGCTTCAGACCTTCTGCTTCGGCCTGCGCGATCGCCGACGCAAAACTTGCCGGCAAAGGCGACCCTTGTGGTGGCTGCATGTCGAAAGTCGACTTACCCTGAAGTTCGGCGCGGATACGAGCGCTGTGAAAATAGTCTCTCGTGTATTCCCCCCAAAGCGACTCATAATCGCGCCGCAGATCCACCGGATCGGGGCCAACCTGGTTTGCCCGGGACCGCAAAAGGCTGAAACCACCTGACACGGCGATCGCCTGCCGCACGGTCATCAGCGGGCGGTAGGCCTGCTGTCCGGGAGTGAGCACGTCGCCGGTCACATAGATCGGCCTGTACTCTGCAACCACGGCGGTCACGTCTGTCGGCTTGATGACGATCATTTGCTCCCGCCCGTCAGGCAGCCGCTGGTGGAATATCTTGGTTGGCAAGATCGTCTGCATGCGTGTCTGCAATTCGGCCGGAGTCAGGCCGCCCACCGAAACCATCCCGACTTCGGGAAGCGCGATCGTGCCGTCCATCTGGACCACCGCACGTTGCGTTCGCTCAGAGATGGAGGCAATTCCTATCTCGACGGTATCGCCCGCGGAAAGTCGATAAGCAACCCGCGCTTCCGCTGCAGCGGCCGTTTCCACGGTAGCCAGCATACCGAGCACGACAAGAAGGATTCGATTAACGAGGACCATTGGCGGCAATCTCCTTCTGGTTCGACCGCGGCTCTTCCGGCCAATCGAGACGGGTGATGAATTCGTAGACCGGCCCGCCAGGCACACCCCAGTTGCTCGACCAGATTACCTGAGAGCCGTCGGGTGACGGCGAGGCATGGGTTTCGCTCCAATAGTCGGACGGGACGTTGTGGGTTTGCGTGACCCGTCGAACCTCACCGCTGCCATCGAGGCGCAGCGCGATCACCTCTCGCGCATATGGCGCCCAGTCGGGATTGGCAGAGATCTCATCGGGATTGCCGCCATAGCTCACGAACACCCAGCCGCTCCTGTCCAGTGCCCGCACGGACGCATGCTCGGCTTCGCCAAACTTCATAAGCGAGGTGACCTTCCCGTCGACCAGTCTCCTTTTGATGACGTGATATTTGTCAGGGTCGGATTTGCTGATGCCCACGAAAACTTCGCTGCCGTCTTCATCGACCGTCATATCGCCATGGCCGGGCCGATGATGGTCCGTCCATCTCTGCCGCAACGTCCCGTCGACGGAGAAAACAGCTCGCTGTTCTGTGTCTTCCTTCACGTTCTGAAAGCACAGGATGTTCGCTCCGAGCGGGGAGATCGAGCAGGCGCTGACGGTTCCGGCAAGCTGGGCAAGATCGATGTCCGGAAATTTCCGGCGCTGCTTGAGATCATAGGCAAAGGCAACCATCGCACCATCGCCACGGATTGCGCGCACTGCTATGCGATCGCCGTTACGGCTGGGATTGCCTTTGGACGGCCCGAACTGAAGATCATGGTAATTCGGCGACACGAACAGCACGTCTTCGCGATTGGTCCGCGGCGCCCAGGTCGAAATTTTCCGGTCCTGAACGCAAATCATCAGATCGGCATTTTGCGGATGCCATTCGCATTCAGCCGATCGAGCGCGACGGAAAAGCGGGACATAGGTCTGCCCGTCGAAAAAGCACATGCCATTGCAGCCGTTGGTGATGACGAGGAGACTCTGGTCTGAATTCCACGCCTGGGAGCTGGAATAACGGTGGCTGCAAAATTTTTTCTCGCATACGACGCCATTGCCAAGAGCGCCAGGCTTGGTAATGCGCATGAAAATTGTCCCGAAGGCTGGATCCGTCGCGGGTTGGAGATAATCGGGCAGATCCATCATCACTGGCGCGACAAACTGTGTAGGCGCGCTGTCTTGCCGGCCGCCGGCCGTGGACAAATCCAACGACAAGGCAGCCGCAATCAACAGTGGAGCCAACCCACGCGGGCGAAAGGTCATGTCATGTAGCCCATTTCGTGTCGCACTCGGCCTTCGCTGAGGCGCCCTTGCCACCATCCGATGGTCCGCTCCAAGCCTTCGCGCAGGCTGGTCTGGGCGCGCCATCCAGTCTTGCTTTCGAGGAGCGAAGAATCGGCCAGCAAGGCACGCACCTCGGAATTCTGCGGCCGAAGGCGGCGCTCGTCGCGGTGAATCGGTTTCTTGCAGCCACTCAACTCGATCACCAGATCCAATACGTCCGAGATCGTCACAGCGCGCTGGCTTCCGGCATTGTAGGCATGGCCAAATTCGAGCTCGGCCGAACCTGCGGTCAAAAACGCCGCCGCAGTGTCTTCCACGAAAGTAAGATCGCGGATCGGGCTTGTGTCTCCCACCATGATCGCCGGGCATTTTTTGTCGAGAGCCTGACGTATGATGGTCGGCACGATGGCCCGCTCACTTTGGCGTGGGCCGTACGTATTGAAGGGCCGCATGATAACCACGGGGATGTCAAACGATCGGGCGTAGGACTCCGCCATCATGTCCGCACCGATCTTGGATGCCGAATATGGTGATTGTCCCTGCAACGGGTGGGATTCGCTGATAGGCATTGTCAGCGCGGTGCCATAAACCTCGCTTGTCGAGGTGTGCACCACACGCTCAGTCTCCCATTGACGCGCCGCTTCGAGGACGTTGACCGTGCCCAGGATGTTGGTTTCCACATAGGACTGGGCGGCCGCATACGAATACGGGATAGCGATCAGTGCGGCGAGATGAAACACGACCGCCTGGCCACGCACGATCCGATTAAGGAACGCGCTGTCGCGAACATCGCCGCGGATGAGGTTCAGCTGGCTTCGTATGGTGTCCGGTAAATCGTCCAGCCAGCCGTGGCTGTCGAACGAATTATAGAGAGCCACCGCCGTGACGTCGGCACCGCTACGGACGAGTGCTTCGGTGAGATGCGAACCGATGAACCCATCGGCACCCGTAACCAGAACTTTCCTGCCCTTGTATGCCATGACCCAAGCGTTCCCCCTATGACGTGAGGCACTGACTTTGCAAATCCACGAGAGCGCGGATGTCCCGCCTGCTCTCAAGTTCCGATCGGCGGCGGCGAAACGACGCCAAGCACCGCCAGCAGCCCGCGCACCATCCACACGACATCGGAGACGATTGTGCGCTGCGGATAATAGGAAAGGTCGAGCCTGGCTTTCGCAGGAAACAGAACCTCGCGGTAGAACAGTAGCGGGTCCACGGATCCCGGATAAAAATGCGCTTCATTCCGGAAGAGGACCTGGGCTGGACCCAGCAAGCCTGGCTTGTATTGTAAAATACCCTCGAAGCTCCCGCGAAAACAATCGGCGAAGACAAGGCTCTCCGGGCGGGGCCCGACGATTGCCATCTCGCCTCTGAAGACGTTCCAAAGCTGCGGCAGCTCGTCGAACTTGGTGGCGGCGAGGAACCGTCCTACCGGCGTCATGCGGCTGTCATAGGCCATGGTCAGCGCCAAGCCACCGGGATCGCATTGCACGCTGAACTTGCGGAACTTGTACATGCGGAATGGGCGAGCACCGGCCCCGACGCGGGTCTGCGTAAAGAAGATGGGCCGACCACCTTCCAGCAGCAGCGCCACGGCAATCAGCAGCATCAGCGGAGCGAAGACGATCGCCGCGGCCGCAGCAACGACGAGATCAATTGCTCGTCTCACAGACCCATGGGCGGCGCTCGAGACGTTAGGCCGGTGAATGGCTAGGTCCAGGGCATTCATGCGGCTGTTCCTGTCTGGGCGCAACTGTTAACCGCTGCGGCAAGAGCGACAACCACCGTTTCGACCAAAGGTGCTGTGACCTGCGGATGCAGCGGTACCGTCAGCTCGCGCTGCGCGAAATCTTCAGTGCGCGGTAAATGAGTACCGGGAATAAGCTCACGATAGAGCGTCATCTGGTGCACCGGCGGGTAGTGGATAGTGGTTTGTATCCCTTGCGCGCGCAGTGCGTCGATGACGTCTTGCCTGTCGGCGTAACGTGGCAAAAGGATAGGCATGATGTGGTAGGCCGACGTCCGCGGCTCGTGGAACGGGATGGTCACGGCCGGGCAATGCTTGGCTATGAGACGGCGATACAGCATGACCAGGATACGCCTGATCTCATTCCACTCCTGCAAATTTTGCAGCTGGACCAGTCCGATCGCAGCCCGCAATTCATCCATGCGATAGTTGAATCCGAGCATGGTGACATCATACTGAGGGGTGCGGCTGTTCAGCCTTTGACGTGTCCCGGTGGTCATCCCATGTCCACGCGCCTGGCGGATTGTCTCGAGCAGACCGGCATCCCTGGCGATCACAGCCCCGCCTTCCGCCGTGGTCATGTTCTTGTTGCCGTAGAAGCTGAAGGCGGCCGCGGCACCAAATGTCCCCACCTCCTTCAAGCCCGGCGCATGCGCCGCGTCCTCGATGATATGCAGCCCCCGGGCACGGGCGAACCTCTGCCATTGTTCCCGATCGGCGAGGTAGCCGGCGAAATGGACGAGAATGATTGCCTTGGTGCGGGTCGTGCATTTCGCTTCGGCTTCCACGATCGACATCAGCGGCACGTCGGCTGACTCGATGTCGACGAAGACCGGCGTCGCACCGACATAGAGGACCGCATTCGCGGTCGCCACGAAAGTCAAGGATGGCACCAGCACCTCGTCGCCCGGTCCGATACCAAGTGCGTGCAAAATGAGATGAAGTGCTGCGGTACAAGAGCTGACCGCGACGCAATCCTCCGCGCCATGCACGTCGGCAAAAGCTTGTTCGAAGGCTCGTACCTGCTCCCCCATGGTCAGCCAGCCGCTGTCGATGACCTTGGTCAAAGCAGTCTTCTCCGGCACACCCAAGATCGGGGCACTGACCAAGAGCATCACAACCTCCTAGACTGATAACTGTGGGACCGAGCTCGTGATTTCGTCATGCAGCCGTCGCAGTGACCTCGATCGACGCCGACTGGTCTTCCCAGGAAATGGTCTGTGCGTTCTGAAAGTCGTCGACGCGCCCGATATCGAGCCAGAGACCCTCATGCTTGTACACGTGCACGGTCGTGCCGTTCTGCATCATCTGCAGCATCAGGTCGTCGAACCCAAAGGGTATGCCGGATGGGATAAACTGCAGAACGTCCGGGTTCATGCAGTAAATTCCCATGCTGACCAAATGCGAGAGCGTCGGCTTTTCGCGAAAGACCTGCACGGTATTGTCGACTTCGTCGATGACGCCGAAATCCATCTTGATCAGGCGACAGGCTGTTGCGATCGTCACTGGATCGGTGTGCTTACGGTGCGCTGCTACAAATCGACTGAGGCTTAGATCCGTGAGGACATCGCCATTGAGAACGATGAATGGCTCCGTCAGTTCATCCCTGATCAAAGACAGCGGCCCGATGGTGCCAAGCGGCTCCATCTCCTGCGTATATCGAATTTTCAGGTTCCACTGCGAGCCATCTCCACACACGGTGCGGATCAAGTGGCCGAGATACCCGGTTGTAATATAGACTTCCTGAATACCGTTGCGTCGCAACCATTTCAGAAGCATCTCGAGAACCGGCCGTGCGCCGATCGGCATGAGCGGCTTCGGCAAGACCGAAGTGAAGGGGCGGAGGCGTGTTCCCATTCCTCCACATTGAATAACCGCTTTCATCCTGGTCCTCCCTTGTTCATTCGGCCTGAACGCTGTCGTCACGGGCCGGCTATCCTGCCCTGGTCAGCACCCGGGAAACGCGTTCTTGTCCCCTCAGAAGAACCGGTGAGATTTCCCGTAGAAGACCGGTGAGATTTCCCCACTGTCCCCTGATCCGGACATTGCATCTGGATGGTATGTGGCCGTCAGGGTGGATGTCGTCGTGCATTCGAATGGTAACAATTCAGCCGTTTTGCTGTTCTATGTCTTTAGACCTATAGCAGTGCTGAACGACCGACCGGTCTGTCAGCTGTCCAAAAGGTCAGAACGTATGTTCGATGACGTTCGGCGGGTTTCGCTCATAAGGGGCAAAAAAAAGAGGAGCGTTTCCCGTCATTTAAGATTATATTAGAAATCTGGCGTTTGCGGTGTTCGGGGTGCCGCAGCGTCGGCTGGATGAATCGACGAGTGGATGGCCACGACTTTCAGGCCATCACCGTTCAATCCATTCAGATAGGCGTTGGGGTAGTTCAATGTATCGAATCGTCATCGCCGACGATCACGGCTTGTATCGTCGCGGCTTGCGATTGGCACTGACCGCAGGCATTCCAGGTGTGGAGATATTTGAAGCGTCTTGTTTCGACGCGGTGCTCAGTTTGCTGGCCGAGCAATCGTTCGTGGACCTTGCGATCCTGGACCTGAATATGCCGGGCCTGTTCAATCAAGAAGTGCTCGGCGGGATTCTGTCTGCCTATCCGGACACGCGATTTGCGATCGTTTCGGGAAACGATTCGCGCTCGGAAATACTCACGGCTCTGTCGATCGGGCTTCACGGCTACATCGTAAAGTCCCAGACGGACGAAGAGGTTGTTTTGGCCGTCAACGAAATCCTCTCCGGCCGCATCTATGTTCCTGCACTTCTGTCACGCTCGGGTGCAACGCAAACAACCCACGCGCATACCCATTCCGACGACAAAAGCCCACAGAGGCGTACCGCTGGCGTCAACCTTGGCAGGCTGACCTCGAGGCAAAAGGAAGTCCTCAAGCTGATGGCGGAAGGCTATTCGAACAAGGAAATTGCGCGCGATCTGGAAATCGCGGAGGCGACCACGAAAATCCACGCTGCTGCGGTTCTGCGTGAGTTGGGGGTACGCAATCGGACCGAGGCTGCCGTTATGCTGAAGACTTGGCTTTCGAGACATGCCAGCTAGAACGCCGCGCGTCCTTTTGGACGTGCAAACGGCGTCCCAAGACTCCTCATGCATATTACTGCATATCCCAATGCCGCGGCGCAGCTTTGGGCCAACGACATTCTTGGAAGGAACCCTGCGCATCTCAAAGGCCGCTCAGCGACCCGCCTTTTGATATCTGCTTTCCGATTGGAGCACTGCACTACGAACCGATTTCCTTGCGTGACAGCCGCAGCGAATACCGCAACCCTTGGTCCGATATCTCCAGCTTGGGAGAGTGACCGACAAGCGGCGATCCATCCACTCCGATTATCATGGAACCGAAGCCATGACGGACTACGCTTGAGGTCCGCCGCCGCCCTGATTCCACCCACTCGAACACAATATCACTGCCTGTGTCTTCAGGTGCGAACGTCCAGCTTACGTCGATTCGGCCTTTTGGATCGCCAAGCGCTCCATATTTCATGGAATTGGTGGCAAGCTCGTGAACGATCATTGCAAAACTCTCGGCGGCGCCTCCCGACATCGCCACGGAAGGACCGCTGACCGATATGGCGCGTGTTCCCATATAAGGGTGCAACTCTTGCGCAACGAGATCGTTTATCGCCCCCGATACGCTGCCGTTGCGTGAAAGGAGCAGATGGGTTGCCTCGAGCGCGCGTATCCGGTCGATCAGCATTTCCTTGTATTTGGCGACGTTGTTTCCGGGAACATCGACCATCTTCACGAGCGCCGTGATCACCGCGAAAACATTGCCGAATCTATGACGCTGTTCGAGCATGATCCGCTCCCGCTTCTTTGCCGCGGCGCGCAGCAGCATGGTTTGTCGTCTCTCGCTCAGGTCGGCAGCCACTCCAAGCCGCTGTCCACCATCGTCATGTCTTTCCTCCCTTCCGCGCAGGGCAACCCAGCGGATATGTCCGTCCGGTCGGCGGACGCGTATCTCAACATCGTAATCCGTGACCGATGGTGCGGACTTTCTCGATGCCGCCAGCTTTGGCCAGTCCGCCGGATGAACGACAGCTGATAGTTCCTCTAAACGGCGGCGATTGGCGTGGGCCAGGCCGAGAATGTCCCAGAACGTGTCGGAGCCCGTGACTGTCCCGTCTTTAAGGTCGATCCGCCACGTGGCCAAGCGTCCAGCAGACAGGGCGAGGTCGAGCCATTCCTTCTGAGCCCGAAGCGCTTCGTGAGCAGCTCGTCGGTCCGAAATATCATCGACCACCACGAAGATACTCTCCGAAAGAACCCCCTCGGGCACGGACGAAGAAAGCGTTAGACGAGCCCAGAATGCCGTACCGTCCTTTCGTGACAGACGCACCTCCGAAACGAACGAAGAAATGTCATTGCCCAGCCTCGCCAGCAATTGCGCCAAGGTGTGCCGGTCGTTCGGATGGGCGAGCGTATCGAGCTGCAATTGGGCAAGCTCCTCCTCCTTGTACCCGGTCATCTCACAAAGGCGTTTGTTGGACTGCAGCAACTCGCCTTTCTCGTTGGTGTTCGCGAATCCCATGGCAGCACGTTCGAAGGCCCAACGATAGCGGCTTTCGGTCGCTTCGACGGCAGCGAGCCTGGCCTCGGCGACTTCCAGCAACTCACGCAAGTCCTGCCGAAGGCGATGGAACGTCATGGCAATCACCCCGCCCGAAACCAGAAGCAGGATTGCGCGTGCCCAATCTCCATTTGAGATCTGATCGTGTCCTCGTGCCCACAGGCCGACAGCCACCATCAGAATGGTCGCAGCGAGCGCAGGTACGCGATCTTCGAGATAGGCGATAATAATAATAGCCGGAACAAATTCCAGAAAACTGGCGCCTTGCCCAATATAGCCCGACGATTTTATTTCAAATATCAGTGTGGCAGCTAATACCGATGCAGAGGCAATATGAGTTAGCAATCTGCCTGACGGGTTCGAATTCGACCTGCGCGACTGCGAGCTCATGGACACAGACTACAACCTTCTGACTAGCCCGTCGAGACTAGAGCAAAAAACGTACAGCTTAGTACCACTGCCGGATTGCCATACCGCTATCATAGCGCGCATTTTATCGGATGCAGCGGGGCCTAAGAGCTGCCTTAGAACTGTCAGATCATACTAAGTTTTCAAGGTGGTGATGCACATATCATCCGTCAGCGCATAGAAGACTAGAATCCAGCTAAACATAGAAGACTGTCTGAATCCCGATTACTTATTTCGGGCGTGTGAAACTTTTGGGTTAGGGGTAGAAAATGAATCTGATCGATAGACAGGTCGATGCTTCTTCGAGCAATCGGTACATTGCTACGAGGACCAAGTATGATTTTGAGGCGCGGAATACGCGACCCTCTTCTGGTCACCTTCCCGATCGTGCATCGGATCCATTGGACGCAAGGCTCGGGGAACCAAAAGGCCGCAGTCTGGAATCCATAACCGGCGTGCTTGATCGCATTGGCTGTGGCTATCTCGTGCTGAATCGCGAAAGAAAAGTAGTCGAGTGGAACGCAGCCGCCCAAACCACGCTTGAGCGCCAGGGCGAAGCGGCCGACACGGCGAGCGGACTTACGGCCGCCCTGAGGCGGCTGATCGCGAATGTTCCGGGCCAATTCCTGCCGGGCTCGTTGTCCTGGGTCGTGATCCGCAGCAGGGGCGACCGGCCGGTGATACTGAACGAGAACGGCGTTATCGCTCCCGACGGAACGAGCATTGTGGCGTTGCTGGATCGGGACAACAGATCTGGGCCAAATCCTCGCACGTTGCAAAGAATGTTTGGCTTGACGAGCGCAGAAACGCACCTCGCCTTGCGCTTGGCTCAGGGCGACGCACCTTTGGAGATCGCTCGCAGCTGGCGTCTCAGCCGCACCACGATCCGTTCCCAGCTTGCCTCGCTGTTCGCCAAGACCGAAACAAAACGCCAGGCGGAACTGGTGGCCCTTCTTGGGCGTATTTCGGTCCTGCCATAAGGGCCGGTCACTTGGACACAATCGCCGGACGTCGGCATCCGCCCGGGATTTGGTTGGCGCAAGTTGGAGTGTCATGACTTGGCAGGTCGTGCACCGCATTGCGCACTCCACCAGGTTCGATGCGCCGGCGTAAATATCGGAAGCCGCAATCCCGGACCGGCAAGTCGGTACTGTCGAACGGATTCGAAAGGCGACAAGTTGGACAACGATCTATGCAGCGAGTCTGTTCTTGCCGCAGCGGAGAAGGTGGAAATCGCTCGATCGCGTTCGGACCGCGCGGTGAAGAGACTTGCACGGACCGGACCGATCGTCGTCACCGGCGCGGCAGGCTTCATTGGTTTCCACGTCGCCTTGCGGCTTTTGCGTCTGGGTGTCGAAGTCATCGGCGTCGACAATTTCACCCCCTACTACGATCCACGACTCAAGGAAGCGCGCTTTGCGCGCCTCTGTGCCGAGTCCGGCTTCACTCCGATGCGAATTGATCTGGCGGATGCGGCGCGCGTCCAGTTGCTGTTTTCAGAAGTTCGACCTTCAAACTTTGTGCATCTCGCGGCTCAGGCCGGCGTGCGACATTCACTAGTTGACCCGCATGCCTATGTGCAATCGAACATAGTGGCGTTTCTCAACGTCCTTGAGAGCTGCCGGCACTTCGGTGTTAGTCACCTCGTCTACGCCTCCTCGAGCTCCGTCTACGGCTCAAATCGAACCATACCGTTTTCCGAGCATCACGGCGCCGATCATCCTGTCAGTCTGTACGCCGCAACCAAGCGTTCAAACGAATTCATGGCGCATTCATACAGTCACTTGTTCGGCTTGCCCGTGACCGGACTGCGCTTCTTCACCGTTTATGGCCCCTGGGGCAGGCCCGACATGGCGGTCTACATGTTCACGCGTGCGATTATCGAGGGGAACCCAATCGAAGTAGCCAATGCCGGCCGCGTGTGGCGAGACTTCACCTATATCGACGATATCGCTGAGGGCGTGGTTCGAGCGCTTGCTGCACCGCCGCGGCCCGATCCGCATTGGGACCCTTGCACCGCCGACCCTGCTACAAGTTCCGCGCCGTATCGCGTCTACAATATCGGCAACGACCGGCCCGAGGAGATCAACCGGCTGATTTCGATCATCGAGACCGCCCTTGGCAGCCGGGCGCTTCGCGTGGATGTGCCGTTGCCGCCTGGCGACGTTCTGGAGACACGCGCCGACGTCAGCGATCTTCGCAAGGCCGTCGGCTTCGCCCCGACGACACGGCTTGAGGACGGAGTGCAATGCTTTGTCGAATGGTACCGGGACTTTCATGGAACAGATGCCGCGGCCAGCATATGGCAACAAACGTTGATGCATGTAGAGGCCACCGTGTAATCCGCGCCTTATCGGAGCGACGGATCCACGCGTCCGCTATCCTGGTCGCGGCTGCTAGTCTGGTCAAAAGATCAAGCTGATGCCGCATAGCGTAACGACGACATTTCCGGTCATCGATGCCCGCGCGATCCTCGCAGAATCAGCTCATCGCGGCAATTCCAATGAGCGATCTCAATTCAGAGACTGCAGTTGTACTTGGCACGGAGCACAAAGAATTCGCCGCATCCGCGTTCTGCCGAACAATGTCATTCAGATGGATGATGGTGACGTTCGGGCCCCATCGTAAGCTCTGCTCAACCGCATTTTGCCTCCTCGGAATCGCGAGCTCATGTCCCAAAGCTACTTTCTGAGATCCAGGACGGTTCCTACGGTCGAGAAAATAATCACCCGTGTTCCTCCAAGCCCGATCGGCGGCATTCTTCGCGCGGCAGGAGGCGTTTCGGCCATGGCGATTGCCGGCCAGCTGACCCTCGTCGCCGCTATTCCCGTTTTGGCCCGGCTCTATTCCCCGGCAGATTTCGGGATCTTCACGATTTACCTGTCGATCGTAAACATCCTCGGTGCGATCGCAGCACTGCGTTTCGAGGCCTCCCTTTATGGGGTCAAGGACAGTGCGCAGGCATACGTGACTGTTAAGCTCATTCTCCTGGCTGTCTCGGTGACGAGTGTCCTGGCCTTTGCGGCAGGACTGCTGTGGGCGAGCATCGCTCCAGCGCGGGTTGGCCACCTCGCCTGGCTTGTTCCACTTGGGATGGGGGGCGCCGGTCTCGTCGAAGCAATGAATTGCTGGAGTCTGCGCGTAGGCCTGCTACGCGACTTTGCCCTCGGCCGCCTGATTTTGCCGGTGACCATGGCCCTGCTGCAACTAACTTTTGGGCTCGCCCATTTCGGAGGTGAGGCGATGGTGCATGCTCATATCCTGAGCCAATTCGTCTTTATCGGGATCCTCGGCTCTCGGATTCTGAGCAGGAAGGACATAGGCGGCATCGCCCGAGCGCCGTGGCGGACCGTCTTTGCCGTCGCCAGGCGAGAATACAAGTTTCCGTTGTTCGACATTCCCTCGGCCCTAGCGAGTTTTGCCATCATCAATCTTCCCGCAATACTCGTTGGTTCGCTGTTTGGCGCCGCTTTTGCCGGTTACCTGGGAGTTGCGTCGCGGCTGGTGACTGCACCCGTCACGCTGATCGCCAACCCGCTTAGCAATGTTTTTGTATCTGAGGCGAACAAAACCAGCAGTCGCGCCCATTTGCTCGGCACCGCGCACGGCCTCTTGATGCTTTCAGCCGGCGTCACTGCATTGCCAATATTAGCGCTTGGCCTAGCCGCGCCATATATCGTCGTTCCCCTCCTGGGCGCGCCCTGGGTCCCCGCCGCAGACATTATGACCGCGCTGGCGTTCATGGGTGCTACGCAGGCGTTGTCGACACCGCTTCAAGATGTCCCAGCTCTTCTGCGGCGGCAAGAGGTACGACTTCTCGTCGACGGCGCGCGGACGGCGCTTGTATTTGGCCCGCTACTCGCCGGTGCTGAGGCAGGTTGGGAACCACTCAAAGTCATTTATCTGATGGCGGCCGGGGGCGCCGTCGGGTTTGCACTGAAAACGGCGGCCTCTCTGTATCTTCTCCGCCACGACGTCGAACCAGTGGGAGCCGCCATACCAAAGCAGAGTCATCATCTCGAGGGAAAAACACCATGAAGCAATCGCAGCTTGATCAGCTTCTGACGACCGATGTGGTTGACCAACATCATCGCGCTGATGCTTCGCGACTGCGCCCTTTCATTTCAGTTGCCATCCCAACCTTTCGCCGACCGGACACGATCCGCCGGGCGATGGATAGCATTCTGAGTCAAGATTTTGCCAGTTGGGAGCTGGTCGTCAGCGACGACGAGGGCCGAGAGGGAGCGACCTGGGCAATCGTGGCCGAGTATGCACGGACCGAGCCTCGCATCCGAATTGTCGAGAACGGCCGTGGCCGGGGTCAGGTCGAGAATACCAACAACGCCATGCTCGCTTGCGTCGGAAAATGGATCAAGCTGCTCCATGACGATGACTGGCTGGCCCCAGGCGCACTCAAGACCTTTGCCGAGGTTTCAACCAAGCATCCCTCGGCTGCATTCATGACCTGTGCCGCGAACATAATCGAGGACGATCGGATGAAATTCCGATTGCCACCGCAAGGGCGACAACGGATCTCCGTCTACTCGAGCCAGCAATGCCTGACGGACCTCTATCTGGTCCGTACGACGCGGAGCCTTGGGATCATCCCGTCGACGCTGTTGATCAACCGCGACGTCATTCACGCGGGTTGCCTGATGCGCGCGCACAATTCAATCCCGGCCGGAGTCGACCAGCTGTTCTTTGTTGACCTGGCATGCCACGGAGACATGGTCGCGATAAATGACGGCTTGATCTTCTACGACGCGACGAATCACCCGAGCATCACTACAACCAAGAGCTTCGATGAAGTTGATCAAGTAACCCTTGCTGTCAAAGAGCTTAACTGGAATCTAATTCAGGATCGTAAACACCTCCCTCGCCCCGAGACTTTGTTACGGGCGCTACGGGTTGCTCGTATTCCTAGCAGATTCCACCAGCAGTCCTGGCGAGCGACGATCCAAGATGCCATGCAAATTCTTCGTCCATCAGTTATGAAAATTGCGAGCCAGCACATTCTTACTTACGTGTTCGCGATCCGCCCGAGACTGGGCCGGTTGCGTAGCCGGAGACGAATTTAGCGTGGCGGCATCGTCGAGGGCCTGCCTTGGGCCGGCTGCTACGCATTCTATACCGTCGAAGGCGGCTTTCCTTCGTCCAGGCTTCAGGGATAGCGAGATGACCATTTGTCCGGCGTGTGGCAGTGTATCAACCGCAAAATTGTTCGAAGTGACAGCAGACGAGGCCTCTCGACATTTCATCAATCCGCGTCAGGACCCCGATCGCTCTCGAAAGTTAACAAGCCACCTGTCGGATCTCTGGGGCAGTAACACTTGCGACATTCGCAAATGCGCAGATTGCGGATTCGGTTTCGCAGATCCGTTCGTCGCCGGCGGCTTTGAGTTTTATAACTTAGCCTGGGCGTACCCTTCTTATCCAACTATGAAATGGGAATATGCAAGGACAATCGAAGAGCTCGCGGGCCTGAATACTGGCGGAAAGACTGCTCTCGAGGTGGGATCGGGGTTCGGGTATTTTCTCGACCGCATCAACAACAAATTCTTCCATACTTCGGATATTTCTGCGGTCGACTACAACGAAACGGCGCGATCAGTTTTGGCGTCAAAAGGCTTCAAGACCTTTGCGAGCGATTTTCGGGAGGACAGCTTCGATTCTATGAAAGAGGCCTTCGATTTTATTTTCATGTTTCAGGTCTTCGAGCATATGGACCAAGTGGATGAGGTTTTTGCTCGCTTAAAATATCTTCTGAAGGCGCAAGGATCTGCCTTCATTGCCGTGCCAAATGAAAACAGAACGTACTATATGGAGTCTCACGGCTCGCTCGTAGACATGCCACCAAACCACATTGGCCGATGGACGAAAGAAGCCTTCGATGCCATATGTCGGCGGCACGGCTTGCAATTGAGCAAATGCGAGCGCGAGCCGTTCAATCTCGCCAAATTCCTGAAGCAAGACATCGTCCACAGCTTTTTGCGAAAGGGACAAAAACCAGGTAGTGTGAGTGAGTTCGTGCGGGCCCTGCCGCGAAGCAAAGCGCAACGAATGGCGCAAGGTTTGACTGCCCTTGCGATTTCACCGTCACGCTTGCCGGCATGGGCATACGCCATCAGGAACGCATCTACGATGGGCGGGAGCGCACTCTGGGCGAAAATCGACAAAGTCTCGTCACCTGCGCTACGGATTCATCGCCAAGCCAAGCAGTAATGAGCGGTGCGCCATGCCGCTTGCAGCGGGAAGGTGATTTTGACACCACCAGGCTGCGGGACCTGCCAAGCAGACGAAGGACGGCGTCAGGGGCGTCGCCTCAGGTGTGGGTTCCGGAATTCATGAATGCCCGTCCGGCGGCACTTCGGACCCACGCTCCGGATGGACCTCTCCGCGACAACCCCAGCTACTGGCGGATGGCCCGCGCCCAGCAGCCGATCGGCGTAGCGCCTAAAGCGGTGATTTTCAACCAGGCGGTGGCGGGAAGTACGCAACAATAAAAGCCGCGCTCGTCATGCCCTCTCCAGCAAGAGATCAGCGCTGTCCCCGAACCGGTAACCCGCGTGCTTCCTGAGATTAACCTTCGTGAGAACGCTGGCGACGGGAACCGAAGCTGGCGTATCGCCCGCAAGCAGGTCTAGAACGCCTCGCGCGATGCTGCGTCGCGTTTTCGCCCAGCGAACGGCGAAAAGAACCACGTCACCCCAGCCTGTCAGGAGTCTGGCCTCTGGTCCCTCAAGCCCCAGCGGTCCATTTATGATGACCACCCGATAGACCGAGTGCAGTTCATCTTTGAAAGGGGAGCCATCGACACTGGACAGCAAGGGCAGCAGATCCTCCGACGGTGCGAGCGCCATGAAATCGATTCCGATTGCCGACATTCCAGCTATCGCATCGTGCAGCGCACAACGGTCACTGATATAGTCTCCGAAAAAATTGTGCGGCTTACGTGCGCTGAATTCCTTCACAAACTCGCCTGTAAGGCGGCGGTCCGTGCGGTCCAGATCAATAAAGAGTACTCGCCCTCCAAGTCTGGTGGCCGCCAAGGCCATGCTCCATGCGAGCTCGGTCTTGCCATCATCCTCACCGCAGGATGTTATCAAGATTATGTTCGAGCAATCTCTCGCCCGTTGGGGCGCCGCGGCGACAAGCAGGGCCGTCACGGCGCGGCTGTATCTGGACTCCTGCTGGCCTGAAACCAGCTGCTGCAGTCGCTTCGCGTGCGTTGTGGCAGCCTGGGGTATTAGCCCGAGGCACGGAACCTTGAGCGCTGCTTCAGCTTCGGCCTCTCCGCGCAAGGTGCTATCGAAGCGTTGGCGGACAAGTATGAATATCCCCCCAATCAGGCCAAACACGACCATGCCGGGCGGAATAAGAAATATCGGCGAAAGAGTCGTTGGATTGGTAGGGGGCCACGCCGCTGAGAGAAGCCTGACTCCGGGGGATGGACTTGCAATACGCCGCGTCAAGTCTTGTTGCCGGGTCAAAAGGTCGTTGTAGCGCTGCGTCAGGATGCTGACCTGCGGCTCGAGAGCGCGCAATCCGGAAAGCCGGCCGGCTGTGTCGGCTACGACCGCATCCAGGACATCCTTGCGCTTTTGCAGCGCCGCAATCTGAGAGCGATAGATGTTGGCCTCGGCAGCGGCGCTGGCGATTTCTTGGTCAATCTGACGGTCGATCGCATCTGTGACGTCCTCATCTGTCGTGTCGTTGGCCTGGCGTGCCAAGAGATCGGCCAGCACCGGTGATCCGACGGCTTCGGCGATCGAGGCAACCGACGCGCCCCGCTTTCGCAAGTCCTGAATGTGTTGGAGTCGAGATTCCGATGCGGAGAGATCCGCTTTCGACAAGGAGATTTGCTGGGTAAGTTCGACTATCTCTTTGGCGGCATTGTCCGCTGCACCTTGGTCGACCGCGCCATGGCTCAGCCGATACCTCTCAAGACGATCGGTCGCTTCTGCGAGACTGTTTTGTGTAGCTGGAAGTCCGGCAACTATCGATTCGAGTTCCAGTCTGTCCGATGCTTGGCTTTTCCTTGCCAGATCGCCAATATACACTTGGGCGAACGTGTTGGCGATCAAGGCGGCCCGCGCCGGATCGTGATCGGTGAAGCCGACACTGATGACCCTCGATCGCAGCTCCTGGCCGATCCTTATACCCTTGCGCAGTATCTTGAGCTCAGCCGCATCTGGCTCCGCCGGAGTGCTTCGCGGCCAAATTTTGGCTAGCAGATCGGCTGTACCCGAGCGCTTCGGCGGCTCAAGGCCCGCAGGGTTAGCAGCAGAATTTTCGGTGCCAGCATCAACCTTTGTAGTCCTGTTGAGAGCGTCCGTTTTGCGCAACGCTGCCACCACGCTTCGCAGATGGCTTTGCGACGAGAGCATGGTTATATGGTCGTCAATGCTGGAATCCAGCGCATCCTGAGCAGAGACCAAGCCGCCGGCAGGTCCCGCTCTGCTGGGTGCGTCGACGATCACCTGTGTGGTGGCTTCATACAGGGCAGGCCGTGCAAGACCGGCAAGCGCGGCTAATACGCCGCCGCTGACGACCATGGTCATCAGGAACCATTTTTTTCTTGCCAGGGTAACGAGGAGCTGATGGAACGGGGTTTGCGTGTCCATCTGTTCGCGTAGCTGACGTTTCATGCGCGGAGCGATTTCGCGCGCAGGCACGTGCATTTCGTTAACGTGCGGAAGGTGGATGCGGCTAACTATGGACCCTTCCATCTTAATCTCCTGTAAGTTCGGGCACGCGAGAACCCGTTGCGGGCGGCGATGGCCGCCTTGCCTCGTTGTGCCAGGCCTGGAACATCAAAGCGGGCCACAATTTGCGAGAATGGTCGTGCCTGCCATCAACGTGATCGCGCCAGCACGCATCGAGCTCCGCAAGGTCGAAAATCCCGTCTCCGGACAAGCGCATATCGGCGACAAGATCGTTTGCCCAACTGAGCAGCGGGCCTCTCAGCCAGACTGCTATTGGAACATCAAAACCCTGCTTCGGCCGCTCGATCAGCCGCTGCGGAACGTACCGGCGCAACAACTGACGAAGGATCCACTTGCCTTTGCCATTACGAACCTTCGTATTCGTCGGCAGGCGCCAGGCAAATTCGACAACACGATGATCGAGCAGCGGGCACCGCCCCTCGAGGCTATTGGCCATGCTGGCGCGGTCCAGCTTCACCAATATATCCCCGGGCAGGTATCCGGCCATATCGTCATACAAAAGCCGGGACAGCAGCCCATCAAGCCGGTGCTCGACGTGAATTGATGAGGATGGCTGGTGGAGGCTCAGGTTCTCGGTCGATGATCCCGTAAGTCGCCGATACAACTCGTCCTCATTGGCTGCAGCGAGCAGCTGAGCGAGGCGATTCAGCCGATCCCCCCGAAGCGCATGCCGTGCACCCTCCGAAAGCGGCAGCTTGCCGACGAGATCGTGACGGGCTGCACGGGCCAGTAACCCAGTGCCTGCCGCGAGCGCCCGACGCAGTGCTGACGGCAGAGTATGCTGTCGTCGCAGACGGGCCGCCATGAAGTGGCGGGCGTAGCCGGCGAAGCATTCATCGCCACCGTCGCCCGACAGAGCCACCGTAACGTGCCGGCGGGCGAGCCGCGCCACCAGCAGAGTTGGTATCTGCGATTCGTCAGCGAAAGGCTCATCCCAGATCTGCGGCAGTTCTGGAATGACGTCGCGCGCTACGGCAGCCGAAAGGTGGAGTTCGGTATGGTCGGTGCCCAGATGCCGCGCGACTTCCGCGGCGTGCGGAGCCTCATCGAACCCGCCCTCTCCGAAAGCGATCGTGAACGTGCGCACGGGCTTTTCCGATTGAGCCTGCATCAGGGCCACAACCGTCGAGCTGTCTATTCCGCCCGACAGGAAGGCCCCAAGCGGGACGTCAGCGATCATGCGCTCCCGAACGGCAAGCCGAAGCAGGCCGTCCAGTTCATCGGTGAGTTCCTCGTCGCTGCCGGCGACCTGCTCCGTCCGCCCTTTCGTGGCGGCTTCGGCCAGCGACCACCAGTGTCGAATGCGATGCGACAGGGAGGCGACACTGCGTTCCCCGGAGAACTCAGCGGCCGTTACCGACAGGACCGAACCCGGCGGCAGCTTGAATACGCCTCGCCAAATGCAGCTGTCATCCGGTACCCATCCCTTCGAAAGCATTGCCGCGGCCGCATCGATATCGAGCTCCTGGCAAAACCCTGGAAAACGGTTGATCGCCTTCAACTCGGAAGCAAAAACAAGTGCATCGCGTGTTGAGGCGACATAAAGCGGCTTTTTGCCCATTCGGTCGCGGGCGAGATGGAGCGTCCTTGTCTTAAGGTCCCATAATCCTAAAGCGAACATGCCGGCGAAACGCGTGAGTGCTTTTTCGAGGCCCCAACTCTCAACTGCGGCGAGCATGACTTCGGTATCGCTGGCGCTCCGAAAATGATGGCCTGTACTCTCCAGCTCACGGCGCAAATCACGGAAATTGTATATTTCGCCGTTGAATGTGATGACATATCGGCCGCTTTCGGAATGCATCGGCTGACAGCCAGCCTCCGACAAGTCAACGATTGCCAGCCGCCTGTGACCGAAGGCGACACCCGATTCACAGTTTACCCAGAATGCCTCGCCATCCGGCCCGCGGTGGCGAAGTGCGGCCGTCATCTGCCCTATTGCCCTGAGCGGCCTCGTGTCCGCTGAATCGGATGCAAGAAGAATTCCGGCAATACCACACATACCATTACCCCGGATTGTTGGAGATTGCAGAAACTGCTTTCGGCGTACCGGCGACAAGGCAGATGGTCAGCGCAAACCACACGATCGGGTGGCGGATGATCAGGTGCGGCATCCCGAAGATGATGATTGACACCACGAGCGCTAACAGCGCGTCGAGCTTCGCACGCCAAACCGACATGATGGCGGCGCCGACGATCCAGACCAGCGCCAGAACCGCAATGAGACCACCTTGAGTGTACAGGTCCAGGATCGTGTTGTGAGCCTCGAAGGGTCGTTCCAGAAATTGCGAGTCGAACACTGATGGGCGCTCGAGATGCGGACCTGGACCAAGGCCAAGCGATCCGGACTCGGCGCCCTTCTCCAACGCTTCGTCCCAGAGATGCACGCGGAGCGCGGCGGTTTCCGCAGTAGCCTCGCCGCCCTTGTCCTTGGTCAGGCCCTTGGCGAAGTTTTCGAGGACGCTCGCCTCCGTTACGGCATAGGGGGTTATCGCCATCGCCAACGGAAGGATACCGACAAGCAACAGGAGGACGGCTTGCCGTGAAAAGCTGATCCCGTTGCCACCGGTCTTGAGCCATGTCCTGATCCGCAGCCCGAGGAATGTCAGGCAGGTCAGGATGCTGGTGTACAAATAGGTATCGCTCTTTGTCAGCCTCCCGACATAGAAGGTCAGGAACAAGCTGGCGATCCCAAGAAACCTGCCCCATCGGTTGCTGGTGGTGGTCGCAAGATGCAAGGCTAGCGGGCCAAAGATTGCGCAGTAGAGCGCGAGCTGGTTTGGATTATGCGACCAGCCACGAAAGCGGTCCCAGTACCAGGGATCGACGCCAGCTCGGGGGATCCAGCCCCAGCCCTGTCCCAGCTGAATGGCAAGGGCCATATTCGCGATGCCCACAACCCACCAGCCAGTACGACGCAGACGGCGATCAGCCTCGGGTTCTGCAGCGGCAAGGCACGTGACGCTGACCAACAGCAGGTAGGCCATCGTATCGTGCATCAGGCCCGTCAGGTACAGAATTGTGGTCAGATAGCCGACAACGGTGCCGACCCCGAGAGCAAGCGCCATGATCGTCCAGTAGCTTGCAAGGAGTGTCAGCGCCGGCCTGGTCTCCAGGCGACCGCCGGCCAGCACGCGCGCAATCGAGAGCATGATCCAAAGCACAAGGAGTAGTTCGCCAATCCCCAAGGGCGATCCAGGAATGTCGAGTTGCACCGCATAGGTCATTGCGAGGCCGCAGGCCAGGATCGCGTCCCGGATCATCGGCGCACATCCAATCTGCTTCTCGCAGCACCCTCTCCAAACAAGATCGGAGACGCCGGTCGGGCGAGATCGCTGTGGGATTTGGCGCCAAGGATATTTTTGTACAGATCGCAATATTGGGCCACCACCCGCGGCAGCGCGAACTGCTCCCGGACAAGTTCGACAGAACGACCGCCCATGACTTTTCCGCGACTGCGGTCGGACAGGATGTCAACTATTCGAGATGCAAGGCCATCGGCGTCGTGCGGTTGGACAAGGTAGCCGTTCCATCCATCCTCGACCACTTCATTGCAGCCGGGCATCTTTGAGGCGACGATGGGCAATCCCGCCAGCCCTGCCTCGAGCAGGACGCGCGGGATTCCTTCTCGATATTGTGTGGGGAAGGCGAACACGTCGGCCATACCAAGAAGGGCTGGAACATCGCGTCGTGGGCCAAGCGCGATGACATGAGGAGCGTGTCGATCGATTTCCAACTTGTCGACTGCAAATGGACCTTCGGACTCCCAAGGGCCGACAAGCACGAAACGAGCATTAGGCCTTTTAGAAAGGACGCGGGGGACTGCTTGAAGCAGTACCGGGATGCCCTTCTGGCGGGTCAACCGGCCAACAAAAATTACGATCTCTGCTGACTGGAGCCCGAGTTCCTGGCGCATTTTCGTTGCCGGCGGAGCAAGATGCCTCGCCATGGCGAACGCATCGACGTCGATGCCAGAACTGCGGATGACTCTTCCGCTGCCGGGTTCAATCAATCGAAAGCGCTTGAAGAAAGCCTCATCGTCCCGATTCTGAAACACCGTCGCTGCCGTCCAGAAGGAGGCAAGCCATTGCAATCCGCAAAAGATTGGACGCAACGCCAGAGCCCGCGGTTCCAGCGAGGAGAATGTCCAGCCCAGGCCGTTGATCGTGCGCACGACCGGCACCGTTCCGCGCACCGAAAACGGTGCCAGCAGGTTGGGCTTGGTGTCGAAACTTTGGACGATGTCAGGCCGGAGTTCCGCAACCAATTTCCGAATCGCTCTTACGGCGGTCCACTCGCCACTGCCGCTGGCAAATCGGTCGAAACCGTAGCGGCGATGCGGAATGCCATGCCGCAAAAACGCAGCCTCATCGCCGGTCGAAACTGCAGTGACCCGGAAGCCGCTTTCGCGCAGCGACATTAGGAACGGAATTCTCAGGGCGTGATCTTCGCCTCCCACACAAACGAGATGCGGATTCATCCCGAAGCTCCCGTCCGTGCGCCGTGTTTCGGCCGCGTGAAGTAACTGCCTTTCGCATCTGCTTTCATGGTTTTGCTTCGTTACTTCTGTGCGCGTGAAAGGGTACGGTAGGAGGAGGCTTGCCTACTGTCCTCGTCTGTTTGAATGAGGTAAACCGCATTGGGATCACGGCCTTACGCATATCGCGAAGCACCTCGACAGCATCTTGTGGGTACGCGGATGAATTGCGCCTCGAACTCTAGGGAGTTGTGCCAAGCCGGACTCGCCACTGATAAGACAACCGAAGAAAGCGCTTCCGACAGTCGTGCGCTGTACGGCTGCTCTACGCTGGGATTCCTAAGCTCCCTGTCCGGGTCCGCGTGCTACCAGGCATGATGATCAGCCCCTCAGCCACAACCCCTGACGCGACTTGCCTCCTTGCGACCAGCGGATAAGCCGATTCGACCCCCTCCGATGTCGGAAACCTGATCTGCCGACCGATATCCGGCGACGAGCGCGCAGACGCCTACAACTTGTCCACAACTAATTGGTTGCGGCAATGAGACTGTGGAGGGGCTTGGCTCTCAGATTAAACGTTTGTCTGATCTCTAAATTGGCAGATGAACAGTCGAATAGAAATTTATTTCACAATTGCATTCCGCAACACGCAAGCTATTTTTTTAGACCATGAAACTACCGATCTCCAATTAAATCAGATAATCTGGATAGATATACGGACGTAAAGCGATGATATTCTTGATATCTATTGAATATCTCTATTTAGATTTCTCCTTCCGTGCGAGCGTTCCTATTGGCGATCAACCATTCTATCAGAGCCTGCAGGTATGTGATTTGGCGCTAATATACACCCTCTAGTAGGCAAGCCCCGGGGCGCTATCGAATGAGACAAAGGAATATTGGATGGCAACTCTGCACTACGCATCGGGTGGATCCGCCACCGAAATCGCAACCGCCGGCTTCAATCTGGCTGACGTTCAGTATGTTTCGCTGGTCAACGCAT